>NZ_JBSFXO010000004.1:0-682242 GCF_053595415.1 Streptomyces sp. NPDC002499
GCACGTCTGGGGTTGTGGCTGGTGGCCGCGGTCCTGGCCGTCCGTCAGGTGGTCGTCGTCCTGAGCACCCCCAAGGGCGAAGGTCTGGGGGCGGCAGCCCCCAGGATGGGACGGGTAGGGGCGGCGGGGGCGAGATCCCTCATCATTGAGGCATGCGCGCTGCCCGTCTCATCAAAATGGTGCTGCTGCTCCAGTCCCGCGCCTCCATGACCGCCGCCGAGCTGGCCAGCGAGCTGGAGGTCTCCGAGCGGACCGTCACAAGGGACGCGCAGGCACTCTCCGAGGCAGGGGTCCCCGTGTACGCCGACCGGGGCCGGGCCGGCGGATATCGGCTCATCGGGGGGTACCGGACCCGCCTCACCGGGCTCGCCCGCAGCGAAGCCGAGGCCCTCTTCCTGAGCGGTGTGCCAGGGGCCCTGCGCGAGATGGGCCTGGAAGACGCCGCATCCGCCGCCCGGCTGAAGGTGTCCGCCGCCCTCCTCCCCTCCCTCTCCGACGCCTCCCGGTCGGCGTCCCAGCGCTTCCACCTGGACGCCCCCAACTGGTTCGCCGAACCCAAGGCCCCCGAACTCCTCCCGACCGTCGCCGACGCGGTGTGGGACGACCGCCGGGTGACCGCGCGCTACCGGAGCCGGGAGAGCGAGGTGGAGCGCGTGCTGGAGCCTTACGGGCTCGTACTGAAGGCCGGGGTCTGGTATCTCTGCGCCCGCATCCCCGACGCGGACACCTTCCGGGTGTACCGGATCGACCGGTTCACGGAGATGGACGCCGGCGCGGAGCGCTTCGTACGGGACGAGGAGTTCGATCTGCCGGCCTTCTGGGCGGAACGGGCCGAACAGTTCGCGCGGTCCATCCTGCGGACGGAAGTGGTGGTGCGGTTGTCCCCGGACGGGGTGCGCGCGCTTCCGTACGCCGTCGATCCCGTCTCCGCCCGGGACGCGCTGGCCGCCGCGGGTCCCCCGGACGAGGACGGCACGCTGACCGTGACGCTCCCGGTGGAGTCCGAGAAGGTCGCCCACTCCCAGCTGCTCGCGCTGGGGCCGGAGGCCGAGGTGCTGGCGCCCGCGAGTCTGCGGGCGCGTTTCACGGAGGACGCGACTCGGCTCGCGCGCCTGTACGGGACATAACAATCCGCCTCACTCCACGTGCGCCCCACCCGTACAGGCCCGATGCTTGACCCGTGATGGACGAGACGGAGTTCTGGGAGCTGGTGGACGCCTCCCGCCAGGCCGCGGAGGGCGACCCCGAGGAGCAGGCCGACCTGCTCGTGGACCGGCTCCTCCAGCTGGACCCCGAGCTGGTCCTCGACTTCGCCCGTCACTTCGAGGCCCGCTACAACCGCGCCTACACCTGGGACCTGTGGGGCGCGGCCTGGGTCCTGCTGGACGGCGCGAGCGACGACGCCTTCGACTTCTTCCGCTGCTGGCTGATCGGCCAGGGGCGGGAGGTCTACGAGGGTGCCGTGCACGACCCCGACTCGCTGGCCGATCTCATCGACGACTTCGACGAGGAGATCGACGGCGACGGGGAGGAGCTCGGGTTCGCGGCGGACGAGGCGTACGAACAGCTCACCGGCGCCGTCGCCGCCGACCTCGGTATCCCGCCCGCCCCCGCGGAGCCGACGGGCACGCCCCTGGACCTGGAGAACGAGGGCGTCCTGGCCGAGCGGTACCCCAAGCTGTGGGAGCGCTTCAGGGGCTAGCCCCACCGCGCCCTCCGAGACTCAGGCCGCCTGCCTGCGGCGACTCGTGTCCGTCGGGATGTAGGCCTGGTTCTGGTCCACCCGTACCGCGTGGTGCATCGGCGCCGCGTTGGCCTGGTCCAGCGCGGACGCGGTGACGGCGGCCGGGCCGAGGATCACCGTGGCGACGGCGCAGACCACGGCCCAGGGGCCGCGCGCCGACCTGGTCCAACCGGCCGACTTCTCCGTGGTGTTGACGTGGCTGCTGGTCATTTTCCCCACCCTCCGGTCAGTGCGTGTGCATGACGATAGGGAGGCCGCCTCGGGGGACCCGGTGAGCCGCCTGCGAGAAACCTGTGAGCGCCGCGCGGGTGGTGGCGTTCGGGCGGCCGTCGCCGCTCGTTCGCCTGAACTGCCCGTCCGGTACACCGGACCCGACTGGGATACGGGGAGCGGGTGGGGGCGGAGTTCACAGTCGTGACGTCTTGACCCGTCCGGTGCGCCCCGGCTTACGGTGGCCGCCGCCGAACAGGAGCGTCGTGCCCATGACCAGCCCGTACGTGAAGGGGATAACCCGCCGGGAGCACCTCGACCATCTCTGGCTGCACCCGGACGCGAGCCATCTCCAGATCCCCGAGTGGGCCGATGTGAAGCCCGACTGGACGGCGGAGAGCGTCGGTTGGTTCGAGGACGACGAGATGGTCGCCGTCGCGCTCGTGCTGTACCGGGCGTTCCCCGGGACCGGGCGCTGTCTCGCCTACCTTCCCGACGGGCCCGCGATCGACTGGCACAGCCAGCGCCCGGAACGGTACCTGGACCCGCTGATCGAACACCTGGAGAAGCAGGGCGCGTTCTCGGTCCGGATCGGCCCGCCGCTCGTCGTCCGGCACTGGGACGCGGCCACCGTGGCGGCGGGCATCGCCGACCCCGCCGTACGGCATCTGCGGGATCTGCCGACGGACGGGATCGACGGGTACGCGCTGGACATCGCCGAGCGGCTCGGGCGGCTGGGGTGGCGGCGGTGCAAGGAGAACGACGGGAGCGGGTTCGGGCTCGGGCAGCCTCGGTACGGCTGTCGGATCCCGTTGGCGGGACGGTCGGTGGAGGATCTGCGCGAGGGTCTCGCCCCGCACTGGCTACAGGCCCTGCGGACCGCTGAGGGGGGCGGGGTCGGGGTCTTCTGGGGCTCGGCCGACGATCTGCCCTCCTTCCACCGCCTGTACCGCGCGACGGCCGAACGCGACGGCTTCAAGACCCGCCCGCTGGACTACTTCCGGCGCATGTGGCAGGCGCTGAACGCCGAGGAGGCCGACCGCCTGCGGATCTATCTCGCCGTCCACGACGACGAGGTCCTGTCGGCCGCGCTCATGATCAGCGTCGGCCACCACGTCTGGCACTCCTACCCCGCGTCCGGCCGCCAGGGCCGTGAACTGCGCCCCAGCAGCGTCCTGTTGTGGCGCATGCTCTGCCAGGCCCTGGACTCCGGCGCGGAGACATACGACCTGCGATCCATCACCCCCGCCCTCGTCCAGGAGGACCGCCTCTTCGGCCGCCTCCTCTTCAAGACCGGCACGGGCGGCCAGGCAGTGGAGTACCTGGGTGAATGGGAACGCCCGGTGGGCACCCAGGGAAAGGCCCTGCAAAGGGCGCTGAGCGTCTATCTCGCCCGCAAGTAAGACCCCCCAGGGGCGCGGGGCAGTATCGATTTGCGGCTCCGCCGCGTGGGCGCGACCAGCCCCCACGAGCCCGCACCCGACACACAACCGAGCGGGGGTCCGGGGGCGCAGCCCCCGAGATGGGACGGGTAGGGGCGGCGGGGGCGATCAACGCCCTTGAAGACGAGCCGCTTCCTCCCGGATGAACGGAAGTTCGAGATACAGAGCGGCCCCAGGGCAACTCGTCATGTACCCGTCCTTGTGCCCCGCAAGGGAAGGAAGCCTCGCAGCCGTGCCGGAGGCATACCGGCTGAGACTGTTGCTGGAGACCAGCCGGGCCATGGCCCGCGGGTCGACATCCGCCAGCCCCAACTTCCACGCGGCCACCGCCGCGATCGCCCGCGTCATCGCCGCCGGCACCTCCACCCCCGCCGTGAACGTCCCGATCGCCGCGATCCCCGCCGTACGGTGGTTGAAGCCCTGGGTGTGCGCACCGGTGACGGGCCGGTCGACACCTCCCGCGCGGCCCTCGTACACCGTGCCGCACCGGTCGACGAGGAAGTTGTAGCCGATGTCGTCCCAGTCGCGAACGCCCGTCTGGCCCGCGTAGAGGTAGCGGATGATGCGGGGCGCGTCCGCGCAGTCGTAGCCGTTGGGCGAGTCGGTGTGGTGGACGAAGACGGCGACGACCTTGTCGTCGTAGCGCGGCGGCGGCTGCGCGTGCCGCGAGAGCGCGTCCAGCCAGGCCGAGCGCGGCACGATGTGCGGCCGGACCGCGGCGTGCAGGGTGACGGGCCGGGCCGCGACCGGGTGCGGGGGCACCGAACGCCCGTGGCCGATGCCGTCGGCGCACAGCACGAGGCCCACGACGGCGGCCAGTCCCGGCACACAGGCGAGCGCGAGCCGCACGGCACGGGGCATCCGGGCCGCGACCGCCCGCCGGGTTCCCGGCGATCTTCGGACACGCATGACCCCACTCTCGGCCGGATCCGCTCCGCCCGCGATGTGTGCTGTGCCACCCGGTGGAACCATCGTCCTGGTCCGGGGCGTTTTCCGGAGTGCACGCACGCGTGAGGGCTTCGCGGCCGGTACGCGTGCGCGTGGCTGATCATCGGGACCGTCCCGCCCGTAATAGGGGGTCCGACAGAAAGGCGGCTCCGTGGACCTGCTCGACATCGTGCTGTTGCTGGTCGTGGTGGCCTACGCGGCCTCCGGCTACCGGCGTGGCCTCGTGGCCGGCTGTGTCTCGTTCGCCGGGTTCGTGGGCGGCGCGGTCATCGGCGTCTGGGTGCTGCCCTGGATGATGGATCTCGCGGACCCGGGGACCACGGCGGCGACGGTGACGGCGGTGCTGACCGTGCTGGTCCCGGCCGTGGTGGGGCACGAGCTGGCGGGGCGGCTCGCGCTGCTGCTGCGCAAGGAACTGGACCAGGGGCCGCTCCGGATCGCGGACGGGGTCGGCGGGGCGGTGGCCAACTCGGTGGCGGTGCTGATCGTGGCCTGGGTGGCCGCGAGCGTCCTGGGCGCGTCCTCCTCGTCCCTGCTGACGACGGCGATCCGGGACTCCCGGGTGCTGGGCACGGTGCAGGACGCCATGCCGGACACCACCCCGGGCTGGTTCTCCCGGGCCACCTCCGCGCTCACCGAGGCGGGTTTCCCGCAGGTCTTCAACCCGTTCGAGAACGAGTCGACGGCCGAGGTCGCCAAGCCCACCGGCGACAGCGTCACGGCGAGCGCGACGAACGCGGCCAAGCGCAGCACGGTGAAGATCGAGGGCGTCTCCGGCAACCAGGGCCGCGAGGGCAGCGGCTTCGTGTTCTCGGACGAGCACGTGATGACCAACGCGCACGTGGTGGCCGGCATCGACGACCCGACCGTGCGGATCGGCGGGGTGGGGCGGTCGTACGACGCCCGGGTGGTGCTCTTCGATCCGCAGAAGGACGTGGCGGTGCTCTATGTGCCGGAGCTGAGCGCCCCGGTGCTGCGCTTCGACGACAGTGCCGCGCGCGGGGACTCGGCGGTCGTCGCCGGCTATCCGCAGGACGGCGATCTGAACCTTCAGGCGGCGACGGTCGCGAACCGGGTGCACGCGACCGGCCAGAACATCTACAACGACGGCACGGTGACCCGCGAGATCTACTCGATCCGCTCCACCGTCCGCCCCGGCAACTCCGGCGGCCCGCTGCTCACCACCGACGGCCAGGTCTTCGGCGTCGTCTTCGCCCGCTCCACCTCCGACAACGAGACGGGCTACGTCCTGACGGCGGACGAGGTGGCCTCGGACGCCCGGCGCGCCGCGAACGCGACGGCACCGGTGGACACGGGCGACCTGGTCACGTCGTAGCGCGGCCGGTCCCTCAGAGCGAGCAGCCCATGAGTACGTCGTCGACGTACTCCCCCGCCAGCAGGAACTCCCCGGGCAGGATCCCCTCCACGACGAAGCCCTCGGCCTCGTAGAGCCGGCGGGCGGGCGTGTTGTGCCCGAGCACCCGCAGGGTCAGCCGGCGTGCGCCCTGGCGGCGGGCCTCGTCGCGTACGGCCCGCAGCAGCGCCCGTCCGACGCCCGCGCCGCGCGCCTCCTCGGCGACGGCGAGACCCTGGATCTGACGGACATGGGCGTTGCAGACCAGCGGGGTCGGGTATCCGAGCCGTATGTAGCCGACGACCGTGCCGTCGAGTTCGGCGACCAGATGGTCGCGCGGGCCGAACCGCTCGTTGTAGAAGGGCTCGTAGGGCGGTTGGGGGCGCGGCTGGACGGAGTGCAGAGGGGACCAGGTGGCTCGGTCGAGGCGGCCCAGTGCCTCCTCGTCGTCGAGGGTGGCGCGGCGTATGTGCGGAACGGGCATGACGGCCACCCTACGGTGGGGCACCGGTTCCAGACCGGGACCTTATGTACGCACCGGGCAGAATGGGAATCATGGAAAGTTCAAGAATCTTGGTGGCCGGCGCGTCCGGTCTCATCGGCAGCGCCCTGGTCACGTCCCTGCGGGCCGACGGGCACGAGGTGGTGCGTCTGGTGCGCCGGGCGGCCCGCGGCGCGGACGAGGTCTGCTGGGACCCGGACGGGCGGTACGTGGACACCGCGGCGCTCGGCCGGGTCGACGCCGTGGTCAACCTGGCGGGCGCGGGTGTGGGCGACCGGCGCTGGACGGACGCGTACAAGAAGAAGATCCGCGACAGCAGGTTGCTCGGCACCTCGGCGCTGGCCGAGGCGGTCGCCTCGATGGACGTGAAGCCGCGGGTGTTCGTGAACGGCAGCGCGCTCGGCTACTACGGCGAGACCGGTGACCGGGTCGTCGACGAGAGCGCGCCGCCCGGGACCGGTTTCCTGCCGGAGCTGTGCGTGGAGTGGGAGGGCGCGACGGCCGCCGCGCGGGAGGCGGGCGTACGGACCGCGTTCGTGCGCACGGGACTGGTGGTGGGCAAGCACGGCGGCGCCTGGGGGAAGCTGTTCCCGCTGTTCAAGGCGGGGCTCGGCGGGCGGCTGGGCGACGGGCGGCAGTACTGGTCGTACATCGCGCTGCACGACGAGGTGGCCGCGATCCGGCATCTGATCGAGACCGACGGTCTTGAGGGGCCGTTCAACCTGACCGCCCCGAATCCGGTGACGAACCGTGAGATCACCGCCGCGATGGGGCGGGTGATGCGCCGGCCGACGCTGTTCGCGGTGCCGGCGCCGGTGCTGAAGGCCGCGCTCGGCGAGATGTCCGGGGACATCCTGGGCAGTGCGCGGGTGGTGCCCAAGCGACTGCTGGAGTCGGGGTTCACCTTCGCGTTCCCGGACATCGAGGGAGCGATCCGGGCGGCCCTCTGAATCCCCGCACGACCGTATGCGACCGCCAGGCGGCCGTCATGCGACCGCCGTGCGACCGTGCCCTGTCTCTGCGCGACTTCCCTTGACCGATCTCAGCCCTACCCTCGACCCGAACTCGGGTATTTCTGGGGCTTGTTGGGGGCATGACGTCTCCACCGGCCGCGCAACCGCGAGGAGGGGCACGTGCTTGATCCCGTGTACCAGGCGGACGTCGTCATCGTGGGAGCCGGGGTCGCCGGTCTGTCGGCGGCACATCGGCTGAGCAGGGCTGGAGTAACGACCGCCGTCCTGGAGGCCGCTCCTTACGTAGGCGGTCGGATGTCCACCGAGAAGGTCGACGGGTTCCGGCTCGACCGCATCGGCCAGCTGCTCTCCACGGCCTACCCCGAACTGCGCCGGACCCCGGGCCTGGACGCGCTCGTGCTGCGTCCCTTCGCGCCGGGCGTCCTGCTGCACAGCGACGGACGCCGGCACCACGCGGGCGCCCAGATGAGCGCGGGGGGCGCAAGGGGCGCACTCCACGCCGTACGCGCCCTGGCGAGCGCCCCCGCCAAGAGCACGCCCCGGTCGGGCTCCCCCCTGGGCACCGCCATCGACCAGGCCCGACTGGCCGCGTCCCTCGCACGACTGGCCGGCACCCCCGTCCAACGGCTCCTGTCCCGCCCGGAGTCGCCCGCCGCCCAGGCCCTCGCGGCACGAGGCGTGGCCGCCCGTACCGTCGACGGCTTCCTGCGCCCGCTGCTGGCGGCCCTGCTCTGCGACCCGGAGCTGACGACGTCCAGCCGCTGCGCGGACCTCGCCCTGCGCTCCTTCGCGGCCGGCCGCCTGTGCCTGCCGGAGGGCGGCGCCGAAGCACTGCCCGAACTGCTCGCGCGCACGCTCCCGCCGGGCACCGTGCACACCGGCGTCCGGGTCACCTCGATCGCCACGAACACGGTGACGACCGCCGAACACGGCGAGATCCGCTGCCGGGCGGTCCTCCTCGCCACCGACGCCCGAGCCGCCGCCGACCTCCTGCCCGGCCTGCGCGTACCGGACTTCCACCCGGTGACGGTGGTCCACCACGCGACGGACGAGCCCCCGCGGACGGGCGCGGCCCTGCTCCTGGACGCCGACCGTGGCGGCCCGGTGGCCCACACGGCGGTGGTCAGCGCGGTCGACCCGTCCCGCGCCCCCGAGGGCCGCGTACTCGTCTCGTCCACGGTCCTGGGCGAACCGCCCCAGTCCGTCGACACCGCGGTCCGCATCCACCTCGCCCGCCTCTACGGCACCTCCACCGCCCGCTGGGAAACCCTCGCCGTCCACCACACCCCCGAGGCGGTCCCCACCATGCGCCCACCCCACGACCTCCACCGCCCGGTCCGCCTCCTGGCCGGCCTCTACGTCTGCGGCGACCACCGGGACACCAGCACGGTCCAGGGAGCCCTGCATTCGGCCCACAGGGCAACGGCGGCAATTCTGAGGGACTTGGGAGCGGCAGGGTCGATGCACAGGGCGGACCCCATGCCAACAACGCGGGCGGCGTAAGAGGCTTTTGTCTTTTGTCCTTAGGGGCGCGGGGCTGTGTCGATTTGCGGCTCCGCCGCGTGGGCGCGACCAGCCCCCACGGCGGCGCGCAGACCACGCAACGGCCGAAGTTACGGCGAATCCCCCTAGCTCAATGCCGCGACCTTGTCGCGATACCCCCGCACAGGCGCCGCATCCTTGTACGGCTCCAACCTCCGCTCAAAGTCCCGCACATACTCAATCGCTCTCACAGACCGCATCTCCGCAGCAGCGCCCGCCGCCTCGGCCCCCAACTGACAGGCCTGATCAAGCTCCCCCAGCCCAAGCCGCGCAGAAGCAAGCACCACCCGACAGAACAGCCGACTACGAGCAAACGCAGGCGCCCTCAACTGCAAAGACCTCTCCGCGTGCTGCGCGGCCGCCCGAAACTGCTGAAGATCCCGATGCGCATGCCCGAACTCATCCGCAAGCTGCGCCTCGTCGAAGAACCGCGCCCAGTACGGCACTTCGTCCCCCGCCCGAGCCGCTTCGAGCGCCCGCTCGGCCCGCACCAGAGAGGCGGTACAGCTCCGTACCTCGCCCAACACCCCGTGCCCCCGCGCCTCGACGGCATGCAGCAACGCCTGCACCACGGGCGGCGCGTTGGTGCCCACCCCCTGCTGCGCCACGCGCGCGAGCTGCACGGCCTCCCGCCCGTGCCCGAGATAGACGGCCTGCCGGCTCATGGTGACCAGCACGTACGACCCGTACGCCCGATCCCCCGCAGCCTGAGAAAGTCGCAGGGACTGCACGAAGTACCGCTGGGCCAGACCGTGCGCCGCGATGTCGTACGAGGTCCACCCGGCCAACCGGGTCAGGTCGGCCGCGGCGGCGAACAGGCGCCGGCCGGTCTGCTCGCCGTAGGTGCCGCGCAGCATCGGCTCGCACTCGTGCTCCAGGTACCGCACGAGGGCCTGGCGGGCGTGGCCGCCGCCGTACATGTTGTCGAGGGTGCGGAAGAGCTCGCCGACCGAGCGGAGGGCCGCGATGTCGCCGGGGGTGACCTTCTGGCCGGGGCCGCGCTCGCCCTGGACGCGCTGGCGGGGGACGACCTGGCGGCCCTGGGAGGGGACCCGGGCGGGCTGCTCGCCGCGGGCCACCTTGTCGTCGGCCCGGCCGATCAGCCAGTCCCGGCTGGGCACGACGAGCCCGGCCGGGGTGAACGCGATCTTGCGGAGCTCGGCGTGGCTGCCGGAGTCCTTGCGCCACAGCCCGCCCACGATGTCGACGGCCTCCTCGGGGCTCGCGGCGAACTCAAGCCCGGCGTACACCGGCGCGCACGCGTCGAGGCCGAGGTCCTGGGCGGAGAGCCGGCGGCCCAGGCGGCGGGTGAAGACCTCGGCGATGAGGGCGGGGGTGGTGCCCCGGGGCTGCTGGCCGCGCAGCCACCGGGTGACCGATGTCTTGTCGTATCTCAGATCAAGCCCGTGTTCGAGACCGAGTTGGTCCACGCGACGGGCGAGCCCCGCGTTGGAGAACCCCGCTTCTGCGATGAGCGCGGCGAGCTGTCGGTTGGGAGTGCGCTGCGCGGGTCGTTCCGTCATCTGCGGTGCGGTCTCCTGCCTTTCGGGCCTCCAGGGGCCGCTACCGGCCCTGCTGTGCCCGGATTGCCTGTGAGCAGCCCTTATGGCCTTTGTGAACGGCGCGAATGTAGCGGAGAGTGAGCAGGCGATCGCACATTTCGACGTTCGTTCATCCGATCGTGTGAGGATTGGCCGCAGGGCTGACGCGAGACGGTCGGTCGTACAGTGGCGTAGGCACGTTTCGTGCCTTACGACTTCCAGGGAGGCGCTTGCCGTGAGTGAGCTGCGGTTCGTCCGCATGGGGTTCGGTACCGAGGCCGTCGAGTACCAGGAGGCCTGGGACGAGCAACGCCGGGTGCACGCGGCGCGCTTCGCCGACGAGATCCCCGACACCGTGCTGCTCCTCGAACACCCCCCGGTGTATACGGCGGGCCGGCGCACGGCGGACAGCGAGCGCCCCTTGGACGGCACCCCCGTGATCGACGTGGACCGCGGCGGCAAAATCACCTGGCACGGCCCGGGCCAGCTGGTGGGCTACCCGATCCAGCGGCTCCCGCGCCCGGTGGACGTCGTCGCGCATGTACGACGCCTGGAGGAGGCGCTGATCCGCACCTGCGCGGAGTTCGGCCTGCCGACCACCCGGGTCGAGGGGCGCAGCGGGGTGTGGGTGCTCGGCGACCCGGTCGAGCAGCGGCCGGCGCTCGGCGGGCTCTCGCTGGACTTCGACCCGCGGCTGACGGACGACGAGTTCGACCCGCGCCTCAACGGTCCCGAGTACGCGCCCTCCAACGCCGGCCAGCGGCGCGAGGACCGCAAGATCGCGGCGATCGGCATCCGCGTGGCCAAGGGCGTCACGATGCACGGCTTCGCGCTGAACGTGAATCCGGACAACAAGTGGTTCGACCGCATCATCCCCTGCGGCATCCGGGACGCGGGGGTCGCCTCACTGGCGGCCGAGCTGGGCCGGGACGTCACGATCGCCGAGGTGCTGCCCGTGGTGGAGCGGCATCTCAAGGACGTACTGGAGAACGCGGAGCTGAAGCCGCGGGAGATCGAGAAGGCGTCCGCCTGACCCGGGAATGCGCCCCTTCGGCCTGAGGTTGGCCTCAACGCGGGGGCGGAAAGCACGGGCGTACCCTGGTGTACGCCGAAGAATCGAAGCTACAGGGAGCCGATGTGTCCGCAGTCACCCCAGACGGACGCAAGATGCTGCGCCTGGAGGTCCGGAACGCCCAGACCCCCATCGAGCGCAAGCCCGAGTGGATCAAGACCCGGGCGAAAATGGGCCCCGAGTACACGAAGATGCAGAACCTCGTGAAGAGCGAGGGTCTGCACACGGTCTGTCAGGAAGCCGGCTGCCCGAACATCTACGAGTGCTGGGAGGACCGCGAGGCGACCTTCCTCATCGGTGGCGACCAGTGCACCCGGCGCTGCGACTTCTGCCAGATCGACACCGGCAAGCCCGAGGCCCTGGACCGTGACGAGCCGCGCCGCGTGGGCGAGTCCGTGGTCACCATGGACCTGAACTACGCCACCATCACCGGCGTCGCCCGCGACGACCTGGAGGACGGCGGCGCCTGGCTGTACGCGGAGACGGTCCGTCAGATCCACCAGCAGACCGCCGAGCGCGAGGCGGGCCGCACCAAGGTCGAGCTGCTGGCCCCCGACTTCAACGCCGTTCCGGAGCAGCTGGCCGAGGTCTTCTCCTCGCGCCCCGAGGTCTTCGCGCACAACGTCGAGACGGTCCCGCGGATCTTCAAGCGGATCCGCCCGGGCTTCCGTTACGAGCGTTCGCTGAAGGTCATCACGGCCGCCCGCGACTACGGCCTGGTCACCAAGTCGAACCTGATCCTCGGCATGGGCGAGACCCGCGAGGAGGTCAGCGACGCGCTCCGGCAGCTGCACGACGCCGGCTGCGAGCTGGTCACCATCACGCAGTACCTGCGCCCGTCCGTGCGCCACCACCCGGTCGAGCGCTGGGTCAAGCCGCACGAGTTCGTGGAGCTGAAGGAGGAGGCCGAGCAGATCGGTTTCTCCGGTGTGATGTCGGGTCCGCTGGTGCGTTCCTCGTACCGCGCGGGCCGCCTCTACCAGATGGCCGTCGAGAAGCGGGGCGCGTACATCGCCTCGCAGGCCGTGTGAATTCAGGCACAAGCGACTACCGCCCAGTAACTACCGGCTGACCGCGGCCCTGACCCGTCCTCGCAGTTGAGGGACTCGTCAGGGCCGCGTCAGCGTTCGGGGTCCGCGCATCAAGGCTTCATTGGTGTTTGACCGGTCGGTCACGCCCTGGTAACACCAAACAGTGACCCTGGTATCACAGCACGTACACCCAAGATCAGAGCCGTTCCGAGGGGGGACCTCCACCATGCAGGCCGCGCCCGTCCGCGCCACCGCCATTCCGTCCTTCACCGACGCACTGCGTGCGGTCGAGTCGCTGCTCCTGAGCAGCGGCCAGCGCACCGCCCGGCGCAACGCGTGGACCTCCGTCCTGGAGGACCGTCGCCGCGCCAAGGACCGTGTCGAGGCCCAGCGGGTCCTCGAAGAGGTCACCTCCGCCCGTCTCTGAAGCTCGCACTCCGCTTCCTCGCACCCTCCCGTCGGGCACTGCCGTCGTCGGCGCTCCCGGGGCCACGTAGACTTCACGGCATGGCGAGGAAGGACACAGCAGCGGACACCGCTGCTAACCCCGGGCGACTGAAGCAGATCGCTCTGACGTACAAGATGACCCGCAAGGCCGACAAGAAGATCGGTCTTGTACTCGCGGCTGTCGGCATCGGCATCTTCGGTGTTTTCCTCGCGATCGGCTTCTTGATCGGTCACCCCATCTATCTCGGAATCCTGGGCCTGTTGCTCGCCTTCCTCGGAACGGCGATCATCTTCGGGCGCCGGGCCGAGCGGGCCGCGTTCGGGCAGATGGAGGGCCAGCCGGGCGCAGCCGCGGCGGTGCTCGACAACATCGGCCGGGGCTGGACGACGACCCCCGCGGTGGCGATGAACCGCAGCCAGGACGTGGTGCACCGGGCCGTCGGCAAGGCCGGCATCGTGCTGGTCGCCGAGGGCAACCCGAACCGGGTCAAGAGCCTGCTGGCCGCCGAGAAGAAGAAGATGAACCGCGTCGTCGCGGACGTACCGGTACACGATCTGATCGTGGGCACGGGCGAGGGCCGGATCGAGTTGAAGAAGCTGCGCACGGCGATGCTGAAGCTGCCGCGTGTGCTGACCGGGCCGCAGGTCACCGCGACCACCGACCGGCTGCGCGCGATGGGCGACCTGATGAGCAACATGCCGCTGCCGAAGGGGCCGATGCCCAAGGGCATGAAGCTGCCGAAGGGCGGCGGGAAGGCCCGCTGAGCGTCGCCGAGCGTCAGGCCAACGTCCTGAACGCCCGGTCGTAATACACCATCGGGGATCCCTCCCCCAGTCGCACACCCGTCACCCGGCCGATCAGGACCGTATGGTCCCCGGCCGGGTGTCGTGCGTGTGCGGTGCAGTCCAGTTCGGACACGGCCCGGTCGACCGTCGGCAGGCCGGCCGGGCTGAGGCCCAGACCGCCGGACGCGAACTTGTCGGTGCCCTTGGTGGCGAAGCGCACGGCCAGCGGGCGGTGGGCCGGGGCCAGCACGCTCACGGCGAAGCGGTCGCAGCACTCGAAGGAGGGTGCCGAGTCCGCCGAGTTCGCCAGGCACACCAGGACCATCGGCGGCTCCAGCGAGACCGAGCAGAAGGAGCTGGCCGTGAATCCGCGCGGGGTTCCGTCCTCGCAGCAGGTGGTCACGACCACGACACCCGAGGGGAAGCGGGCCATCGCCGCCCGGAAATCCTCGGGCGCCACCGCGGCTTCGGCTTCCAGTACTTCCTGACGCTCCGTCATGACGGTGCACCACCTGTCGGGCCTAGATCGAGATCGTCACCCGGCTCCAGATCGACTATGCGGGCACCGTCCCGGACCGGCAACCGGGACCGCTCAGTGCACGGCTCCCGCCCGTTCCCCGCCGGACAGGGCCCAGGCGCCGTAGGCCGCGCCCGTGGTCTCGAAGGAGAGGGCCACGTGCGAGGCGGCACTGTTCACGTCCCGCCAGAAGCGCTGGACGGGGTCGGACGAGGACTGCCCCGAGGTGCCGCCGGCGCGGAAGACCCGGTCGACGGCGGAGACCAGCAGTTCCACCGCGAGGGCCAGGTCCCGGGCGCCCCGGACCGCCGCCTCCCCGTCCGGAGGGCACTCCGTGCCGTCGGCGACCGCCGCCGTGCGCAGGATCAGCAGTTCGGCGGCGTCGATCTCGGCCGCCGAGCGGGCCAGGGAGACCTGCGTCGAGGGCTTCTCGCCGACGGCCTGGCCCCGGCGGTCGACGCGCGAGCCGGTCCGTGCGATCCAGGCCCGCAGCGCGCCCCGGGCAGCGCCGACCAGCGGAGCGGCGAACGGCAGGGCGTTCACGGCGTGCATCGGGACGAGGTGGCAGCGCGCGTCCGAGGCGGGCGCCCGGCCCGCGTGCACGGCCGACCGCGGCAGGGTCCGGTGCTCGGGCACGAAGGCGTCGGCCAGGAGCAGGGTGTCGCTGCCGGTCCCGCGCATCCCCACGGTGAACCAGCTGTCCTCGATGGTGAAGTCGGCCCGCGGCACCGCGAAGAACCGCACCTCCGGGCGCGCGTCGGGATCCACCGGGCCCTCGGCGGGTACGGCCGCGCAGGCCAGCGCCCAGTCGGCGAAGTGCACGCCGCTGATGTACTTCCACTCACCGCTCAGCCGCCAGCCACCGGCCACGGGCTCCGCCTTGCCGGACGGCATGAGCGCGCCGGCCAGCAGCACGTCCGGTCCGTCCGCCCAGACCTCCGCCTGTCCCTCCGCGGGCAGGAACGCCGCGTACCGGCCGGCGTAGGCGGCGAGCGAGGCCGCCCAGGCCGCCGAGGTGCAGCCCTCCCCCACCAGGCCGACCGCGGAGGTCAGTTCGGTGAAACCGCCGGCCTCGCCGCCATGGGCCGACGGTACGAAGTGCCGGGCGAACCCCGCGTCCCGTACCGCCTGGACCACCTGCGGCGAGAGCCGCCTGGCGGTCTCCGCCTCCTGCGCGCACCGGGCCGCGATCTCGGCGACCCTCGGCGCCCTGGCCACGATCGTCGACTTGTCGCCTGCTGGCATCCTGCCCACCACCTCCGTCGGGAACGGCGACAGTGTCCCGGGACCGGCCCGTGGCCGAGGTGACCCCGGGCCGTGCGCGGCCCGCAGTCACCCGCCCGGCGCGGCAAAGGGGCGCCCGGATCACTCCGGGCGCCCCTTCGTCGTACACGTTCCGGACGTCGTAGACCTTCCGGATCTCGTGGTCGCGTCAGATGCGGACCTCCACCGTGCCCGCCAGCCGGTCGTGCAGGCCGCGGCCGTCGCGGTCCCAGATCAGGGCGGGGATCGCGACGCAGAGCAGGGCCGTGCGCAGCAGGGCGCGGGCGGGGCTGACGCGGCCGGTGGCCAGGGCGGCCACGCGCAGGCCGAACAGGCGCTTGCCCGGGGAGAATCCGACGGTGCCGACCGTCAGCGCGCTCATCACGAAGAAGACGAGCAGGGCCCAGTTCCCGGTCGCCTGGTCGTAGCCGTGCGTGATGAGGCCGTATGCGATCAAGAGGCTCAGGCCCCAGTCGACCACGAGGGCCCCGAGCCGGCGGCCCGGGCGGGCGATCGAGCCGGGTCCCTCCTCCGGCAGACCGAGCTGCTCGCCCCGGTATCCGAAGTCGACACCGGCTTGCTCGGCGGCCGCGCGGGGGCCGGAGAGCCACGAGCCGATTGCATCCCTGTTGTCCACGCGTCCACGGTACTGCCCGCGTTTCGGGATACGGACGGGTGGGGTCAACCGGGCGAGGTCCGGTTAACTTGTGTGAAACAAATGGGTCACGCCCGAGAAATCACGCGTCCCTAGGGTCGGAAACAGCGTGTGCCACCGCACTGGCAGCACGAACGAACTACCACCCCGGCGGGACGGTCGGGAGTAGGAGGAGCTGGATGTTCCAGAACGCCGACGAGGCCAAGAAGTTCATCGCGGACGAGGACGTCAAGTTCATCGACGTCCGCTTCTGCGACCTGCCGGGTGTCATGCAGCACTTCACGGTGCCCGTCGAGTCGTTCGACCCGGACGAGGAGCTGGCCTTCGACGGATCCTCGATCCGCGGCTTCCAGGCCATCCACGAGTCCGACATGGCGCTGCGCGCCGACCTGTCGACGGCGCGCGTGGACGCGTTCCGCCGCGACAAGACGCTGAACATCAACTTCTTCATCCACGACCCGATCACGGGCGAGCAGTACTCCCGCGACCCGCGCAACGTGGCGAAGAAGGCCGAGGCGTACCTGGCCTCGACCGGTATCGCGGACACCGCGTACTTCGGTCCCGAGGCCGAGTTCTACGTCTTCGACTCCGTGCGCTTCGCGACCACCGCGAACGAGTCCTTCTACCACATCGACTCCGAGGCGGGCGCCTGGAACACCGGTGCGCTGGAGGACAACCGCGGTTACAAGGTCCGCTACAAGGGCGGTTACTTCCCGGTCCCGCCGGTCGACCACTTCGCCGACCTGCGTGCCGAGATCTCCCTGGAGCTGGGCAGGGCCGGCCTCCAGGTCGAGCGCCAGCACCACGAGGTCGGCACCGCCGGCCAGGCCGAGATCAACTACAAGTTCAACACGCTGCTCGCCGCGGCCGACGACCTCCAGCTCTTCAAGTACATCGTGAAGAACGTCGCCTGGCGCAACGGCAAGACCGCGACCTTCATGCCGAAGCCGATCTTCGGTGACAACGGCTCGGGCATGCACGTCCACTCGTCGCTGTGGACCGGCGGCTCCCCGCTCTTCTACGACGAGGCCGGCTACGCGGGTCTGTCGGACCTCGCCCGCTACTACATCGGCGGCATCCTCAAGCACGCCCCGTCGCTGCTGGCCTTCACCAACCCGACGGTGAACTCCTACCACCGTCTGGTCCCGGGCTTCGAGGCGCCGGTCAACCTGGTCTACTCGCAGCGCAACCGCTCCGCCGCGATGCGCATCCCGATCACGGGATCCAACCCGAAGGCCAAGCGCGTCGAGTTCCGCGCGCCCGACTCCTCCGGCAACCCGTACCTGGCGTTCTCCGCGCTCCTCATGGCCGGCCTGGACGGCATCAAGAACAAGATCGAGCCGGCCGAGCCGATCGACAAGGACCTCTACGAGCTGGCCCCCGAGGAGCACGCGGGCGTCGCCCAGGTCCCGACCTCCCTCCCGGCCGTCCTCGACCGCCTGGAGGCCGACCACGAGTTCCTGCTCGCGGGCGACGTCTTCACGTCCGACCTGATCGAGACGTGGATCGACTTCAAGCGCACGAACGAGATCGCGCCGCTGCAGCTGCGTCCGCACCCGCACGAGTTCGAGCTGTACTTCGACGTGTGATCGAGCCCATGCCGTGAGGCGACGCCCCCGTTCCCGATTCACAGGGACGGGGGCGTCGTCGTATCGTTCTTGCACAGCTGTTCGACAGAAGTGCAGAGGCGACGGGGGACACGGGGATGCCCGAACAGGACGATGACGAGCGGGAGTTCGACATCAGGTGGGCGGACGGGGCCGAGCACAAGGAGCCCTCGGCGCGGGCCCGGATGCTCGCCGCGCGGTGGAAGGAGAACCCGCCCGCGCCGCAGCCCTTCCGCGCCGACCCCGGCCCGGCCGGTCCGCGGCGGTCCTCGTGGCTGTCGACGGCGATCGTGCTGGGCAGTGTCGCCGCGATCATCCTGCTGCTCGGGTACGCGCAGTTCCGGGCGCCGTACTAGACACGGGCCCCGCGGCCCGTTTCACAGCCGGGCTTTGCTGCTCCTAGGCCTGATCGCGACCGCTTCATGGGAGTGGCCGGGTGCACACTGGCGGTAGGGACGAGTGCCTTACTGCGGGGTGATGCACATGCAGAGCCGATTCCGGAGCGACCGGCGGTTGACCGTGCGGATGACGGTCACCATGTTCCTGCTCGGATTGTTGTACGTGGCTTTCGTCGGCGCGCTGATCGTGCTGCTGAAGTCGTGGGTGCTGGTCGTCGTCATCATCGCCGCGATGTTCGTGGCGCAGTTCTGGTTCTCCGACCGGATCGCGATGTTCGCCATGCGTGGGCGGGTCGTGGAGCGCGAGGAGTATCCCGAGCTGCACGCGGTCGTCGACCGGCTGTGCGCGCTCGCCGACATGCCCAAGCCGGTCGTCGCCGTGTCCGAGATGGACATGCCGAACGCGTTCGCGACCGGGCGCAGCCCCGAGCACGCCGTGGTCTGTGTGACCACGGGGCTGCTGCGCCGGCTGGAACCGGCGGAGTTGGAGGGCGTCCTCGCGCACGAGCTGTCGCACGTGGCGCACAAGGACGTCGCCGTGATCACGATCGCGTCGTTCCTCGGAGTGATCGCGGGACTGATCGTGCGGTTCGCCTTCTACTCGCAGATCTTCGGCGGCGGACGCCGGGACCAGAACACCGCGATGATCTTCGCGGCCGTGATGGGCGTCTCGGCGGCGGTGTACGCGATCAGCTTCCTGTTGATCAGGGCGCTGTCGCGGTACCGGGAGCTGGCCGCGGACCGTGCGGCGGCGCTGCTGACCGGGCGGCCCTCCGCCCTGGCCTCCGCGCTGACCAAGGTCTCCGGCGACATCGCGAGGATCCCGACCAAGGATCTGCGCACCGCGCAGGCCTTCAACGCCTTCTACTTCACCCCGGCGACCGGCAAGGAGCCGGGCATCGAGCGGCTGTTCTCCACCCACCCGTCTCTGGAGCAGCGGCTCGACCAACTGGGGCGGATCTCCGCCGAGTTGGGTGAGGCGGCGACCCCCGGAAAGGCGTGAGAATGGGGCTGCTGGACATTCTGCTCGGCCGTACCAAACCGGCACTGCCGGATCTCGACCGGCTGTTCGCGCTGCCGTCGGCAGCCGTGACCCTGGAGGCCGCGGCCGGTTTCACGCCGACCGGCGGCGGCGCGGTGTGCTTCGCCACCGTCGAGGGCGCCGCGTTCGAGCAGACGCACCGCGAGGTCCAGGCCCTGCTCGACGCGGACGCGGACCGGGACGGTCCGCCGGTGGAGCTCAGCCAGGACGGGTTCGGCTACTCCTGGCTGGTGTCCCGGCGCACCCCCGACCAGCTCTCGCAGCTGGTCAACGATCTGCACGCGGTGAACAGCTCCATGGAGGTCAACGGCTTCGGCCCGCAACTGCTGTGCTCGCTGGCCGGCTTCGGTGACGAGGCCGGCCGGCGGCTCGCGCTCGTCTACCTCTACAAGCGCGGCACGTTCTATCCGTTCGCGCCGCTGCCCGGCGACGGACAGCGGCGCGACAACGCGCTGGAGCTGCAGGTGAAGGCCGCACTCGCCGGTGACCTGCGGATGGAACAGGATCTGAGCCGGTGGTTCCCGGTGTGGGGTGCGCCGGGTCTGTGACCCGCTCAGCTCTTGTCGCGCGTCTGGCGGCGGGACTCCAGGGGGCGCTCGCGGCGGTAGCGACGCTCCCACCTGGCCTGCTCGTCACGGCGCCTGCGGTAGGCCTGGTACGTCTGGGGCATGGATCCCGACGAGCCCCCGCTCGACGCGGACCGCGAGGCGGTGCCGCTCCGCCCGTACTGCAGGTACAGGAAGAGCACGGCGGCCGCGGCCAGCCACCAGACGTGGTTCTCGAATCCTAGAAGGACCAGGACGACTGTCCCGGATATCAGCATGGTGCCCATCACGGGCCTCCGTGGGCGTGGGTTCTCGAGCGGTGTGGGTGTGCCGACGAGACGCTGGGGGCGGACGTCCGTCGAGCGGTGCGTAGAGACTAGCCCCGGGTCCGCGGGGTGATGCCCGTCCTGCGGAAAGCGGTGGTGGCCAGCTCCGTAACGTGTCTCCAGAGTAGGGACGCGGTCACACGGAGTGCATCTCCTTTTCCCGCGCCCGGAGTTGAGCGGCACACACGGACAACGGTGCCGCCCGAGCCCCTGTACCCCTCCGCCTGCGCGTCACACCTCCGGCGTCGCGCGCACCACGCCCGCCGCGACCGCCGCGCCCAGCGCCGCGTGATCGGCGGTGGTCTGGTCGGCGTAGGTGAACGCGAAGTCGGCGACGGCCCGTTCGAAGGTGTCGGCGCCGCCCAGGTAGGCGGCGATGGCGGCGCGGTCGCCGGAGCGGGCGTGGGCGCGGGCCAGGGCGGTGCCGCACAGACGGGCGTAGCCGAGGAGATCGGCCGGGCTCATGCCGGCGACGTCGGCGGAGCCCTTCATGTCGCGTAGTTGGCGCCAGTAGAAGGCACGGCCCTGCGGTCCGGTCATCCAGCCGAGGAAGATGTCACCGGCGGCCTGCAGCAGCCGCTGCCCGGCGACGACCCGGTGCCCGGGATGGACGTAGGGCCCGTTCGGCAGATGCTCTTCCAGTACGGACTTCCGCGCCTCCTTGATCTGGAGGAACAGCGGGTCGTCCTGGTCCCGGCCGGCGAGCAGCACGATGAAGCAGCGGGTGCCGACACTGCCCACGCCGACGACCTTGCGGGCGGCGTCCACGAACCGGTAGCGGTCGAGGAGGAGCCGGCGTTCCTCGGCGAGGGTGGAGCGGTAGTCGCTGAAGATCTTGCGCAGGGAGGCCATGTCGGAGGCGCCGGCCGGTTCCAGGAGCGGCGGGTCGTGGACGATACGGCGGCGTCCGTCGACGGTCTCGGTCAGCTTGCCGACGGCCTGCAGGCTGGTGCGGCGGCGGGCGCGGGTGAGGCTGGAGGCGACCGTGCGGCGCCGGCGCGCGGAGCGGACCAGGGGCAGCAGGCTCTCGGCGTCGATGTGCTCGTACCAGACGGTCAGTTCGCCCTCCCGGGCGAGCCGCCGCATGGTGGTGCGGTAGGCGGCGACGGACTCCACCACGGCCCGTCGCACTTTCGCCTCCGGGTGCCCGTTCTCCCGCCCGGCCACGGCGACGGAGGCCGCGAGCCGTTGCACGTCCCACTCGAAGGGGCCGGGGAACGTCTCGTCGAAGTCGTTGAGGTCGAAGAGCAGGGTGCGTTCCGGGGAGGCGTACAGCCCGAAGTTCAACAGGTGGGCGTCGCCGCACAGTTGCACGGTCAGCCCGGTGTGCGGCCGGGACGCGAGATCGCCGGCCATCACGGCGGCGGACCCGCGCAGGAAGGCGAACGGCGAGGCGGACATCCGCCCGTACCGGATCGGCAGCAGCTCGGGCAGCCGGTCGCGGCCCTGTCGCTCCAGTACGGCGACGGGGTCGGGCCGGTCGACGGGCGGGATCCAGTGGGCGTGCGCGGAACGGGAGACGCGCTTACGGGCGGCCCGGCCGCGTTCGGCACGGCCGGCGGGCGTGGTCATGGCGGCCAGCCCTGCATGCCGAACCTGCCCATCGCGGCTCCTTCGTCTGCGGTCGTCTCCACTGCGGGCCTTGATGGCAGTCAAGGCGGGCGTGGGGCGGTGCGCATGCCGGGTACGGCGATGGAGTGAGAGAAGGTGATATCCGGGTGAACGGGAGGTGGCGGGACGGGCGGCCGTCGGGGGTCGTTGTCAGTGGCGCCCGGCAGGATGGGTGCGCCGGTCGGTGTTCGGGGTGGGTGGAGGCAGTGATGAGTGACGGGGTGCGGTACATCGGGCCGGTCGAGCGGCGGGCGCGGCTGGCGTCGCGACAGCGGCTCATCGGTCCGGCGCGGGCGTCTAGCCCCGAGGAGGTCGCGGCCTCCCTCGTCGCGCTGCACGGCTCGGACCCGGCGACGGTGTACCTGGCCCTGGGCGCGCGCCTCACGGACGCGACCCGAACCGTGCCGGCCACCGAGCGGGCGCTGTACGAGTCCCGCTCCATGGTCCGGATGCACGGCATGCGGCACACGGTGTTCGTCTTCCCCACGGATCTCACAGCCGTCGTGCACGCCTCGACCGGCCTCGCGGTGGCCGCGCGCGAACGGGCCTCGCTGCTCAAGGACATGGCGAAGGCGGGGGCACCGGACGCGGCCTGGCTGAAGGAGGTCGAGGAGTCGATGCTGTCCGCGCTGGCGCTGCGCGGCCAGGCGACGGCGACCGAACTGGCCGAGGACGAGCCGAGGTTGAGGGAGCGGTTCGTGTACGCGGCCGGCAAGAGCTACGAGGGCGTGCACACGGTCTCGACCCGCCTGTTGCGGGTGCTGGGCGTGGAGGGCAAGGTCGTCCGGGGCCGGCCGCTCGGTTCCTGGACGTCCAGCCAGTTCCGCTGGGCGGTCGCTCCCGAACACCCCGAACTCGACCTGGCCGAGGCCCAGTCGACCCTTCTGGCCCACTGGCTCAGGGCCTGCGGCCCGGCCACGGAGGCGGACCTCAAGTGGTGGACGGGCTGGAAGGTGACCGACGTACGCCGTGCGCTGGCGGCGATCGGAGCGCGGCAGGTGTCCCTGGACGAGGGCCCGGCATACGTGGTGGCCGACGACGTCGACCCGGTCGCGGACCCGGCGGAACCCTGGGCGGCGCTCCTCCCCGCCCTCGACCCCACGGCGATGGGCTGGCAGCAGCGGGACTGGTACCTCGCCCCCGAACTGCGCCCCCACCTCTTCGACTACAGCGGCAACGTGGGACCCACGGTGTGGTGGAACGGCCAGGTGGTGGGCGCCTGGGCCCAACGCCCGGACGGCGAGATCACATGGCGGGTGCTGGCCCCGGGCGGGGTGGGCCGAGAGGCGGAGACGGCGATCGGAGTGGCGGCGGAACGGTTGCGGGGGTGGGTGGGCGAGACGAGGGTGACACCCCGTTTCCGCACACCGGTGGAGAAGGAGTTGGCGAGCTAGGGGGTCTTGCGGGGTGGGGGCGCCCTTCTAAGCGCCGGTCGGCGTGTTCGTCTTTCAGCCCGTCCGGCGTTTGAGGACGAGGCCGTTCAGGCCGACAGCGGGGGCCTGGGGGCGGCAGCCCCCAGATCCGACGGCAACGCAAGCGCGGGGTGCCGAAAAAGACACGTCACCCCGCGCAAACGCTCACCGCGTGTACCGCATCAACGCCCGCACCATGTGACACGTCGTGTCCGACGGCGGATGCACGCCGATCACCTCCGCGGTGCTCCGAATCGTCTCGTTGCGCGCCTGGTTGGGCATGTAGACACCCGAGTCGAGCAGCGCGATCGCGAGCCGCATCGCCTTGAGACGACGGTTGTGCGAGACGTACCACTCGCGCGGGCGCCCCGGCGGCAACGGGCGCTTCTCCACCGGGTCGTACGGCAGGTCGAGCAGGACGGGGCGCTTTGCAGTGGACTGCATGGGCAGGGGCTTCGACTTCAGGGCGGCAGCGGGCACAGGCATCCTCCTGTCGCGTCAGGGCGTCCACCGGGGACCATGACACCCCCGGCGATTCCCTCGAACACTGCTTCCAGTTTACTACCCGCCACTGACATCCACACTGCCGCCGCAGCCCGCCAACCTCCCAGGTCAGCAAGGTAATTGTCGGCACGTTACGCCAGGTCCGCGAGGCGTGCATGAGGCGGTTGAGAATTCGAACAAACCGCTGCTCCCCTGCTCCCGTACCGTGAACCCATGGAGATCTGGATCAACCCCGCCTGCTCGAAGTGCCGCAGTGCGCTGAACCTGCTGGATGCCGAGGGCGCCGACTACACCGTCCGCCGCTATCTGGAGGACGTGCCGGGCGAGGACGAGATCAGGGACGTACTCGCGCGCCTCGGTCTCGAACCGTGGGACATCACCCGCACCCAGGAGCCGACGGCCAAGGAGCTCGGGCTCAAGGAGTGGGCGCGGGACGACAGTTCGCGGGAGCGGTGGATCAAGGCGCTGGCCACGCACCCGAAGTTGATCCAGCGTCCGATCATCACGGCGGACGACGGAACGGCCCTGGTCGCACGTACCGAGGAGGCCGTGCGGGAGGCCCTGTCCCGCTGACGCCGGCGGCCCCTCCGCGACTCCCCTGTGACGTACGTTACATCGGTGACTCCTGTCACCGATGAGTAACTCCTGTTCGGTATCTCGTAAGTAGCGACGAACCACCCCCTAGCTCTTCAGGAGTCGCGGATGTCGCGCAGGAGAACTCTCGGCACGAAGAAGAAGATCGCGCTACTGGTCACCGCAGCGGCGGTGGCAGGAGGCGGTGCCTTCGCAATGGCGACGACGTCGAACGCCTCGCAGAGCCCCAAGACCTTGTCGTCCGCGGCGGATTCGACCGTCTGCCTGGGGCTGGCCACGGCCCTCGGCAACAACCAGACGTTCATCGACGGCCAGCGGACGAATCCCGACGCGCAGTCCGAGGCGCGGATCGCCAACCGCGAAGCGGTCATCGCGCAGATCAAGGTCCAGCAGGAAGCGTCCGGTTGCACCGTTGGGGAGTCGGCTCAGGGCTCCCAGACGTCGCAGCCGCCCGCGCAGGGTGGACAGCAGGACGACGCGGCGGCTCAGCCTTCGGAGCCCGCGGCGAGCACTCCGCCCGCGGACGACGCGGCCGGTGACGACGCCGCCGCCGGTACCGGACAGCAGGTCTGCAACGGCTCGACCGTGACCCTGTCCGGCGAGGCCGGCGCGCCCGCCGCCTCCAGCAACCAGTTCCCGGCGGGAACCACGCTGCGGGTCACCAACCTGGACAACAACAAGTCCACGACGGTGAAGGTGACTTCGGTCTCCGGCAGCTGTGCCCTGTTGAACAACGCGGCCTTCGAGCAGGTCCGCGAACCCGGCAAGTTCTTGATCCGACGCGCGCTGATCGAGAAGGTGGGGTGAAGCTCAACGAGATAGGAACTCCGTGAGGCGGCGGCCGAGTTCGGCCGGTGCGGACTGCGGCAGCGCATGGTGCGAGACATCCGGAAGCACGACCGTCTCCACCCGCGGCAGCAGCGCACCCGCCCTCGCCGCCACCCGGTACGTGTCATGTGTCCTGCTGTTCCCGGCCAGGAGCAGCAGGACCGGCATGTCCAGGCCGCGCAGCGCGTCCGGCGCGGGGCGCGGGCCGGTCACCGGCTTCGACACGGAGGGGAAGCCGGCGGCCGCCTCCTGAAGGCGGAGCCAGTCGGGGTCGAGGCGCACTCCCCCGCACTCCCACTCCAGGAAGCCCCGGACCCGGCCGCCCGTCGGCCGCAGCAGCATCGGCAGGGCGTGCAGCAGGTACGACGCCCGGAAGCCGGCGAAGCAGCCGGTCGGATCCAGCAGACACAGGTTGCGCACGCGTGCGGGTGCGTGCAGCGCGTAGTGGAGCGCGATCCAGCCGCCGTACGAGTGGCCGACCAGGTCCGGCCGTCCCCGCCCTTCGATGCCGAGACCCTCGACCACCGCGTCCAGCCAGTCGGTGAGGTCCGCGACCGTACGGGGATGTCGGTCGGCGGCGAGGGTGCCGCGCCCCGGGGCGCCGACCAGGTCGACGGCGTACACGCGACGGGTGGCGGCCAGCTCGGCGGCCTGGGCGTACCAGGACGCCGAGGTCGCTCCCCCGCCGCCCGGCAGCAGCACGAGCGGCGGGCCGTCGTGCGGGCCGCACGCGTTGACGTACGCCGTGCCGAAGGGCGTGGGGACGGTGATCGCCTCCCGCGGGGCCGGCCACTTGGCCATGACCTTGTCGTACGCGGCGAGGAATCCGTCGGTGTCATGAGTGCCGCGGGTGTCGTCCGTGTCCTTCATTCCGTTCACGTCTCCCCTATTATCTCGTCGAGCGAGATACTCGGTCAACGAGATGATAACCGGAGGCGAGCCCGTGCAGAAGCAGCCGCAGCCCAAGGGGCCGGAGTTGGAGATCGTCCATCTGCTGCGTGCCGTGACCGTCGAACTCGGCCTGCACAGCGCCCGGTTCGCGAACCGCAACGGCATGCACCCCACGGACGTACGCGCCTTGATCGCTCTCATGGACGCCTCGCGGGCGGGTGAGGAGATGACGGCCGGGCGGCTGGGTTTGGCCCTCGGTCTCAACTCGGCTGGGACCACAGGGCTGTTGGACCGGCTGGAGCGCCTCGGACACGTGCGGCGGGTGCGGGGCGAGAAAGATCGACGCAAGGTCGTGATCGAGGTGGACGCGGCGGCGGTCGAGCTCGGGTGGGCCTTCTTCGGGCCGTTGATCGGGCGGACGGTGGAGCTGCTCCAGGGGTACGACGAGCGGGAGCGGGCCGCGATCCGGGGGTTCCTGGAAGGGGTGCGGGAAGCCGCGGGCGAGGACGCCTGAAGCGGACGTCCGCGCCCAACCCCATCGCATACGAGCCGTCGTACCCCCTCCGCTCTGCGACTGCGAACGGCCGGTCCCGGCCCCGTGGCCGCCCGTGCCGCGTGAAGCGTGCCACAGAACGCCCAGGTAACACGGGGTTCACAGTCGGGCAATGATCGGGAAATCGCCTGTTGACAGGCTGCCGGGCATCGAACGCGGCGTCCCGGTGCCGCAGCGCCGCAGCACCCGCAAGCGCGTAGACACATCCCCGAAGGAAGTGGCCCGTGACCTTCAAGGCTGAGTACATCTGGATCGACGGCACCCAGCCGACGGCGAAGCTCCGCTCCAAGACGAAGATCCTGGCGGACGACGCCAAGGGCGCCGAGCTGGGCATCTGGGGCTTCGACGGCTCGTCGACCAACCAGGCCGAGGGCCACGCGTCGGACCGTGTCCTCAAGCCGGTCTTCACCTGCCCGGACCCGATCCGCGGCGGCGACGACGTCCTCGTCCTGTGCGAGGTCCTCAACATCGACTTCACGCCGCACGAGTCGAACACCCGGGCCGCGCTGACCGAGGTGGCCGAGAAGTTCGCCGCGCAGGAGCCGATCTTCGGCATCGAGCAGGAGTACACGTTCTTCAAGGACGGCTACCCGCTCGGCTTCCCCAAGGGCGGCTTCCCGGCCCCGCAGGGCGGCTACTACTGCGGTGTCGGCGCCGACGAGATCTTCGGCCGTGACATCGTCGAGGCCCACCTGGACAACTGCCTCAAGGCCGGCCTCGCGATCTCCGGCATCAACGCCGAGGTCATGCCCGGCCAGTGGGAGTTCCAGGTCGGCCCGGTCTCCCCGCTGGAGGTCTCCGACCACCTGTGGATCGCCCGCTGGCTGCTCTACCGCACCGCCGAGGACTTCGGCGTCTCCGCGACCCTCGACCCGAAGCCGGTGAAGGGCGACTGGAACGGCGCCGGCGCGCACACCAACTTCTCCACCAAGGCGATGCGCGAGGGCTACGACGCGATCATCACCGCCGCCGAGTCGCTGGGCGAGGGCTCCAAGCCGCTCGACCACGTCAAGAACTACGGCGCCGGCATCGACGACCGCCTGACCGGCCTGCACGAGACCGCCCCGTGGAACGAGTACTCCTACGGCGTCTCCAACCGCGGTGCCTCGGTCCGTATCCCGTGGCAGGTCGAGAAGGACGGCAAGGGCTACATCGAGGACCGCCGCCCGAACGCCAACGTCGACCCGTACCTGGTGACGCGGCTGATCGTCGACACCTGCTGCTCGGCGCTGGAGAAGGCCGGCCAGGTCTGATGTCCGTCTCCTCGCTCTGAGGTCCGTCTCCTCGCAAGGGGCGTCCACCGTTCGCGGTGGGCGCCCCTTCTTGGCGATCGGGAATGTCCAAGCTGTGAGAGGAGACTCCTCGTGACGGCCGGTGTCTGCTTCAATGTGGGTATGGCCAGCTTCCAGAAGTACACCGCGACGGGTCGCCACGACCTGGAGCCCTTCTGGCCTTCCCGTCAGCACGACGACTTCGACCGGGTGTGTTGCCGCGCTACGAACGCGCCGGCCCTCTAAAGCCGTACCACCCGGCCTTCGGCCCGCGCGCCACGACGTACGTCCTTCCCGACGACCTCCTCGCGCGAAAGAGCTGACCTCTCATGGCGACCACTCATTCCCTGCCCTCCCTCCCCGTCACCTCCCCCGCCCGGCCCCATCTGCGCGCCGTGGACCGGGACGAGGTGATCGACGTCGCGGAGTTCCTGCCGCCGGGTGCCACCTGGCTGCCCGCACCCGCGCACACCCTGCCCACCCTGCCGGGGCAGCCGCCGATGGTCGGCTACCTCGTCCTCATCCCAGCCGACGGCCCGCACCTCGCCGCCCGCCCGGGCCTCGCCGAGGCCCCCGCGCTCCCCGAGGCGCCGGACGCCGCCGACCCGCTCGTCCGCATCGACCCCGTGCAGCGCACGGCCGCGGTGGACGGGGTCGAACTGGACCTGACGTACCTGGAGTTCGAGCTGCTCGCCCACCTCGTGGCGTTCCCGAACCGCGTCCACACCCGCGACCAGCTGGTCACCACGGTGTGGGGGTACGGCCATGTCGGGGACGGCCGCACGGTCGACGTGCACATCGCCCGGCTGCGCCGCAAGCTGGGCGCCGAGCACCGCAGGGCGATCCAGACCGTGCGCCGGGTCGGCTACAAGTACACGCCGCCGACCGGTCGTTGAGTCATCGAGCCGCTGAGCCGTTGATCTGCTGACGGCAGAGCACCGTTCCGTCCCGCGGGCGAACCGGGCAGAGTCACCGGTATGAGACTTCTGGTGCTGGGTGGTACGGAGTTCGTGGGACGGGCCGTCGTCGAGGCGGCCCTCGGGCGCGGCTGGGACGTGACCGTCCTCAACCGGGGACGGCAGGTACCCACGGCCGGGGTGCGGTCACTGCGAGGTGACCGCACCGCCCCCGACGGGCTCGCCGCCCTCACGGAGGGCACGTGGGACGCCGTCGTCGACACCTGGTCGTCGGCGCCACGGGCGGTGCACGACGCGGCACAGCTGCTGCGGGGCCGCGTCGGCCGGTACGTCTACGTGTCGAGCTGCTCCGTGTACGACTGGGCCCCGCCCGCCGGGTACGGCGAGGACGCGCCGCTGGTCGAGGGCGCCGAGCCCGACGCGGACGCCACGGAGTACGCCCGCGACAAGCGGGGCGGCGAGCTGGCCGCCGTCGAGGCCTTCGGCGCGGACCACTCCGTGCTCGTCCGGGCCGGGCTGATCCTCGGCCCGTACGAGAACGTCGGACGGCTGCCGTGGTGGCTCGGCCGGATCGCCCGCGGCGGCCCGGTGCTGGCGCCGGGGCCACGGGAGCTGCCGCTCCAGTACGTCGATGCCCGCGACCTCGCCGATTGGTGCCTGGGCGCGGTGGAGCAGGGGCTGAGCGGGCCGTACAACCTGATCAGCGCGCCGGGGCACACGACCATGGGCGAGCTGCTGGAGGCGTGCGTCCAGGCCACCGGAGGTCCCGCCGAGCTGCGCTGGACCACGCCGGAGGTGATCCTCGACGCCGGCGTCGAGCCGTGGACGCAGCTGCCGGTCTGGGTGCCGCTGGGGTCCGACATGCACGACGCGCTGCACAGCGCGGACGTGTCGCGGGCGCTGGCGACGGGGCTCTCGTGCCGGCCGGTCGGCGAGACCGTGGCCGACACCTGGGCGTGGCTGCGGTCGATCGGCGGGACGGTGCCCGTGCGGCCGGGCCGTACGCCCCCGGGGCTGGACCCGGAGGAGGAGGCGAAGGTGCTGGGACTGTCCGCTTCCTGAGTCACGCGCCGGTCCCTGAGCCGGTCCCCAGACGAAAAAGACGGGGGTGGGGCTGGCACCACCCCCCTCCGGGTGGTTCGGCCCCGTGACCGGGGGCGTGGCGCTCGGCGAGACTGGCGGCATGGAGACCAAGAGCGGGAACAGCAGGGCGCGGTCGGTCGCGGTGGACGGGTTCAGGGCACTCGCGCTGGCCGTCGTGTCGCTGGCCGGCTCGCTCACGCTGTTCGTCCTGTCGTTCGTGTCGATCCTGCTCATCGTGCTGGGCGTCGGGATCGTCACGACCCCCTGGGTGCTGACCGGTGTGCGGGCCTTCGCGGACTGGCGGCGGGTGATGGCGGCCGAGTGGTGCGGGGTGCGGATCCCGCCGGCGTACCGGCCGCTCCCCGAGGGCGCGAACCCCTGGACGCGTACCTTCGCGATGCTCCGCGATCCGGCGACCTGGCGGGACCTGCAATGGCTGGTGGTGGACATGACCGCGGGGTTCGTGACCGCGCTGCTGCCTGCGGTGCTGCTGCTGTACCCCTTCGAGGGCTTCGCGCTGGCGTTCGGGCTGTGGCGGGTCTTCACCGACGGTACGCACGTCGGCTGGTGGTACGGGTTCGTGCCGGTCAGCGGACAGGCCTCCGCGCTGCTCGCGGGGCTGCTGGGCGCGGTCCTGCTGGTCGGCGCCTGGTTCCTCACCCCGGTCCTGCTGCGCTTCCACTTCCTGCTGACGCGCTCCGTGCTCGCCTCCGGACAGGGTGAACTCGCCGAGCGGGTAAGGGTGTTGACCGAGACGCGACGGGACGCCGTCGACACCTCCGCCGCCGAACTGCGCCGGATCGAGCGCGACCTGCACGACGGCGCGCAGGCCCGGCTGGTCGCCATGGGCATGGATCTCGGCACCATCGAGGCGCTGATCGAGAAGAACCCGGCGAAGGCACGGCAGTTGCTCGCGCAGGCCCGGCAGAACTCCGTGGACACCCTCGCCGAACTGCGCGACCTGGTGCACGGCATCCACCCGCCGGTCCTTGCCGAGCGCGGACTGGGCGACGCCGTACGGGCGTTGGCGCTGCGGCTGCCGGTGCCGACGGACGTCACCGTGGAGTTGGCCGGGCGGGCGGACGCGCCGGTGGAGTCGGCGGCGTACTTCGCGGTGAGCGAGATCCTCACCAACACGGTCAAGCACGCGGACGCCGAGCGCGTCTGGGTCGACCTGCACCACACCGACGGCATGCTGCGGATCACGGTCACCGACAACGGAAAGGGCGGCGCGGCGGTCGGCGCCGGCTCCGGACTGACCGGGGTCGAGCGGCGGCTGGGTACATTCGACGGCGTCCTGGCCGTCAGCTCTCCCGCGGGCGGTCCCACCATGGTGACCATGGAGATCCCTTGCGTGTTGTCCTAGCCGAAGACCTGTTCCTGCTGCGCGACGGTCTGGTCCGCATGCTGGAGGCGTACGACTTCGAGATCGCGGCGGCCGTCGAGACCGGCCCCGAGCTGGAGCGGGCGCTGGCCGAGCTGGCGCCGGACGTGGCCGTGGTCGACGTACGGCTGCCGCCCACGCACACCGACGAGGGGCTGCAGTGCGCGCTGCGGGCCCGCCGGGACAGACCGGGGCTGCCGGTCCTGGTGCTGTCGCAGCACGTGGAGCAGCTGTACGCGCGGGAGCTGCTGGCCGACGGGACCGGCGGGGTCGGCTATCTGCTCAAGGACCGGGTGTTCGACGCGGAGCAGTTCATCGAAGCGGTACGGCGGGTGGCGGCGGGCGGCACGGCGATGGACCCACAGGTGATCCAGCAGCTGCTGTCCCGGCGGGCCGCCGACGACCGGCCGCTGGGGCGGCTGACACCGCGCGAGGTGGAGGTCCTCGAGCTGATGGCGCAGGGCCGGTCCAACGCGGCGATCGCAGGTCAACTGGTCGTGACGGAGCGGGCGATCGCCAAACACACGTCCAACATCTTCGCCAAGCTGGATCTCGAGGTCTCGGACGACGACAACCGGCGCGTACTGGCCGTACTGGCCTATCTCGACCACGGCCGCTGACCACTTCGGGTGAGGTCGCGGCAACTCCTCGTAGGGTCGCGGGAGTTGAAACCCGAGTTTCCCATCAACCTCTCATTAATTTGTGAGAGCGCTGAACACCTCGGAGGCCCCTTGCGTATCAAAGGGCGCCGCTTCACTCCTGTCGGGCGCCTTGATGCCCCGCCAAGCCCGCAAGGAAGTCAGAGGAGTTCCATGGGACGCAACAATCGCAAACGCCGTACGCCGCTGGCCACCAAGGCCATAGCCGCATCGGCGGCCCTAGCGCTCGGTGGGGGCGGGCTGATCTGGGCGAACTTCTACGCCTCGGCGCACGAGTCGAACAACTCCGGCCAGAACCAGACCAAGGCCGCCAACGCCTCGTCCGTGGCCACGATCTCCTGCCCGGACGTCGGCCAGAAGCTGACGAACGTGCCGCAGGCCGCACGCAACGGCGTGGCGAAGGAGCTGGCGCTCCTCGACAAGCAGATCACCGAGGCCTACGCCCGGCTCGCTTCCACCCGGCAGGCGCAGGCAGGCGACGCGAACTTCGTGCAGAACGCGATCGTCGGCCCCCTGAAGGAGAAGCGGACCGCGACCCTCAACCGGATCCGGATCGACATCCAGCGGGTGGGCGGCCAGGTCGACGCGGCCGGGCTGAGCGCGCTCGCCGCCTGCACGACGCAGACCGCCAACCAGACCACCGCCGGTGGTGGCCGCGGCAACAACAACGGCCAGAACAACAACGGTCAGAACAACGGTGGCCAGAACAACAACGGCGGCCAGAACAACGGCGGCCAGGCCACGGCAGCGCCGAGTGCCAGTGCGAGCGCCCCGGCGAACATCGGCGGCCAGGCCGGCAACGGTCCGGTGGCCGCGGACTTCGTGGACATCACGAAGGTCGCGAACAACGTCCTGGCGAAGCCGCAGCAGCAGCGCGCGGGCTCCACCGGTACGTTCACCGCCAAGTGCGGTGTGAACGCGAACAAGAACCACAACACCGACAACGTGATCGTGGCGCCCGGTGTGGCCAACGGCGCGCACCACCTGCACGACTACGTCGGCAACCAGAAGGTCAACGCCTTCTCGACCAACGACTCGATGGCGGCGGCGCCGACCTCCTGCCAGAACCAGAGCGACCTCTCGTCGTACTACTGGCCGGTCGTCCGTATCCAGGACGGTACGCAGGACTTCGACCAGAACGCGGACGGCGGTGGCAAGGAAGGCAACGTCGGCAAGATCCTGACCCCGGTCCAGGCCGAGATCAAGTACGTCGGCAGCCCGGCCAGCAAGGTCACCGCGATGCCGCAGTTCCTGCGCATCATCACCGGTGACGCCAAGACCACGACCAACGGTCTGGCCAACGCCAACGCGCACTGGAGCTGCACCGGCTTCGAGAACAAGGTGCAGCTGACGGAGCAGTACCCGATCTGCCCGCGGGGCAGCAACGTGGTGCGTCTCTTCGCCTTCCAGAGCTGCTGGGACGGCACGAACATCGACAGCGCCAACCACCGTACGCACGTGGCCTTCGCCGACAAGGCGAGCGGTGTCTGCCCGCCCGGATTCAAGGCGATCCCGCAGCTGACGATGAAGCTGGTCTACAAGATCAACCCGCCGGTCGTGCAGAACGGCCAGGTGAAGAACGCCTACGCGGTCGACGGCTTCCCGGAGCAGCTCCACAAGGCCGCCACCGACCACGACGACTTCATCGCGGTCTACAAGAACAACCTGGCGAACAAGATCGCCAACTGCATCAACCGCGGGCAGAAGTGCTAGTGGCGAAGTGACACCGGGAAACCGGTGACCGGTAACAGGTGAAGAAGCGGGCGGTGGGAGATTCTCCCACCGCCCGCTTCGCCGTTGTGTCCTGGTGTGCGCCGAGCCGTTCAGCTGGTGTGCTTGCTGTGGTCGGTACCGATCTCCTCCTCGCCGCCCAGCGTGCCCTGCAGCGTCTTGACCACCTTGTCCTCGCCGACGGCCACCCACTTGCGGCCGACGAGGTAGAAACCGCCGTAGTCCTTGGCGTTGTTGATCCACTCGCGCTGGCCGCGGTCGGTGGCGAAGGTGGCGAAGACGAACTTGCCGGCGGAGGTCTTGCAGATCGCCTGCCGGACCTCGTCGGAGTCGATCTGCATGTCCGGGGTGCACTTCGCCTTGGCGGCCAGGCTCTCCAGGCTGCCGGTGGCGGTGACCGGCACCTTGGCCGTCGCATTGCTGTCGCCGGATCCACAGCCCGCCAGCGCCAGGGCGGCCGCGGCGCCCGCCACGGCGAGCATCGGTCGGGTCAACCTCATCTGTTCCTCCGGTCGCTCTGCTGGCCCAGGGGCCCGTCCCCTTCGATACGGCTGTGAGGCGCGGTGCGCTCAAATCCAGTGTCGTCGTGGGTACGCCTGTGCGAACGTATGCCCCGTGAACCAAGACTGGGAAGATCGTGTGACCGCCGCCTGGGCAGGCTTCGACGACTACGCCGAGGAGGAGGCCGCCGATTTCCGGGCCGTGATCGACGCCCTCGCCGCCGAGCTGCCGGACGGCAGCCCGCTTGGCCCCTTCGAGCGGGCCTGCGCCTGGGACTCCACGGGCCACTCGGACCAGGCGGTGCCACTGTACCGGGAGGCCCTGGCCCGCGGTCTGAGCGAGGCCAGCCAGTACAAGGGCCGGCGCGCCAAGATCCAACTCTCCAGTTCGCTGCGGAACATCGGGCAGGCGGAGGAGGGCGTCAAACTGCTGACCCCCGAACTGGACGCGCCCTCCGACGAGTTGGACGATGCCGTACGGGGCTGTCTCGCGCTGTGCCTGTCCAGCCTCGGCCGCGACCGCGAGGGCCTCTCGCTGGTCCTGGGCGCGCTGGCCCCCCATCTGCCGCGCTACCAGCGGTCGATGGCGAACTACGCGCGGGCCCTGGTCGAACCGGAGGCGTAGCGGCCGTCGTCCGACTCGGCCCCTGGTCACCCGGGCGGCGGTGACCAACCCACGATTCGCTCGTTTTGCTGAACGTGCAGCCACAGGATGTCGCCCCGCGCCCCGCAGCCTCCTCCGCCGACCCGGTCGTCGACGTCGAGCAGGCCGAGGCCGCGCTCGTCGAGCACTACCCGCGCCTGGTCCGGCTCGCCTATCTGGTGCTGCCGCCGAGCCTGGGCCGCAACCGGCGCGTGGTGACCGCGCACTCCCTCGCCCAGCGCGCGCTGCCCCGGGGCCGGGCGTCGGCCGCCGCGGTGATCCCGGCCCAGTCCAAGGGCCGGGACGGCGATCCCGGGTACGCCTTCGTCCGCCTCCAGGTGCTGCGCACGGCGCTGGAGGCCGGGCGGCCGCTGCGGTTCACGGCGCTGCCCAAGCGGTCCCAGCTGCCGCCGCTGCTCCCCCAGGTGTGGGGCCTGCGGCTGTTCCCGCGCTCGGGCGGCGCCGACGAGCTCACCCTGGACCAGCGGCTGTCCGCCCTGTCCGGACCGGCCCGCGCCGCCTACGTGCTGCGCGGCCTGGAGCGCCTGCCCGACGGTGACGTCACCAAGGTCCTGTCCGCCGCCGGGGTCGCCGACCCCGCGGCCGCCCTGCACGAGGCCGACGAGGTGCCGGCGCAGTACGCGCTGCTCGGCTCGCCCGAGTTCGACCCCTGCGCGCTGCACGCCCGGCCCACCGACCTGATGCGCCGCCGCCAGCACGGCAAGGCCGCCCTGGCCGCTGCCGCGGCGCTCGCCGTGTGCGGGGCGCTGCTCGGCCTGCCCGGCGACGGCTGGGCCCCCGACGGCGCCGCCGCGCCCGTGTACGCGCAGAACCCGGCCGCCGAGGCCGCCCTCGACCCGGCCAAGCTCACCAGGGTCGCGCCGACCGCCTGGGAGTCCGCCGCGCGCACCGACTTCTCCGTCTGGCCCGCCCGCGGCGACCTCGCCGGCGACAAGGCACTCCTGCGCCGCGCCCTCGCCGTCTGGGCCCGCCCCGGCGAGAGCGTCCAGGTCTCCGCGACCCCGGGCACCCCGTCCGGCGGCCCGGCAGGACCGGCCCAGCTGCTGTACGCGGGAACCGTGGACAGCGCGCACGTGGTGATCCTCTACGACGGTCTGCGCATCGCCCGCTACGCGGAGCCGGCCGACGGCACCAAGGGCGCCGCCCTCGACTTCGCGCGCGTGGACGGCGCCGACCGCACCGAGGCGAGCGCGCTGGTGCTGGGCCGCGCCGACGGCAACGTGCGCTATCTGACGGCGCCCTGGGTGACGAAGGCCGTCGAGCGCGACCTGATGAAGCCGAACGCGGGCGCGATGGACCTCGACCTGGCCAAGGGCATCACGGCCCCGATGGCCGGCCCGGCCCAGCAGACCGGCGCCTGCACCTCGTGGAACGTGCTCCAGCTGACCGACGCCACCGGCACCCGGCTGCTGACCGACCTCGGCGAGCTGATCCCGGCCCACCTCACCACCGGCCGCCCCGGCTCGACCAAGGAGGCCTCCGGCGCCGAGGCGCTGCGCACCTGGGCGCCGTACGCCTGCTCGCTGGGCGCGGTGCGCTCGGCGGGGGTGCGCAGCGTCAACGCCTGGGCCTACGCCGACCAGTCGCTGCCCGACGCGAGCGGGACCGCTCACTGGGTGTGCACGCGCGCGGAGACCTGGCGGGGCGGCGGCACGCGCGTGCTGGCGCAGTTCCAGACACCGGGCGGGGCGTACGGGGCGGTCGCGGCGAAGGCCGAGAACGTGGCGGCATGCGGGCCGAAGGACCCGAACGTGCTGGCCGGGGTGCTCTGGAAGTCGGAGGCGGGCGGCTGGTACCTGCTCGCGGCCGGCAGCCGGGGCACTTCGTCGATCAGCGCGACGGGCGGCATCCAGGCCACCGCCCAGGGCGGGCAGCTGGCGGCCAGGACCCAGCAGGGGGCGCAGGCCGAGCTCAAGGGGACCCTGGCGGACGGGCGGACGATCAGCGGGCTGCGGTAGGAGGCCGCCGAGGGGCTGCCGGAGGGCCGGTCGGCAGCCCTAGCTGACACTCGCGTCAACAAGTCCTCGCACAAGGGTTCCTCTGGGACTTACTCGTCAGTACATTGACGCCATGTCTAACACGCCGCTCAAGGCCCGGAACGTGTCGTTCTCCTGGGAGGACACGCCCCTGCACTGGGTGCCGGGCGATCCCTACACCACGCACACCATCAACGTGCTGCATCTGCTGCTGCCGGCCGGTGAGCGGTGGTTCGTGCATGTGTACAAGCAGGTGCTGCCCTACATCCGGGACGAGCGGCTGCGCGAGGACGTCATCGGGTTCATCGGGCAGGAGGCGATGCACTCGCAGGCGCACGACGAGGTGCTGCCCCATCTGCGGGAGCAGGGGCTCGATCCGACGCCGTACACCGCGCAGGTCGACTGGCTCTTCGAGAAGATGCTGGGCGACCGGACGCTGCCGCCGGGCCGGGCCCGCAAGTGGTGGCTGCTCGAGCGGGTCGCGATCATCGCGGCGATAGAGCACTACACCGCGTTCCTCGGCGACTGGGTGCTGAACGCCGAGGAGTTGGACCGGCGCGGCGCCGACCCGACCATGCTGGACCTGCTGCGCTGGCACGGCGCGGAGGAGGTCGAGCACCGGTCCGTCGCCTTCGACCTGTTCATGCACGTCGACGGGGACTACCGGCGCCGGGCCCGGACCTGGGCCACGGCGTTCGGGGCGCTGGTGTTCCTGTGGCAGCGCGGGATCCGCTTCTTCATGGCGAACGACCCGACCCTCGTCGACGGCAGGGCCTCCTTCAAGGAGTTCTACCGGTGCGGCAGGCGCGGCACCCTGCCCGCGACCGGGGACGTGCTGCGATCCGTGCCGCGCTATCTCAGCCGCGCCTACCATCCCTCCCAGGAGGGCTCCACCGAGCAGGCGCTCGCCTATCTGGCCTCCTCCCCCGCGGCCACGGCGGCCGAGAAGAGGGCCGTGTGATGCCGAAGCCGCTCGGTGTCGTGGTCGTCGCGGGGACCGCCCTGCTCGTGCGGCGGGCGATGCGCCGCCGGATCCAGGCCTCGCCGTTGTGGCCGATGCCCGCGCTGGAGCGGCCGGTCTCCGGGCAGCCGCGCTCGCGGGTGCTCAGGCTGCTGGTCGCCGGGCACGAGACGGTGGCCGACGGGGTCGTACAACTGCGCCTTGAGGGACGGGACTTGCCGCGGTGGGAGCCGGGCGCGCATCTCGATCTGGTGCTGCCGTCGGGGCTGGTACGGCAGTACTCGCTGTGCGGTGATCCGGCGGACACCTCGTCGTACACGGTCGCCACCCGGCTGGTCGAGGACGGGCGGGGCGGTTCGCGCGAGGTGCACGAACAGGTCCGGGAAGGCATGGAGTTGGAGGTGCGGGGGCCGCGGAACCGCTTCCCGCTCGTCGACGCCCCGGCCCATGTCTTCGTGGCCGGCGGCATCGGGATCACGCCCGTGCTGCCGATGCTGCGGGCGCTCGGGGACGGTACCGAGTGGCGGTTGCTGTACTGCGGGCGGACGCGCGCCTCGATGCCGTTCCTGGCCGAGATCGAGAAGCTGGGCGGGGGCGGCCGGGTCACCGTCGTCGCCGAGGACGAGGCCGGACTGCCGGATCTGGACGGGCTGTTGGCGGATGTCCCCGAGGACGCGGCCGTCTACTGCTGCGGTCCCGAGGGGCTGATGGCAGCCGTGGCCGAGCGGATCCCGCGGGTCCACCTGGAGCGCTTCGCGCCCCGCGTCTCAAGCGACGGCAACAGCGAGTTCGAGGTCGAACTCCGGCGCAGCGGACGGACGTTGACCGTTCCCGCCGACTCGACCGTGCTGGCCGCCGTGCGCGCCGAGCTGCCCGACACGGCGTACTCCTGCGCCCAGGGATTCTGCGGAACCTGTCAACAGCGGGTGCTGGAAGGGGAGGTGGACCATCGGGACGAGTTGCTGACGGACGCGGAGCGGGCCGACTCGATGCTCATCTGCGTGTCGCGTGCGCGAAGTGATCGTCTCGTGTTGGATATGTGAGCACGCCCGGCCGGACCGGCCCGTTCCCGGCTGGATCCGATCGGTAAGGTGTTCGCATGACTACCGGGGTACGCCGCAGAATGGGAGTCGAGGAGCGGCGGCAGCAGTTGATCGGCGTCGCCCTCGAACTGTTCAGCCAACGCTCGCCCGACGATGTGTCCATCGACGAGATAGCGTCGGCCGCGGGCATCTCGCGCCCGCTCGTCTATCACTACTTCCCCGGCAAACTCAGCCTGTACGAGGCCGCGTTGAAGCGGGCCTCGGAGGATCTGGCGGCCCGTTTCGCCGAACCGCAGGAGGGTCCGCTCGGCAACCGGCTGCTGCGGGTGATGCGCCGCTTCTTCGACTTCGTGGACGACCACGGGCCGGGTTTCTCGGCGTTGATGCGCGGCGGTCCGGCGGTCGGTTCGTCGGCGACGAACGCGCTCGTCGACTCCGTACGGCAGTCCGCGTACGAGCAGATCCTGTCGCATCTGGGCGTCGAGGAGCCGCCCGCGCGGCTGGAACTGGTCGTCCGCTCCTGGATCTCGCTCGCCGAGTCGACCGCGCTGATCTGGCTGGACGGCCGGCGCATTCCGCGCGGTGAGCTGGAGGCGCAGCTCGTGCACGACTTCGCGGCGCTGGCCGCGGTGAGCGCGGCCTACGACGAGGAAATGGCCGGGCTGGTACGCGAGATGGCGCTGGGCGAGCCGGCCGACAGCCCCTTCACGGAGCTGGCCACCCGGCTCATCGCCCTTGCCTCCTGAACCGGCTCAGCGCTCGAACTTGCGGTAGGACGCGTCGAGTTCGCGTACCTCGGCGGAGGCGTGCAGCACGAACCCGTCGTCCTCGATGTACTTGCGCAGCAGTTCGAGGACGGCTTCCGTCAGCTTCGCCTTGGTCTCGTCGGTGCGCCCGGCGAGCAGGCCGATGGTGACGTGGATGACCGCGTGCCCGGCGTCCAGCGGGTCCTCGTAGCCGAACGCGGTGACGGTGCTCTCCCGGAACTGCGTCTTGCACGCCTCGGGCTTGGCGGCCGCGATCTCGACCGTCGCGGTGTGCAGGTCGCGGGCGAATCCCTCCTGGTCGAAGAAGAGGGCGGCCGAGTGGTCGACGGTGATCTGCGGCATGGGTACTCCCCGTTCTAAGGTGTCGGACCCACCTTATTTCGTCAGGCGCAGGGCGAGCATGGCGATGTCGTCATCGCGGTCGTGGCCGAAGGAGGCCAGCAGGGTGTCGCAGAGGGCGTCCAGGCCGGGCAGGGCGCCGGTGGCGGCGGCCCGCAGCTGCTCCATCGAGACCTCGAGGTCGACGCCCCGGGTCTCGATCAGCCCGTCGGTGACCATGAGGAGCCGGTCGCCGCGCTCCAGGAACAGCTCGGTGGGCGTCGGATGGGGCAGGCCCAGGCCGAGGAGCGGCCCTGAGGCCTTGGCGTACTCGGCGCTGCCGCTGTCCCGCAGGATCAGCGGCGGGATGTGCCCTGCGTTGGCGATCCGGATCCGCCCGGTGCCGGGGTCGAGCTGGACCAGGCAGACGGTGGTCGTGAGTTCGGGGTGGTAGCGGCGCAGCATCCGGTCCAGGCGCTCGGCGAGCACGCCCGGGTCGCTCTCCTCGACGCAGTAGGCGCGCAGCGCGTGCCGTATCTCGACCATGACGGTGGCCGCGTCCAGCGAGTGCCCGACGACGTCGCCGACCGCGGCGAGCACACCGTCGTCCAGGCGCAGCGCGGCGTAGAAGTCGCCGCCGATCTCGGTCTCCCGGGAGGCGGGCACGTACCGCACGGAGACGTCGACGCCCGGCAGGTCGGGCAGCTTGTGCGGGCGGGGCAGGAAGCTGTGCTGGAGGGTGAGGGCGACATGCCGCTCGACCTGGTACATGAGCAGCGGTTCGGCGGCCAGCGCGGTGGCCTGCGCGAGCTGCGCCAGCAGAGCCTCGCCCTCGGGGCCGAGGCGGCGCATCCCGCGCGCGGGGGCGGCCAGGCAGACCGGGGCCCGGCCGTCCTGGGTGAGGACCAGTGCGATCCGGGCGTCGTGCTGCACACCTGGCCGGAAGAAGCCGGTGGGCCACAGCGGCGCGGGCACGGTGGTCAGTTGGAGTTCTGACTGGCCCCGGGTGAGCCGGCGCAGCAGCGTGGCCACGGCCCGGTGGGCGCCCTCGTCCGGCAGCGCGACGGCGGTGCGGTCCCGCGACAGGCCGCGGTAGAGCCGGTCGTCCTGGTCGAGGACGAAGACGGCGGCCGGGGTGCCGGTCAGCCGGGCCGCGCCGTCGGCCGCCGCGTCGGCGAGTTCCTGCGGGGTACGCGCCGACTGGATGGCGACGATCGTCTCCGACTGGAGCGTCAGCCGCCGCACCAGCGCCTGGTTGTCGGCCCGCAGCCGGGCGGAGCGCACGGCGGCCCGGACCACCGCCTCGATCTCCTCGGGCTCGGCGGGCACCGTCAGATACGCCTCGTCGCCGGTGTCGAGGCCCTGGCAGCGGACGGCCGGGGCCACGAGCGCGGCCGAGAAGTGCACGACGGGAATGCCCGCGGTGTACGGCTGCTCCTTGAAACGGCGGCACAGCTCGAAGCCGCTCATGTCCGGCAGGCCCACGTCCACCAGGGCCACATCGGGCAGGGTGCCCTTGCGCTGCCGTTCCGCCAGTTCGTCGAGGGCCTCGCCGCCGCTGGCCACCGCGACGACCCGATGACCGGCCCGGCTCAGCACCGAGCCCATGGCATACCGGCTGGCGGCCACATCGTCCACGACCATGACCGTCGTACCTGTCGGCTTCTCGTCGACGTCCATCTGCCCCGCCCTGGACCCTCACCGTGGGGCAGACCCGGGTTCGAGGTCTGCCCCACCAAGGTAATGCCCTTATCGCGAGCTGCGGGAGAATACGGTCACGGTTCGGGCAGGAACTGTGAACGTGCCCGATTCCCGCTCGTACCTGGCGGACTTCACCACCGCGTCCGCCCCCGCCGCCTGCACCGGATGCAGCCGGTAGCCGGTGCCGGCCAGCGCGCCGACCCGCTGTTCCTGCTCCTTCGGCGTCGCGTTGAACACGACCACGAGATCACCGAGTTCCATGGTGATCACGCCGGGCGTCTCGTCCTTCCCGGACAGCGGGAAGGAGAGCTTCGCGCGCACCTGTCCGGCCGTGCCGAGCGAGAAGACGGGCTCCGTCGTACGGATCTTCAGCAGATCCCGGTACGCGGCCGAGGCGTCCTCGATCTGCGCGCACCCGACCTCGACCGTGCTCAACAGAGGCTTCGCGTACGGCCACTTGGCCGCGTTGTCGGCCGCCGGCGGCAGCCCCCGCCCGAAGCCGTTGCCGTCCGCGCAGTTCCAGTGGATGGCGTTGAACCAGTCCCCGCTGTCGAAGGAGTTGCGGTCCAGGGACTTGGAGCGCAGCAGGTCGGTGCCGGCCTGGGACAGGGCCGGGCCCTGCGAGAGGGTGGCCGTCGCCATCGCCAGGACCTGCATACGGGCCCGGTCGGCGGCGCTCGTCGAGGCGGGCAACTTGTAGGTCAGGGCGTCGAAGAGGGACTCGTTGTCGTGCGCGTCGGCGTAGGCGAGGGCGTCGCCGGGGGCGTCCGCGTACCCGGCGGGCTGTCCGTTGTAGTCGACCTCGGCGCCAGTGACCTCCTTGCCGTCGGTGTCGGTGAAGGTGAAGGCCTTCAGGTTGCCGGACAGGCCGACCTTGATCAGGTCCTGGTAGTGCAGCAGCCGGGCCTTCTGCTCGGCCGAAGTGCCGTTGCTCGTGGACGAGTTGGGGTCGGTGTAGAGCCCGGAGGCGAAGCCCTGGACGCCCGGGTCCTCGTCGAAGGGCCCGCCGCCGCGCACCGCGTCACGGGCCCGGTCGGAGAAGGTGGCGATGCCGGTGCCGGCCATGTTCTTCTGGGTGGCCTGCACGAAGCGGGCGTCGTCGGCGACCTCGCCGAAGTTCCAGCCCTCGCCGTAGAGGATGATCTTCTTGCCGTCGACGCCGTCCTTGGCGAGGGTCAGCGCGTCCAACGCCTTGCGCACGGCGAGGATGTTGGCCTTGGGCTGATGCCCCATCAGGTCGAAGCGGAAGCCGTCGACCTTGTACTCCTTGGCCCAGGTGACGATCGAGTCGACGACCAGCTTGCCCATCATGGCGTTCTCGGTCGCGGTGTTGGCGCAGCACGTGCTGTTCGCGACCGAGCCGTCGGCGAGCAGCCGCTGGTAGTAGCCCGGCACGACCTTGTCCAGGACGCTGGTGTCCGCCTGCCCGGCTCCCGCCGTGTGGTTGTAGACGACGTCCATGACGACCCGCAGACCGTCCTCGTTCAGCGACTTGACCATCTGCCGGAACTGCACGGTACGGGCCGTGCCGTCCGGGTCGGTGGCGTACGAGCCCTCGGGGACCGTGTAGTGGTACGGGTCGTAGCCCCAGTTGTAGGCGTCCGTCGCGGCCGACTTCGCCACGCACGCCTGCTGCTGGTCGGAGTCGGCCGGGTAGGAGGCCAGGTCGCAGTCGGGGCTCGCCTGGTCCGCCTTCTTCTCGGGGATGGTGGCGATGTCGAAGGCGGGCAGCAGATGCACGTAGGACGTGCCCGCCTGCGCCAGCTCGCGCAGGTGCTTCGAGCCGTCGCTGTCCTTGTCGGTGAAGGCCAGATAACTGCCCCGGTCCTTCGCCGGCACGGTCGCGTCCGCGACGGAGAAGTCCCGGACGTGCAGCTCCTGGATCTGGGCGTCCTTCAGCGGTACGGCCTTGGGCTTGGTGTACGTCGACCAGCCGCCCGGCGCCAGGGACCTGTCGGCCAGGTCGACGACGAGGCTGCGCTCGGAGTTCGCGGTGAGCGCGACCGAGTAGGGGTCGGTGACCTTGTTGGTGACGACCTTCCGGACGGTCGGCGCCCACACCTTCACGACGTACCGATAGGGCTTGTTCTTCCAGGACTTGGGGCCGGTCACGGACCAGACGCCGGTGGCGTTGTCACGCTTCATCGCCTTCACCGAGCCGTCGAGCTCCAGCGCCACGCTCTGCGCGGTCGGCGCCCAAACGGCCAGCGTGGGGCGGCCGTTGTGGAAGGTCGGGCCCAACTCGGCCTTCGTGGCGGCCGGGTAGAGGTCGTCCAGTACGCCGGCGATCTGGACACCGGTCGCCGCCAGCACGGCGCCGTTCGCGGCGCGTTGGGAGGCGACGAGCTGGCCGTCGAGGGCACCGCGCACCCGGTCGCGGTCGCGCGGGTCGACCGACCAGGCCGTGTAGTCCTTCAAGTGCGGGAACTTGGCCTTCTGGGCGTCGGTGAGGGTGGTCTTCGTCAGCCGCAGCCAGCGCTCGTCGTCGCTGGTCAGCGTCCCGTCCTGGACGGCGATCGAGCCGTCGTGGGAGTACAGGAGCTGGGTGGAGGCGGCCGCGTCGGAGCCGTTCCAGGCGACCGTGTCCCGGTCGATCCAGACCGCCTTGGAGGTGGTCAGGTCGAGGGCGGCCGCCGAGCCCGCCGGCTGGGGCAGGAGGTACTTCTCCTGGCCGTTCAGGAGCCACACCTCATGGCCGTCGGACTTGAGGTCCAGCGACTGGTCGGTGGGCAGGTCCTTCTCGTCGCCCTTGTGGAGGATGTAACTGAGGCTGGTGGCACCGGCGTTGAGCGGTACCTCGAAGACAGCGCCATACGCGTCGGTCTTCACCGGCTTGAGCGGGCTCGACCAGTCGGTGGGATTCGCGGCGCCGGTCCAGACGTGCAGACCCCAGCCGTCGTAGTTCCCGTCGGCGCGGTGGTAGTGCAGGACCGCCTTGGTCGTGTCCTGCGCCGGGTAGTCGGGGCGCGTGGTCCGTACGGTCTCCTTGCCCTGCTCGATCCAGACCTCGCCGGTCTTGGTGACGTCGATCGAGCGGTCGGCGGAGACGTCCTTGTTGCCGTCCTTGTCGATGACGAGGAAGCCGACGTTCGAGGCACCGGGCTTCAACTTGACGTAGGCGAAGGCCCCGTAGGCGTCCCGGCCGACGAACGGGTGACTGTCCGGCCAGTTCGTCGCCTCACCGTCGGCGAGGTCGCCCCAGGCGTACAGGCCCCAGTCGGCGTAGTCGGCGTCGGTGCGCTGGTAGTGGACGACCGCGTAGTCGCGGGAGGAGGCGGAGGGGACCTCTTCGACAGGCGGGGTGCCGGAGACGGAGGCGGCCGTCGAGCTCGCCGTGCGTCCGGTCGAGTCGACGACAACCGCCTTGTAGCGCAGGGCGGTTCCGGCCGGAACGTCCTTGCCCACGACCTGGGTGACCTTGTACGGGGCGTGGTCGGCGGAGCCGAGCGTGCGCCACTTTCCGTTGCCGGTCTGGGCGGCGAAGACGACCCGGTTGAGCCCGCCGCCGGTGACGTCGGCGGAGACCTCGACCGTGCCGGTGGCGCCGGTGTCGGGGGCCTTGAGGGTGATCGTCGGCGCGGTGGCCGGCTTGGCGGGCCTGCCGGCCGCCTTGAGGACGATCGCCGAACCGGCCGGGACGGTGACGGTGATCTGCCGGTCGGCGTCGGAGGTGACGGTGGCCGAAGTGCCGTAGATCCCGCGGAAGTTCATGGCCGCCGAGCCGGTCGCGAAGGTGGCCGACTTCGCCTCGCCGGCGTTGTTGAAGGCGACGACGTACTCGGTCTTGTCAGTACCCGTGCCGTTTCGGGAGAAGGCGTAGATCCCGGAGCCGTCGGCCGCGTAGCGCTCGGTCTGGACGCCGTCGGTGAGCGCGGGGTTGGCCTTGCGCAGTTTGCTGAGAGCGCTGATCTGCTCGTAGAGCGGTGCGCTCGTGTCGTACGCGTCGCTCGCGTGGGTGCGGTCGGTGCCTATCTCGTCGTCGTCGAGGTAGTCGGCGACCTTCGAGGCGAACATCGTCTGGCGGGCGTCCTTGTCGCCGCCGGAGCCGGTGAAGCCCTGCTCGTCGCCGTAGTAGACGACCGGGTTGCCGCGGCTGAGGAACATCAGCTCGTTGGCGAGCCTGTCCTTGGCCAGGATCTCGGCGTCGGTGGCCTGCGGGTTGTCCTGCTCGAGGAAGTACCCGACACGACCCATGTCGTGGTTGCCGAGGAAGGTGACCTGCTCGTAGGCGTTGGCCTTGTCGGTCGTGTACTTGTAGTCGTCGCCGAAGACACTCGCGAGCTTCTGTGCGCTGCCGCCCTGGGAGGCGTAGGAGCGGGCCGCGTCCTGGAAGGGGAAGTCGAGCGTGGCGTCGAGGCGGCCCTGGGTGACGTACGGCGAAGTGATCGATGTGTCGGCGGAGTAGACCTCGCCGAACATGAAGAAGTCCCTACGGCCCTGCTGTGCCGCGTACTTGTCCAGCGCGGTCGCCCACTGCGTCCAGAACTCCATGTTCACGTGCTTCACGGTGTCGATCCGGAAGCCGTCGACTCCGAAGTCCCGTACCCAGCGCTGGTAGATCTTCTCCATGCCGCTGACGACCTCGGGCCGCTCGGTCCACAGGTCGTCGAGGCCGGAGAAGTCGCCATAGGTGGCGTTCTCGCCGGCGTAGGTCGAGTCGCCGCGGTTGTGGTACATCGTCGGGTCGTTGAGCCAGGACGGGACCTTGACGTCCTTCTTCGCGGCGGGGACGGTCGGCGTCCTCGGGAAGGAGTCGGCGTCGACGGCGGGGAACTCCCGCTTCCCGTCGGCGTAGTCGGCGTCGTCGAAGGGCTCGCCGTCCTCGGTCAGGTACGGGAAGGCGCCCTTGGAGAGGTAGTCGTAGGACTTCTCCTCGTAGTCGACGACGTCCGCCGTGTGGTTGGTGATGACGTCGAAGAAGACCTTCATGCCCTTGGCGTGCGCCTTGGATATGAGGGTCGTCAGGTCCTGGTTGGTGCCGAAGTGCGGGTCGACCTGGGTGAAGTCGGTGATCCAGTAGCCGTGGTAGCCGGCCGAGGCGTCGCTGCCGGTGCCCTGCACGGGCTGGTTCTTGAAGATCGGGGCCATCCAGATGGCGGTGGTGCCCAGGCCCTTGATGTAGTCGAGCTTCTTCGTCAGGCCCTTGAGGTCGCCGCCCTGGTAGAAGCCCTTGTCGGTGGGGTCGTAGCCGGTGCTGAGGCGTGAACCCGTAAGCCCGCCACGGTCGTTGGCCGTGTCGCCGTTGGCGAAGCGGTCCGGCATGACGAAGTAGAACTGCTCGCGGGTGTCGTCGTGCCGGGCGGGCTCGGCGGCCAACTTCGCGTCGGACGGGGGTGCGGGCGGGGTCCCGGCGTGGGCGGCGAGCGGCTGCACCAGCGCGAGGGCGAGGGCAGCGACGGCGACGGCCGCGACGCGTCTGACATGGATCACCGGTGTGAACTCCTTGCGATGACGACTCTGTCGGGTCCGACCCCGGCGCGACCGTATCGCCGACGCAAGGGTTGCAGCAATAGTCGTGAAAGCAACAGAAAGAACTTTCAGACCCCGGCGGTCGATTCTCCTGCGAACTTCTCCGAACAAAACCGCCGCACCGCGCATCGGACCTTGTGTACGGGAACAGAGGAACGAGCAGGAGTGGAGCACCATCACCATGAACGAGCACCCGAACGCCGCCGACCGGACCATCACTGACCAGCCCGGCACCGCCAAGCACCGCGCAGAGCGCAGGTTCGGCCGCCCGGTGCTGGCCGTGGCCGCCGTCGCTGGGCTGGGGCTCGCGGCCTGGGCCGGTACCGCACAGGCCGCGACCCCTGGCGCCACCACCGCCGCGAAGGCCACGCCGACCTGCTCCGCCGCCGCGCTCAAGGCCTCCTTCGGCAAGCGGCTCGCCGGCGGGATGAACCACCAGGGTGTCGTGATCACGCTGCGCAACCTCAGCGGGAAGACCTGCGCGCTGCGCGGCTACCCGGGCCTGGGCCTGGAGAACTCCGCGCACAAGAAGCTCACCACCCACACCCACTGGGGCAACACGTGGTACGCGCACAACCCCGGCAAGAAGACCCTCGTCCTCAAGGACGGCCAGAGCGCCGAGGCCGTCCTGGCCTGGACCCACGCCAACACCGGCACCTCGGGGGCGACGCGCGCCTCCTTCCTGGAGATCACCCCGCCCGCCGCGACCCAGCACAAGACGCTGGCCTTCCCCCAGTGGGTCGACCACGGCGACCTCTCCGTCACCGCGTTCGCCCGGCACATCAACGTCTCGTCCTGACCGCCCGCGGCACGGACGGCGGCGGTGACCCCGCTCGCACCCCCGCCGTCCGTCCGATCCGCCCAACTCAGCTCAGCAGGTGGACTTCCCGGCGTAGATCGCCAGTGCCGTGTTGCTGCCCAGGGTGGCCGTGAACTGGCCCGAACCGTTCACCGTCACCGTCGTGTTGTTCTGCACGTTGCAGTACGTGCCCGCCGCGAGCGACGTCTGGTAGGTGCGGGACAGGCTGCTCGACTCGTGGTTGATGGCCACATAGCCCTTGCTGCCGCGCCCGAAGGCGATGGCGTCGTTGCCGTTGTCCCACCAGTCCGTCATGGCCTGTCCGCGGGTGGTGTTGCGGAAGGCGACCATGGACTTGATCTCCGGCCAGGCGTGCTGGCACTTCCAGCCGTCCTGCCAACAGGCCGTCACGGACCCGCCGTTGGGCGGTCCGGCGTCCGCGTTCGACCACTCGTAGCCGGAGTTGATGTCCGGGGCGCCGTAGGGGTAGGCCAGCATGAAGACGTTGGCCAGCGTGTAGTTGGCGCCGTCCTTGTAGCTGAGCGTGGAGCCGTTGCGCTCGGTGTCGTGGTTGTCGACGAAGACACCGGCGACCGAGCTGCTCATGTACCCCCAGCCCTCGCCGTAGTTCTTCAGGTAGGCGAGGTTCTCGTTGTTGAAGACCCGCTTGAGGTCGTAGGCGTACCGGAACTCCTGCACGTCGCCGTTGCCCGTGTACTCGGTGGGCTGGACGGCCTCCCCGCTGCCGTAGATGACCTCCTGCTTCCAGTACGCGGAGGGGTTGGTCAGGCGGGACTTGATGTTCGCCAGGTCGGCGGTGTCGATGTGCTTGGCCGCGTCGATGCGGAAGCCGTCGACACCGAGCGTGAGCAGGTCGTTCAGGTACCCGGCGATCGCCGACCGGACGTAGTCCTCACCGGTGTCCAGGTCGGCCAGGCCCACCAGTTCGCAGTGCTGCACGTTCCAGCGGTCCTGGTAGTTCGAGACCTGGGAGGTGCAGTCGTCGAAGTCGTAGGAGGAGTACAGGCCCGGGTAGTTGTACTTCGTGTACGACGACCCGCCCGTGCCGGTGCCGCTGCCCGCCGACATGTGGTTGATGACGGTGTCGGCGACCACCTTCACCCCGGCCGCGTGGCAGGTGCTGACCATGTTCTGGAACGCCGTGCGGTCACCGAGCCGACCGGCGATCTTGTAGCTGACCGGCTGGTACGACGTCCACCACTGCGAGCCCTGTATGTGCTCGGCGGGCGGGGAGACCTGGACGTAGCCGTAGCCGGCCGGGCCCAGGGTGTTGGTGCACTCCTTGGCGACCGAGGCGAAGTTCCACTCGAAGAGGACGGCGGTGACGTCCTTGGTGCCGGGCGGCGAGGCCTGTGCGGGCGTCGGGGTCATGACAAGGGAGAGCGAGAGGGGGAGAGCCGCGGCCGTGAGGGCGAGGCCTCCGGAGAGGGTTCTGCGTGCCATGCGGGGGCTCCTTCACCATTGAAGGTTCTTGCTGAAAACTTTCAACTACCTTGCGGTGACGGAGATGTTAAAGGCCCGCCGCCCAAAAGGGCAGCGGGCCGTGTGAAGTTGCTGCAAGAAATTACGGCGTCGTGGTCCACCACACCGTCGTGTCGGCGGGCACCTTCGCCTCGCCGTCCGCCTCGGTGATCTCCCCGCTGGCGAGCAGGACCCGCCCGTGCGCCGGAGTCGTCACCGACTCCCCACTGGTGTTCGCGACACACACGAACTCACCGCGCCGGAAGGCCAGTACGCCCTCGGGCGCCCGCAGCCACTCCACCGAGCCGCCCGCGCCGAGGTCGGGCTGGGCGCGCCGGGCGGCCAGCGCAGCCCGGTACAGCTCCAGGGTCGAACCGGCGGTCCCGGTCTGCGCCTCGATGCTCAGCTCCCCCCAGCCGTCCGGCTGCGGCAGCCAGCTGCCCCCGCCGCCGAAGCCGTACGACGAGCCCTCGCGCGTCCACGGGATCGGCACCCGGCAGCCGTCGCGGAAGCCGTCCTGACCCGCGCCCCGGAAGTACGCCGGGTCCTGGCGGACCTCGTCCGGCAGGTCGACGACGTCCGGCAGGCCGAGCTCCTCGCCCTGGTAGACGTAGGCGGAGCCGGGCAGGGCGAGCATCAGCAGGGTGGCCGCGCGGGCCCTGCGCAGGCCCAGCTCCCGGTCCCCGGCCGTGCGGATCTGGGTGCCGAGGCCGGGCGGGTTGGCGAAGCGGGTGGCATGGCGGGTGACGTCGTGGTTGGACAGCACCCAGGTGGCGGGGGCGCCGACGGGACGCATGGCCTCCAGCGTCCGGTCGATGACCGTGCGCAGCTCCTTCGCGTCCCATTCGGTGCTCAGGTACTGGAAGTTGAAGGCCTGGTGGAGTTCGTCGGGGCGGACGTAGTTCGCGGTGCGCTCGACGGTCGGGGTCCACGCCTCGGCGACGAAGATGCGCTCTCCGGCGTACTCGTCGAGGACCGTGCGCCACTGCCGGTAGATCTCGTGCACACCGTCCTGGTCGAAGAACGGCATGACATCGTTGCCCAGCAGCTTCAGCTGGTCGTGCGAGCCGAGGTCGGGCAGACCCGGCGCCTTGACCAGGCCGTGGGCCACGTCGATGCGGAAGCCGTCGACGCCCATGTCGAGCCAGAAGCGCAGGATGGAGCGGAACTCGTCGCCGACGGCGGGGTGTTCCCAGTTGAAGTCGGGCTGCTCGGGGGCGAAGAGGTGGAGGTACCACTCGCCCGGGGTGCCGTCCGGTTCGGTGACCCGCGTCCAGGCCGGGCCGCCGAAGATGGACTCCCAGTCGTTGGGCGGGAGTTCGCCGTTCTCGCCCTTGCCGGGGCGGAAGTGGTAGCGGTCGCGCGACGGCGAGCCGGGGCCCTCCGCCAGTGCCCGCTTGAACCACTCGTACTGGTCGGAGGAGTGGTTGGGCACGAGGTCGACGATGATCCGCAGCCCCAGTCCGTGGGCGTCCCGGATCAGCGCGTCCGCGTCGAGCAGGTTGCCGAACATCGGGTCCACGGCCCGGTAGTCGGCGACGTCGTAGCCGGCGTCGGCCTGCGGGGAGGCGTAGAAGGGGCTGAGCCACACGGCGTCGACGCCGAGGTCGCGCAGGTACGGGAGTCGGGAACGTACGCCTTCCAGGTCGCCCATGCCGTCGCCGTTGCTGTCGGCGAAGCTGCGCGGATAGACCTGGTAGATCACCGCGTCTCTCCACCAGTCGCTGCGCGTGGCCTTGGCGGAGGTGGATGCCGGGGCGATGACGTCGTGCTGCTGGGTCATGGCGTCCTTGGTACGTGACGGAGTTCTGGTCATGGGGAGTGGGAGACGAGGCGGCCATGGTGTCAGCGGGGTCGGATGGACACCGTGGCCGCCTCGAGTTTTGGGTGCGGCTGAGTGGGGGCTGGTCGCGCGCACGCGGCGGAGTCGCAAATCGATACAGTCCCGCGCCCCCAAAAGCTAAAAGACGGGGCGTTGGCGGACCCTGCTATCCCTTTGTGCCGCCCGCCGTGAGGCCGGTCACGAGGTTCTTCTGCACGAGGTAGAAGAACGCCGACACCGGTATCGCGATCAGTACCGCCGTCGCCGCCATGAGGTTGCGTTGGGCGTCGTGTTCGCTGACGAAGCTCTGGAGGCCGACCGCGAGGGTGTACTTCTGGTCGTCCAGCATGAACGTCGTGGCGAAGGCGACCTCGCCGAAGGCGGTGATGAAGCTGTAGAACGCGGCGACCGCCAGACCCGGCTTGGCGAGCGGCAGGATCAGCCGCGCGAACGTGCCGAAGGGGCTCAGCCCGTCGACGCGTCCGGCCTCGTCGATCTCGAACGGGATGGTGTCGAAGTACCCCTTGAGGAGCCAGGCGCAGTACGGCACCGCGGTCGAGCAGTAGACGAGGATCAACCCGAGGTAGCTGTCGATGAGTTGCAGGTCGGCCAAGATCTGGTACATCGGCACCATGAGGACGGCCACCGGGAACATCTGGGTGACCAGCAGCACCCACATGAACTTCCGGTAGCCCGGGAAGCGCATCCGGGACACGGCGTATCCGGTGGTCGCGGCGACGAAGACGCCGAGCAGCGTGGTGCCGAGCGAGACGATCAGCGAACTCTTCAGCCAGTCGAAGAAGTTGGTGTGCTGGAGGACGAACGAGTAGTTGTCGAACGTCATCTTGGACCAGATGCCGCCGGGGTGCAGATAGTCGTCCTTGTCCGGGCCCAGCGACAGGAACACCAGCCAGGCGACCGGGAACAGCGCGACGACGCTCGCGCCGAGCAGGATGCCGTGGGAGGCGAGGGCACCGGCGCGGCTGTTCTCGCCGCGGCGGCGGGTGCGGGCCGGGGCCGGCGGCGCGACGGTGGCGGGGGTCTCGACAGTGGTCGTACTCATGGAAGCTCCCGCCTCAGATCGCGAGTTGCTGGTCGTTGCGGCTGAGCCAGCGGCGGTAGAAGGAGGTGAAGACGATCAGGATGGCCAGCAGCAGGATGCCGTAGGCGGCGGACTGCGCGAAGTCGCGCGGCTGTTGGCCGAAGCCGAGGTAGTAGGCCCAGGTGACCAGGATCTGCGCGTCGGGCGCGGTGTTGCCGAACAGCAGGAAGATGACGGCGAACTGGTTGAAGGTCCAGATGATGCCGAGGAGTACGACGGTGGAGCTGACGGACCTCAGGCCCGGCAGGGTGACGTACCGGAAGCGCTGCCAGGCGGTGGCGCCGTCCATCTCGGCGGCCTCGTACAGGGTGCCGTCGATCGACTGGAGGCCGCCGAGCAGGGAGACCATCATGAACGGCACCCCGCACCAGGTGTTGACCATGATGGCGGCGAACCGCTGCCAGAAGGTGTCCTCCAGCCAGGCGGGACTCGGCAGGTGCAGTGCGTCCAGGGCGGTGTTGATGATGCCGCCGTCCGCGAGCATGAACCGCCAGCCGAAGACGGTGACGAAGGTCGGCACGGCCCACGGGAGCACGAGGACCAGCCGGTAGAGGGTGCGCCCGCGCAGCTTCTGGTTGAGCAGCAGGGCCAGGCCCAGGCCGATCGTGTAGTGCAGGGCGACGCAGAGCGCGGTCCAGACGATCGTCCAGATGAAGTGCGACCAGAAGCGGTCGTAGGACGTCGGGCCGAACAGGATGTCCTTGTAGTTGTCGAGCCCGATGAACTTGTAGGTGGCGTCGATGTGGTTGACGCCGATCGTGCGCGCGGTGTTGAGGCTGTTGGCGTCGGTGAGGGTCAGGTAGAGGCCGTACACCAGGGGGTAGAGCACGAGGACGCCGAGCACGATCGCCACCGGGGCGATCATCGCGTACGCGTACCAGTACTTCTGATAGCTGCGCCTGAAGCGCCCGTCCCGCGGCGCGCGGTCACCGCGGCGCTTGCCGGTCGCGCGGTCGATGGCGACTGTCATGGGTCAACACCTTCTGAAAGACAGGCCGGTGACCGCCGGATCGCTCCCCCGGTGCTGACAGGGCGATCCGACGGTCACGCGGGGCTCACTTGCTGAAGTCCGGCACCAGCTTGGCGATGGCCAGTTCAGCGTTGCTCAGGCCCTTGTCCAGGGACTCCTTGCCGCCGGCGATCTTCGGCAGCTCGGTGTCCAGCGGGGTCCACAGGGAGCTGTACTCCGGGAGCGCGGGCCGCGGTTGGGCGGCGGGCAGCACGGTCTGGAAGCCGGCGATGCCCGGGTCGGCCTTGACCTCGGCGGTGTAGGCGTCGTCGCGAGTGGGCAGCGTGGAGTTCTTCAGGGCGATCTGCGACTGGGACTTGGCGGAGGTCATGAAGTTGACGAACTTCAGGGCCGCCTTCTGGTGCTTGGCGTCCGAGCCGGCGTAGACGGACAGGTTGTGGCCGCCCGTCGGGGCGCCCGCCTTGCCGGTGGAACCGGCCGGGACGGTGGCGATGCCGAGGTTGGCCTTGTCCTTGAAGGCGCTGCCCTTGTAGAAGTTCGTGATCTCCCACGGGCCCTGGATGATCGCGGCGACCTTGCCGTTGACGAACGCGTCCTGGATGTGGGCGTAGGCGTCGGCGGTGGTGTCGGCCTTGTGCAGGCCCTTGCCGGAGAACAGCCCCTGCCAGGTGCCGTACGCCTTCTTCGCGGCGGCCGAGTCGACGGTGATCTTCTTGGCGGCGGCGTCGACGGTGTCGGTGCCCTCGCCGTAGAGGAAGCTCTGCGCGTAGTAGGCCTGGGTGGAACCCCAGTAACCGTCCACGCCCGTCTTGGACTTGATGGTGGCGGCGGCGGTCTTGAGGTCGTCCCACGTCTTGGGCGCCTCGATGCCGGCCTTCGCGAAGAGGGCCTTGTTGTAGACCAGCGCGAGGGTGTCGGTGACCAGCGGGACGCCGTAGGTCTTGCCGTCGAACTGCGCCTGCGTGATCAGGTTGGACTGGAACTTGGCCTGGTCCGCGAGGGCTTCGGTGCCGTCCAGCGGCAGGAAGTAGCCCTTCTTCGCGAAGGCGGGGGTCCAGCCGACCTCGGAGCGCAGCACGTCCGGGGCGCCCGTGGCGCCGGCGGCGGTGTCGAACTTGTTCTGCGCCTGGTCGAACGGGACGTTGACGTACTTGACCTTGATGTCCTTGTTGGCGGCCTCGAACTGCTTCACCAAGGCCTGGTAAGTGGGCGCCTCGTTGGTGGCGTTGGAGGTGTCCCACCAGGTGATGGTGACCGGGCCGTCCGCCTTGTCACCGCTGTCGCTCCCGCCGCACGCCGTCGCCGCGAGAGCGAGGGACGCCATCAGCGCGGTGGCCGCTATGCCACGCCGCATGAGTTCTCCTTGAGGGTGAAAGCCCGTGTGGTGCTGCCGACTGCGCCGTTGCGGCGGCCGGGCGATTGGGAACGTAACAGCGTTGCAAGGAAGACGAAAGACCTTGCAGCAAAAAATTGCAAGACGGCCGGAGAGTTACCCGCACGTGATCAGACCTTGATCCCCTGAGGGCACCTATTGAAGGGGCTGAGCGGGTCGGGGACACTTGTGCAAGACTCTGCAAGCTCTTGCCGTGTACCGACCAGGACATGAGGATCGCTATGAGGCAGCAACCCGCGGCGGGCCGACGGCCGGTACAGTCCACCCCCGTGACCACACGGCTTGCCGACATCGCCGCCCAGGCGGGGGTGAGCGAAGCGACGGTCAGCCGGGTCCTCAACGGCAAGCCGGGCGTCGCCGCCACCACCCGCCAGTCCGTGCTCGCCGCGCTGGACGTGCTCGGCTACGAGCGCCCGGTCCGGCTGCGCCAGCGCAGCGAGGGCCTGGTGGGGCTGATCACCCCGGAGCTGGAGAACCCCATATTCCCGGCCCTGGCCCAGGTCATCGGACAGGCGCTGACCAGGCAGGGCTACACCCCCGTGCTCGCCACCCAGACCCCGGGCGGGTCCACGGAGGACGAGCTGACGGAGATGCTGGTGGACCGTGGGGTCGCCGGCATCATCTACGTCTCCGGACTGCACGCCGACACCACCGCCGACATGGAGCGCTACGACCGGCTGCGCGCGCAGGGCGTGCCGTACGTGCTGGTGGACGGCTTCTCGCCGAAGGTGCAGGCGCCGTTCATCTCCCCCGACGACCGCGCGGCGATGACGCTGGCGGTCACGCATCTGGTGTCGCTGGGCCACACCAAAATCGGACTCGCCCTCGGACCGAAGCGGTTCGTGCCGGTGCAGCGCAAGATCGAGGGCTTCGTGCGGGCGGTGCAGGACCTGCTCGGCCTGGGCGCGCAGGAGGTCGAGTCGGAGCTGGTCCAGCACTCGCTGTACACCCTGGAGGGCGGCCAGGCCGCCGCCGGCGCACTGATCGACCGCAACTGCACGGCGGTGGTGTGCGCGAGCGACATGATGGCGCTGGGCGCGATACGGGCGGTCCGCCAGCGCGGTCTGGACGTCCCGCGCGATGTCTCGGTGGTCGGCTTCGACGACTCCCCGCTGATCGCCTTCACCGACCCACCGCTGACGACGATCCGCAAGCCGGTGCCGGCGATGGGTCAGGCGGCGGTGCGCACGCTCCTTGAGGAGATCGGCGGAACCCCGGCACCGCACAGCGAGTTCGTCTTCATGCCTGAGCTGGTGGTACGGGGTTCGACCGCCTCGGCACCCGGAGAACGCGGTCGTCCCTAGGGCGGAGAACCCCGGGTCTCGACCGGTTCGCAGGTAGGAGTACGGGGGGTCTTCCCGTCGTAGGACATGCGTCCTGAACCAGCCCAGGGGATGATCGGTCGAGGAAGGCGTTTCTGGCAGACTTTGTGTCTATGGGTGAGTCGACCGTGACCAGTCTGGAAGACCGTGAGCAGACGGCTGTTCCCGACCCCGGCACGGCCGGACGAAGGCCGGGGTTCCTGCGTCGGCTGCGTACTCCGCGCCGGCCGCGGCTGTGGTTCGAGATCCTGCTGATCGGCGTCAGTTACTGGACGTACTCGCTGATCCGCAACGCGGTCCCGGAGCAGCGCGGCGAGGCGCTGCGCAACGCCGACTGGATCTGGAAGGTCGAGCACCACCTCGGCATCGCGGTCGAGGAGTCGATCAACCACGGTGTGAACTCGGTGACTTGGCTCATCGTCGGCATGAACTACTACTACGCGACACTGCACTTCGTGGTGACGCTGGGCGTGCTGGTGTGGCTGTACCGCAGCCATCCGGGCCGTTACGCGGCGGCGCGCATGGTCCTGTTCGCCACCACCCTGGTCGCGCTGGTCGGTTACTACCTGTATCCGCTCGCCCCGCCCCGCCTGATGAACGGCAGCACGTTCGTCGACACCGTCATGGTCCACCAGACCTGGGGTTCGATGGCGTCCGGCGACCTGAAGCACATGTCGAACCAGTACGCGGCGATGCCGTCCATGCACATCGGCTGGTCCCTGTGGTGCGGGCTGACGATCTTCGCCCTGGCCAAGGTCCCGTGGGTGCGCGTACTGGGCCTCCTCTACCCGGCGGCGACCCTGATGGTCATCGTCTCCACCGCCAACCACTTCTGGCTCGACGCGGTGGGCGGCATGCTCTGCCTCGCCTTCGGCTTCACGGTCGCCCGCCTCTGGTACGGGGCTCTGCCGTACTCCCTGCCCCAGCTGCCTCCGGCGCGGACCACGGGCAGGCGCCTGCTGCCGACAAAGGCGTAGCCGTATACGCAGCCGCACAGGCAGCGGCCACGGGACCAGCCGCACCCAGCCCAGCAGTCCTATGAGGCCCCCGACTCCCCCGCCGCCGCCCTCAGCGCCTCCAGGAACGTCCGCAACGCCGGCTGCACCGGTGCCGACTCCCGTACCGCCGCGCTGATCGTGCGGGTCGGCTCGGGCCTCCGTACCTCCCGCAGCACCACCTGCGGATGCCGGCCGCCGCCCAGCCCGAGCCGGGGGATCAGGCTCACCCCGAGGCCCGCGGCGACGAAGCCCTGTGCGGTGACGTAGTCCTCGCTCTCGACCACGAACCTCGGCCGGAACCCCGCGGCCTCGCAGGCGTTCAGCTGGGCGTCCAGACAGGGCCCGGGCCACTCGCTGCCGACCCAGGGCTCCTCGGCCAGCTCCGCCAGCTCCACGGTCCGCCCGGCCGCGAGCCGGTGCCCCTCGGGCAGGACGGCCAGGTAGGGATCGTCGAGCAGACGCAGCAGCCGTACGCCGGTGGCCTGCCGTTCGCCGCCGACCACCAGCGCGAGATCGGCCCGCCCCTCCCGCACGTCCGGCAGTGGATCCTCGGGGTCGATCAGCTTCAACTCGACCTGTACATCAGGGTGTTCGGCCCGCACTCGAGCGACCGCCGGAGCGACGAGCGCCGACCCCGCCGTGGCGAAGTACCGCACCGACAGCCGCCCGGTGCGCCCCGCGACCAGATCGGCCAGCGCCGTCTCGGCCTCGGCGACCTGCCGGCCGATCGCGTCGGCGTACTCGGTGAGCAGCAGCCCCGCCGCCGTCGGCCGCACCCCGCGCCCCGACCGCTCGAGCAGCGCCGTACCGGCCTCCTTCTCCAACGCGGCGACCTGCTGACTCACCGCGGAGGGCGTGTACCCGAGGCTCGCCGCGGCGGCCGTCACCGACCCGCTGCCTACCACCGTCCGCAGCACCTGCATCCGTCGCACATCCAGCATGCAGGAGAGCTTAACAGTGCCTGCATTATCTTTCACTTGTCCTTATTCCATCCCCGGGCCACCGTAGAGCCATGTCGCTGGCCTCCTCCCTCCGCATGGCCGTCCTGGCGCTCCTCTGGGGCTCCGGGTTCCTCTGGATCAAGCTCGCCCTGGACCACGGCCTCACCCCGGCCCAGATCACCATCGCCCGCTGCGCCCTGGGCACGGCGGTCCTCCTGCTCCTGGCCCGCCGCGCAGGTCAGTCCCTGCCGCGTTCCCGCACGGTGTGGGGTCACCTGGTCGTGGCCGCGCTCTTCTGCAACGCGCTGCCCTTCGCACTGTTCAGCGTCGGCGAGCAGACGGTCGACTCGGGCGTCGCCGGCGTCCTCAACGCCACAACTCCCTTGTGGTCCCTGCTCATCGGCGCCGCCCTGGGCACCGACCGCGGCCTGACCCGGACCCGACTGACCGGCCTGTTCCTCGGTTTCGCCGGTACGGTGCTGATCTTCGCGCCCTGGCACCGCTCGGGCCTGTTCGGCTGGGGTGCGCTGGCCCTGCTGGCCGCCGCCGCGAGCTATGCCGTGGCGTTCGCGTACATGGCCCGCCATCTCACCGCCCGCGAGGCCCCGTTGGCCGTCTCGGCGGCCCAACTCCTCACGGCCACCGCCTGGAGCACGCTGGCCCTCCCGGTCGCGGGCCCCCTGCACCCCGATCCCACGGCCCTCCTCGCGGTCACGGCCCTGGGCATCCTCGGCACGGGCGTCACCTTCTACCTCAACTACCGCCTCATAGCGGACGAGGGCCCGACCAACGCGGCGACGGTGGGCTACTTGCTACCGGTGGTGTCGGTAACGCTGGGCGCACTGGTCCTGGACGAGCGGGTGGGCTGGCGGGTGGTGACAGGAATGGCGGTGGTCCTGACGGGCGTGGCCCTTTCAAACAGGCGGCGGGGGCCAGCGCCCTTCAGGGGCGCGGGGAACTGCGCGACCAGCCCCCACCGACCGTCAGCCGAAGACGAACGCGAAAAACCCTCCTACAACGCCGCCGCCCCATAGAACAACTCGTCCACAACCCCCCGCGCCCGACGCGCCGTACGCCGATACGCGTCCAGCATGTCCCCCGCATGCCCCGGCCCATACCCCAAGTACCGCCCCACAGCGGCAAGTTCCCGACTCTCAGAAGGAAACGTGTCCCCGGCCCGCCCCCGCACCAACATCACCGCATTGCGAACCCGCGTCGCCAACACCCACGCCTCATCCAGTATTTCGGCATCCTCACCCGACACCAGCCCGGCGGCGCACGCCGCAGCGAGCGCCTCCCGAGTACGCGTAGTCCGCAACCCCGGCTCCACCCACCCGTGCTGCAGCTGAAGCAACTGCACGGTCCACTCCACGTCGGACAACCCACCGGGCCCGAGCTTGGTGTGCAGCTTTGGGTCGGCCCCGCGAGGCATCCGCTCCGACTCCATCCGCGCCTTCAACCGCCGGATCTCCCGCACCGCGTCGTCCCCGAGCCCCTCGGCCGGATACCGCAACGGATCGATCAGCTCGATGAACCGCTGCCCCAACTCCGCGTCCCCGGCCACGGGTTCGGCCCGGAGCAGCGCCTGCGACTCCCACCCCAGAGACCACCGGCGGTAATACGCCTCGTAGGAGTGGAGCGTCCGCACCAGGGGCCCGGACTTCCCCTCGGGGCGCAGGTCCGCGTCGATCAACAGCGGCGGGTCCGCGCTCGGCACCTGGAGCAGCCGGCGCATCTCGGAGACGACCTTGTTGGCGGCCTCGGAGGCCTCCCGTTCCGGCACGCCCTCGCGCGGCTCGTGCACGAACAGGACGTCCGCGTCGGAGCCGTAGCCGAGTTCGTGACCACCGAAGCGGCCCATGCCGATGATCGCGAACCGGGTCGGCAGGGTGTCGCCCCAGCCGCCCCGCACCACCGCGCGCAGCGTCCCCGCGAGGGTCGCCGCCGTCAGGTCGGAGATCGCGCCGCCGACCCGGTCCACCAGGGCGCCCTGGTCGGCCTCGACGGGGTGGGTGTCGGTGCCGTAGGAGGCGACGATGTCGGCGGCGGCCGTACGGAACAGTTCCCGGCGCCGTACCCCGCGCGCGACGACGACCGCCTGTTCGGCGTTGTCGGCGCGCCCCACTCCGGCGAGGACCTCCTGCTCCAGGTGGGCCCGGTTGCGCGGTTCCAGGCCACCGCCGTCACCGCCGCCGTCGCCGAGCAGCGCCACCGCTTCCGGGGCCCGCATCAGCAGGTCGGGGGCGAGGCGGCCGGCGGACAGCACGCGGGCGAGGTTCTCGGCGGTGGCGCCCTCGTCCCGCAGCAGCCGCAGGTACCACGGTGTCTTGCCCAACGCGTCCGAGACCTTGCGGAAGTTGAGCAGTCCCGCGTCCGGGTCGGCGGAGTCGGCGAACCAGCCGAGCAGTACCGGCAGCAGCGTCCGCTGGATCGCCGCCTTGCGGCTCACCCCGGAGGCCAGCGCCTCCAGGTGCCGCAGGGCGGCGGCCGGGTCGGCGTAGCCGAGGGCGACGAGTCGCTCGCGGGCCGCCTCGGGGCTCAACCGTGCCTCGCCGGGGGCGAGTTGGGCGGCCGCGTCGAGCAGCGGACGGTAGAAGAGCTTCTCGTGCAGGCGGCGTACGACGGACGCGTGCCGGCGCCACTCGCGGGTCAGCTCGGCGACCGGGTCGGCGCGCAGGCCGAGGGAGCGGCCGATGCGGCGCAGGTCGGCGTCGTCCTCGGGCACGAGGTGGGTGCGGCGCAGCCGGTAGAGCTGGATGCGGTGTTCCATGGAGCGCAGGAACCGGTAGGCGTCGTCGAGTTGGACGGCGTCGGCGCGTCCCACGTAGCCGCCGGCGGCCAGGGCGTGGAGCGCGTCCAGCGTGGTCCCGCTGCGCAGGGAGGCGTCCGCCCGGCCGTGCACCAACTGCAGGAGCTGCACGGCGAATTCGACGTCTCTCAGTCCACCCGGCCCGAGCTTCAACTCGCGGTCGACCTCACCGAGCGGGATGTTCTCGACGACCCGGCGGCGCATCTTCTGCACGTCGGCGACGAAGTTCTCGCGTTCGGCCGCCTGCCAGACCATGGGGGCCAGGGCGGTGACGTACTCCTCGCCCAGCTCCAGGTCGCCGGCCACCGGGCGGGCCTTGAGCAGGGCCTGGAACTCCCAGGTCTTGGCCCAGCGTTGGTAGTAGGCGAGGTGGCTGCTGAGGGTGCGCACCAGGGGGCCGTTGCGGCCCTCGGGGCGCAGGTTGGCGTCGACGGGCCAGATGGAGCCCTCGACGGTGGTCTCGGAGCAGATCCGCATCATGTGCGAGGCGAGTTTGGTGGCGGCCCTGATCGCCTTGCCCTCGTCGGCGCCCTCGACGGCCTCGCCGACGAAGATCACGTCGACGTCCGAGACGTAGTTCAGCTCGTGGCCGCCGCACTTGCCCATCGCGACCACCGCGAGCCGGCACAGCGCGGCGTCGTCGGGCGCGGCGGCGCTCGCGATGGCGAGGGCGGCGCGCAGGGTGGCGGTGGCGAGGTCGGCGAGTTCGGCGGCGGTCTGGGCGAGATCGGTGGTGCCGCACACGTCACGGGCGGCGATGGACAGCAGGCAGCGGCGGTAGGCGACGCGCAGGGAGACCGGGTCGGTGGCCTCGGCGAGCCCGCGCTCGAACTCCTCGACGCCCGGGTGCAGATCGCGCGGCTCGTAGGTGACGAGCGCGTGCCAGTCGTGCGGATGCCGGGCCAGGTGGTCGGCGAGCGCGGAGGAGGCGCCGAGCACCCCGAGCAGCCGGTCGCGCAGCGGCTTGGCCGCTATCAACGTGTCGAGCAGCGTCCGCCAGGCGGTGGTGTCCGGCTGCGCTTCGAGCAGCCGGACAAGACCGAGCAGCGCGAGATCCGGATCGGCGGTGGCGCCCAGCGCCTCCAGCAGCACGGGGTCATTGCGCACGGGCGTCAGTTCACCGCTGTCCAGCAGCCGCTCCGCCGCCGAGGGATCGGTGAAACCGTGCCGCAGCAGCCGCGAGAAGGTACTGCTCCTGCGCCCCGGCGCCGTCATCCCGGCCTCCCGTCCCGTCCACCGCCGCACGCCCCTCGGATCAGGGCCGTACGAGATCAAGGTCATGCGAGATCGAGCCTAACCGGAGAGCCTGGGGGAAGCGCCGGGGTGGAAGGGCGGTTTCGGTGGACGGAGGACGTCGGCCCGGCCCGTCAGCGGGCGACCACCACCGTCGCCGGGCGGGTCGGGTCCAGGAGCACCCGGTCGCCCGGGGCCGCCGCGGTGTCGTCCGTCGGGGGCAGGCAGGCGGATGCGGCCGGGTGGCCGGCGAGCGGGACGCGCACCTGACGGACCGTTCCGGGGCGGGCGCCCGGGTGGGTGGCGTACTGGATGTCGAGACACAGGTCGCCCAGCCGGGTGAGGGCGTCCGGGACCGCCGTGCCCGCCGTGATCTCCGGGAGGACCGCGTGCCGGGCGGTGTCCGGGTCGACGCCGGCGCAGGCGCTCGTGTCGGGCGGCGGTACGGGCTGTCCGGACCGACCCCCGTGCGGTCCGGACAGCGTGAGCACCGTGGGATCGCCGACGGCGGTGGCGTTGGTGACGTCGACGCGGAGCGTGTCGCGGCGCAGCCACCGCAGTGGCTGTCCGTCGAGCTCGGCCCGCACCCAGCTCGTGGTGTCGACGAGGAACCCGGTCTCCACCGCGGACTCGTCCGGCGGCAACAGCCCGGGCGCCCGCCCCCGCGAGGCCCGTGCCGCACCGGAGTCGGGCCAGTGCCGCAGCACCACCAGCACCTGGTCCGGGGGCCGCTCGAACCGGTACGTGCGACCGCCGGCCACGGAGAAACTCCCGGCCGCGCCGACCGCCGCGCGCGAGCCGCCGGTGAGCCGGACGCCACCGCGGGCGTCGAGCGTGAGACACAGCGAGGTGAATCGCGGGGTGGTGGAACCCGAGGTCGAGTCGGCCCTGTCCTCCTGTGCCGAGGTGGTGGCCGGCGACGTCGTTCCGTCGCAGCCGGTGGTGAGGAGGGCAGCGGTCAGAACGGCGGCGGCGCCGGTGGCGAGGGCCGCGGTGCGGTGGGAGTGCGGGTACGGGTGCGTGCGGGTGTCTGAGGCGTGGTCGCGCATGAGTGTCTCCGTTCGAGCCGGCCCTCCCGGTGGTCGTGGCGGGGGCCGATGGGTCGTACGGGTCGACACTGGACGCTTCGATCGCCGTATCCCATACGGCATTTGACGAATCCCTCGCGAACCGGGCGCCCGGGGCGCGTAGCGTCGTACGACACGTACGACCGGCCGGGGAGGCCGCGATGACCCCACCCTTCACCACCGCCGAAGCCCATCTGCGCCGCATGGCGGACGTCCTGGACGAGGCCCGGCAGGACCTCGCGGAGGGCGTGCCCCCGATGTCCCTGCTCCACGGCCTGCAGCGGCTGATCCCTTGCGAGTGCGCGAGCTTCTCGGAGCTGGACATCCCGACCAGGATCAGCTGGAACGACCGGGACACCCCGGGCAGCGAGGATCAGGGCCCGATGGAGGAGTACTGGCGCTGGCGCCACCAGCACCTCCAGTGCGAGCAGGTCTCGCGCCCGCACGACACCCCCGAGACCACGCAGATGGCGGACTTCGTGTCGGCGCACAGACTGCGGAACCAGCCGATCTACACCGAGTTCCTCCGCCCGTGCCCCACCATCGCGGACATCGCCCTGCCCACCGCGCCGGGCCGCACCCGGGTCTTCCAGTTGTTCCGCACGGACGGGCAGCCGTTCAAGGACCACGAGATGACCACGCTGCGGCTGCTCGCCCCGCACCTGTACGAGATCTACCTGGCGGCCGTGCGCAGGCGCCGCGCCCCGGTCCGGCTGACCCACCGCGAACTGGACGTCCTGCGCTGCGTGGCCCTCGGCATGAGCACGCCGCAGATCGCCGAGCAGCTCTGCGTGGCGCCCAGCACCGTCCGCAAGCACCTGGAGAACGCGTTCGGCCGGCTCGGTGTGTCCAGCCGTACCGCGGCGGTGGCGCGGGTGTTCCCGGAGTACGCCTGACGGGCGGGCGATGAGTTCTCGCGGCCGGCCCGGTCACCACCTCATGAGCCTCATGAGCCGGTACGAGGAGGACGCCCCATGACGAACCACGCCCCGCAGACCCGTCTCGACCCCCACTACAGCGACCCCGCCGCCACCGCCACGGAGTGGACCGCGGCCGAGGAACGGCTCGGCGCGGCCGAGTTGTTCTGGATCTCCACCGTGCGGCCGGACGGGCGGCCGCATGTGACGCCGTTGCCCGCGGTGTGGGCGGACGGCGCGCTGCATTTCTGCACCGGCCCCGAGGAGCGCAAGGCGCGGAACCTGGCGGCCAACCCGCAGGTCGTGCTGACGACCGGCACGAACACCTGGGACAAGGGACACGACCTGGTCGTCGAGGGCGAGGCGGTGCGGGTCACGGACGAGGACCGGCTGCGGGAGCTGGCCGCCGCGTGGGAGGCGAAGTACGGCAGTTTCTGGCACTTCGACGTGCGCGACGAGGCCTTCCACCACGGCGCCGGACACGCTTTCGTCTTCGCGGTGGCGCCGCGCACGGTTTTCGGCTTCGGTAAGGGAGAGCCGTTCAGCCAGACGCGGTGGCGCTTCGAGTGACGTGAACGCGAGGCGTCGACCCGCGTGCGACACGCATACGACCCGCGTACGACCCGCGTACGACCCGCCTGCGACAAAGGAGTCGTTATGGACATGACCCTCGAAGTGATCCTGATGCCCGTCACGGACGTGGACCGGGCCAAGGAGTTCTACCGGGACAAGGTCGGCTTCCACGTGGACCTCGACGGAGAAGTGATGGAGGGCGTACGGATCGTGCAGCTGACGCCGCCGGGCTCGGGGTGTTCGATCGCCCTGGTCGACGGGCTCCAGGTGCCGACGGGGACCCCGCAGCCGGGGACGTACCACGGGATGCAGCTGTGCGTGACGGACGCGAAGGCGGCGTACGAGGAGCTGACCGCGCGCGGTCTCGACGTCACCGAGCCGCAGCAGTTCGCGCCGCAGGACGGGGCGACGTTCATGTACTTCAAGGACCCGGACGGCAACGGGTGGGCGATCCAGGAGTACCGCAAGCGGGAGGCGGAGCCGCTGCATCAGGTGATGGCTCAACTGGCGGCCGGGCGGGAGTAGTTCACCCGCCTTCCGGGTGGGAGTAGTTCACCGGGTCTTCATGCTTCCGGTCGGGTGAGGTGGGGCGGGAGAATCTTGGCGTGTGCATGCTGACGCCGTCAGTGCTCCGCCCTTCCCCCCACGCTTCCCCACCGGAGGTCGATGTGTCCGGCAGCTCCGCCCTTTCCAGCTCCGCACGTTCCGGTTCCGCCCGTTCGACGTTCCGCCGCAGCCGTACCGCCGTGGCCGCCGCGCTCGCCTTCACGGCGACGGCGGTCGGCCTGTGGACCGGTCTCGGCGGCTCCCCGTCCGCGCACGCCGCCGCCACCGTGCCGAACCCGGACCACGTGGTCGTGGTGGTCTTCGAGAACCACGCCTACAGCCAGGTGATCGCCTCCTCCAGCGCGCCGTACATCAACTCGCTCAGGACCGGCGGCGCCAGCCTCACCCAGTCCTACGCCGAGACCCACCCGAGCCAGCCCAACTACTTCGCCCTGTTCTCCGGTTCCACCCAGGGCGTCACGGACGACAGTTGCTACACGCCCGGCTTCTCCTCGGCCGCCAACCTCGCCTCCGAGGTGCTCGCGGCCGGCGGCACCTGGGCCAGCTACAACGAGACGCTGCCCAGCCAGGGTTCGACGACGTGCAGCAGCGGCACCTACGCGCGCAAGCACAACCCCTGGTTCGGCTTCAGCAACGTGCCGACGTCGACCGCGAAGACCTTCGCGCAGTTCCCGACCGACTACGCGACCCTGCCCGACGTGTCCTTCGTCGTGCCCAACCTGTGCAGCGACATGCACGACTGCTCGGTGTCCACCGGTGACACCTGGCTGAAGAACAAGCTGAGCGCGTACGCGAGTTGGGCCAAGACCCACAACAGCCTGCTCGTCGTCACCTTCGACGAGGACAACCGGCTGGCCGGCAACCGCATCCCGACCGTCCTGTACGGCCAGCCGGTCACGGCGGGTTCGACCTCGGCCACCACCTACAACCACTACGACCTGCTGCGCACCCTGGAGGACTCGCAGGGCCTGACCACCCACGCGGGCAACGCGGCCTCGGCCAAGGACATCACCGGCATCTGGACGTCCTGACGTGTACGTAGCGGACAGCCGCGCGAGCACTCCGACGGCGTCCGTGGAGGGGACCGCCGCCCGACGCGTGGGCGGCGGGATCGCCCCCACCGTCCTCGCGCTCGGCACGGTCAGCCTGATCACCGACGTGTCCTCGGAGATGGTGACGGCGGTCCTGCCGCTGTACCTGGTGACGGGCCTGGGCCTCTCCCCGCTGGGCTTCGGCCTCCTGGACGGCGTCTACAACGGCTTCTCGGCCCTCGTCCGGCTGGCCGGGGGCCACCTGGCCGACCGGGGCGGGGGCCGGCACAAGTGGGTGGCGGGCCTGGGGTACGGCATCTCGGCGGCCTGCAAACCCCTGCTCCTGCTCGCCCACACCCTCACCCCCATCGGCCTGATCCTGGCGGCCGACCGCACCGGCAAGGGCCTGCGCACGGCCCCGCGCGACGCGCTGATCTCCCTCTCCGCCACGCCGGAGACCCGCGGCCGTGCCTTCGGCGTGCACCGCGCGATGGACACGGCGGGCGCGCTGCTCGGCCCACTGGCCGCGTTCCTCATCCTGCGGGCGACGGTCGACGGCTACGACGCGGTGTTCACGGTGAGCTTCTGCGTGGCGGTGCTGGGGGTGGTGGTGCTGGTGCTGTTCGTGCCGGGGGGTCCGACGGGAAGATCGGCACGGGAGCCGTCCGGTCCGACGCGGAGGCAGGCGCCGATGCCGGACAGATCAGCACCGGCACCGGCACCGGCACCAGCCCCCGCGCCCTCCCAACGCCCCACCCTGCGGGCGGCGTTGACCCTCCTCACCCACCGCGACCTGCGCCGCATCACACTCTGCGCGCTGCTCCTGGGCCTGGCCACGATCAGCGACTCCTTCATCTACCTCCTCCTCCAGCACCGCCTCGGCATCCCCGACCGCTGGTTCGCGCTGCTCCCGCTGGGCACGGCGGCGGCGTTCCTGCTCCTCGCCCTGCCGTTGGGGAAACTGTCGGACCGGATCGGCCGCCGCCGCGTCTTCGTGGCCGGCCACGGCGCCCTGCTCCTGGCATACGCCCTCCTCCTCACCTCCTGGCACGGCCCCGCCCTCCCCTACGCCGTCCTGCTCCTGCACGGCGGCTTCTACGCGGCGACCGACGGCGTGCTGATGGCGGCGGCGTCGGAGAACGTGCCGGAACGACTGCGCTCCTCGGGCCTGGCCGTGGTCCAGACGGGCCAGGCACTGGCGAGGTTCGTCTGCTCACTCGGCTTCGGCGCGGCCTGGACCCTGTGGGGCGACCGCACGGCGTTGCTGACGGCGACGGTGGCGCTGGCGGCGTGCGCGGCGTTCTCGGCCTTGTCGTTGCGCCCGGGTTCGGTCCCGGCGAAGGAAGGGCTCCCGACATGACCGTACGAAACCGCCTCCTCGTCCTCCTGGCGGCGATCCTCGCTCTCGCCGCGGTCGCCGGGGCGTCGATCCTGCATGCATCAGCCCGCGCGGACCGCAGGAACGAAACCCAGCCCGACGGCCCGAAGGTCACGTCAGGCCGCCTCACGCTCACCACCCCCACCCACATGATCTTCCGCAACATGGCCTGGGGCCCGCACAGGGACGAGTTGACGACGGTCCCGGCGTCGGCCCCCGCAGGCCCCCGAACCGCGTCGGGCGTGAAATGCCTGCGCTTCTACGCGGCAGCCGGCACCGGCGTCTGCCTGCAAGCCGTCCACGGCCCGGTCTCCGACACCTACCGCGCGTCGATCCTCGACGCCCACCTCAAGGCGACGGCCCACTACGACGTCCCGGGCATCCCGTCCCGCGCCCGGGTCTCCCCCACGGGCCACTTCGCCGCGTGGACGGCATTCGTAGGCGGCGACTCGTACGCGGGCACGAACTTCTCCACGCGCACGGCGATCGTGGACGTACGCACAGGCAGTCTGACCCCGACCCTGGAGTCCTTCCGCATCATCAAGAACAACCACCGCTACCACTCGGCGGACGCCAACTTCTGGGGCGTGACGTTCGCGCCGGACGACAGAACGTTCTACGCGACGCTGGCGACAAAGGGCCGGACGTACCTGGTCAGGGGCGACCTCCGGACAAAGACAGTCACGACCCTCCACGAAAACGTCGAATGCCCGTCCCTCTCCCCCGACGGCACGCGCATCGCGTACAAGAAACGGGTGAAGGGCCTCCCGAAGGACGCCCCGTGGCACCTGTACGTCCTGAACCTCCGCACGATGCACGAAACCCCACTGCCGGAACCCCGAAGCGTCGACGACCAGGCGGTGTGGAGGGACGACCACACGCTCGTCTACGCCCTGCCCGGCGACTACGGAGCGGACCTGTACGAGATCCCGTCGGACGGCACGGGAAAGCCGCGACGCATGAGCACCGCGGCTGTGTCCCCTGCGTTCGTCGACTAGAGAACCGGCAGGTTCTTCCGCAGCTCGAACGCCGTGACCTCGCTGCGGTACTCCTCCCACTCGCTCTTCTTGTTGCGCAGGAAGAAGTCGAAGACGTGCTCGCCCAGGGTCTCGGCCACCAGGTCGCTGCGTTCCATCAGGGTCAGGGCCTCGCCCAGGTTCTGGGGGAGGGGCTCGATGCCCATCGCTCGGCGTTCCGCGTCGGAGAGGGCCCAGACGTCGTCCTCCGCGCCCGGGGGGAGTTCGTAGCCCTCTTCGATGCCCTTCAGGCCTGCCGCCAGGAGGAGGGCGTAGGCCAGGTACGGGTTCGCGCCCGAGTCCAGGGAGCGGACCTCCACGCGGGCCGAGCCCGTCTTGCCCGGCTTGTACATGGGGACGCGGACCAGGGCGCTGCGGTTGTTGTGGCCCCAGCAGATGTACGAGGGGGCCTCGCCGCCGGCGCCGGCCGTGCGTTCCGAGCCGCCCCAGATGCGCTTGTAGGAGTTGACCCATTGGTTCGTCACCGCCGAGATCTCCGCCGCGTGCTTCAGCAGGCCCGCGATGAACGAGCGGCCGACCTTGGAGAGCTGGTACTCCGAGCCGGACTCGTAGAACGCGTTGCGGTCGCCCTCGAAGAGGGAGAGGTGCGTGTGCATCCCGGACCCGGGGTGTTCCGAGAACGGCTTCGGCATGAACGTCGCCTGCACGCCCTGCTCCAGCGCCACCTGCTTCATGACCAGGCGGAACGTCATGATGTTGTCCGCCGTGGAGAGGGCGTCCGCGTAGCGGAGGTCGATCTCCTGCTGGCCCGGGGCGCCCTCGTGGTGGGAGAACTCGACCGAGATGCCCATCGACTCCAGCATGGTGATCGCCTGGCGGCGGAAGTCCATGCCGATGTTCTGGGGGGTGTGGTCGAAGTAGCCGGAGTTGTCCGCGGGGGTGGGGCGGCTGCCGTCCAGCGGGCGGTCCTTCAGGAGGAAGAACTCGATCTCGGGGTGGGTGTAGAAGGTGAAGCCCAGGTCGGAGCCGCGGGTCAGGGCGCGCTTGAGGACGTAGCGCGGGTCGGCGAAGGACGGGGAGCCGTCGGGCATGAGGATGTCGCAGAACATCCGGGCGGTGCCGGGGGCCTCGGCGCGCCACGGGAGGATCTGGAACGTCGACGGGTCGGGCTTGGCGATCATGTCGGACTCGTAGACCCGGGCGAAGCCCTCGATCGCGGAGCCGTCGAAGCCGATGCCCTCGTCGAAGGCCTGTTCCAGTTCGGCGGGGGCCACGGCGACGGACTTCAGGAAGCCCAGCACGTCCGTGAACCACAGGCGTACGAACCGGATGTCGCGCTCCTCCAACGTGCGGAGCACGAACTCCTGCTGCTTGTCCATCTTCCGATTCCCCATCCTTGCTGGTCAGGCCGCCTGCCCCAGGTCGCGCGGGAGGCGGTCGGGCACCTGAGCATCCCACCACAACAGCATTTCATGCGCGTTGCCGACCATGATCGGCCGAGCGACCGAGGCCTGAACGGCTCCGGTCCGGCAGGTGTACGACTCTCCCGCCATCTTGCCTGCTCGCATCGGTATCCGTAATGCCCGGCCCGTACTGATCCGACGGAGACGGGCAAGTCAAGGGGTTGGCTGTGACCCGCCTACGAAAGACTTGCCCTCCCCCACTACGATCAGCGGACCGATCGGCCACCTTTCCCCCAGAAGGACACACCTCATGGGTTCCGCCAAGGCGAAGAACAGCAACAGCGCGGCCCGCAAGGCGCGTATAGAGGAGATGCAGCGTGCCGAGCGGGCCCGGGAGCGGCGCGCCCGGATCCTGACGATCGGTGCGAGCGTGGTCGTCGTGGCCGGGCTGATCGTGGGTGGCGTGTTCGTGGTGAAGTCGCAGGACGACAAGGACAGCTCCGCGTCCGACTCCAAGACCTCGGGGCACTTCGTCACCGGCAAGGACGGGGTGAAGACGTGGAAGGGGACGCTGGGCCGCACCCACGTCGCCAAGACGGTGAAGTACCCGACGGAGCCGCCGGTCGGCGGCAACCACAACCAGGTCTGGATGAACTGCAACGGCGACGTCTATTCCAAGGCGCTCAACAACATGAACGCCGTGCACTCGCTGGAGCACGGCGCGGTCTGGGTGACGTACACGAGCAAGGCCTCGAAGGCGGACGTGGACGCGCTGGCGGCGAAGGTGAAGAAGACGCCGTACACGCTGATGAGCCCGGACGACAAGCAGCCCGATCCGATCATGCTGACCGCGTGGGGCAAGCAGCGCACGGTGACGAGCGCGAGCGACCCGAACGTGGACAAGTTCTTCGCGGAGTTCGTGCAGGGCAAGCAGACCCCGGAGCCGGGGGCCGCGTGCACGAACGGCCTGTCGCAGTGAGGCAGGCCGGTCTGATCGCGGGGGCCGCGGTGGCGGCGCTGATCGCGGCCGGCGGAATCACCTACGCGGTCGCCGAGGACGGCGGCTCCTCGTCGAGCGTGCCGGCCGCCGACTCCGCGGACGCCGGGTTCGCCCGGGACATGGCGGTGCACCACCAGCAGGCCGTGGAGATGTCGTACATCGTGCGCGACCGCACGAAGGACACGGACGTACGCCGACTTGCATACGACATCGCGCAGACCCAGGCCAACCAGCGGGGCATGCTCCTCGGCTGGCTGGACCTGTGGGGGCTGCCGAAGGTGTCGGCGGATCCGCCGATGACGTGGATGGGCATGGGCGACATGGCGTCCGGCAAGGACGGCTCGCTGATGCCGGGGATGGCGACCAACACCGAGATGAAGAAGCTCGGTGAACTCAGCGGCAAGCAGGCGGAAGTCTTCTATCTGCAGTTGATGACCGACCACCACAAGGGCGGGATCCACATGGCCGAGGGCTGTGTCGCCAAGTGCTCGGTCGATGTGGAGAAGCGGCTCGCGCAGGGCATGGTCGACGCCCAGCAGTCGGAGATCCAGTTGATGGGGGACATGCTCAAGGAGCGGGGCGCGAAGGCGCGTTCGTAACCTTCCGGAAAGATCGGGAGCGCACCAAAGCCTCAAATCCCCCATCCTGGGCGTTCCTTGAAGTTCTCTTGGCATGGGCAGAGGTTCTCTTGGCTTTCGCATTCCCCTGGCATGAACGGTTCATCGAAAGAGTGACCTCTACCGTTTGATCCAATTCCGTGCCCCCGCCGCGGCGCGGTTCTCCGAGGATCAACGGAGACCGACCACACATGCGAAGAACCGCATCGCAGGGGGTTCCATGAGATCCAACCGCGCCAAGTCGCGTGCCGTGGTGAGCATGGCGGCAACACTGCCCATGCTCGCCGGCGCGCTGGCGCTCGGCATACCCGCGGCCCACGCCGCGGACAACCCGGGCCGCGACTCGCTGGCGGGCACCAAGCCCGCCTGGGCCACGGCCAAGGCGGACAAGGGGGCCACCTCCAACGGCTCCCAGGTCTCGCTGCGGGTGTACCTCGCAGGCAAGGACGCCAACGGCCTCGCGGCCTACGCGAAGGCCGTGTCCGACCCGAACTCGGCGGCGTACGGCAAGTATCTGAGCGCCAAGCAGGTGCAGGCCCGCTTCGGCGCGACCAAGGCCCAGGTGGCCGCGGTCAAGTCGTGGCTGACGTCCACGGGCCTGAAGGTCACCGGCGTCACGCAGCACTACGTCTCCGTCACCGGTGACGTGGCCGCCGCAGAGAAGGCGTTCAGCACCCAGCTGCACAACTACGCCAAGGGCTCCAAGACCTACCGCGCGCCCTCCAAGTCGGCGTCCGCGCCGGACAGCCTGAACGGCGCCGTCCTGACCGTCACCGGCCTGGACAACGCTCCGCACAAGGCGGACCACGACGACCAACTGCCGGGTCCGACCGCGGTGTTCAAGAACGCGGGGCCGTTCTCCTCGTACTACGGCTCCAAGACCGCGACCTCGCTGCCCAGCGCGTACGGCAAGAAGATCCCGTACGCCGTGCAGGGTTACACCGGCAAGCAGCTGCGCGCCGCCTACGGCGCGGGCAAGTACACCGGCAAGGGTGTGCGCGTCGCCATCACGGACGCCTACGCCTCGCCGACCATCGCCTTCGACGCGGCCACGTACGCGAAGAAGCACGGCGACGCCAAGTGGAAGACCGGTCAGCTGCACCAGGTGCTGCCCGCGAACTACACGAACACGGGCGCCGACGAGTGCGACGCCTCGGGCTGGTACGGCGAGGAGACCCTCGACGTCGAGGCCGTTCACGCGGTGGCGCCGGACGCCGACGTCACGTACGTGGGCGGCGCGTCCTGCCTCGACGACGATCTGCTCGACTCGCTGAGCAAGGTCGTCGACAACCACCTGGCCGACATCGTCTCCAACTCGTGGGGCGACATCGAGGCCAACCAGACGCCGGACCTCGCGGCCGCCTACGACCAGGTGTTCCAGCTGGGCGCGGTCGAGGGCATCGGCTTCTACTTCTCCTCCGGTGACAACGGCGACGAGGTCGCCCACACCGGCACGAAGCAGGTCGACACCCCGGCCAACTCGGCGTGGGTGACGGCGGTCGGCGGTACCTCGCTGGCCGTCGGCAAGGGCGACAAGTACCTGTGGGAGACCGGCTGGGGCACCGAGAAGGCCTCGCTGTCCGACGACGGCAAGAGCTGGACCGCGTTCCCGGGCGCCTACACCTCGGGCGCGGGCGGCGGCACCAGCAAGACAGTGTCCGAGCCGTACTACCAGAAGGGTGTCGTCCCGAACGCGCTCGCCACGGCCAACAACGCCGCCGGCAACCGCGTCGTCCCCGACATCTCGGCGATCGCCGACCCGAACACGGGCTTCAAGGTCGGCCAGACCCAGACCCAGGCGGACGGTTCCGAGCAGTACAGCGAGTACCGCATCGGCGGCACCTCGCTGGCCTCGCCGGTGATCGCGGCCGTCCAGGCCCTGGCCCAGGAGGCGCGCGGCGGCAAGGCGATCGGTTTCGCCAACCCGTCGATCTACGCCAAGTACGGCTCGAAGGTGTACCACGACGTGACCGACAACCCGACGGGCTCCGGCCTGGCGGTGGCGCGCGTGGACTTCGCCAACGGCTACGACGCCACCGACGGCCTGCTGACCTCGGTCCGCAGCCTCGGCAAGGACAGCTCGCTGTCCGCGGTGAAGGGCTACGACGACGTGACCGGCGTGGGCACGCCCGCGGGCGGCTACGTCCAGTCGTTCGTCAAGCCCAAGGGTCACCACTGATCCCTCTGTAGGGACACGGGTCACCTGTAACGGGGTGGCGTGGGGCGCACCACTCCCCACGCCACCCCATTGCGTCGCTGTGACGATTACACTGGGCCCGTGCCTCCACTCAACTTCCGGTCGCTCTACCAGCACGGCTTCGCCCGCGTCGCCGCCTGCACGGGCCACACCGTCATCGCGGACCCGCACGCCAACGCCGAGGCGGTGCTGCGCCACGCGCGCAGGTGCGCCGAGGAGGGCGTGGCCGTCGCCGTCTTCCCGGAGATGGTGCTGTGCGGCTACTCGATCGAGGACCTGCTGCTCCAGGACGCGCTGCTCGACCAGGTCGAGGACGCGCTGCGGGACGTGGTGACGGGGTCGGTGGACCTGCTGCCGGTCCTGGTCGTGGGCGCCCCGCTGCGCCACCGCGACCGGGTCTACAACTGCGCGGTGGTCGTGCACCGCGGCCGGGTCCTCGGGGTCGTCCCCAAGTCGTACCCGCCCAACTACCGCGAGTTCTACGAGCGTCGGCAGATCGCCGCGGGTGACGACGAACGCGGCGGCACGATCCGGGTGGACGGGGAATCGGTGCCGTTCGGCGTGGACCTGCTGTTCGCGGCGGACGACGTGCCCGGTCTGGTGCTGCACACGGAGATCTGCGAGGACATGTGGGTGCCGGTGCCGCCGAGCGCCGAGGCGGCCCTGGCGGGCGCGACCGTCCTCGCCAACCTCTCCGGCAGTCCGATCACCGTCGGCCGCGCCGAGGACCGCAAGCTGCTGGCCCGCTCGGCGTCCGGCCGCTGCCTCGCCGCGTACGTCTACGCGGCGGCCGGCCTCGGCGAGTCCACCACCGACCTGTCCTGGGACGGCCAGACCCTGATCTACGAGAACGGCGTGCTGCTGGCCGAGTCCGACCGTTTCCCGCTCGACGACCAGTACGCGGTGGCCGACGTCGACCTCGACCTGCTGCGGCAGGAGCGGCAGCGGATGGGCACCTTCGACGACAACCGCCGTACGCACGCGGCCCGTACGGCCGACTTCCGCACGGTGTCCTTCGAACTCACCCCGCCCACCGCCGACTTGGGCCTGCGCCGACGGGTGGAGCGGTTCCCGTTCGTGCCGGCGGACGCCGACCGGCTGGCCCTGGACTGCTACGAGGCGTACAACATCCAGGTCGCGGGCTTGCAGCAGCGGCTCGCGTCGATCGGTGGCCCGAAGGTCGTCATCGGGGTGTCGGGGGGCCTCGATTCGACACACGCGCTGATCGTCGCCGCGCGCGCGATGGACAGGGCCGGGCGTCCGCGCAGCGACATCCTGGCCTGGACGCTGCCCGGGTTCGCGACCAGCGACCACACGAAGGACAACGCGCACAAGCTGATGGCGGCGCTGGGGGTCACGGCGGCGGAGCTGGACATCACGCCGACTGCGCGGCTGATGCTGAAGGAGATGGGCCACCCGTTCGCGGCGGGCGAGCCGGTGTACGACATCACGTTCGAGAACGTGCAGGCGGGTCTGCGTACGGACTATCTGTTCCGGCTGGCCAACCAGCGGGGCGGGATCGTGCTCGGCACCGGTGACCTGTCGGAACTCGCCCTGGGCTGGTCCACGTACGGCGTGGGCGACCAGATGAGCCACTACAACGTCAACTCGGGTGTGCCGAAGACGCTGATCCAGCATCTGATCCGGTGGGTCATCGAGAGCGGGCAGTTCGGCGAGGAGGCGGGGAAGATCCTCGCGGCGATCCTCGACACGGAGATCAGTCCTGAGCTGGTGCCGGGTGAGGAGATGCAGTCGACGGAGTCGAAGATCGGGCCGTACGCGCTGCACGACTTCACGCTCTTCCACGTGCTGCGGTACGGGTTCCGGCCGTCGAAGATCGCGTTCCTGGCGTGGCATGCGTGGCATGACGCGGAGGGGGGTGCGTGGCCGCCGGGGTTCCCGGAGGGGAAGCGGGTGGCGTACGACCTGCCGGAGATCCGGCGCTGGCTGGAGGTCTTCTGCCGCCGCTTCTTCGCGTTCGCGCAGTTCAAGCGCTCGGCGATGCCGAACGGGCCGAAGGTGTCGGCGGGGGGTTCGCTGTCCCCGAGGGGGGATTGGCGGGCGCCGTCGGACAGTTCGGCGACGGTGTGGCTGCGGGATCTGGCCCGCTTCGACTGAGTGGGGGCGCGCTACCGGGACGGATCCGCGTCGTAGTCCTCGCGTGCCCGCTCCACCTTCTCCAGGTTGTCCGCCGTCCATTCGGCGAGGTGGGCGAAGAGTGGGGCGAGGGTGCGGCCGAGGTCGGTGATCTCGTACTCGACGCGCGGGGGACCTCGGGGTGGTACGTGCGCACGACCATGCCGTCACGCTCCAGTTGCCTCAGCCGCTGCGTCAGCACCTTCGGGGTGATCCTGGCGATCCGCCGTTCCAGCTCGACGAACCGCTGCCGGCCATGCGTGTGCAGGGACCACAGGATCGGCGTGGTCCAGCGGCTGAACACGATGTCCACGACGGGGCCGACCGGACAGGCGAGTTCCGGGTCGATGTCAGCGGGTGCCGTCCAGGTCGCGTTGTCGGGCATGTGCATCCCCTCGGGATAGCCACTTTCCTATAGGTACCTACTATACCGACGGTGTTAGCGTCCCCGTGTCGCCCGGAGAGCAGCCCTCTCCGTGGCGGTCCCGCCCGCTCGGGCGACGACAACCACGCTGAATCACAGGGGAGTTGGCCATGATCGTAGTGACGGGGGCGACCGGTAACGCGGGGCGTTCGCTCGTACGGACCCTCGCGGCGGCCGGCGAGCGGGTGACCGCGACCTCGCGGGGCATCTCGGACGCGGATGTGCCGGAAGGTGTCCGGTATCGACAAGCGGACCTGATCGATCCCGAGAGTCTTCGGCCCGTTCTCGAGGGCGCCGACGCGCTGTTCCTCCAGAACGGTGGCCCCAGCGCCCACCTGCTGAACCCTCGGGACCTCGTCGACGTCGCCAAGGCCGGCGGCGTACGACGGGTCGTCCTGCTGTCCTCCCAAGGCGTCGCGACCCGGCCGGAGTCGGCCTCGCACGGGGATACGGCACGGTCCATCGAGGACGCCGTCCGGCAGTCAGGCATGGACTGGACGGTCCTGCGACCCGGCGGCTTCGACTCCAACGCCTACGCCTGGGCCGACTCGGTCCGCACCCGGCGGGAGATCGCCGCGCCGTTCGCCGACGTCGGCCTGCCGACCATCGACCCGGACGACATCGCGGAGGTCGCCGCCGCGGCACTGCGGGAGGACGGACACGCGGGCCGGATCTACGAGTTGACCGGGCCCGCCCTCAGCACTCCCCGCGAACGCGCCGAGGCGATCGCCGCCGCGCTCGGCGAACCCGTCCGGTTCGTCGAACAGACACGGGACGAAGCCCGCGCGCAGATGCTGCAATTCATGCCGGAGCCCGTCGTCGAGACCACCCTGAGCATCCTCGGCGCGCCCAACCCCGCCGAGCAGCGCATCAGTCCCGACGTCGAGCGGGTCCTCGGCCGCGCGCCTCGCACGTTCACCGAGTGGGCCCAGGACCATATCGCCGCGTTCCGCTAGATCCTGCGGTCAACGGGCATGGCAGTGCCGGTCGATCCGTCGCCCGGCACTGCCGACCGCACTCGACCGGTAGCGGGTCAGGACCGCAACGCCCGCTCCCGCTCCGGTACATGGCCCGCGACCACGCGCTCGCGACCGCTGCCCGACACGCCTCGCCGCCGGTCCACCGCGTACGCGACCCCCGCGACTCCCAGCCCCAGCACGGCAAGTCCCGCGCCCACGACCGCCGGAGACGTCACACCGAAGCCCGCAGCCAGTGCGAGCCCTCCGATCCAAGCTCCGCCCGCGTTCGCCAGGTTGAACGCCGCCTGGTTCGCCGAGGACGCCAACGACGGGGCCGAGGACGCCTTTTCCATCACCATCAGCAGCAGCGGGGAACTCGTCACGAACGCCGCCGTGCCGAGCAGGACCACCGCGAGCGGTGCGCTCCACGCCGTTCCCATCAGTACCGGGAAGAGCGCGAGGACGATCGCCAGAGAGACCAGGCCGCCGAACAGCGTGCCCCGCATCGACCGGTCCGCCAGGCGTCCGCCCAGCAGGTTGCCCGCCGTCGCGCCGACACCGAACAGGGCCAGCAGCAGCGTCACGCTGGAGTCGGCATAACCCGCGGCGTCCGTGAGCATCGGCGTGATGTAGCTGTACGCGGCGAAGAGGGCACCGAAGCCCGCGACCGTCGTACCGAGCGCGAGCCAGACCGGGAGGGAGCGCAGGGCGGCCATTTCGCCGCGCAGGCCGGCAGACGACGCGTGGGCGCTGTCCCGAGGCACCAGCAGCGCCAGGGACACCACCGCCAGGACGCCGATCACGCTGACGCCGAGGAACGTGGAGCGCCAGCCGAGGTGCTGGCCCATGAGCGTGGCCACGGGCACGCCCGCGATGTTGGCGATGGTCAGGCCGAGGAACATCAGCGAGACCGCCCGGGCCTTGCGCTCGGGCGCCGCGAGCCCGGTGGCGACGACCGCGCCGACACCGAAGAAGGCACCGTGCGGCAGGCCGCTGAGGAAGCGGGCGGCGAGCAGCCAGTCGTAGTCGGGGGCGAACGCCGAGAGGGTGTTGCCCGCGATGAACAGGAGCATCAGGCCGATCAGGACCTTGCGGCGGGACATGCGCGCGGTGACGGCCGCCAGCAGGGGCGCGCCGATCACGACGCCGAGCGCGTACGCCGAGACCAGGTGCCCGGCGGTGGGGATGGAGACGTGGAGGTCGTCCGCGACGTCGGGCAGCAGGCCCATCATCACGAACTCGGTGGTGCCTATGCCGAATGCGCCTACGGCCAGCGCGAGCAGGGCCAGGGGCATGGAGGTGCCTGTGCCTTTCCAAGAGTGCGGTGTTCTGTCCACTGTATGTTCATGGACGGAACAAAGTCTCCCCGGCCCAGTATTCCGGCAGGTTAAGAGCGCGTGTAATCAAGCGCAGATGTCATCAAAAGTCCGTGTCATCACGAGCCGGTGTCGAGATTCACACGGGCCGCCACCGGCAGGTGGTCGCTCGCCGTCCGCGGCAGCGTCCAGGAACTCACCGGTTCGATGTCCTGGACCATGATCTGGTCGATCCGGGCCATCGGGAACGCGGCCGGCCAGCTGAACCCGAAGCCGCTGCCCGCCGCGCCCTGCGTGGAGCGCATCTGGGCGGTGACGGCGTTGAGGGAACGGTCGTTCATGGTGCCGTTGAGGTCGCCGAGCAGGATCTTGCGGGGCAGTTGCTCGTCGGCGATCGCCTCGCCCAGCGCGTCGGCGCTCTTGTCGCGCTGCCGGGCGGTGAACCCGGCCTCCAGCTTCACCCGCACCGACGGCAGATGAGCGACGTACACCGCGATCCGGCCCTCGGGCGTGGTGACGGTGGCGCGCATGGCGCGGGTCCAGCCCAGCTTGATGTCGACGGCCTTCACGCCGGTCAGCGGGTCCTTGCTCCACAGCCCGACCGTGCCCTCGACCGAGTGGTACTTGTACGTCGACGCAAGCGCCTTCTCGTACACCGGGACCGCGGAGGCGGTGAGTTCCTCCAGGGCCACCACGTCGGCGCCGGAGGCGGCCACGTCGCGGGCGGTGCCGGAGGGGTCGGGGTTGTCGGCGTTGACGTTGTGGGTGGCGACGGTCAGGTCGCCGCCGCTGCCGGTCTTGTCGGTGAGCAGGCCGCCGAAGACGTTCAGCCAGACGGCGGCGGTCAGCACCACCGCGATCAGCGCGGTCGCGCTCCTGCGCACCAGGGCGAGCACCAGCAGCACCGGGACCAGCACGCCCAGCCAGGGCAGGAAGGTCTCGGTGAGGCTGCCCAGGTTGCCGATCACGTTCGGGATCTGCGCGTGCAGCAGCATGACCAGGGCGAGGAGCACCGCGATCGCGGCGAGCACGATGCCGCGCCGCCAGATTCTCGGATCCCCGCGCCAGCCGGCCACCAGCCGCTTCAGCAGGCGCCGGACCCGGTCTCCCCGGCGTTCGGGTCCCGACCCGCCGCCGTCCGTCTCCGTCACATAAGCCTGCTGCGCCATACCGTCGCCTCACTACCTGCCGTGCGCACCGTTCATCTCCGCGTCATACGACCCTAGGGGATGATCGGTTCTCTTCCCGCCGTCCCATGACGGCCGTACGGGCACGAGGACGACGAAGCGGGCGCGGGGAGTTGCAGGGACCACTGGTGAAAGCGCGGTCTGTGACGCAACGCGCACATTCACGCGTTCAGGCTCACGCCGTTCCTACGGCGTGGTCGGCGGGCCGGCGGGCCGTAGTCCCGCGAGCAGCGTGTCCACGATCTGTTCGGACAGGCCCTCGGGAAGGTCGCCGTCGGGGCGCATGACGGAGCGCAGGAGCATCGGGCCGACGAACAGGTCGTTCAGCAGCTCGGGGTCGAGGTCCGGGCGCAGTTCGCCGTTCTCCTGACCGCGGCGCAGGATCTCCACCGCCTTGCGGCGGCGGGGCTCCACGACGGTCGCCTGGTAGGCGGCCCAGACCTTCGGGGTGCTCTTCATCTGCGCGAAGACGTTGTGCAGGAGCGCCGAGGACCGGGTCATCACACCCCGCAGACGCAACTGCTCCAGCATGGCGACGAGGTCGTCGCGCACGGAGGTGCCGGGCAGTTCGGGATCCGCCGGCTCGGCGCAGCGGACGACGTCGACGAACAGTTCCTCCTTGCCCGGCCAGCGACGGTAGATGGTGGCCTTGCCGACACCGGCGGTGCGGGCGATGCGCTCGATGGAGAGTTCGGCGAGGGGCACCCCCTCCTCCACGAGCTTCATCACGCCTTCGGTGATGGCACGTTCGACGGCCTCGCTGCGGGGGCGTCCCCTGGTGGGGGCCTCCTGCCCAGTCCCGTTGCCGGCAAGGCTCACGTCACTCCGTCCTTTCGCTGCCCCCGTCCTTCCCCGCCGGGGCGATTGTCGTCGCTACTCCCCCACGACGACCAATTCCTGCTCCTCCTTGCCCTCCTGGCGAGCCGTCGGCTTGCCGGGCAGGAAGAGGAACGCGACGACCGCGCCGATGATCGCGACGCCCGCTCCGCACAGCGCGGTGACGTGCATGGCGTGCAGGAACGCGTCGTTGGCGGGGGTGACGAGCGCCTTGCCCTGCGCGCCCAGCTTCTCGGCGACACCGAGGGTGGCCTCGATGGACTCGCCGGCGGTGTCCCGCAGGGCGGGCGGTACGAGGCCGAGCTTGCCCTCGATGCCGTTGCGGTAGGCCGTGGACAGCACCGAGCCGAGGACGGCGATGCCGAGGGCGCCGCCGACCTGGCGGAAGGTGTTGCTCAGCGCGGACGCGGAGCCCGCCTTCTCGCGCGGCAGGGCCTGCATGATGACCACGCTGGTCGGGGTCATGACGTGCGCCATGCCGGTGCCCATCAGGAAGAACACGACCTCCAGCAGCCAGATCGGCGTGTCCGCCTCGAAGCCGGCGAACGCGGCGAGCGTCCCGGCGAGCAGCAGCAGGCCGACGCCGGTGGTGACCTTGTTGCCGAACCGGTCGACGACCAGCCGGGCCCGCGGCGCGAAGATCATCTGCGCGGCGGCCAGCGGCAGCATCAGCAGACCGGTCTGCAGCGGCGAGTAGCCGCGCACGCTCTGGGTGTAGAAGACCGAGAAGAAGGTCACGCCCATCAGTGCGAAGAAGACCAGCGCGATGGCGGCGATCGCGGCCGAGAACACCTTGTTCTTGAAGTAGGTGACGTCGATGGAGGGGTGGTCGCTGCGCTTCTCGAACCAGACGAACCCGGCGAGGACCAGGACACCGGCGATGATCGTCGACAGCACCTTGGGCGCCGTGAAGTCGGCGAGTTCGCCGCCCTCGATGATGCCGTAGACCAGCAGGACGAGGCCGACGACGGACAGCACGACGCCGATCGGGTCGACGCGGCCGGGCTTGGGGTCGCGGGAGTCGGGCACCAGCCAGATCATCAGGGCGAGCGCGAGCAGCACGATCGGCACGTTGATCAGGAAGACGGAGCCCCACCAGAAGTGGTCGAGGAGCACACCGCCGGTGATCGGGCCGATCGCGATGGCGAGGCCGACACCGCCCGCCCAGATGCCGATGGCCTTGGGCTGCTCCTCGCGCTCGAAGACGTTCATGAGGACGGCGAGGGTGGCGGGCATCACGAAGGCGGCGCCGAGGGCCATCAGGGCCCGGAAGGCGATGAGCTGGGTCGGCGAGCCGGACTCGGCGGCCAGCGCGGAGCCGATGCCGAACACGACGAGCCCGCCGAGCAGGACCTTCTTGCGGCCGATCCGGTCGCCGAGGAGGCCGGCGGTGAACAGCAGGCCCGCGAAGACGAGGGTGTAGGCGTTGATGGCCCACTCCAGCTCGCTCTGCGTGGCGCCCAGGCCGGTCGGGGCCGGGGTCGAGATCGTCTTGATGGCGACGTTGAGGATCGAGTTGTCGAGCACCACGATCAGCAGGCTCAGCATGAGAACGCCGAGGATCGCCCAACGGCGCCGGTGCACCGCCTCCGGTATGCGGGAGGCGGGGACGGATGGAGTGGTCATGCCGGTCAGGCTAGGCGAATTCCGATACGGAACGGTCCCGTATCGTAAATCTTTTACTCATCTCTTACGTTGACGGAGACCCCCTCTGTACGTGACGGAGACCCCTCTGGCCCTCACTGGCACGAGGTGCCACCATGGAGGTGATCCGGGGACACCGTCAGGGTGCCTCGAGATGACCGAAGGAGCCGTTGCAATGACGCAGCTTTCGGCTGCCCCGACTGTGCACAACAGCCCCTCCGACGGCAGCAAGGCGCTGTACGGAGGCAAGGGCACACGCCGTATCACCGTGCGCGACATCGCTCTCGCCAAGGACCGTGGCGAGAAGTGGCCCATGCTCACCGCCTACGACGCGATGACCGCGTCCGTCTTCGACGAGGCCGGGATCCCGGTGATCCTCGTCGGCGACTCGGCGGGCAACTGCCACCTCGGGTACGAGACGACCGTACCCGTCACCCTCGACGAGATGACCATGCTCTCGGCGGCTGTGGTCCGCGGCACGACCCGGTCCCTGATCGTCGGCGACCTGCCGTTCGGCTCCTACCAGGAGGGTCCGGTGCAGGCGCTGCGCTCGGCGACCCGGCTGGTCAAGGACGCCGGGGTGGGCGCCGTGAAGCTGGAGGGCGGCGAGCGCTCGCACGAGCAGATCCGGCTCCTGGTGGAGGCCGGCATCCCGGTCATGGCGCACATCGGCCTGACCCCGCAGTCCGTGAACGCGATGGGGTACCGCGTGCAGGGGCGTGGCGAGGAGGCGGCCCAGCAGTTGCTGCGCGATGCCAAGGCGGTCCAGGACGCGGGCGCGTTCGCGGTCGTCCTGGAGCTGGTGCCGGCCGAGCTCGCGGCCGAGGTGACCCGGGTGCTGCACATTCCGACGGTCGGTATCGGCGCGGGTGCGGAGACGGACGCGCAGGTGCTGGTGTGGACCGACATGCTCGGGCTGACGCCGGGCCGGGTACCGAAGTTCGTGAAGCAGTACGCGAATCTCCGGGAGGTCATGGGGGACGCGGTGAAGGCGTTCGCGGAGGACGTGGTCGGCGGAACGTTCCCGCTGGAGGAGCACTCGGTCCACTGACGTCTTGACGTCGTGAAGTCATGAAGCAGCCATAGAGCCACTGCGGCACAGAGACGGCCCGCCGATTTCCCCCGTCGGCGGGCTGTCGCCTTTGTCGGGTTCGAGTCGGTCGTATGTCGGCACCGACAGGTCACCGACATATCTCTGTCGGTGACCTGTCGGTCGTTTGTCGGTGGGCCCTGGCACCGTTCTCGGCATGACGCGAATCGACAAGAACCCCAGCGGCGGGGACACCGCCGTGACCGTGCGGGGACTGGTCAAGCACTACGGCGAGACCAAGGCGCTGGACGGTGTCGACCTGGACGTGCGCGAGGGCACCGTGATGGGTGTGCTCGGGCCGAACGGCGCCGGCAAGACCACCCTCGTACGCATCCTGTCCACCCTCCTGGCCCCCACCTCCGGGCACGCCACCGTCGTCGGCTACGACGTCCTGCGCCAGCCCCGGCAGCTGCGCAAGGTGATAGGGCTGACCGGCCAGTACGCCTCGGTCGACGAGAAGCTGTCCGGCTGGGAGAACCTCTATCTGATCGGGCGCCTGCTCGACCTGTCCCGCAAGGACGCCCGCACCCGGGCCGACGAGCTGCTGGAGCGGTTCTCGCTCACCGAGGCCGCCCGGCGCCCGGCGAGCACCTACTCCGGCGGCATGCGGCGCCGGCTCGACCTGGCCGCCTCGATGATCGGGCACCCGCAGGTGCTCTTCCTCGACGAGCCGACCACCGGCCTGGACCCGCGCACCCGCAACGAGGTGTGGGCCGAGGTGAAGTCCATGGTCGGCGAGGGCGTGACCGTCCTGCTGACCACCCAGTACATGGAGGAGGCCGAGCAGCTGGCCTCCGAGCTGACCGTCGTCGACCGCGGCAAGGTCATCGCCGGCGGCGCCATCGAGGAGCTGAAGGCGAAGGTCGGCGGCCGTGCCCTGCGCATCCGCCCGGTCGACCCGCTGGAACTGCGCCCGCTGGCCGGCGCGCTGGACGGGCTCGGCATCACCGGGCTCGCCACCACCACCGTGGACCCCGCGAGCGGCACGCTCCTGGTGCCGATCCTCAGCGACGAGCAGCTGACCGCGGTCGTCGGCGCGGTCACCGCGCGCGGCATCACCATCGGCTCGATCACCACCGAACTGCCCAGCCTGGACGAGGTGTTCCTCTCGCTCACCGGCCACAAGGCCAGTGCCCCGCAGGACGCCGTGCCCACCGACACCCGCGAGGAGGTCTCCGTATGAGCGCCGCCACGATCACCGCTCCCGTCGGCGCCGCGGACGCCCGTATCCCGCTGCGCAACCACTTTCGGCACACCGGCGCGCTGATCCGCCGCAACCTGCTGTGGATCCGCCAAGACCCGGAGTCCATGTTCGACGCCGTGCTCTTCCCGGTGATCTTCACCCTGCTGTTCGTGTACGTCTTCGGCGGCTCCATCGGCAAGTCGCTGGGCGGCGGCCAGGAGGCGTACGTGCAGTACGTCATCCCCGGGCTGCTGGCGATGATGGGGATGAACATGTCCCAGGGCGTCGGCACCGGCTTCAACACGGACTTCAACTCCGGTGTCATGGACCGCTTCCGGTCCCTGCCGATCGGACGCGGTTCGGTGCTGATCGCCAAGATCGTGGTGGAGCTGATGCGCATGCTCGCCGCGTGCGTGATCCTCATGATCGTGGCCGTGCTGGTGGGCTTCGACATCACCAGCTGGACCGGGATGCTCGGTGCCGTGGGTCTTGCCACGGTGTTCGGCTCGGCGCTGATGTGGGTGTTCATCACTCTCGGCGTGACGATGAAGAGCGCGCAGTCGGTGCAGGCGATGGGCTTCCTGGTGATGATGCCGTTGCAGTTCGGCTCGTCGATCTTCGCGCCGACCGACTCGATGCCGGGCTGGCTGCAGAACTTCACCGACTACAACCCGCTGTCCTCGCTCGCCGACGCGGCGCGCGGCATGATGGTCGGCGGCCCGGTCGCCCACGGCCTGTGGGTGACGCTGGCCTGGTCGGTCGGTCTCACGGCGGTCATGGCGCCGGTCGCGATCCACAAGTTCCGTACCAAGAGCTGAAGTTCACCATCGGTGCGCGTCAGGCAGTGTCCTGCACCAGGGCGGCGGCCTCCTCCAGGGAGAGGCCGCCGCCCTCCGCGTACGCGGCCTCGTACTCGGCGTCGCCGAGGGCCGCGCGGGTGTGCCGCTCGGCCCGCTCGAACACCTCGCGCTCCATGGACGTCGAGCAGTTGCCCGGCGGCAGGTTCAGCACGCCGGCCGCGAGGCAGCGGGCGCCGTCGCGGGCCAGGCGGCCGCCGTCGACCTCGGCCATGCTGATGGCGGCGAGGGCCAGGTACAGGGAGCGCATGTGCGGGGCCATGGCCCTGGACAGCGCGTCGGAGGACCGCTCCAGCGCCTTGCGGACCTTCTCCAGGGACAGCTCGTAGTCGCCCGCCACCGCCTCCAGCCAGGCCTCCCCGCCGAGGATGAAGGCGTCGAAGACCATGAAGTGGGAGATCTCGAACTCCTTGCGCAGCACCACCAGTTGGCTGCGCGCCTCGTCGACCCGGCCGGTGGTGGCGAGCCGGCCCGCGAGGAACATCCGGGCGGCGGGCATCGCCTCGTTGCCGGAGCCGTCCCGGCGCTCGATCACCTCGCGCAGCAGCTGCTCGCCCCGTTCGGGCTCGCCCGCCTCGATGAGCGCGCTGCCGAGCCGGGCCTGCAACACCGCCACCTGGCCGCGGGCGCCCAGCCGCTCCGCCTGCTCGGTGGCCGCCTCGTAGTCCCCCGCGGCGAGCACGTACTCGCCGATCCGCTCCCGGGCCTCGCCGCGCGCGGACAGCGCCTCGGCGGTGCCCCAGGCGTCGCCGAGCCGGTCGAAGATCCGCAGCGACTCGTCGGCGTCACGGGAGGCGTCGCCGGCCCACTCGCTGCGGTTGGCCAGCAGGTTGGCGCGCATCTGGAGCGTGGCGGCCAGCTCCCACTCCATACCGGGGGTGGTGCGGCAGGTGTGGACGCAGGCGTCGAGGATCACCGGCAGCATGTCCACGTTGCCGGTCAGCATGACGGCGTAGAACCAGAGCATGGCGGGGGTGCGGCAGGTCTGCGGCATGCCGGGTTCGTAGACCTCGGTGATCAGGCGCAGTTTCTCCTTGGCCGCCGGGGACTCCCAGGCCTCCAACTCGGTGTCCATGCAGGCGAGATGGGCGAGGTGGATGCCGCGGCGGGCCTCGGCGAGGAGTTCGCCGGTCAGCGGGGGCGGGACGTCGGTGCAGCGCTCCCGGACGGGCGCGGCGCGGCGCAGCGGGGCGGCGAAGGGGTCGGGGCCCAGGGTCATGACCTCGGCGCACCAGTTGCGGGCCTCGATGCGGGCGTCGCGCATCTGCCAGTACCAGACCAGCGACAGGGCGAGGCTGAGGGCTTCTTGTTCGTCGCGCTCGGCGACGGCGTGCCGCAGGGCGGTGCGCAGGTTCTCGTACTCGCGCTCCAGCAGCTCGATGGCGGCGAGCTGGCCGGGGCCGCGCAGCAACGGGTCGGTGGTGCGGGCGAGTTCGCGGTAGTACGTCAGATGCGCGCGCTCGGTGCCGGCGCGCCGTCCGGCCTCGTCGAGGCGCTCGCCCGCGTACTCGGCGACGGTCTCCAGGAGCCGGTAGCGCATGCCGCCGTCGCCCGAAGGGGCCGCCACCACAAGGGACTTGTCGACGAGCGAGCCCAGCGCCTCCAGCGCGACCGGGCCGCACACCGCCTCGGCCGCGGCGAGGTCGCAGCCGCCGGCGAACACCGAGAGCCGGCACAGAACGTCGCGTTCGTCCGCGTCGAGCAGGTCCCAGGACCAGTCGACGACCGCGCGCAGGGTCTGCTGGCGGGGCAGGACGGTACGGCTGCCGGAGGTGAGCAGCCGGAAGCGGTCGTCGAGTCGGTCGGCGATCTGACGTGGTGTCAACATCCGTAGCCGGGCCGCCGCGAGCTCGATGGCCAGCGGCAGTCCGTCGAGCCGGCGGCAGATCTCGGCACACGCCTCGGGGTCGTCCTCGACCCGGAACCCGGGCCGGGCGGCGGCCCCGCGGTCGGCGAGCAGCCGCAGCGCGCTCGGCTCGGGCAGCGGCTCCACGGGCCGCAGCAACTCCCCCGGTACGCCGAGGGGTTCACGGCTGGTGGCGAGCACCGTCAGTTCGGGGCAGCGGGCCAGGAGCTCCTCGACCAGGCGGGCGGCGGCGTCGATGACGTGCTCGCAGTTGTCGAGGACGATCAGCATGCGGCGTTTGCCGAGATGTTCGGCGAGCCGGTCCAGGGGCTCGTCGTGCCGGTCGCTGCCCGCGGCCCGCATGGCCTCGGCACCGGCGCCGTACAGCACGGTCTCGCGGGCGCCGACGGCGGTGAGCACGGCCTCCGGCACGGAGTCCGGGTCGTCCACGGGCGCCAGTTCGGCCAGCCAGACCCCGTCCCGGGTGGCGTACCGCACCTTCTCGGCGGCCTCCTGCGACAGCCGCGTCTTCCCGGCCCCGCCGGGCCCGAGCAGCGTCACCAGCCGGGCGGCGGCGATGTCACCCCGGATGGCATCGATGTCGGCCTCCCGGCCCACGAAGGAGGTGAGCCGGGCCCGGAGGTTGCCGGGAGGCGGGGCGGAGGGGCCACCGGGCGAGGTCGGGGCAGCGGCCGGGGCCTGGGCACGGGCGTCGCTCGCGGCACCCGCCTCCCCGTCCGCCGACCGGAGCAACTCCCCGTGCAGGGCGCGCAGTTCAGGGCCCGGGTCGGAGCCGAGCCGGTCCGCGAGGAGCCGGCGTACGTCCTCGTAGGCGGCCAGCGCCTCCGCCGTGCGGCCGGTGGCGCGCAGGGCCTTGAGGCGCAGGGACTGGAGGGGTTCGTCGAGGGGATGGGTGTCGCACAGGGCGGTCAGTTCGGGCAGGGCCGTGTCCGCGTCGCCGAGGGCGAGGGCGGCCGTGAGCCGGGCCCGGCGGGCGTCCAGGCGCCGGGTCTCCCAGCGGGACGCCTCCCCCGTGCGGTCGGGGAGGTCGGCCAGGGCCGGGCCGTGCCACAGGGCCAGCGCGTCGTCCAGGGCCTCCGCCGCCTTCGCGGGGTTGCCGTCGGCCAGCGCCCGCAGCCCCTCACCGGTCAGCCGCTCGAAGCGGTGCAGGTCGATGTCGTCGGCGGCGACGGCGAGCCGGTACCCGCTCTCCGCCGAGGCGATCGCCTCGGCACCCAGCGTCCGGCGCAGCCTCCCCACCAGCGCCTGCAGCGCGCCCGTCGCGTCCGCCGGCGGATCCCCGCCCCACACCTCGTCCACCAGCAGGCTCGCGGGCACGGTCCGCCCGGGCCGCAGAGCGAGCACGGTCAGCAACGCGCGCAGCCGCGTCCCGCCGACCGGGACGGGCGTACCGTCGGGGCGGACTGCCTGGGTGGTGCCGAGAATGCGATAGCGCACGGGGTCCATTGTCTCCGGTCATATCGGGGCCGGTCACGGGGTTCGGATACACGGGGTGGCGAGAGGCCGGACGAAAGGGGGATCGGCGGGCTCAGGGAGCCGGCCTCGGACGGGCCCGCGCCCCGCTCTTCACGCACCTCACCGCTTTCCCGACCCTCATCCCCCCACCTTCCCCGGAACCGTTGACCCTCCGCGAGACGTTTTCCCCTTACGCCCGGTACCGTCGGGCAGTCCCACCGCGCGCGCATTCAGTCCAGGGAGCCCGATGACCACCGCCACCACCCGCCACAGCGACCGCCGGATCAGTCCCGTCTTCCTCGGGATCCTGGCCGTCACGGCGGTCACGGGATGGGCCACCTGGACGGGGTTCGCCGAGCAGCCCGGCGTGGCCGTGTTCCTGTTCGTGACGGCCGCCTGGATCGTCTCACTGTGTCTGCACGAGTACGCACACGCGCGTACGGCGCTGCACAGCGGCGACATCTCCGTGGGCTCCAAGGGTTATCTCACGCTGAACCCGCTGAAGTACACGCACGCCCTGCTCAGCATCGTGCTCCCCGTGCTCTTCGTGATCATGGGCGGGATCGGGCTGCCGGGTGGGGCCGTCTTCATCGAGCGGGGGCGGATCCACGGGCGCTGGAAGCACAGCCTGATCTCGGCGGCCGGTCCGCTGACCAATGTGCTGTTCGCCGCCGTCTGCACCGCGCCGTTCTGGCTGCACGCGCTGGACGGGGTGCCGCGGGACTTCCAGTTCGCGCTGGCCTTCCTCGCGCTGCTCCAGGTCACGGCCGCGATCCTGAACTTCCTGCCGGTGCCGGGCCTCGACGGCTACGGCGTGATCGAGCCCTGGCTCTCGTACAACATCAAGCGCCAGGTGGAGCCGTTCGCGCCGTTCGGCCTGCTGTTCGTGTTCGCGCTGCTGTGGGTGCCGGCCGTCAACACCCAGTTCTTCGACGTGATCGACGCGATCCTGCGCGGTCTGGGGATCGGCGACTTCTCGACCTACTGCGGTCAGGAGCTGTACCGGTTCTGGCAGGGCAGCAACGAGTTCTGCTCGGTCAGCGGGTGACGGAACGGGACGCGGTGCCCCGGCCCCGCTTCAGGTAGTACCAGCACATGTTGGACGACAGCCCCGCCAGCAGCACCCACACGATCCCGATCCAGCTGCCCTGCACGAAGGACACGACCGCCGCGGCCACCGCGAGGACGCAGACGACGAGGGCGTAGAGGGCTAGGCGGGGCATTCGATCGGCTCCTGTCGAGGGGCGGGGGAAACGGATGGGCACCCACCAGTCTCCCCCACCCGCTCACACGTCGGTGACGCGCAGCCCCGCGTGTGCCTTGTAGCGGCGGTTCACCGAGATCAGGTTCGCCACCAGCGACTCCACCTGGTGGGCGTTGCGCAGCCGGCCGGCGAAGACTCCGCGCATGCCGGGGATGCGGCCGGCCAGGGCCTGGACGATCTCGACGTCGGCCCGCTCCTCGCCGAGGACCATCACATCGGTGTCGATCTCCTCGATCTCCGGGTCCTGGAGCAGCACCGCCGAGAGATGGTGGAAGGCGGCGGCGACCCGGGAGTCCGGCAGCAGGGCGGCGGCCTGTTGGGCGGCGCTGCCCTCCTCCGGCTTCAGCGCGTAGGCGCCCTGCTTGTCGAAGCCGAGCGGGTTGACGCAGTCGACGACCAGCTTGCCGGCCAGTTCCTCGCGCAGGGACTCAAGGGTCTTGCCGTGACCGTCCCAGGGCACGGCGACGATCACGACGTCACTGCGCCGCGCGGTCTCGGCGTTGTCGGCGCCCTCGACGCCGTACCCGAGTTCGTCGGCGGCGGCCTGCGCGCGCTCGGCGGCCCGCGAGCCGATGATCACCTTCTGGCCGGCCCGGGCCAGCCGGTAGGCGAGGCCCTTGCCCTGCGGCCCGGTCCCGCCGAGGACGCCGACGACCAGACCGGAGACGTCGGGGAGGTCCCACGGGTCCTTGGCGGGGGCCTTCGCAGGGGTCTGTGCAGCACTGTCGGTAGAGGTCATGGGCCGACTGTACGTGCGCCCCGACCCCCCTCGCCGGTCAGGTGAGCGCCGTCACGGGCACTGTGCGGAATACGACTCGTTCGTACGCCCCGAAGTCACCGGTCTCGTACAGGAGTCCGACGGTCCCGTCGTCCACGCGGACGAGGTCGGAGTAGGCGGCGGGCAGGCCGTCGGCCGTGAACACCGGGCGCCAGGTGGTCCCGCTGTCGGTGGAGGCGCGGACCGTCATCAGGGCGCGGCCGTCGGGCAGGGCGGGGCCGGAGAAGAGGAGGACGTCGGGGTCGCCGAGGTGGAGCAGGCCGCCCTCGCAGACGGGTCCGGTGAGGCCGGCCTGGGGGCGGAAGGGGAGGCGCAGGGTCCGGCCGCCGTCCGCGGAGTGGGCGTCGGCGCGGTTGCCGGGCGACGGGGAGTCGTTGCGGGTGTTGAAGTAGACGCGGCCGTCGGGGAGTTCGGCGGCGGTGGTCTCGTTGCAGTTGATGTAGCCGTTGGTGTTCTCGTCGACGTAGCCGAGGTACCAGGTCTCGCCCAGGTCGTCGCTGAGCAGGCAGTGACCGCTGTTGTACTTGGCCTCGTTGCCGATGTCGGTACCGGTGGGCGGCAGGGTGTGGTTGGCGGGGACGACGACCCTTCCGGTGCTCAACTGGAGGGCGTGGCCGGGGGTGGTGGCGTACCAGCGCCAGCCGGGCCGCTTCACCGACCCGGTGATCTCGACCGGGTCCGACCAGGTCAGCCCGTCGTCGTCGCTGTGACACACCCACACCCGGCGTCCGTCGGCGTCCGTCACCTGGCCGCGCAGGATCAGGTCCTCGGAGGCGCCGGCCGCCGAACGGACGTGCACGAGGAGGATCCGGCCGGTGTCGAGGACGACGGGGGCGGGGTTGCCGGCGAGGTCGGTGCCGTTGTCCGCGGCGACCTGGAGCGGGCCCCAGGTGCGGCCGCCGTCGGTGGAGCGCTTGAGCACGATGTCGATGTGGCCGTAGTCGCGCCCGGAGTCGACCCGCCCCTCGCAGAAGGCGAGCAGGGTGCCGGCGGCGGTGCGGACCACCGCGGGGATCCGATAGCTGGCGTACCCCTCGCGGCCGGCGCGGAAGGGGACGGTGACCTCTGCCATGGACGTACTCCTCGTGATCGTCGTTGATCTCCGATAACTGACCCGATTGCCCAACTTGGGCGAATTCGTGGTGAACACCGGGTCACGAGTGGCCGGTTGGTGCAGGATGCGGACATGGACGCCGTACGTGTCGCGCTGCTGCGCGAAGTGCTCGCCGGGACCGAATGGCTGGGTGCCACGAGGAGGTTCGCGGGGGCGCTGCGCGGGTCGGTCGTCTCGCACGGTGGCGGGCTGCTCCTCGTCGGCACCCCGGAGTACGAGCCCTGGCACCTGGCGGCGCACCTGGTCGACGAGGCCGCCTGGTCGGGTACGCCGGAACTGGCGCCGACGCTCGTACGGCACGGGGCGCAGGCCGCGGACCCGGCCCATCTGGCCGTCGGTCTCGGCCGGTTGGCGGCGGCCAGGCGCGGCGAGACGCTGCTCGTGGTGTCGCCGGGCGGCCCCGATGTGCCGCTCCTGGAGCGGGTGCACGATGCCCGGCGGGCCGGGGCGACGGTCCTGGCGCTGGGTCCCGGCGAGGAGCAACTGGTCTCCCTGGCCCACGAGTCGCTGGCGGTCCCGGACGGCTCCGAGCTGGATCTCGACACCGTCCAGCACCTGGTGAGCGCGGCGGCCGGCGAGACCCCGCTCCCCGCACCGCGAGGCCGCCGCCGTTTCAAGGACCGGCTGTCCCGGCTGGCGGACCAGTTGACGGCACCGCCGCCGGCGCGCTGGTAGCGACAGCGGGGACGCTGCCGCAGGTGGGGCGGTCGGAAAAGCGTTTGCCCCGGGCAGCCATCCAGCCCGAACATGGCACTTCGTGACCGAAGACGCCCCCGAAACCCCGTCCCGCCTGCGCGGCCTCCTGCCCGATCTCGCCCCCTGGCGGGCCTCTCGGGACTTCCGGCGGTTGTGGTTCTCGGGGATGATCTCGACCTTCGGCAGCTTCCTGACGTTCGTCGCGCTGCCGGTGCAGATCAAGGAACTCACCGATTCCGCGGCGGCCGTGGGGGCCATCGGGGCCGTGGAATTGATCCCGCTGATCGTGTTCGGGCTGTACGGCGGTGCGCTGGCCGACGCCCTGGACAAGCGGAAGCTGATCCTGTGGACCGAGGCCGGACAGGGCGTGCTGTCCGCGCTGCTGCTGCTCAACGCGCTGATGCCGAACCCCGCCGTCTGGCCGCTGTACGTGGTCGCCGCCCTCTCCTCCGCCCTGGTCTCCGTGCAGCGCCCCGCGCTCGACTCGCTCTGGCCCCGGATCGTGGCCCACGAACACCTGCCCGCCGCGGCCTCGCTGAACGCCCTGCGCTGGACGGTCGGCGGGGTCGCCGGACCGGCCCTCGCGGGCGTGGTCGTGGCGTACGCGGGCCTCGGCTGGGCGTACGGCGCCGACCTGGTGACGTTCGTCGTCTCCGCCGTCCTCATGGTCCGCATCGCCGCCGCCCCCGCCGTGCGCGAGGCCGCGAAGCCGTCGCTGGCCGCGATCGTCGAGGGCGCCCGGTACGCCTGGAGCCGCAAGGAACTGCTCGGCACCTACGCCGTCGACCTGGCCGCGATGTTCCTGGCGATGCCGCTCGCCCTGCTGCCCTTCCTCGCGGACGAGCTGGACGCCGAGTGGTCGCTGGGCCTGATGTACGCGGCGGTCCCGTTCGGGGCGATGCTGGTGGGCCTGACCGGCGGCTGGACCTCGCGGGTGCACCGGCACGGGCGGATGGTGGTGCTGTCGGCCGCGCTGTGGGGCCTGGCGATCGCGGGCGCCGGTGTCGTGGGCAACGTGTGGCTGGTGCTGCTCTTCCTGACCGTGGCCGGCAGCTGCGACATGGTCAGCGGCATCTTCCGGAGCGCCATGTGGAACCAGACGATCCCGGACGAGCTACGGGGCCGGCTCGCCGGGATCGAGCTGCTCTCGTACTCCGTCGGACCCACCCTCGGCCAGGTCAGGTCGGGCGGTTTCGCCGCCTGGTGGGGTGTACGGGCATCCGTCTGGTCCGGCGGGCTGCTGTGCGCGGGGGCGGTGGGGCTGCTGGCGCTGTGCCTGCCGGGGCTGATGCGCTACGACGAGCGGACCAACGAGCACGCCGCACGCGTGCGTGCGCAACGGAAGGCGACCGCCGCGGTGACACCGGTGAGCCAGGCGCAGGCCCAGGCGTAGGCACGTATACCTGCGCCCGGACCCGTGCGCGGGCCCGTCACTTGTCCTCGGTGCCGCCCTTCGGGGCGTCGTGCCAGTTGGGGTCGTTCTCCCACTCCAGGTTGCGCTCGCGGGCCGTCTCCATCGCGTGCTCGGCCTCCTGGCGGCTCGCGTAGGGCCCGAAGCGGTTCTTGCCGGGGCAGTCGGGCCCCTCCTCGACCGTCTTGTGTTCGAGGCAGTAGTACCACTCGCCCGGCTTGCCGACCGTGCGCTTCTTGAACAAGGCCATGACCTGCTCCTCTCGCCACCGACATGTTCCCCCACGGCGGCTCGTTAGACTCGCTGGCATGTCTGGCCAGTCGCTGCTCGTACCAGGGGAGCTCTCCCCCACCCGTCAGGTACCCGGAAACATCCGCCGCCCCGAGTACGTGGGCAAGCCCGCACCGGCGCCGTACACCGGCCCCGAGGTGCAGACGCCCGAGACGATCGAGGCGATGCGCGTCGCCGGGCGGATCGCCGCGCGGGCGATGGCGGAGGCCGCGAAGCTGATCTCCCCCGGCGTCACCACCGACGAACTGGACAAGGTGGCGCACGAGTACATGTGCGACCACGGCGCCTATCCGTCGACGCTCGGCTACCGCGGCTTTCCCAAGTCCCTGTGCACCTCCGTCAACGAGGTGATCTGCCACGGCATTCCGGACTCGACCGTGCTGCGGGACGGCGACATCGTCAACCTCGACGTGACGGCGTACATCGGCGGGGTGCACGGCGACAACAACGCGACCTACCTGGTCGGGGACGTCGACGAGGAGTCGCGGCTGCTGGTGGAGCGGACCCGGGAGGCCCTCGACCGCGCGATCAAGGCCGTCCGGCCGGGCCGGCAGATCAACATCATCGGCCGGGTCATCGAGTCGTACGCCAAGCGCTTCGGGTACGGCGTGGTCCGGGACTTCACCGGCCACGGGATCAACTCGTCCTTCCACTCCGGGCTGATCATCCCGCACTACGACAGTCCGCACGCGACGACGGTGATCCAGCCCGGGATGACGTTCACGATCGAGCCGATGCTGACGCTCGGGACGTACGAGTACGACATGTGGGACGACGGGTGGACGGTGGTCACGAAGGACCGGAAGCGAACGGCTCAGTTCGAGGACACGCTGGTGGTGACGGAGTCGGGGGCGGAGATCCTCACGCTGGCGTAGCCCCGGACACCGATGCGGCTCGCTCTCTCGGAGGGCGGGCCGTTTTCTTGTACTCTTTTACCGACAGGCTGTCGGCATCCTTACCGACCAAAAGTCGGGAAGCTGTTGACTTAGGTAAGGCTTACCTCAGAAAATGGCACGCATGGACTCCTTCTCGACAGTCATCCGCACCGCCTCCCACGAAGAGCACGTGGAGGCGGAGACCTCCACGTTCATGAGCGATCTGCTCGGCGGACGACTGGGGGTGGACGCGTACGCGCGCTACACCGAGCAACTGTGGTTCGTGTACGAGGCGTTGGAGGCGAGTGCCGAGGCGCTGGCGTCGGATCCGGTGGCCGGGCCCTTCATCCAGCCCGAGTTGTACCGGCTGCCCGCGCTGGAGCGGGACCTGACGCATCTGCGGGGCGCCGACTGGCGGTCCGGCCTGACCGCGCTGCCCGCGACGCGGGCCTACGCGGACCGGGTGCGGGAGTGCGCGGAGCAGTGGCCGGCCGGGTACATCGCCCACCACTACACGCGCTACCTCGGCGACCTCTCCGGCGGCCAGATCATCCGCGACAAGGCGGAGCGGACGTGGGGCTTCACGCGCAAGGGCGACGGCGTGCGGTTCTACGTCTTCGAGGAGATCGCCAACCCGGCGGCGTTCAAGCGGGGTTACCGGGAGCTGCTGGACGCGGTGCGGGCGGACGACTTGGAGAAGCAGCGGGTCGTGGCCGAATGCAAGAACGCGTTCGCCCTGAACACGGGGGTGTTCAGGGCATTGGGCGAGGAGTTCTCCCTCAGCGCCTGACCTAGCGCTCCAGGAACACCCGTCCCCCGACCTCAACCCATCCCCCGGGCTGCGGAGCCGTCAGTAGCTGTGACCCCGCGCCCTGCGTGATGTTGAGTGCCCGTCCCAACTGGTCCGTGAGCAGGAGTGCCGCCGCGCCCGTTGCCTCGTCCTCGTCGATGCCGTCGTTACGGCCGGGGAAGGCACGGGCGCGGACGCGTCCGGCGGCCTCGTCCTCCCAGGCCCAGGCGTAGATCCACTCCCCCGGCGGCGGCACCGGCAGGGCGTCGACCTCGGCGGCCGTGCCGTACTGGCGCAAAGCGCGCGGCGGCGCCCACTCCGCGCGGGCCTCGATCCAGCTGAACTCGCCGTCGAGGCGGGCGCCCACGAGCCCGGCCGGCGTGACCAGTTCGGGCACGTCGAGGAGCCAGGCCGAACCGACGCAGGGGTGACCGGCGAAGGGGAGGCGCAGGGTGGGTGTGTAGATGTCGATGACTCCGCGCTCGGGGTCGTCGACGAACACGGTCTCACTGAAGCCGAGTTTGCCCGCGAACGCCTGCCGCTCGTCCGGATCGGGCAGCGTCGAACCCTCCCGGACGACGGCGAGTTCGTTGCCGTATCCGCCGTTGGGCGCGCAGAAGACGCGGAGCACGTCGTAGTCGGTCACGCGGGAATTGAAGCATCCCGGGGGCACAGGCGATTGCCTGTGCCCCCGGTCCGACCAAGACTTACGCCTCCGTACGCCGCCTGCGCATCGCGAACACCACGCCCGCGCCCGCCGCCACCGCGACCGCCGAGGCCGTGCCGAGTGCGGCGACCGGTACGTCCGAGCCGGTCGACGCGAGGCCGCCGCTGATGCCGCCCGTCGTCGAGCCGGTCGTGCCGCCGGTGGTGCCCGAGCCGCCGGTGGAGCCGCCCGAGGATGTGCCGGTGCCGCTCGAACTGCCGTCGGTCGGGAGGGTGGCGTCGTCGCTGAGGGCCACCGAGAGGGTGACGGGGTCGAGTTCGGTGCCGGAGGTGTAGTAGCCGCTGAAGGCCTTCGCGCCGGCCTCGGTGAGGGTCGCGGTGATGCCGTCGACCGTGATGATGTCGTCCTCGGGGGTGAGGGTGGCGTCGTTGGTCTCGAGGTCGGCCAGGACCACGTCGTCGGTCGTCTTGCCGAGGCTGGTGACGTCCGCGGTCAGCTCGCCCTTGCCGCCGTCGAGGGCGACTTCGAGGCCGCTGAGGGTGAGGTCGAGGGCGTACGTGCCGTTCGTCTCATGGCCCTTGAAGTTCACCGCGCCCTCGAAGGCGGCGGAGAGGGTGTCCGCGTCGTTGTCGTAGGAGCCGGTCGCGTCGGGGAAAGTGAAGGCGCCGTTGCCGGTGGCCTGGGTCGCGCCGGACGATGCCGTGATCTTGCCGTTGGCGACGCTGCCCACGACGTAGGTGCGGAAGGACTCCTTCACGCCCCAGCCGAGCTTGCCGTCGAGGATCTCGCCCTCGGTCGCGGGCTCGGACTCCGACTCGGAGGGCGTCGGCGAGGGGGTGGCGGTGTCAGTCGCGGTGGGGGTGGTAGTCGGGGTGGGCGTCGGCGTGGGTGTCGGGGTCGGGGTGGGTGTCGTCGACGGCGGCGGCGAGCTGGGCGGGGTCGGAGCCGTCACCGTCAGCAGGTCGCCGGCCGCGCCCTCGTAGCCGGGGCTGCCGAAGGAGTCCGCGGCCTCCTTGGTCAGCGTGGTCGCCATGGCCTTCATGTCGCGCGTGACGGTGACCTTCGCGAGCGGCACGTCCTGTGCCGTCGTCCCGTTCTTGGTCACGTCCGCCGTCAACTCGGCGTCCTTGCTGTCGAACTGGACGTCCGACAGCGTGATGTCGAAGCCGTGCAGCTTGGAGACGATGTTCAGGCTGCCTTCGAAGGCGAGGTCCACCGTGTGCGCGTCGGAGTCGTAACTGCCCGCGCCCTTGACGAAGGTGAAGGCGCCGTTGCCGGACGCCTGCGCGGCGCCGGCCGCCGGGGTGAAGGTGCCGGCCGCGGCGCCGGTCACGTAGGTGCGGTACGACTCCTTGATGCCCCACGTCAACTCGTAGCCGCTGAGCGGCACTTCGGCGGCGGACGCGCTGGTCGCGGCGAACGCGCCGGCGCCCAGGGTGACCGCGACGGCGGCGGCGAGGGCGATGGATCTGGGTGTGGCGGCTGGCATGGCGGGATCGTCTCCTCGTGATGCTGATGGTGGTGGTGGCGTTTGTGGGGGTCAGCCCTCGTCGGTCGCGGTCCGGGTGCGGCGGGCGCGGATCACCGCGTAGGCGGCGGCCGCCAGCAGCAGGGCGCCGGCCGTGAGGCCGACCGGGAGGACCGGGAAGCCTGCGTCGTCGCCGTCGGTGGCGCTCGCGGCGCGGACCGGTTCGGCGGACGCCTTCGAGGGCGTGGGGCTCGGGGTGGGTGCGCTGCCCAGGTCGGGCAGGGCCGGGAGGACGGCGTCGTCGGTGAGGGCGACGGCCAGCGAGACCGGGTCCATCGCGGTGCCCGCCTGGTACATGCCGCCGAAGGCCTTGGCGCCCTGGGCGGTGAGCTGCGCGGGGGCCTCGGTCAGTTTCACCAGGCCGTCGGTGGCCTTGAGGCCCTTCGCGGTGAAGGTGACCAGCGGGACCTTCCTGCCGCTGAAGTCCGCGCTCGTGACGTCGGCGTAGAGGGTCCCCTTGCCGTCCTTGACGGCGGCTTTCACCGCGCCGAGCTTCAGGTCGAGGCCCTCCTCGCCGGTGAAGCGGACCGTGCCGGTGAAGCTCGCGGTCAACTCGCCCTTCTCGTACGTCCCTTCGCCCTTCGGGAAGCGGAAGAGCGCGCCGCCGTCCTCGGCGCCGTCGGAGAGCGTCCACTTGCCGCGGGCGATGTCGCCGGTGACGTACTCGCGGAAGGTGCGGCGCACGCCCCAGTCGGCGGCGCCGTCCTGGATGGCGTCGGTGGCGGCCGGCTTCTTCTCCTTCTTCGCCGCGGACTTGGTGGGCGTCGGCGAGGAAGTGGCCTTGGCCGCCTGGATGTCCGCGGTGAGGCTGACCGGGTCCAGGGCGGTGCCGGCGGTGTAGTAGCCGGCGAAGGACTTGGCGCCCTGGGCGGTGAGGGTGGCGGGCAGGTTGTTCAGGACGACCGAGGTGCCGCCGCCCTTCATGTCGATGCCGCCCAACGAGAGGGAGGCGAAGGGCACTTGTGAGGACGTCGCGACCGTCCCGGTGCCCTTCGCCTTGCTGACGACGTCCAGGTAGAGCGTTCCGGTGGCGCCGGAGATGCGGACGGTGGGGCGGCTGAGAGTGAGGTCCAGCTGGTAGGTGCCGTTGGCCTCCTTGTGGCCGACGAAGTGGACCCCGCCGGCGTAGGAGGCGTTGAACGCGCCGGTGGTGCCGTCGTAGGTGCCGGTCGCCGAGGGGAAGCGGAACTGGCTGCTGCCCACGGTCGCCGCGCCGCCGGTGAGGGAGTAACTCCCCTTGGCTATCGGGCCGGTGACATAGCTCTGGAAGGAGGATTTGATCCCCCAGTCGAGCCGGCCTCCCCGCACGGTGCTGCCGTCCGCGTGCGCGGCGGTGACCGGGAGCAGCAGGGCTCCCAGTACGGCCGTGCACAGCACGGTGATCAGGGCACGTAGGCGCGCGGGCATGAAAAGTCCTCCGGTGACGACTGCCGGTAGCGAACGAAGGTAAGGCTAACCTAAGCTTTGCCTGCCGAAAACAGTCGGCGGACCTGGTCATGGACCGGACCTGAACCGGAAGGAACGAACGGGACCGTGCGACGCATGCGCGCTCGACTGGCAGGAGCACTGGTCTCCGTGCTCGCCCTCACGCTCACCGCGACCGCCTGCGGAGGGGGCGACACCAAGGCCCCGGCCGCGGCGACGACCACGGCGGCCAACCGGGTGGAGCCGCTGACCGGCACCCCGGAGCCCGACCTCCCGGTGACCGTCGCCTCGGCGGACGGGAAGAAGGTGACCGTCTCCGCCGCCCGGCGCATCGTGCCGCTCTCCGGCAGCCTCAGCGAGATCGTGTTCACGCTCGGGCTCGGTGACCGGGTCGTCGCCCGGGACATCACCGCCACCTTCCAACAGGCGGCGAAGCTCCCGGTCGTCACCCGCAACCACGACGTCTCCGCGGAGAGCGTGCTGTCGCTGAAGCCTGATCTGGTCCTCGCCGAGGCCACGACGGGACCGGAGGAGGCGATGGGTCAGATCCGCGCCGCCGGTGTCCCGGTGCTGGTCGTCGACCCGGCCCAGGGGCTCGACGACGTCGGTCCGCGCATCCAGGCCGTCGCGGACGCGCTCGGCGTACCGGCCGCCGGGAAGGAGCTGACGAAGCGCTCCGAGGCGCGAATAGCCGCCGTGCAGAAGGCAGTTCCCACGCACAAGGAGAAGCCGCGGGTCGCGTTCCTCTATCTGCGCGGTTCCGCCTCCGTCTATCTCATCGGCGGCAAGGGCTCGGGCGCGACCTCGCTCCTGGAGGCGGCCGGGGCGGTCGACGCGGGCGCCGAGTCGGGGCTGGACAAGGACTTCACCGCCATCACCACCGAGGCCCTCGCCAAGGCCGCGCCGGACGCGATCCTCGTCATGACCAAGGGACTCGAGTCCGTCGGCGGCATGGAAGGCCTGGTGAAGATCCCGGGCGTCGCCCAGACCCCGGCCGGCATGAACCGCCGGGTCGTCTCGATCGAGGACGGCGTGCTGCTCAACTACGGGCCGCGCACCGACCAGGTGCTGAAGTCGATCGTCGACCAGTTGTACGGGGACGGGGACGACGGCGGGGACAGTGGCGGGGACGGGGACGCCAAGTGACGCTTCTCGACAAGCGGTTGGTGACGGAGAGCTCCGCGCCGAGGCGCCGCGGCAGACGCAGTACCGCATGGATCCTGACCGTGGGTCTGGTCGTCGCCCTGCTCGTCCTGGTCCCGGTCGCCGCCGGGCTCGGTGCCTATCCCATCCCCGTCGGTGACGTCCTCTCCTCCGTCCAGCACCGGATCGGACTCGGCGGCGCGGCCCTGGACCGCGTACCGGAGTCGGTCCTGTGGAACGTGCGCTTCCCGCGGATCGTGCTCGCGCTGCTGGTGGGTGCCTCGTTGGGCTGTGCCGGTGCGCTGATGCAGGGCGTGTTCGGCAATCCGCTCGCCGAGCCCGGGGTCATCGGCATCTCCTCCGGCGCGGCGGTGGGCGCGGTCGCGGTGATCGCGTTCGGGCTGAACTTCCTTGGCACGTGGACGGTTTCGGTGTTCGCCTTCGTCGCCGGTCTTGGCGCGGTCCTGCTCGTGTACGCGGCCTCGCGCTCCGGCGGGCGTACGGAGGTGGTGACGCTGATCCTGACCGGCATCGCGCTGAACGCGTTCGCGGGCGCGCTGATCGGCCTGTTCCTCTTCTTCGCGGACACCGCGGCCGTCAACCAGATCACCTTCTGGCAGCTCGGCTCGCTCTCCCAGGCGACCTGGCCGAAAGTGCTCGCGGTACTGCCGTGCGCGGCGATCGGCCTGGCCCTGGCGCCCCTGCACTCCCGCCGCCTGGACCTCCTCGCGCTCGGCGAACGCCCGGCCCGGCACCTCGGTGTGGACGTGGAGCGGCTGCGCCTGACGCTGGTCCTGCTGATCGCCCTGCTCACCGCCGCCGCGGTCAGCGTCTCCGGCATCATCGGCTTCGTCGGCCTGGTCGTCCCGCATCTGCTGCGCATGGCGGCGGGCCCCGGCCACCGCTTCCTCGTCCCCGGCAGCGCCCTGCTCGGCGCGCTCGTCCTGCTGGCGGCCGACCTGACCGCCCGCACGATCGCCGCCCCCGCGGAACTCCCCCTGGGCGTCCTCACCGCCCTCCTCGGCAGTCCCTTCTTCTTCTGGCTGCTCCTCAGGACCCGGCGCAGACAAGGGGGTTGGGCATGAGGGGCCGCGATGTCAGGGGGCACGGTCAGGTCAGGACGGCGAAGTACGCCGGCCTTCTGGCCCTGCGTCACGCCGACGCCCTGGCCGCCCGATACGCCGCTGCCCTGCGGCCCGCCCTCGCCCCGCCTCCCCCGACCCCGTTCGCCGGACGCGCGCTCAATCGGCCTCGACTCCTCCTGCCCGCCCTGCACGCGCTCCGCGCCGCACTTGACGACCTCGCCGCCGCGGCGACCGCCGCAGCCCCGCCCGCAACAGCCCACGAGGACGACGCCCTCCGCCGCTGCCCGACCGCCAACGACCACAACACCCAAGGCCCCCGGGCATGAGACACCCACGCCCACGGTCCACCCCGGCGGCGCCGAGCCTCTCCTCTCCCCTCCGCCCAAGGAACCGCCGTATGAGACTCCTGCGCCCCCGTCCCACCCCACCCGCCCCCGCCGAACCCGGCAACGTCCTCGCCGAGGCCGTGGGGCTTCATGTGCGGCTCGGTGGCCGCGAGGTGCTGCACGGTGTCGATGTGCGGGCGCGGGCCGGGGAGATCCTTGCCCTGGTCGGGCCCAACGGGGCCGGGAAGTCCACCCTGTTGGGCGCCCTCGCCGCCGATCTGCCGGCGGCGACCGGCAGCGTTCGGATCGACGGCCGGTCCGTCACGGAGTGGACCACCCCCGAACTCGCCCTGCGCCGGGCGGTACTTCCCCAGTCGGCGACGCTCTCCTTTCCGTTCACGGTGGAGGAGGTCGTGCGGATGGGCCGCGCGCCGCACGCCGCCGCGCCCGCCGAGGACGACCGGGCCGTCGCCGACGCGATGGCCCGTACCGAGGTGACCGCGTTCGCCGCGCGCCCCTTCAACGCGCTCAGCGGCGGCGAGCGCGCCCGGGTCGCCCTCGCGCGCGTACTCGCCCAGCGCGCCCCGCTGTTGCTGCTCGACGAGCCGACCGCCGCGCTCGACCTGAAACACCAGGAGCTGGTGCTGCGGCTGTGCCGGGAGCGGGCGCGGGCCGGGGACGCCGTGGTCGTCGTCCTGCACGATCTGGGGCTCGCCGCCGCCTACGCGCACCGGGTCGCGATCCTGTGCGCCGGGCGGGTCGCGGCGGACGGCCCGCCCGCCGAGGTCTTCACCGAGCCGCTGCTGTCGCGGGTCTACGACCAGCCCGTCGAGGTGCTCCAACACCCGCGCACGGACGCGGTCCTGATCACCCCGAAGCGAATCCTTTGAAGTTCCTTTGAAGGTTTCTTGGGGTCCGTTTTAGGTCACCGTGATCGGCTCGTGCCCGTAGGCCTGCCATGAGAGCTGAATCACCGCATGGGTGGGTATCACGCAGGCAAGGCTCAGTTAAGTTAGGCGAGCCTCACCATCCCAGTGTGAGCCCCGACACGCGATTTTTCGCCATCCTCAGGAGCCTGCATGCGAGCCGTCAGACTCTCCGCCGTCACCGCAGTCGCCACCGCCGCGGCCCTGGCAGCCGTCACGGGCTGCACCGAGAAAAGCTCGGGCGACGGTGACGACGCGATCCAGGTGACCGCCGCCGACTCCAAGTGCGACACCTCCGTCAAGTCGGTGGCGGCCGGTCAGGTCACCCTGAAGATCGAGAACACGGGCTCCAAGGCGACCGAGGTCGAGATCCTCTTCCCGGACGACCGGATCGTCTCCGAGAAGGAGAACATCGGGCCCGGGACCAAGTACACGCTCACCGCCGAGGTCAAGGCGGGCTCGTACGAGATCGCCTGCCGGCCCGGCATGAAGGGCCACGGCGTCCGGCAGAAGCTCACCGTCACCGGCGGTTCGGTCGCCAAGCGCGACCCGAAGCTGGACGCGGCCGTCGCCGCCTACCGCGAGTACGCGCAGAACGAGGCCGACACGACGATCCCGAAGGTGGAGACCTTCGTCAACGCCATCAAGGCGGGCGACCTCGACGCCGCCAAGAACGCCTACGCCCCCTCCCGCGTCGGCTGGGAGACCACCGAGCCGATCGCCGAGTCGTTCGGGGACATCGACCCCAAGACCGACACCCGCGCCGACGGCCTGGAGAAGGGCCAGAAGTGGACCGGCTGGCACGCGCTGGAGAAGGCGCTGTGGGAGGACAAGAAGATCGGCGCCGAGCAGAAGACCCTCGCCGATGAGCTGCTCACCGACCTGAAGGACTGGCAGAAGCGGGTCGGCAAGGCCGAGATCACCCCGACCTCCATGGCCAACGGCGCCAAGGAACTCCTCGACGAGGTCGCCACCGGCAAGGTCACCGGCGAGGAGGACCGCTACTCGCACACCGACCTGAGCGACTTCAAGGCCAACGTCGACGGCGCGCAGAAGGCGTACGAGCTGCTCAAGCCGGTCGCGCAGAAGAACGACGCGGCCCTCACCGCCGAACTGGACAAGCAGTTCGCCTCGCTCAACACGCTGCTGGACAGGTACCGCTCGGACAGCCCGCACGACAAGGCGTACAACGGCTTCGTGTCGTACGCCACGGTCACCAAGCCCAAGCAGAAGGAGCTGTCGGACGCGGTCAACGCCCTCGCGGAGCCGCTCTCCAAGCTCGCCGCCACCGTCGTGAAGTAGGGGACCGACCATGACGGACACGCAGGAAGCCGCCACCGGGGCCGCCGACTCGAAGGCACCCTCGCGTCGTTCGCTGATCGGCTGGGGCGGTGCCGGGCTCGCGCTCGGCGCCGCCGTGGCCGGCGGCGCCGTCGCGGCGGTCCGCTCCGGCGACGACATGGACCCGGCCGCCGCCGAGACGGGCGCGGCGGTCGACTTCCACGGCGCCAACCAGGCCGGTATCGCCACACCGGTGCAGGACCGGCTGCACTTCGCCGCGTTCGACGTACAGACCGAGGACCGCGCCGAGTTCGTGCGGATGCTGAAGGACTGGACCGAGGCGGCACGAAGGATGACCGCCGGGAAGGCCGTCGGGGACGGCGCGTACGGCGGTCTCGCGGAGGCTCCGCCGGACGACACCGGCGAGGCGCTGGGCCTCAAGCCCTCGCGGCTGACGCTGACGATCGGCTTCGGGCCCTCGCTGTTCGCGAAGTTCGGCGAGACGTTCGGGATCGCCGACCGGCGGCCCGCGGCGCTGGCCGATCTGCCGCAGTTCGCGGGCGACAACCTCGACAGGACCCGCACCGGCGGCGACCTGTGCATCCAGGCCTGCGCCGATGACCCGCAGGTCGCCGTGCACGCGATCCGCAACCTGGCCAGGATCGGCTTCGGCACGGTCAACATCCGCTGGTCGCAGCTGGGTTTCGGCAAGACGTCCTCGACCACGCCGAACGCGCAGACCCCGCGCAACCTGATGGGGTTCAAGGACGGCACCCGCAACATCGCGGGCACCGAGACGGACCGGCTGAAGAAGTTCGTGTGGGTCGCCGACAGTGACGGGGACGACAACTCGGCCTGGATGACCGGGGGTTCGTATCTGGTCGCCCGGCGGATCCGGATGCACATCGAGACCTGGGACCGCACCTCGTTGCAGGAGCAGGAGGACATCTTCGGCCGGGACAAGGGCGAGGGCGCCGCGGTCGGCAAGGCCAAGGAGCACGACCCGCCGTTCCTGAAGGCGATGAAACCGGACGCGCACGTCCGGCTCGCGCACCCCGACTCCAACGACGGGATCACGATCCTGCGCCGGGGCTACTCCTTCACCGACGGCACCGACGGCCTCGGCCGGCTGGACGCGGGCCTGTTCTTCCTCGCCTACCAGCGGGACGTCCGCAAGGGGTTCATCCCCCTCCAGCGGAACCTGTCGGCGACGGACGCCCTCAACGAGTACATCCAGCACGTGGGTTCGGCGGTCTTCGCCGTCCCGCCGGGCGTCCGCGACAAGGACGACTGGTGGGGCAGCACGCTGTTCTCCAAGGAGGCCTGACGCGTGTTCTCCAACTACCTGATCGGTCTGCGCGAGGGACTGGAAGCCAGCCTCGTCGTCTGCATCCTGATCGCCTACCTGGTCAAGACGGACCGCAGGGACGCCCTGAGGCCGATCTGGATCGGCATCGCCGTCGCCGTGCTCATCGCCATGGGGTTCGGCTGCGCGCTCGAATTCGGCTCCCAGGAGCTGACGTTCCAGGCGCAGGAGGCGCTCGGCGGCTCGCTGTCGATCGTCGCGGTCGGCCTGGTGACGTGGATGGTGTTCTGGATGCGGCGCACCGCCCGGCACCTGAAGTCCGAGCTGCACGGCAAGCTGGACGCGGCCCTGGCGATGGGCACCGGCGCGCTGGTCGCCACCGCGTTCCTCGCCGTGGGCCGCGAGGGCCTGGAGACCGCCCTGTTCGTGTGGGCGTCGGTGCACGCGGCGAGCGACGGCACCCCGCGCCCGCTGGTCGGCGTCGCGCTCGGCCTCGCCACCGCCGTCTTCCTGGGCTGGCTCTTCTACCGCGGCGCCCTGAAGATCAACCTCGCGAAGTTCTTCACGTGGACCGGCGCGATGCTCGTCGTCGTCGCCGCGGGCGTGCTGGCGTACGGCTTCCACGACCTCCAAGAGGCCGACTGGGTCCCGGGGTTGACGAACCTGGCCTTCGACATCAGCAACACGATCCCGCCGGACAGCTGGTACGGCACCCTCCTCAAGGGCGTCCTCAACTTCCAGCCGGATCCGACCGTCCTCCAGGTCACGGTGTGGCTGCTGTACCTGGTCCCGACGCTCGCGCTCTTCTTCGCCCCGGTAGGGTTCGCCTCCGGGAAGGGGAAGGTGAAGACACCTGATGAGCAGGGATCTCGGCCCTCGAAGGCTCCGCAGGCTTGACCGGCGCGTACTGATAGCGGCCTCGGTGACCGCTTTGTCGCTGACGGCGAGCGGTTGTGTGGTGGTGCACGGCGAGCGCGAGGTGCTCCCCTCCACCACCCGCGCCGAGGCCGCGAAGGCACTTGAGCAGTTCACGACCGCGTACAACGCGGCGGACAAGGCCTACGACAGTTCGCTCGACGCCGACCATGTCACCGGCGCCCTCGGCGACATCGACGCGGCCCGGCTGAAGGCCGGTCACACCAACAGTCCGAGCGGCAACCCGTCGCACACGCCGCTGACGCTGACGAACGCGACGTTCACGATCCCCAAGAAGGCGGGCTGGCCACGCTGGTTCGTCGCCGAGGCGCAGGGCAACAAGGGCGGAAACCTGCGCTGGCTGCTGGTGTTCACCCGTGACGACCTGGCCGAGCCGTTCCAGGTGGCGTATCTGACGCTGATCACGCCCGGCTCGCTGCCCAAGGTCAAGAAGGACGCGGCCGGCTGGGCCGAGGCCGTGCCCGCCAACTCCACCGGACTCACGGTCCCGCCCGGGCAGTTGAGCAACGACTACGCGACCTACCTGAAGAACGGCGGGCAGGGCTTCGCCGACGGCCCGCACACCAGCGAGTGGCGCGCCCAGCGCGCGAAGTCGGCGAAGAAGCCGGGTCTGGTGACGCAGTTCATCGACGAGCCGGTCACCAGCGGCGACTACGCCCCGCTGGCGCTGCGCACCGAGGACGGCGGCGCGCTGGTGTTCTTCACGACCCGGCGCTTCGAGAAGGAGACCGCCGCCGCGGGCACCGCGATCCCCACCCCGAACGCGAACGTGCAGGCCCTGACGACCGGCGAGATCAAGCAGTCGCTCACCATGGAGTTCGTCTCCAACGGGGTCGCGCTGGACCCGAAGAGCGGCGGCAAGGTGACGATCATGGCCCGCCTGGAGGGGCTGACTTCGGCCGAGGGGTCCTGAACGGCGCAGTGCCGTAGGCGAGTTGAGCGGTCAGTGGCGCGAAGGCCAGGCCGCGCTCGCGTGGTCGGGCTCCTCGCCCGCGTACCGGGCGCACGCGTCGGTGAGGGTCTCCAGCAGGCTCAGCGGGTCGGGAAGCGGGTGTTCCAGACCGCGTACCCACCACACGGACCGGTCGTCGGCACCGGGGAGCCGGGCGGGCGGTACGAGGACGTAGGACCCGCGGCAGTGCCAGCGCAGTCCGTGGTGCTCGTCCATCGTCTCGGGGTGGCAGTCCAGCTCGCAGGGCCACCACTCGTCCTCGTCCTCGGGGGTGCCCCGGGTGAGGGTGAAGAACAGCAGCCGGCCGTCGGAGCTCTCGGCGACGGGCCCGACCTCGACGCCGGCACCGAGCAGCCGCTCCAGCGCGGAGCGGCCCGCCTCAAGCGGCACGTCGAGGACGTCGTGCACCATGCCGGTCGCGGTGATGAAGTTGGCCTGCGGCTGATGCCGGGCCCAGCGCTCGATCTGCGCCTTGTCGGTGGTGGACTGCGTCTGCCACGCGAACGACACCGGGTGCCGTGCCGGGGTGGGACAGCCGACGCGGTCGCAGGAACAGCCGTAGCCGGCGGCCGGATACGCGGCGGGCGCGAGCGGCAGCCCCGCTCCGGCGGCCGCCAGCAGCAGGTCCTCACGACCACCGTCGCCGGTGGGCTCCTTGGGCCCGCGTCCGCGCAGCCACTGGGAGATTCTGCCCTGTAGGCCGGTCCGGCCGGCCGAGTCCGCGCGGTCCCCGCTCATCTGCACCTCGCCTCGCTGTCGTCCCAACAGCATGCCTCATGGTCCCATCGTCGTGCGCTCCGGGGGGTGCAGAGCCGACATCTGGGGTGGTCCCGACACCGTGGCACCCGATGGCACCGGGTGTCACCTCGGGGCGAGACCGCCCAGCGCGTAGTCGACGAGGGTGTCCGTGTACGCGTAGGAGATCGGTCCCGTGTGCTGGAGCCAGCGCTGGGCGAGCGGGGAGACGAACAGCTCCAGGGCGATACGGGGATCCACGTCCGGCCGGATCCCGCCGGCGTCCTGGGCGGAGCGCAACCGGTCGACGTAGAGCTGGAGTTGGGGCTCGAGGAGCTTGGCGACGAACTCGCGGCCGAGCTGCTCGTTGACGAGGCCCTCGGCGGCCAGCGCGCGGGACGGGGCCTCGAAGCGGGGGTCGAGGAGTTCGTCGACCGTGGCCCGCAGGACGGCCTTGAGGTCGGCAGCTAGATCTCCGGTGTCGGGGATGCGGTACGGCTCGTGTCCGGCGTCCCGCGCGGCCCGCTCGCCCATGTCGAGGAACGCCTCCAGCAGCACGTCCGCCTTCGACGGCCACCACCGGTAGATGGTCTGCTTGCCCACCCCGGCCCGCGCGGCGATGCCCTCGACGGTCGTCTTGGGGTAGCCGACCTCCGCTACGAGGGCGAGTGCGGCGTCGTAGATCGCCCGCCGGGACCTGTCGCTGCGGCGGGTGGCGTCGGGGGCGGCGCGGTCGGGGGTGGGCTTTTTGACCATGGGTCGACGGTACCGGCCTGGGGGTTTCTACGGCTGCGCGGTGTACGGCGGCCAGGGGTCGCCCCAGTCCGCGTCCCGGGCGGCCTTGTACAGGTCGCCGTGGCGTTTGGTGACCGTCGTGCGGCGCAGTTGTTCGTCGGGCTCGCACAGGTCGAGGAGGACCTGGCCCTTGCGGATCTGGGGGCGGCGGACGATCCGGGCCAGCGCCTGGGCGGCGGGCTTGAAGCGGGTCGCGGCGACGTAGCTGAACTTCTCGTCCTCGTACGGCAGTGAGCCGCCCTTGACCTTGCGGTGCAGGGAGGAGCGGCTGACCCGTGCCGAGAAGTGGCACCAGTCCGTGCCGGGGGTGATCGGGCAGGGGGCGCTGTGCGGGCAGGGGGCGGCGATGTGGAAGCCGGCGGCGATCAGGCGGGTGCGGGCCTCGATCACTCGGGCGTAGCCGTCGGGGGTGCCGGCCTCGACGATGACGATCGCCTGCGCGGCTGTCGCGGTGGCGTCGATCAGGGCGGTGCGGTCCTGTTCCGTCAGTTCGTTGAGGACGTAGGAGACGGTGACCAGGTCGGTGGGGGCGAGGGTGAGGGTCTTGCCGATGCGGGCCTTTTGCCAAGTGGCTTCGCGGAGGGGTGGGTTGGTGGCGGCGAGTTCCTTGCCGAGGGCGAGGGCGGGTTCGGCCCAGTCGAGGACGGTGACCTTGCGGGGGCCGGGCCAGGTGGCGGAGACGGCCCAGGTGGCTGCGCCTGTGCCGCCGCCGACGTCTGTGTGGGTGGTGGGGGTCCAGTCCGGGGTTGCCGCGGCCAGTTCTTCGAGGGCGGTGTGGGCTGCCTCGAAGGTGGCGGGCATGCGGTAGGCGGCGTAGGCGGCCACGTCCGCGCGGTCGCGGAGGATGGGGGTGTGGGTGGGGGTGGTGCCCCGGTAGGTGGTGATGAGGCGGTCCACGGCTTGGGTCGCCTGCTTGGGCGGGAGGCCGTCGAGGAGGGTGGCGAGGCTCGCGCGGAGGGCTTCCGCCGGGGGTACGGGGGCATTCACCCGCCGATTCTAATCTCGCCCCCGCGAGGAGGCTCCGCCGGCTGAAACCACCGATCGGCCCTTAAGGGGCCTCGTCCTCAAACGCCGGACGGGCTGAAAGACAAAGACCGGACCGGCGTTCAAGAAGCACAGTCCCCTTCACCTCACCGCCCTTGCCATTCTTGTTGCCAGTTGGGCCCTTGGGGTGTTGTCCGGAGGGCGGCGTCTCGGGTGGACCGTGTTGGCCAGGAGGACCACGAACGTGTCCGTCTCTCGGTCCAGGACCAGGGACGTGCCCGTGAAGCCCGTGTGGCCTGCCGCGCCCTGGCCCGACAGTTCGCCCATGAACCACGGTTGGTCGAGGGCGAAGCCCAATGCCGGTGGGGTGAGGAGGAGTTCGACCAGGTCGGGGCCGAGGATGCGGGCGGGGCCGTAGGAGCCGCCCGCCAGGAGGGTGCGGGCGAAGATCGCCAGGTCCCGGGCCGTGGAGAACAGGCCCGCATGGCCGGCCACGCCGCCCAGAGCCCACGCGTTCTCGTCGTGGACCACTCCTCGCAGCATGCCCCGGTCCGCCTTGGCCCAAGGGCGTCGTTGGTCTTCGGTCGCGGCGGCGCCGGGGCAGGGGCCGAAGGCCGTCGACGTCATGCCCAGGGGGCGGGTGATGCCCTCGTGGACGAGGACGTCCAGGGAGCGGCCCGTGATGCGTTCCAGGACGTACTGGAGGAGGAGCAGGTTGAGGTCCGAGTAGGTGTAGGTGCCGGGGACTCCCACCGGGGGTTCCGCTTGGAGGAGAGCCAGGCGTTCCTCGTCGTTCTCGCAGTCGTAGAGCGGGAGTTCGGGGCGCAGGCCTGATGTGTGGGTGAGGAGTTCGCGGATGGTGATGCCGTGTCTGGCCGCCGCGCGGAAGTCCGGGAGGTAGTCGCCGACGCGTGCGTCGATGCCCAGCGTGCCGCGTTCGATCTGCTGGACGGCGGCGACCGAGGTGAAGAGTTTGGTCAGGGACGCCAGGTCGAAGGGGGTGTCCACCGTTACCGGGACGCGAGAACTCTTCGGGAGCTCGACTCCCTTGTCCCGCTCCGGGTCGTACGACGCGTAGCGGACCGCCCAGCCCGCCGCCTCCGCCACCGCGATCACCGGACCGCGGCCGGCGACCACGACCGCGCCCGCCGCCCAGGGGCGGTCCCCGGCGGTGAGGTCGTGGACCTCCTGGGCGAGCAGACGGAGTTCCTCGGGGTCGAGGCCGGCACGTTCCGGTGTGTCGTCGCGCAGTCTGGGTGCGCTCAGCTCCCTGCTCCCTCCAGGCTCGTACGTTTGTTCCAGGGACGGCAGATTCCCATGAAGCAGGCCAGCGCCACCAGTGCGGCCGCCAGTTGGACGACGGCCATCGGGACGGCCGTGTGCTCCCCGGCGATCCCGACGAGCGGCGAGGCGACCGCGCCTATCAGGAAGGACGACGTTCCGAGCAGCGCGGATGCAGAACCCGCCGACTGTTTGGTGCGCATCAGGGCCAGCGCCTGGGCGTTGGGCAGCGTCACCCCCATGGCCGACATCAGGACGAACAGGGCGGCGGCGACCGGAACCAGCCCGACCTCGCCGAACGCGCCCGTCGACATGAGCAGCAGCGCGGTCGCGGCGGCGATCACGACGAGCAGGCCGACGCCCAGCACCGTCTCCAGGGTGACCCGGCCGACCAGCAGCTTGCCGTTGATCTGGCCGACGATCACCAGGCCGACCGAGTTCAGGCCGAACAGCAGGCTGAACGTCTGCGGAGAGGCGCCGTAGATCTCCTGGATCACGAACGGCGAGGCCGCTATGTACGCGAACAGCGCGGCGAAGGTGAAGCCGCCCGTGAGCATGTAGCCGGTGAAGGGCGGGTCGGCCAGCAGGCGGCGCATCGCGTGCAGGGCCTCGCCCACCCCGCCGCTGTGCCGCTCGGCAGGCGCGAGGGTCTCGGGAAGTCGCGTCCACACGACCGCGGTGAGCAGCACACCGACCACCGTCAGGACCACGAACACGCCCCGCCAGTCCGTCACCCGCAGGATCTGGCCGCCGATCAGCGGCGCGACGATCGGGGCGACCCCGGAGACCAGCATGAGCGTCGAGAAGAAGCGGGCCATCGCCACGCCGTCGTACAGGTCACGGACCACCGCGCGGGCGATGACGATCCCGGCCGCGCCCGCCAGGCCCTGCGCGAGGCGGAAGGCGACCAGGACCTCCACGCTCGGCGCGAGGGCGCACAGGACGGTGGCGACGACGTAGACCACCAGGCCGGTCAGCAGCGGGCGGCGGCGGCCCCAGCGGTCGCTCATCGGGCCGACCACCAGCTGGCCGAGCGCCATGCCGAGCAGACAGGCGGTGAGCGTGAGCTGGACGGTCGCGGCGGGCGCGTGCAGGGAGCGGGTGACCTCCGGGAGCGAGGGGAGGTACATGTCCATCGCCAGCGGGGGTGTGGCGGTGAGGCCGCCCAGGATGAGCGTGACGAGGATGCCGGTGCGGCGGGCGGCGAGGACGGTGGGGGCGGTGGTGGGGACGGCCGGTTCCGCGGCGGGTTCGGCCGCGGGTGCCGTCGCCGGCTTCGTGTTCTGCTCCACGCCCGGGTCCATGCCCTGGTCCAGGCGCGGTGGCGGCGCCCCCTGCTCGGGCATGTGCCCCTCCCTCTCCGATCGATCCGACACCTATGCTCTCAGCTCGTACACAGTGCCGAGGGTCACACGAGCGGCCGAGGCACCTGAGCGAGGGCGGCGCGAGATGGCGGCGGAGAACGTGCGGTGGGGAATTCTGGCGACCGGTGGGATCGCCGCCGCGTTCACGGCGGATCTGGTCGATCTGCCGGATGCCGAGGTGGTCGCGGTCGCCTCGCGCACCGAGGCGTCGGCGAAGGCGTTCGCGGAGCGGTTCGGGATCGAGCGGGCCTACGGCGACTGGGACGCGCTGGCGCACGACGAGGACATCGATGTCGTGTACGTCGCCACCCCGCACTCGGCGCACCGGGTGGCCGCGGGCCTGTGCCTGGAGGCCGGGCGGAACGTGCTGGTCGAGAAGGCGTTCACGCTCAACGTGCGCGAGGCGGACGAGTTGGTCGCCCTTGCACGGGGGCGCGGGAGCTTCCTGATGGAGGCCATGTGGATGTACTGCAACCCGATGATCCGGCGGCTCAAGGCGCTGGTCGACGACGGCGCGATCGGTGAAGTGCGGACCATTCAGGCGGACTTCGGGCTCGCCGGGCCCTTCCCGCCGGCGCACCGGCTGCGCGATCCGGAGCAGGGCGGCGGCTCGCTGCTCGACCTCGGGGTGTATCCGGTGTCGTTCGCGCAGCTGCTGCTCGGGGAGCCGTCGGACGTGGTGGCGCGAGCGGTGCTCTCGGACGAGGGCGTCGATCTCCAGACCGGAGCGCTGCTCACCTGGGAGAGCGGGGCTCTCGCTTCGGTGCACTGCTCCATCGTCGGCGGTCTGGCGACCTCGGCCTCGGTCACCGGCTCGCTGGGCCGCATCGACGTCCCGGACGGCTTCTTCTTCCCGGACCGCTTCGTCCTGCACCGCGACGGACGTGACCCGCAGGAGTTCACCGCCGACCCGGCCGACGGTCCGCGCAACAGCCTCAAGCACGAGGCCCGCGAGGTCATGCGCGCGCTGCGGGCCGGCGAGACCGAGTCCCCGCTCGTCCCGATCGACGGCACCCTCGCCGTGATGCGGACGCTGGACGCGATCCGGGAGCGGATCGGGGTGCGGTACCCGGACGAGGCGTGATCCCGGCGACACCGGAACGGGGCGTGACCTCGCGGGATCCCGCTTCGTAGGCTGCGGTCCCATGGATGCTGAGCAATCGAAGACCGCCGTATCGCAATCCGCCGTACCGAAGGTCGCCGTGGTGACCGGCGCCGGTTCCGGGATCGGGCGGGCCGTCGCCGTCGAGCTGTCGCACGCCGGCTGGTCCGTCGCGCTGGCCGGCCGGCACGCCGAGACGCTGGAGGAGACGGCGGCGCTCGTGCCCGACGGCGCCGCCCTCGTCGTACGCACCGATGTCTCCCAACCGGCCGACGTGGACGCGCTGTTCGCCGCGACCGTGGAGCGATTCGGGCGGGTGGACCTGCTGTTCAACAACGCGGGGACGTTCGGTCCCGGTGGGGTGCCGGTCGAGGAACTGCCGTACGAGGCCTGGCGGCACGTGGTGGACACCAACCTCAACGGGGCGTTCCTGTGCGCGCAGGCGGCCTACCGGCTGATGAAAAAGCAGGAGCCGCAGGGCGGACGGATCATCAACAACGGTTCCATCTCCGCCCATACGCCCCGGCCGCTGTCGGTGGCGTACACGGCGACCAAGCACGCGCTGACCGGCCTCACCAAGTCGCTGTCCCTTGACGGGCGGCCGTACCGGATCGCGGTGGGGCAGATCGACATCGGCAACGCGGCGAGCGCCATGACGGCGGGGATGAGCACGGGCGCGATGCAGGCGAACGGGGAGATCGCGCCCGAGCCCGTGATGGACGTCGCCGATGTCGCGCGCACCGTGCGGCACATGGCGGAGCTGCCGCTGGAGGCGAATGTGCAGTTCGCGACCGTACTGGCGACGACGATGCCGTACGTCGGCCGCGGCTGAGCGCGTCCGCCGACCCCCAACTCCCCAACTTGCACAAGCGGAATTTGACCGTCCGCACTATTGCGGCCGGTGGCGGCCTTATGCTCAACTCTCCTACACAAGAGCTTCACACTTGGAGCACGGGGCTTCCGCAGACCAAAACCGAGGGGGGAGGCGGCAGCCGTTCCACGGCATCGCGTGGGGGTGGACCTCATGCGGGACCGTGAGGTACGCACCGGTGCCTGGAACGGCTGCCGCGAGACTCAGTCGGGGCGATCCGCCTCGTTCGCCTTCGCCGCCCCCTCAACTCCCGTTGCCCCGGCCGCCCTTCGCCTGCGCAGCACCCACGCCCCGCCCGCCAGCAGCGCGACCGCGCCGCCCGCGCCCGCGAGCGTCCCCCAGGCCGAGGACCCGCCGTCCGCCGCCGAACCCGGTGCCCCGGCCGCCGCCCGGGCCGATGCGCCACCCGGGGTCGCGGTCGCCTTGGCCCCGCCCTCGCTGAGCGGATCGACCAGCGTGCCCAGCGCCCGGGCCGAACTCCCTTTGCCGAAGCCCCAGTCGAGCAGCGCGGCCGTCTCCTCGTAGACGGCGTTGTAACCGCTCCTGGGGTGCATCACCGTCACCAGCAGGGTCCGGCCGCCGCGGGTGGCGGCTCCGGTGAAGGTGTTGCCGGCGTTGCTCGTGTAACCGTTCTTGACCCCGATCAGACCGTCGTACGTCTTCACCCCGTACGTGCCGGTGAGCAGGCGGTCGGTGTTCTGGATCTGGAAGGTCTTCTTTCCGCCGGCCGGGAAGTCGGCGGCCTTGGTGGCGCAGTACGCGCGGAAGTCGGCGTCCTTCAGCCCGTGCCGGGCGAAGAGCGTGAGGTCGTAGGCGGACGACAGCTGGCCCTTGTGGTCGAAGCCGTCGGGGCTGACCACATGGGTGTCCAGGGCCTGCAGATCCTCCGCCCTGGCCTGCATCTCGGCGACCGTCCTGGCGATCCCGCCGTTCATGTGGGCGAGCACGTGCACGGCGTCGTTGCCCGAGCGCAGGAAGACGCCCTGCCACAACTGCTCGACGGTGTACGTGATTCCGGGCTTGACGCCGACCAGGCTGGAGCCGGACGGGATGCCGGCCAGGTCCGCGTCGGTCACCCGGTACCGCTCGGTCCGCTCGAACTTCCCCAGCACCGTGTCGGCGAACAGCATCTTCAGCGTGGACGCGGGCGCGAGCCGCCGGTGCGGGTCGCGGGCGGCGAGCACCTCTCCGCTGTCGCAGTCGGCGACGAGCCAGGCGGCGGCGGTCAGCTTGGCGGTGAGCGCCTTGGGCAGACCTGTGCCCTGAATTCCGGCGCGGGCCAGCCGCGCACCGCCGACAACGGTCGAGGCGTGCGCGTCGGTCGCCGAGGCGAGCGGAATGGCGGCGGCCGCGCACAGGCCGAGCGCGGTCCGCCGGGAGAGCGGGTGGGAAGCGTGCATCCCGGGACCGTACACCGCACCCAACAGGGGTTTCCTGGCAGTAGACCCTCTACAGGATAAGAATTGCCTGTCTTATACAAATTTGAATCCCCACCTTGCTTTCTCAGCCCTGACACATCCTTTACTCAGCCTGGCTCAAAGGTTTCTCCATACCTTGTGGCAGCGCCCACAGCGGGCGCCAAGAACCTTTGGGGAACGGGATGTTTGGCATCTATCTCAAGCGCGAACTGGGCCGGAGAAAGAAAGCGGCTCTGGTCATCGCTCTGGGTCTGGCGCTCGGAATCGCTCTGGTCATCACCGTCAACTCGGTGTCGGCCGGCATGACGCAGGCGCAGGACAAGGTCCTGAAGTCGCTCTACGGCCTCGGCACGGACATGACCGTGACCAAGGCGCAGTCCGCCCCCACCAGCGGCAGCTCCGGGGGCCCGCGATTCAACTTCGACGCCAAGTCGAGCAGCAGCACCACGCAGAGCTCCGACCGGGTCAATACGCAGGGCGGTCAGGTCCTCGCGTCCTCCCTGGTCACCAAGGTCGCGGCGCAGAAGGGTGTGTCGGACGCGGTCGGCGCGCTCACCCTGAACGTCACCAAGGTCGACGGCTCGTTCACCCAGGGCAAGGCGCAGTCCTCCACCTCCGGCTCCTCCCAGCAGGGCGGCCCCGGCGGCGGCAACAGCGGCAGCACCGCCCCGCCCCAGGTCCAGGGCGGCGGCGCGTCCTTCGACGTCAACTCCTACTCGGTGGCGGGCATCGACGTCACGAACCAGGACCTCGGCCCGCTCGCCACCTCGAAGATCACCTCGGGCAAGACCTTCACCTCCGCGCAGGCGAACTCCAAGGTCGCGGTGGTCAGCAAGTCCTACGCCAAGGAGAAGAAGTACAAGGTCGGTTCGACCTTCAAGATCTCCGGCACCAAGTTCACGGTCATCGGCATCGCGACGCCCGACAGCTCCGAGTCCACCACCGACGTCTTCCTGCCGCTGAAGCAGGCCCAGACGCTCGGCGACTCGAAGAACAAGGTCACCACGATCTACGTCAAGGCGACCGACTCGAAGCAGATCTCGATCGTCAAGTCGACGATCCAGAAGAACATCTCGGGTACGACGGTCACCACCTCCGCCGACCTCGCCTCCACCGTCTCCGGCTCGCTGTCCACCGCCTCCGACCTGGCGACCAGCGTCGGCAAGTGGCTCTCGATCGCGGTGCTGGTGGCGGCCTTCCTGGTCGCCGCGCTGCTGACCTCCTCGGCGGTCTCCCGGCGAGTGCGCGAGTTCGGCACGCTGAAGGCGCTGGGCTGGCCGAGCCGCAAGGTGACCCGGCAGGTCGTCGGCGAGTCCATGGTCAACGGCCTGATCGGCGGCGGCCTCGGCATCGCCCTGGGTCTGGCGGCGGCCTACACGGTCACCGCGATCAGCCCCAAGCTGACCGCGCAGCTCGGCTCCACCGGCGGTGGCGGCCAGGGCGGCGGCCCCGGTGGCGGCGGCCCCGGCCGGCAGTCCACGGCCAGCACCATGGAGATCGCCCTCTCCGCCCCGGTCTCCCTGACCACCATCGCGCTCGCGGTGGGCCTGGCGGTCACCGGCGGTCTGATCGCCGGCGCCATGGGCGGCTGGCGCGCCTCCCGGATGCGCCCGGCCGACGCCCTGCGCAGCGTCTCGTAACACCCCCCGAGCCGGGGCGCCGCCACCGTTCCCCCCGGGCGGCGGCGCCCCGCCCCCTACCTCCTGCCACACCTCCTGACCTCCTGGAGTTCCCATGTACAGACTCAGCGGCGTCACCAAGCGGTACACACGCGGCAAGGAGACGGTCGAGGCGCTGCGCGACATCGACCTGACCATCGAGGACGGCGACCAGCTCGTCATCCAGGGCCCGACCGGCGGCGGCAAGTCCACCCTGTTGCAGATGATCGGCGGCCTGGACCGGCCGACCGAGGGCAGCGTCGAGCTGGACGGCGTCGACCTCGCCCGCATCAGCGAGGCCAAGCTGACCCGGCTGCGCGCCGAGAAGGTCGGCATCATCTTCCAGTCGTTCAACCTCATCCCGACCCTGACCGCACAGGAGAACGTCGAGACGGCCCTGGTGCCGCTCGGCGTGAAGCCCGCCGAGCGGCGCGAGCGGGCGGCCGAGGCACTGGCCTCGGTCGGCCTCGGCGACCGCCTGCGGCACGCCCCCGCCGAACTCTCCGGCGGCCAGCAGCAGCGCGTGGCGATCGCCCGCGCGCTGGTGAAGAAGCCGAAGGTACTGCTCGCCGACGAGCCCACCGGCAACCTCGACGAGGGCACCCGCGACGACATCATGGGCCTGCTGGAGGGCCTGTGGCACGAGTACGGGCTGACCTTCGTCATGGTCACCCACGACTCCTCCATCGCCCGCCGCGCCCCGCGCCTGGCGACCATCAAGGCCGGCCGGCTGACGCTCACGGAGCAGGGCGGGGAGTTCGCCCAGGCGGCACAGCAACAGCCGTACGGGGACCAGCAGTTCGGCGATCAGGGCTACGGCGGTCAGCAGCCCGGCGATCAGCAGTACGCCCGGTACGGGAACCAGGGGTACTGACGGCACGGCACCCGGCGTTACCGAATGCCGTGCCCCCAGGGGCCGTTCACCTTCCGAGTATCCGGTCGACCTCGGCCAGCTGCCCGGCGGTGAGCGGCCCCTTCTCGATGGCGCCCGCGTTCTGCTCGGCCTGCTCGACCGACCGGAACCCGGGGATCGGGATCGTGCGCCCGCTGCGGGCCCACAGCCAGCCCAGGGCGCCCTGGGCGAGGGTGCGGCCGTCACTGGTGAGGACCTCCCGCAGGGACTCGACGCGGGCGACCCAGTCCTCGTCGGCGCCGGCGCCCTGCTTGAAGCCGGTCATCCAGGCGGGCGGGGTGTTGCGGATGTCGCCGGCCTCCAGGGCCCGTCCGGGGCGCTGCTTGCCGGTCAGCAGACCCATCGCCAGCGGGCCGCGGTTGATGCTCGCGAGCCCCAACTCGTCGCACAGGGCGAACATTTCGGGGGTGTCCTCGAGGACGTTCACCGAGTGCTGCACGGAGGCGCAGTGCGCCCCTTCGGCGAACACCGCGGCCCGCGCCGGGTCGTCGGTGCTCCACCCGTACGCCCGGATCAGCCCCTCGCTCACGAACTCTTCGCAGGCGTCCCGGAGTTGGGCCGCACGCTCGGGGTCCAGGTCGTTGAGGTGCAGTTGGTAGAGGTCGATGTGATCGGTGCCCAGGCGGGCGAGCGAGGCGGTCAGCGCGCGGCGGGCGTGCTGCGGGGAGTCGTCGCTGCCGGTGAGGGTGCGGGTCTCCTCGTCGAAGACGTTGCCCCACTTGGTGGCGACCACGACGTCGTCGCGCCGCTTGCCGAGGGCGCGTCCGAGCACCCGCTCGCTGTGCCCGGCGCCGTAGGTGTCGGCGGTGTCGAAGAACGTCACGCCGAGGTCGAGGGCGCGGCGGATCGCCCGTACGGACTCGTCGTCGTCGACCTTGCCCCAGCCCAGGGGCTGTCCGTCGGGATCCTGCCACTCGCCCCCGATGGCCCAGCAGCCGAAGCCGAGGGCGCTCACTGCGATACCGCTGCGGCCGAGTGTCCTGTTGGTGTCCATGCCGACAGACGCTAGGAGTTGAAGCGCACACGAAGGCAAGGGGTTTTAAGGCGAGGGGTATTAAGGCAAGGGGTTTACGGGCCGGCCATGCCCGCCCGGCCGCCTGGCGCCGGTTACGCCTGCCCGGTCTCGAAGCGGGAGATCCTGCCGTCGTCCTCGACCGTGAAGCTCCACCGGGTGCGCATCTCGCCCCAGGTGTCGTTGCGGTAGTTCGCGAGGAGCGCGCGGCCGCCCTGGGACTCGTTGTCGACGTCGAGGTGACCGTTGGAGGAGAAGATCTCCCGGTCGATCCATTCGTCGAGGTCCCGGTCGGAGCCGTCGTCCGCCATCGTCGCGCCGGGCGCGAGCAGCGCCACGAAGCCGTCGCGGTCATGGGCGTTGACGGCGGTGACGAAGGCCCGGACGGTCGGGTCGGTGAGTTTGGCTGGCTGAATCGTCATGCCAGCAGACTCACACCGCTCCCCCACGACCGCCACCCGAACGGCCGCGCGAACGGGGCTGCCGGATGGGTGCGGTGGGACGGTGGGGAGACGGGGAGGGCCACCGTCGGAGAACGGTGGGAAGACGAGGGGGGACCTGTTCCTGCCGTCCGCATCGGGAGTCACCGTGACCTGCTACGACCGACGTGATCTGGGCCTGCTGCTGCTCCGGCTGGGCACGGGAGGTGTGCTGGCCGCGCACGGCGCGCAGAAGCTGTTCGGCTGGTTCGGAGGGCACGGGATCGAAGGGACCGGCAGGTTCATGGAGTCCGTGGGCTACGCGCCCGGCCGGGCCAGCGCCACGGCGGCGGGCCTCGCCGAGGCGGGCGGCGGCACCCTGCTGGCCCTGGGCCTGGCCACCCCGGCGGCGGGCGCGGCGGCGGCCGGGGCGATGGCGGGGGCGGCCGCGGTGCACACCCCGAACGGCTTCTTCGCCGCGGGCGGCGGCTACGAGTACGCGGCGAGCCTGAGCCTGACCGCGGCCGGCCTCGCCGTCACGGGCCCGGGCCGCCTCTCCCTCGACCACGCCCTCGGCCACGCGGTCGACCGCAACTGGATGGTCCCGGTGGCACTGGGCGTGACGGCGGCGGTGACGGCGGTGGTCGTGGGGATGCGGAACCAGCGACTGCGGAGGGTGGTGGACGAGGAGGAAGGGGAGGACTGGGAGGAGGGGGCAGGGGCGCAGGAGGTGCTGTTCGACCGGTGAGCCCGCGTGACAGGCTCCGCGTATGAGTGATCAGGACCTTTCCGCCCCGCCGGCCGCCGCTCCCGTCGACCTCTGGGCCGCCATCGACGACCTGTGGACCTGGCTGGAGGCGAACCGTCCGCTCGACGGCAAGGAAGGCATGCTGCTGCGCATGCTCAAGCTGTCGGAGGAGGTAGGCGAGGTCGCCGAGGCGGTGATCGGGGCGACCGGCCAGAACCCGCGCAAGGGCATCACCCACACGTGGGACGACGTCCAGGCGGAACTGTGCGATGTCGTCATCACGGCCCTGGTCGCGCTGCGCACCCTGACCCCGGACACCCGCGAGGTCTTCGCCCACCATCTGGCGCGGGTGCGGTCGCGGTCGCTGGGGGTGGACGGGGCGTCATAGACAGAGGGCATGAGTCCTGGACCGGACCAACACCTTCCCAGGGCTGGACCTGCCCCGCACCCACCCCTGATGATGACGCTGCCATGACAACAACGACGTCGTCTCGCAGGGCGGTCACCGTGCGCGGATCCCTCGTCAGGGCCACTCTGGCCGCCGTACTCCTGCTGGTGCTTCCGGTACCGGTGTCGACGGCCTCGGCCGCGTCGGGAGCCGAGCCGGCCGCGCCGGCGCCGGTCACCGCTCCCGTGGTCGCCGCCACCGACTGGACGCCCCCGCTCAGCACCCGGGGCCGCTGGATCGTCGACGCCAACGGCAACCGCTTCAAGCTCCGGTCCGGCAACTGGCACGGCGCCAGCGGCACTTGGAACGGCTCGGGCAGCACGGACGACGACGCCAACCACCACGCGGGCGAGAACTCCGGCCGAATGCCGCTCGGCCTGGACCGCGCGTCCATCGCCGAGATCATCGCCGGTTTCAAGGAGATCGGCATCAACAGCATCCGGCTGCCGTTCTCCAACGAGATGATCCACGACGGCGTGCCCGTCACGGACCGCGCGGTCGCCGCCAACCCGTCCCTGCGCGGTCTGACCCCGCTCCAGGTGTACGACGTGGTGGTGCGCGAGCTGACCGCCGCCGGGCTCGCCGTGATCCTCAACAACCATACGAACACCACCCGTTGGTGCTGCGGGGTCGACGGCAACGAGCGCTGGAACGCGAGCCAGTCCACCCAGACCTGGGAGGACGACTGGCTGTTCATGGCCCGCCGCTACCGGGACAACAAGCGCGTGGTCGGCGCCGACCTCTACAACGAGGTGCGCCGCAATGTCTGGGACGACCCCAACTGGGGCCTGGGCGACGACCACGACTGGTTCGCCGCCTCGCAGCACGTCGGCGACCGCATCCTCACCGAGGCCAACCCCGATCTGCTGATCGTCGTCGAGGGCATCAACTGGACCGGCATCCCGATCGACGGCTTCGCACACGAACGCCCCACCCTGGCACCCGTACGCACCCTCTCGCACACCCTCGTCGACTCCGGCAAGCTCGTCTACTCCGCCCACTTCTACGACTACACCGGCCCCAACCACAGCGGAGCGACCGGCACCGGCGAGACCAGCGACCCCCGCTACCGCGACCTGACTCCGGCCGAACTGACCCAAGTCCTGTACCGCCAGGCCTTCTTCGTGACCGCCGAGCAGGACCAGCACTTCACCGCGCCCGTCTGGATCAGCGAGTTCGGCGTCGGCGGCCGGGAGGAGACCGGCGCCAAACCGCGCGCCTGGTTCGAGAACTTCGTCGACGAACTGATCCGCAACGACGCCGACTTCGCCTACTGGCCACTGGTCGGCTGGCACGAGAACCGCACCGGCAACGGCTGGGCCCTGCTGCACTGGGACAGCCAGGGCCGGCGCATGGGCCTGTACGACGGTGACGACTGGCGGGCGTCCGCCTGGACCCGACTGATCACCGCGACCGGCCGGACCGGGCCCGTGGCGGCCGTACCGGAGTGGTCCCAGCTCAGCCCCGACCACGGCGACTTCGTCCAGTCCCGGCGGCTGCGCGCCCTGCCCGACTGGGACTCCGGCGCCCGCAAGGCGGCCTGCCCCGACGGGCAGCGGCTGCTGGGCCTGAGCCACACCGGCAACCGGGGGCTGTGCTCGGACGTGACCGCGGGCGCGCTGTGGGCACCGGCCGGCGCTCACGAGGTGGTCCGAGACGAACGGCATGTCGCGCCGGGCGGCGACTGGGCGTCGGGCTACACCAAACTCCAGTGCGCCGACGGTCAGTTCATGACGGGATACAGCGTCCGCGGCGCCGCCGTATCGGCCGTCCTGTGCGCGACCGCGTCCGCCGGACGGCTCGGTTCCGGCGGCCGTACCGTCTGGTTCGACCGCGGTGACAACCGGGGATCGGCGCCGAAGGGCGGAGACTTCGCGTCCGGCAACTACAAGGGTCAGTGCGCCGACGACGAGTACGCGGCGGGCGTGGCGTACACGGGCCGGCTGGGCTCGTCGCGGACACCGGACGCGCTGTACTGCCGCAAACTGGCCTGAAGCGTTGCCGTCACACCCTGACGTCAGGCAAGCCGCTTCCGTCAAACCTTACTTCACCTCTTGACGTAAGTGGTCCATACCTTTAAGTTCACCGGTCAGCCCCAGTACCACGCGTGCGCTCGCCCTGCACCGGTCGCCCCGGCCCCGGGCGTCCCACCCCCCACGAAAGGGCCGATCTGTCATGCCCAGACCACTCGTCGCCGCGCTCTCCGTCGCGGCACTCACCCTCTCCGCCGGCCTCCTCGCCAGCACCCCCGCCGCCGCCGCGACCGGCACGATCACCGGCCTCGGCGGCAAGTGCCTGGACGTGGCGGGCGCGAGCTCCGCCGACGGCACGGCCGTCCAGCTCTACGACTGCAACGGCACCGCCGCCCAGCAGTGGACCGTGGGCACCGACGGCACGATCCGCGCGCTGGGCAAGTGTCTTGACGTCACCGGGAGTTCGACCGCCGACGGCACCAAGATCCAGCTGTGGACGTGCTCCGGCGCCGCCAACCAGAAGTGGACCGTCTCCGCCGCCCGCGACATCGTCGGCACGCAGGCCAACAAGTGCCTGGACGCCACCGGCAACTCCTCGGCCAACGGCACCCGCGCCCAGATCTGGACGTGCTCCGGCGGCGCCAACCAGAAGTGGACCGCGCCCGCCGCCGGCGGCGACAACCCGCCGACCTCCTCGCCCCTGGCCGTGGCGCCCTACCTCTACAACGGCTGGGGCAGCCCGCCCAGCCCCACCACGATCACCAACGCCACCGGCGTCAAGAACTTCACGCTCGCCTTCGTCCTCAGCAACGGCTACTGCAACCCCCAGTGGGACGGCGGCCGCGCGCTGACCGGCGGCGTGGACCAGTCCACGATCAACACCATCCGGGCCAACGGCGGCGAGGTCATCCCGTCCTTCGGCGGCTACAGCGGCAACAAGCTGGAGAGCTCCTGCTCCAGCGCCGGTGAGCTGGCGGCGGCGTACCAGAAGGTGATCAACGCCTACGCGCTCAAGGCGATCGACATCGACATCGAGGCCGACGCGTACAGCAACCCGACCGTGCAGCAGCGCACGGTGGACGCGCTGAAGACCGTGAAGGCGAGCAACCCGGGCATCAAGATCTACATCACCATCGGCACCGGGCAGAGCGGCCCCGACACCAGCCTGATCAACCGGGCGCACAACTCCGGTCTGACGGTGGACGCGTGGGCCATCATGCCGTTCGACTTCGGCGGCGCGGGCCAGAACATGGGCAACCTGACGGTCCAGGCCGCCGAGGGCCTGAAGAACGCGCTGAAGAGCGCGTACGGCTACACCGACGACGCGGCCTACCGGGACATGGGCATCTCGTCCATGAACGGGATCACCGACAACAACGAGACCGTCACCGTCGCCGACTTCCGCACGATCCTCGCCTACGCCCAGCAGCACCACCTGGCCCGGCTGACCTTCTGGTCCGCCAACCGCGACCGGCCCTGCACCGGCGGCCCCGCCGACAGCTGCTCCGGCGTGAGCCAGGGCAACTGGGACTACACCCGCGTCTTCTCGGCCTACACCGGCTGACCGACGGTGTACGCCGACTGAGTCGCGGCGTACACCGGCCCGGCTCGGCCCGCACCGGCCGAGCCGGGCCGCACCCCACCCCCCTCAGCAACTCAGGCTAGGAGAACCCGTGTTCCGTCATCTACGCACCGCCTCCCGGGGCCGCAGACCGCTCGCGGTCGCGATGGTCGCCGGGGCGGCCGCGTCGCTGCTGACCGCGAGCCCCTCGCAGGCGGCGGCCACCGCCCTGCCCACCGGCTTTTCCACGCTCACCAACGCGGCCAGCGGCAAGTGTCTGGACGCCAGGTCGGCCGCCACCACGAACGGCACGGCCGTGCAGCAGTACACCTGCAACGGCAGCACGGCCCAGCAGTGGAGCTTCACGACCACCACGGACGGCTACGTCAGCATCAACAACGGCAACAACACCAGCCAGGTCGTCGACGTCACCGGTGTCTCCACGGCCGACAACGCGCTGGCCCAGCTGTGGACCTACGGCGGCGGCACCAACCAGCAGTGGCTGCCGGTCGACGAGGGCGGCGGCGCGTACCACTTCGTCAACCGCAACAGCGGCAAGTGCCTGGACGACCCGGCCGCTTCCACCGCCGACAGCGTGCAGCTGGTGCAGTACACCTGCAACGGCAGTGCCGCCCAGCGCTTCCAGGTGGCCGCCGTGAACCCGCCGTCGTCCGGCAACCCCGACCTCGGCCCGAACGTGGTCGTCTTCGACCCGTCGATGTCGGCGTCGACGATCCAGAGCCGCGTCAACACGATCTTCTCGCAGCAGGAGACGAACCAGTTCGGCTCCCAGCGCTACGCGGTCATGTTCAAGCCGGGCACCTACAGCGCCAACGTCAACGTCGGCTTCTACACCCAGGTGCTGGGCCTCGGTCTGACCCCGGACGCGGTCAACATCAACGGCGCGGTGCACGCCGAGGCCGACTGGTTCCAGGGCAACGCCACGCAGAACTTCTGGCGCGGCGCGGAGAACCTCTCCGTCACCCCGACCGGCGGCTCCGACCGCTGGGCGGTCTCGCAGGCGGCGGCCTACCGGCGGATGCACCTGCGCGGCAACCTCGCGCTGGACGACGGCGGTTGGTCCAGCGGCGGCCTGCTCGCCGACAGCAAGATCGACGGCCAGGTCAACTCCGGCAGCCAGCAGCAGTGGCTGACCCGCAACTCGCAGCTCGGCAGCTGGACCGGCTCCAACTGGAACATGGTCTTCGTCGGCAGCCAGGGCGTCCCGGGCACCAGCTTCCCCAACCCGCCCTACACGACGGTCGCGCAGACCCCGGTCACGCGTGAGAAGCCGTTCCTGTACGTCGACAGCGCCGGCGCCTACCAGGTGTTCGTACCGTCGCTGCGCTCCAACTCGACCGGGACCAGCTGGGCTTCGGGCTCGCCGGCCGGCTCGTCGCTGTCCATCGACAGCTTCTACATCGTGAAGCCGGGCGCGACCGCCGCGCAGATCAACGAGGCACTGGCGGCCGGCAAGAACCTCCTGGTGACGCCCGGTGTCTACCACCTCAACCAGACCCTCCAGGTGAACCGGCCCGACACGGTGATCCTCGGCCTCGGCCTGGCCACCCTGATCCCGGACAACGGCATCACCGCGATGAAGGTCGCGGACGTCGACGGCGTGAAGGTCGCGGGTCTGCTCTTCGACGCGGGCACCACCAACTCGCCGTCCCTGATGGAGGTCGGCCCGAGCGGCTCCTCCGCCACCCACACCGCCGACCCGACCTCGCTGCACGACGTGTACTTCCGCGTCGGCGGCGCGGGCGTCGGCAAGGCGACCAACAGCCTGATCGTCAACAGCGACAACGTGATCGGCGACCACATGTGGATCTGGCGCGCCGACCACGGCTCGGGCGTCGGCTGGACCAGCAACACGGCCGACAACGGCCTGACGGTCAACGGCGACAACGTGACGATGTACGGCCTGTTCGTCGAGCACTACCAGAAGTACCAGACCATCTGGAACGGCAACGGCGGGCGCACGTACTTCTACCAGAACGAGATGCCCTACGACCCACCGAACCAGGCGTCCTGGATGAACGGATCCACCCAGGGCTACGCGGCCTACAAGGTCGCCGACTCGGTCACCAGCCACCAGGCCTACGGGCTGGGCAGCTACTGCTACTTCAACGTCAACCCGGGCGTGGTGGCCGCGCGTGCCATCGAGGCGCCGACCAACTCCAACGTCCGCTTCACCAGCATGCTGACGGTGTCCCTGGGCGGTACGGGCACCATCAGCCACGTCATCAACAACACGGGAGGACCGTCCAACTCCTCCAACAACGTCGCCAACCTGACCAGCTACCCGTAACGGATCTCCCGGTCGCGGTGGTCGTAGGCTGCTGGACGAGCCTGCGACCACCGCGAGGAGATCCATCCGTTGAGCAGTTCAGCCGCCTACTACGAGCGCATCGACGACCACCGCTACAAGCCCACCCCGCACACGGGCGGCGCCTGGTCCTCCGACGAGCAGCACTTCAGCCCCCTGGGCGGCCTCATCGCCCACGCGCTGGACCGCCACATCGGCGAGCGCCCCGGGCTGCTGCTGTCCCGCATCAGCTTCGACATCCTCGGCCGTCCTGCCCTGGACGAGTGCGAGATCAGCGTCGAGACGGTCCGCCCCGGCCGCACCATCGAGCTCCTCGAAGCCGTGGTGCGGATCGCCGGACGCCCGGTGGTCCGGGCCCGCGCCTGGCTGCTCGCCGCCGTCGACACCACGGCGGTGGCGGGCGGCCCCGACGCCCGGCTCGCCCCGCCCGAGTCCCTCGAGCCGTGGAAGATGGCCGACGCCTGGCCGGGCGGCTACATCGCCTCGATCGACGTCCGCCCCCTCGCGCCGCCGCAGCCGGGCCGCACCACCGCCTGGATCTCCACCGAGCTCGACCTCGTCGCCGGCGAGCCCAGCGGCCCGCTCGCCTCCTACCTCGCCCTCGTCGACACGGCCAACGGCATCGCCGTACGGGAGTCGCCCGCCGAGTGGATGTTCCCGAACGTCGACCTCACGATCCACCTGCACCGCCAACCGGTGGGCTCCTGGACCGGTTTGGACACGACGGTCACCTTCGGCCCGACCGGCCAGGGCCTGACCAGCACGGTCCTGTACGACATCGAGGGCCCGGTCGGCCAGGCCCAGCAGCTCCTGACGGTCCGCCCACAGCCGGGACGCTGAACGGGGGCGCGCCGAGCGGGAGCGCACTGAGCTTGTCGTCTAACCAGGGGCGTTCGGCGGGGTCGCGGCAACGGTGACCTGGGCGGTCCAGGACCCGGGTTCCCGGGGCGGATCCCAGGTCACGTCGACGCGTACGTCGTGGAAGTCGTGTGCGAGTCCCACCACCATGGCCGCCGCGGCGGCCCGCGCCTCGGCGGGTCCGGCGTTGACCGGGACGTCGGCGAGGCGCCCGCAGAGCATCCCGCCTTCAACGGTGAGGACACTGTGGCGCCAGCCTTCCGGCGTCGCGAGCAGGACGATGCCCTTCGGCATACCGCAGGGAGGTCGCCTCTTCTTCTCCCGCTTTCGTCTCACCATGGAGCCATCCAACCTCGTCGGCTTCCCGACCGTTCAGGCGGGCGGAGCTTCAGGTGCCGCGGCGAGGCTTGGTGCCGACTCTGTGGTGGGCGGGACGGTTTCGGTGCACCAGCCGGGGAGCCGGTCTTGGCGTGCAGGTTCCTGAACACTCTGCGGACGCGGCCGGGCGTGAGCCTGTTCGGCTCGGTCGTCGCACCCTCAAATCGCCATCGTCTGGGCCGACTCCGCCTGTGCCGGAAAGCTGGTGACCTGGGTCAAGACCTACCTCGACCTCACCATCAAGACCGTCCGCCGCCCGCCGCGACGTCACCCCGGACTACCTGGCGCAGGTGGCCTGACAGCCCGTCCGGGCTCCGATGCACCTCCGCAGTCACATCGGTTCCGGCCGGCCCCGCCCTGCATGTTGACCGCGCGCCACACCAGGAGGCTAAAGTACTAGGCAACTAGGTAAATGGAGGAACTGGTGATTGAGTTCCACCTGAACGACCGGTCCGGCCTGTCCCCCTATCAGCAGCTGGTCCAGCAGGTACGCCACGCGTTGCGGCTGGGTCTGCTGGAGGAGGGGGACCGGCTCCCCACGGTCAAGGAGGTGGCCCGGCAGGTGGCGGTCAATCCGAACACCGTGCTCAAGGCGTACCGCGAGCTGGAGCTCGAGGGGTTGGTGGCCGCCCGGCCGGGGGTGGGGACGTTCGTGACCCGGACGCTGGCCGACGCCTCGCTCGCCGCACATGGCGCGCTCCAAAAAGACCTGCGGCGCTGGCTGGCCAAGGCCCGCCTGGCCGGCCTCGACGACGAGTCGATCGAGGCCCTGTTCACGACCACCTTTCGGACCGCCGCTGGAGAGGACGTAGCGTGAGCGCCGTCTTACGGGCCCAGGCCCTGGGCAAGAGATACAAGCAGCGCTGGGCGCTGCAGAACTGCGACCTGGACGTGCCCGCCGGGCGGGTCGTCGGCCTGGTCGGGCCCAACGGGGCAGGCAAATCCACCTTGTTGAACCTCGCCTCCGGCATGCTGACGCCGACCACCGGAACGATCGAGGTGTGCGGCGGCCGTCCCGCCACCGGCCCCGCGCAGCTGGCCAAGGTCGGCTTCGTCGCCCAGGACACCCCGACGTATGCCGCCCTGAGCGTCGCCGACCATCTACGGATGGGCGCCCGCCTCAACCCCGGCTGGGACGATGCCCTGGCCCGCGAGCGGATCCGGCGGCTCGGTCTGGACCTCGGGCAAAGGGCCGGGAGGCTGTCCGGCGGCCAGCGCGCGCAGCTCGCTCTCACCCTGGGCATCGCCAAGCGGCCCGAGCTGCTCATCCTGGATGAGCCGGTCGCGGCCCTGGACCCGCTCGCCCGGCGGGAGTTCATGCAGGACCTGATGGAGGCCGTGGCCGAGCACGAGCTGAGCGTCGTGCTCTCCTCCCACCTGGTCTCCGACGTGGAGCGGGCCTGCGACTACGTCATCGTCCTGGTCGGCTCCCGGGTGCAGGTGGCCGGAGATATCGACGACCTGGTCGCCTGCCACCACCGGCTCACCGGACCGCGCCGCGACACGGACACGCTCCCGGCCGGACAGCACGTCATCACCGCCAGCCACACCGACCGGCAGACCACCCTCCTGGTGCGCACGGACACCGCGGTCCACGATCCGTCCTGGACCGTCAGCCCGCTCGGTCTGGAAGACATCGTCCTGGCCTACATGGCCCGGCCCGCCGATGCGGTACGCGACACCCGGCCCGCACTGGAGGTCCTTCGATGATCTGGCTGACCTGGCGCCAGTTCCGCACCCAGGCCGCCGTGGTGTTCGCCGCGGTGGCTGCCCTCGCCGCCGCTCTCGCGGTCACCGGCCCGCAGCTGGCCGACCTCTACCGAACCGCCGGCAGCAGCCTGGTGGACCAGGTCTCCAGTTCGGACCAGAGCGTCTACTACGCCGGACTGCTGGTCGTGCTCGCCGTGCCGCCGGTCATCGGGATGTTCTGGGGCGCGCCGCTGATCTCCCGTGAACTGGAGACCGGCACCCACTACCTCGCCTGGAACCAGGGCGTCACGCGTACGCGCTGGCTGGCGACCAAGCTGAGCCTCGGTGCGGCGGCCTCCATGACCGCCGCCGGGCTGACCAGCCTCGCGGTGAGCTGGTGGAGCAGCCCCATCGACCGGGCTGTCAACGGCGGTGGCGCGACGGACACGTACTTCCCGCGGCTCGACCCCGTCGCCTTCGCCGCACGGGGTGTCGTCCCCATGGCCTATGCCGCCTTCGCCTTCGTCCTGGGCATCGCCCTCGGCCTGGTCATCCGCCGCACCCTGCCCGCGATGGCCACCACGCTCGTCGTCTACGCCGCCGTCCAGATCTCCGTGCCGTTGTGGCTTCGGCCCCATCTGGCCGCTACGGAGCGGACCACCGTGCCGATCGAGCCCGGCGGCGTCCCCATCAGCATCCAGGAGGGCGCCAAACAGATTGTCACGCACCCCGAAGTGCCTGGGGCCTGGGTCACCTCCCAACAGACATTGAACGCCGCCGGTCAGCCGGTCTCCGTGCCGTCGTCCTTCGCCGACTGCCTGCGCACCGAGTCGGGGCCGCCCACTCTGCAGCAATACGACCGCTGCCTCGCCGACCTCGGCGCCCGGGGCTACCAGCAGCAGGTGACCTACCATCCCGCCGGCAATTTCTGGGCCCTTCAATGGGCCGAGACCGGGCTCTACCTTGGCCTCGCCTCGGCCCTGGCCGGTTTCTGCGCCTGGTGGATCCGCCGCCGACTGACCTGACCAGGCAGCAGGAGCGGAGCGCGACGCCGGACCGCTGAAGCAGGTACGAGGGGTGGCCGGGATCCGGATCCGGCCGCCCCTCCCTGTGTTTCACAGGGTCGCGTGTCATCGAACACGAGGACGCCAGTCCTGGCGTGACTGGTTCAGACACAGGCTCTGTGAGGCTTTTGCCTCTGAGGCAACTCAGGGTGTCCGTATCCCCACCCACCGTGAGGACCACGTAACTCCGCTTTATTCCGGATGACTTGGACCGGTAACGGCCGGTGGCTGAAGTGGGTCCCACAGGCAGCGTCGAGGTGTAAAGACCTCGGCGCCTCGCGTGGGAGGGATGTCATGCCCGAGACCTACCCCGAGACCTACTTCGACACGCGCCGGCTCGCCGGTGCCCACTTCCCGGTCGCCGTCATCGGCGGCGGCCAGGCCGGCCTCTCGGTCAGCCACTGCCTGCGCGAACGCGGCATCGAGCACGTCGTCGTCGAGGCGAACCGGGTCGGGCACGAGTGGCGCAGCCGCCGCTGGGACTCCTTCTGTCTGGTCACCCCCAACTGGCAGTGCAGGCTGCCCGGTTACCCCTACCGGGGCGACGACCCCAACGGCTTCATGGTGCGCGAGGAGATAGTGCGCTACCTGGAGGGATACGTCGCCCACTTCCGGCCTCCGCTGGTGGAGGGCGTGTCGGTCACCCGGGTGCGCAGGCCGGCCGGCGGGACGTACGAACTGGCCACGACCGCGGGCGACTTCACCGCCGAGCAGGTCGTCGTGGCGACCGGCCCCTACCACCGCCCGAAGATCCCGCGCGCCGCCGAGCGGCTGCCCGGCGGGATCGAGCAGGTCCACTCCTCCGCCTACCGCAGCCCCGGTCAACTCCCCGACGGGGCCGTCCTGGTGGTGGGCACGGGTCAGTCCGGCTGCCAGATCGCCGAGGACCTGCACCTCGCGGGCCGGCAGGTGCACCTGGCGGTCGGCAGCGCCCCGCGCGTGGCCCGCTTCTACCGCGGCCGGGACTGCGTGGCCTGGCTGGACGAGATGGGCCACTACACCCGGTCCATCGACGAGTTCGACGACGCGGGCGCGGTGCGCATGCGGGTCAACCACTACGTCACCGGGCGGGACGGCGGCCGGGACATCGACCTGCGCGCCTTCGCGAAGGGCGGCATGCGGCTGCATGGCCGGCTGACCTCGGTCGACGGCCCGGCCCTGGAGTTCGCCGACGACCTCAAGGCCAATCTCGACCACGCGGACGCCGTGGCGGAGGGCATCAAGGACGCCATCGACGCCCACATCGCGGCCCACGGCATCGACGCCCCGACCGAGCCCCGCTACACGCCGGTGTGGGAACCGGACGGCCAGGCAGGCGAGTTGGACCTGGTCGAGGCGGGCGTCACCTCCGTCGTCTGGGCGACCGGCTTCGCCCGCGACCACCGCTGGATCGAGATCCCCGCCTTCGACGGGCGCGGCTACCCGATGCACTGGCGCGGTGTCACCAGCGTGCCGGGGCTGTACTTCGTGGGCCTGCCCTGGCAGCACTCGTGGGGCTCGGGACGGTTCGAAGCGGTGGGCAGGGACGCCGAGTTCATCGCCGGGCACATCGACGCGGGCCGCCGCCTCGCCGACGTCTGCGGCACCCTCACCGGTGCCCCGACCCGGGTCGCCGCCGCGGTACCGGTGGGCTGAGCCATGGTGTACGACGCCCACCGCCACATCGGCGTGCTGCCCGCCTTCCCCTTCTACGGCGGCCCGCCGGTGCACCCCGACACCACCGCCCGCGCCACGGTCAAGCAGCTGCTCGCCGACCTGGACGCGGAGGGCACCGAACGCGCCCTGGTCATCCCCAACTACGGCGTCCCGGACCCCGAGATCGCCTTCTCCTTCAATGAGTTGGCGATCGAGGCGGCCCAGACCGACGACCGCATCCGCGCCGGACTCTGGGTCTCCCCGCGCCCCGAGGACGCCCACCGCACGGACCTGGCCCTCGGGCTCGCGGGCGAACGCGGGGTACGGGCCCTGAAGTTGAGCTTCCTGCTCGGCGGCCGGCCCACCGACCCGGCCTGCCGCCCCCAACTCGACCGCATCTTCGCCGTCGCCGCCCGCCACGACCTGGTCGTCCACGTCCACACCTCCCCCGGCGCCGCCTCCGACATCGACGAGGTCGGCCACCTCGTGGACTGGTACGCCGATCAGGTCGCCGTCCATCTCGTGCACTTCGGCGGCGGGATGAGCGGCCACATCAAGCTCGCCGGGTCCCGCTTCTTCGACTGGATCGCGGCCGGCAAGCGCGTCTACACCGACCTCTCCTGGGCCATCGGGTTCCTGCCGTACTGGCTGGCCCGGGAGATCGAGCACCGCGGCCTCGGCCACGACCGCGTGCTCTTCGCCAGCGACCAGCCCTGGGGCGACTTCACCGGCGAGTACGCCCGGATGACCGCCGCGACCGGCGGTGGCGAACTCGGCGACCGGGTCTTCCGGGACACGTTCGCCACGCTCTACGACTGACCCTTCCCGCAGCTCCGACCCGTCCTTCACCTCCCGTACGCGCAAGGAGACAGCCATGTCCGAAACCGTCGAACTCAGCGAGATCGAGCAGAAGTCCCTCACCGAGATCCCGCACCCGTCGCTGCCCGAGGGCACCAGCATCTACGGCGCGACCAAGGTCTTCCCCGACTACAAGGCGGAGGACGGCGAGACCTACTTCACGCTCGTCCACGGCATCGCCCACGAGTCGTCGGTGTCCTTCGTCGCCGTGCTCCAGGCGACCCGCGCACTGCGCAAGGGCTTCGAGACGGCCATCTACTTCTACGGTCCCGGCTCCCTCAACTGCCTTGCCACCCGCGGCTTCCCGACCACCGGCACCTCCGCCTTCCCCGGCGAGCACAACATCAACAACCAGCTCAAGACGTTCATCGCCGAGGGCGGCAAGGTGTTCTGCTGCCGCTTCGGCCTCTCGCTGCACGGCGCCCGCGAGGAGGACCTCATCGAGGGCGTCATCCCCACCCATCCGCTGGACGTCCAGGACGCGCTGATCCACTACGCGCGCAAGGGCGCCATCATCAACTCGACCTACCAGCTGTAGGGGGCACCCCGTGAGCGTTGGCACCGGATCGACCAGTACGGCCGTGGACGTCCGCATCCTGACCCGCGCCGAACTCGCCCTGCGCGGAGTGGCGTTGGACGCTCCCGTACGGCGCCCCGACGGCGCGGGCCCGAGCGACGACGGGCACATGGTCGTCGACGGTGCCAACGCCGCCCTCCCCACCAACCCGGCCAGCCCCTACCGCGTCCGCGACGGCAGGGTGTGGCTAGGCGAGGAGGACACGGGCCTGACCCTGACCGCCGTGCGCCGCCCGAAGTTCTACGACCTGACGACCGCCGACGGCATCCCCTACGAGCACATCGCCCGCCTGCACGGCGCCGACGTCCTCGCCACCACCGTCGTGCAGACCTGTATCCGCTACGCCGAGTCCGACCGCTGCCGCTTCTGCACCATCGAGGAGTCGCTGCGCGCCGGGGCCACGGTGGCCGCCAAGACCCCGGCGCAGCTCGCCGAAGTGGCGGAAGCGGCGGTGCGGTTGGACGGTGTCCAGCAGATGGTGATGACCACCGGCACGACGACCGGGCCCGACCGCGGCGCCCGCACCCTCGTACGGTCGGTGCGCGCCGTCCTCGAAGCCGTGCCCGAACTCCCCGTGCAGGTGCAGTGCGAACCACCCGGTGACCTCTCCTGGATCGGCGCCCTGCACGACGCCGGAGCCACCGCGATCGGCATCCATGTCGAGTCCCTGGACGACGAGGTGCGGCAACGCTGGATGCCCGGCAAGTCGGCCGTCCCGCTGGCCGAGTACGAGGCCGCGTGGGACGAGGCGGTCCGCGTCTTCGGCCGCAACCGTGTCTCCACCTACCTGCTGATCGGCCTGGGCGAGGATCCCGACGAACTCATAGCCGGCGCAGGCAAGTTGATCGACCGGGGCGTCTACCCCTTCGTCGTCCCCTTCCGCCCCATGCGCGGCACCCTCGCAGCCCGGGACGGCATCCCCGCGCCGAGCGCGGAGCTGCTGCGGTACGTCACCGAGGGCGTCGCCACGAAGCTGGTCGCCGCCGGGATGAGCGGCGCCGACCAGAAGGCGGGGTGCGCGGCCTGCGGGGCGTGCAGTGTGCTCAAGACGGCGGGCGGGTGAGGAAGATGTATCTCGACGGATCCTCGGCGGCGCCGGTACGGGACGAGCCCTTCGACGTCCTGGCCCTGCTCGGCGACCGCAGCACGCTGGCCCGCCGACCCGCATTTCACATCGAACAGGCCGACGGTCGGGCCGAGTTGACGGCCTACCGGCGACTGCGCCGGGACGTCTTCGTCGTCGAGCAGGGGCTGTTCGCCCACGACGACGCCGACGACCGCGACCTCGACCCGCGCACGGTCGTCCTGGTCGCCAGGGCGCCCGACGGCACCGTGGTCGGCGGCGTGCGGCTCGGGCCGGTCGACGACGGGCCCGACATCGGCTGGTGGCAGGGCGGCCGGCTGGTCGTCTCGGCGCACGCCCGCGGCCCACACGGCATCGGCGCCGCCCTGGTGCGGGCCGCCTGCGCGCGGGCCGAGTCCGAGGGCGCCCTGCGCTTCGACGCGACCGTCCAGGCCCGCAACGAGCTGCTGTTCCGCCGGCTGGGCTGGCGGTCCGTGCGGGCGACCGAGGTCGCGGGCGCGCCGCACATCGTGATGCGGTGGCCGATCGGACGCGTCGCGGCGCAGGCCGCGGCCACCAAGTCCGCGCTCGGACCGCTCCTTTCGACCCTCTCCCCCGGTGGCACCGGTTTCGTCGGCGACGACGGCGCCCCCGTCCCCACCACCGACGTGATCGCCGCGTGCGACGCGATCGTGCCGTCGATGGTCGAGCGCGACCCGGAGTGGGCGGGCTGGTGCGCGGTCCTGGTCAACGTCAACGACCTCGCGGCGATGGGTGCTTCACCGCTCGGCCTGCTGGACGCGGTGGGCGCGCGGGACGCGTCCCATGCCGCGCGGGTACTGGCCGGACTGAGCAGGGCGGCACGGGCGTACGACCTCCCGGTCCTCGGCGGGCACACCCAACTCGGCGTCCCCGCCGCCCTGTCGGTGACCGCCCTGGGCCGCACCGCGCACCCCGTGCCGGGCGGTGGGGGTCGCCCCGGGCACGCGGTACGGCTGACGGCCGACCTGGCCGGCGGCTGGCGAGCGGGCTACCGGGGCCGTCAATGGGACTCGACGAGCCACCGCCGTACGCCCGAACTCCGCGCCATGACAGGGGCGGTGGCCGCCGCTCGTCCTGCTGCCGCGAAGGACGTGTCGATGGCCGGGATCGCCGGCACCCTCGGGATGCTCGCCGAGGCGAGCGGGTGCCGGGCAGTGCTCGACGTGGCCGCGGTGCCACGCCCGTCGGAGGCCTCGACGGGCGACTGGCTGACCTGCTTCCCCGGCTACGCGATGCTCACCGCGGACGCGCCGGGCCGCCCGCCACTGGCCGCGGGACCGGCCGTCGGTGCCGTCTGCGGGGAGTTGACCGAGGGACAAGGCGTCGGACTGCGCTGGCCCGACGGAGAGATCACCGAAGCGGTCACCTCCACCGTGACCGGGATGGGAGCCGCATGAGCACGCTGCGCATGGCCGCCGTGGCCGCCGAGTTCGGCCGCGACCTGGAGGAGGACTTCGCGATCGCCGAGCGCCTGATCAAGGAGGCGCGGGAGGCGGGCGTACGACTGCTGGCGCTGCCCGAGGCCTGTCTGGGCGGTTATCTGCTGAGCCTGGACGACGGGGCCGAACTGGACGAGGGGCCACCGGCGTTGGCGCTCGACGGCCCGGAGATCCGCCGACTGGCCGCGCTGGCGGGCGAGTTGACGGTGGTCGCCGGCTACTGCGAGGCGGATCCGGACGGCAACCGCTACAACAGCGTCGTCTGCGTGCACGGCGACGGCGTCCTGGGCAACCACCGCAAGGTGCACCAGCCGTTGAGCGAGGACGCCAGCTACTCGTCGGGCGACCGCTTCCACGCCTTCGACACACCGGTCGGGCGGCTCGGCATGATGATCTGCTACGACAAGGCGTTCCCGGAGTCCGCACGGGCGTTGGCGCTGGACGGCGCGGAGATCGGCGTCTGTGTGTCGGCCTGGCCGGGCGCCCGCACGAACGCGACGGCGGACCTGGCCGAGGACCGCTGGAAGCGCCGTTTCGACCTCTTCGACCGGGCCAGGGCGCTGGAGAACCAGATCGTGTGGCTGTCGGCGAACCAGTCCGGCACCTTCGGCTCGCTACGCTTCGTCGGCAGCGCCAAGGTCGTCGACCCGGGCGGCGAGATCCTGGCCGACACCGGCGTCGGCGCGGGCGTGGCGATCGCCGAACTGGACGTCGTACAAGCCCTGGAGACCGCTCGCCGGTCGATGGGTCACCTGCGCGACCGGCGTCCGGAGACCTACACACCCGCGGGAGCAGTCACCGTATGAGCACCGTCCGGATCGCGGCCGTGGCCGCCCACTTCGGCCGCGACCTGGAGTTCGACCTGGCGAGGATCGCCAAACTCATCGACGACGCACGGGCGTCGGGCGCCGGCCTGCTGGTCCTGCCGGACGCGGCACTGGGCGGCTACCTGGCGGACCTGCGCCACCCGGACCCCGAAGCCCTGCCCCCAGCCCTCAAGCCGGACGACCCGCTCCTCCTCCAAGTCGCCCGCCTGGCCGCCGAGATGGTGGTCTGCGTCGGCTACTGCGAGGACGGCGGCACCGAGCGCTACAACGCCGCGGTCTGTGTCTCCGGCGACGGCGTCCTCGGCCGCCACCGCAAGGTCCACCTCCCGGCGGGCGAGGTCGCGGCCTACTCCCCCGGCGACCGCTTCGACGCCTTCGACACCCCGGTGGGGCGCGTGGGCATGCTGATCGACTACGACAAGACCTTCCCGGAGTCGGCGCGTTCACTGGCGCTGGACGGAGCGGAGATCCTGGCGTGCCTCTCCGCGTGGCCGACCAGCATCACCAACCGCGCACCCCGCATGGCCCAGGACCGCCAGGCCAAGCTCTTCGACCTCTACGACCAGTCCCGCGCCGCCGAGAACCAGGTCGTCCTCGCCTCCTCCAACCAGACCGGCGCGATGGGCGGCATGCGCTTCCTCGGCCAGGCCAAGGTGGTCGGCCCCGGCGGCGACATCCTCGCCCGCACCTGGTCCAAGGCGGGTCTCGCGGTGGCCGAGATCGACATCGCGGCGGAGATCGACCGGGCACGACGGGTGCTGCGGCATCTGGACGAGCGGCGGCCGGGGGCGTATCGGGGATGCGCGATTGACTAGCTGTCGAGCGGGCGCAGCGGGTGCTGCGGCATCCGGACGACCGGCGGCCGGCGGCGTATCCGGGGGTGCGCGATTGACTGGCTGGAGCGGGCGGACCGGTTGGAGCGGGCGGACCGGCTCGAGGGGTCGGGTACGCGTGGGCATGGGTGCGGTGCGGGAGCGCGCCGGGGCGGGCGCGGTCGTTCCGAAGACGGGGACCAGGACGGACGGGGTCGTTGCGAAGGCGCGCGCCCGGGCGGTCACGCTCGCTTCGGGTGAGCACGTCCGGGTTCACACCACCGCCCCACGGACCCGGACAGGCGAGGTCGCCCGGAAGGCGCGGACCCAGGCGGGCGAGGTCGACCAGAAAGCGCGCGCCCGGGCGGACACGATCACCCCGAGCCCACACACCCGGGCGCCCACCACTGCCCCGAGGGAGCACGCCCGATGAAGATCGCCCTGCTCAGCTACTCCACCAAGCCGCGCGGCGGGGTCGTGCACACCCTCGCCCTCGCGGAGGCGCTGGCCGCGCTGGGCGAGGACGTCACGGTATGGACGCTCGGCCGGGGCGGGGACCAGGGGTTCTTCCGGCCGGTGGACGCGCGGGTACGGCTGCGGATCGTGCCGTTCCCGGACGGTCCCGCCGGTGAGTCGACCGGCGCCCGCATCCTGCGCTCCATCGCCACCCTCCGCGCGGCCTTCGACCCCGCCCCCTACGACGTCGTGCACGCCCAGGACTGCATCAGCGCCAACGCGGTGCACGGCCGCTGCGTCCGCACGGTCCACCACCTCGACCGGTTCACCACCCCCGAACTGGCCGCCTGCCACGAACGCGCGATCGTCGAACCCCACGCCCACATCTGCGTGTCGGCGTCCGTCGCGGCCGAACTCGCCGAAGGCTGGGGCATCCAGGCGACCGTCATCCCCAACGGCGTCGCGTACGACCGCTTCGCCGCCGCGGCCCGGGACCCGGCGGGCATCTCCAACTGGCGCCGCCGCCTCGGCCGTTACATCCTCACGGTCGGCGGCATCGAACCCCGCAAGGGCTCCCTGGACCTGCTGGAGGCGTACGCACTGCTGCGCGCCCGGCATCCCGACGTACGGCTGGTGATCGCGGGCGGCGAGACCCTCTTCGACTACCGCGACTACCGGGCCCGCTGGGAGACGCGGGCGGCCGAACTCGGCGTAGAACCAGTGGTGTTGGGCCCGGTTCCGGACCCCGACCTGCCCACCCTCGTGGCCGCCGCCGACGCCTTCGCCTTCCCGTCGCTCAAGGAGGGCTTCGGGCTCGCGGCGATGGAGGCACTGGCGGCGGGCGTACCGCTGGTGGTGCGTGATCTGCCGGTGCTGCGGGAGGTGTTCGACGGGGCGGCCCGATTCGCGGGCACGGCACGGGAGTTGGCGGAGGAGTTGGAGCGGGCGCTCGCGGACGACGAGGGGACCGCACGGCGGGAGTCGGGACGGCGGGAATCGGGACGGCGGGAATCGGGACGGCGGCTGGCCGCGCGGCACACGTGGGAGACGGCCGCCCGGGGTCACGTCGCCTTCTATCGCGCCCAGGAGGAGAACCGCCCCAGGAATGCGGGTCGCTCGAAGGAGGAGGCGCACTAGTACGGCGGTACTAATCCCCGGCCGCCGATTCGGTCCCGCAGGGGGCAGGAAGTGCGCGAACCCGCTCCTAGCTTGAGATCAAGGGCTGATCAGGCCCTCGCTCACGCAATTGATCTCTTCACCTGCTGGGAGTAACCCGTGGCCACCTTCCTGTACCGACTGGGACGGCTCGCCTTCCGGCGGCGACGCGTCGTCCTGATGTTGTGGATCGCCGTCCTGGCCGCCGTGGGCATCGGCGCCACGAGTTCCACCGGCTCCTCCACCGACAGCTTCACGGTGCCCGGCACCCAGTCCCAGCAGGCCATCGACCTGCTGGAGAAGGAGTTCCCGCAGGCCTCCGCGTCCGGCGCGAGCGCCCGCGTGGTCTTCGAGGCCCCCGCAGGACAGAAGCTCACCTCCACCGCCAACAAGGCCGAAGTCACCTCGCTGCTGGCCGAGTTGAAGGCGTCGCCCCAGGTGGCGAACGTCTCCGACCCGTACACCGGCGGGCTGGTCAGCAGGTCGGGCTCGATCGCGTACACGCAGGTGACGTACAAGGTCGCCAAGTCCGACCTCGACACCGCCGCGCACGACGCCCTGGACAAGGTCGCCGCCGAGGGCGAGAAGGCCGGGCTGACGGTCAGCATGGGCGGTGACGCCGTACAGGAGAAGGCGGCCAGCAAGGCTGCCGAACTGATCGGTCTCGCCGTCGCCGCGGTCGCCCTGGTGATCACCTTCGGCTCGCTGATCGCGGCCGGACTGCCACTGCTGACCGCGATCCTCGGCGTGGGCATGGCCGTCATGTGCATCACCATCGCCACCGCGTTCGTGGACATGTCCTCGGCCTCCTCGACCCTGGCCCTGATGCTGGGCCTGGCGGTGGCCATCGACTACGCGCTGTTCATCGTCTCCCGCTACCGCAGCGAGATCCGCGAGGGCCACGAACCGGAGGAGGCGGTCGGACGCGCCCTGGGCACGGCGGGCTCCGCGGTCGTCTTCGCCGGACTCACCGTCATGATCGCGCTGGCGGGCCTGAGCGTCATCGGCGTGAAGATGCTGACGTCGATGGGCCTGGCCTCGGCGTTCGCGGTCGCCGTCGCCGTCGTGATCGCGCTGACCCTGCTGCCCGCGCTGCTGGGCTTCGCCGGTACGCGGATCATGAAGGCGCCGCTCCTCAGCCGCCGTATGCGCGCCCTGGAGGAGCGCGGCGAGGGCGAGGCGATGGGCGTGCGCTGGGCGCGCTTCGTCACCCGTAATCCGGTCAAGGTCCTCGCGGTCTCGGTGCTCGGCCTGGGCCTGCTGGCCATCCCGGTCACCTCGCTGCGGCTGGCCCTGCCCGACGACTCCGTACAGACCCCGGGCAGCACCCAGCGCATCGCCTACGACACCCTCAGCAAGGGCTTCGGACCGGGCTTCAACGGGCCCCTGACCGTGGTCGTCGACGCCGGTGACAGCAAGGACCCGCAGGCCGCCGCCGCGGACGCGGTCGCCCGGATCAAGACGCTGCCGGATGTCGCGGCGGTGCGCGACGCGGTGTTCAACCAGTCCGGTGACGTGGCCCTGATCACCGCCGTCCCGAAGAGCGCGCCGAGCAGCCAGGCCACCAAGGACCTGGTCACCGACATCCGCGACCAGAACGGCCGGCTGCACCAGGACACCGGCGCCGACCTGATGGTCACCGGCACCACCGCCCTCAACATCGACGTCTCCAGCAAGCTCTCCAGCGCCCTCGTCCCCTACCTGGCGATCGTCGTCGGGCTGGCGCTGATCCTGCTCCTGCTGGTCTTCCGCTCGATCCTGGTCCCGCTCAAGGCGGCCCTCGGCTTCCTGCTCAGCGTCGGCGCCACTCTCGGCGTCGTGGTCGCCGTCTTCCAGTGGGGCTGGCTCAAGGACCTCATCGGCGTCGAGGAGACCGCGCCCATCGTGAGCGTCCTGCCCATCCTGCTGATCGGCGTGGTCTTCGGACTGGCCATGGACTACGAGGTCTTCCTGGTCACCCGGATGCGGGAGGAGTACGTCCACGGGGCCGAGCCCACCCACGCGGTGGTCCAGGGTTTCCGGCACAGCGCGCGGGTGGTCACCGCGGCGGCGGTCATCATGATCTCCGTGTTCGCCGGCTTCCTCCTCGACGACGTGGCCCTCATCAAGTCGATCGGCCTCGGCCTCGCCGCCGCCGTGTTCTTCGACGCCTTCGTGGTCCGCATGACCATCGTCCCGGCGGTGATGGCGCTGCTGGGCCACCGGGCGTGGGCACTGCCCGGGTGGCTGGACCGGGTCCTGCCGAACGTGGATGTGGAGGGGGAGAGTCTGCGGCGGGTGCTGGCCGCTGAGCAGGCGGGAGTCGTGCCCCACGTCGGCGCGTCGGTACGCCCGGCTGCGGACCCCGTGCTCGTCGGTGCGGGTGGCGACGGTGCCGGTGGCGACGCCGCCTCCGCCGACACGACCGAGCCGAAGAGCTCGGCGCTGAGGGGACTGGGGAAGAGACTGACCCGCAAGAACTGACACAACAAGAACTGGCACAACAGAACTGACGAAACCCCGCCCGCCGGTTCGTTCCCCCCGGAACCGGCGGGCGGTCCCCGACCCGCGAAGGATCCCCGTGACCGCACGCTCCTCCAGGCCCGCCGGCTCGCGCGAGCAGCCGGGAACCTCATCGGTCTACGGCCGCCCGGGCGACGAGCGGATCCTGGAGAGGCTGACCACCGACGCCGACCAACGCGTGATCGCCTCCCTCGTCTTCCGGCTCGCCGCCTGGCGACGGGCCGACACCGCCCGCCCCCAGGTCCGGCACTGGGGAGTACCGGCCTTCTGCGCCTTCTGCGGCGTCCTGTCCTTCCTCAACCCCTTCAACGGCGCCCTCCTGCCCCAGCTGGCGCTCCTCCTCGCCTTCTGCGTCCCGCTCCTGTGGCGGGAACGCCGGCCCCTGCTGGTGTTCGCCCTCGTCACCGCGGCGGCGGTCGCGGCCCTCCCGCTGGGAGTGGTCTCCGGCGCCGAGACGGCCCGCGTCGTCGCCCTGTTCCACGTCGGTCGCCTCTGCACCCCGCGCCAGGTGGTCCTGGCCCTCGTCGTGACCATGGCGGTACTGGGGTGGTGGGCCGCCATCATCTGGCGGGGCGATCAGATGGTGCAGTCCTCGCGACCGGAAGTGGTCACCTTCCTGGCCATGACCGCCTTGGCGGCCGTCGCCGCGCTGGGGCTGGTCAGCAGAGTGGCCAACGCCTATATCGACGCCCTGCGCCACGAACGCGACCAGCAGGCCGACCTGGCCACCGCCCGCGAACGCGCGCGCGTCTCCCGGGAGATGCACGACATCCTGGGCCACACCCTCGCTGTCATCGTCGGCCTGGCCGACGGTGCCGCCGCCCTCGCCGCGACCAAGCCCGAACGCGGCGCCCAGACCCTGCGCATCATCAGCGAGAGCGGCCGCGACGCGCTGGCGGAACTGCGCCGGCTCCTCGCGGTCATCGGCGACGAGGACGACCGTCCGGGCGACTCCCAACTCGCCCCGCAACCACGCCTGTCCGACCTCGACGACCTGCTCGACCGGGTCCGCGCCGCCGGCCCCACGGTCACCCTGGACACCCGCGGCGCCCTCACCGCCCTGGCCCCCGGCCTCCAACTCTCCGTCTACCGCATCGTCCAGGAGGCGCTCACCAACACGGTCAAGTACGCGGCCCCCGACACCTCGGTCCAGGTGACCCTGACGGCCACCCCGGACGCCGTCCACATCACGGTCGAGGACACCGGCCCGGCCCGAAGCCCCTCGTCAACAGGCGTCCCCCGCAAGGGAGATGGCCGAGGCCTGGTCGGCATACGAGAGCGTGCCACCCTCTACGGCGGCAACGTCACCGCAGGCCCCAACACCCACGGCGGCTGGACCGTCCACGCGCTCCTCGTCCCCACTCCACAGCCCAACTCCCCGGAGAAGCACCCCTCATGACCACCGTGCTCATCGTCGACGACCAGGCCCTGCAACGCATGGGCTTCAGCATGCTCCTGGAGGCCCACGCCGACATGAACGTCGTCGGCGAGGCCGCCAACGGCAGCGAGGCGGTCCGCCTGACCGCCGAACTCCGCCCCGACGTGGTCCTGATGGACGTACGCATGCCCGGCATGGACGGCATCGAGGCCACCCGCCGCATCGTCGAGTCCGGCGGCCGCTCCCGCATCCTGGTCCTGACCACCTTCGACCTCGACGAGCACGCCTACGACGCCCTGCGGGCCGGCGCCAGCGGCTTCCTGCTCAAGGACGCCCAGCCCGACGAACTCGTCGCCGGCGTAAGGGCGGTGGCCGCCGGCGACGCCGTGATCTCCCCCGGCCTCACCCGCAAACTCATCGACGCCTTCAGCGACCGCCTCCCCGGCCACAGCCCCCGCCAACAACGCCGACTCGACGACCTCACCGCCCGCGAACGCGAGGTCCTCACGGCGATGGCCACCGGCTGGACCAACCAGGAGATCGCCGACCGACTCCACCTCGCGGAATCCACGGTCAAGTCCCACATCGGCCGGATCCTGACGAAGATCGAGGCGCGGGACAGGGTGCAGGCGGTGATCTTCGCGTACGACACCGGGTTGGTCAGGCCGGCTTGAAGGAACCGGACGGGACCTGAGGGGAGCCACCGTTTCCGGACCGTCAACTCCGCCGGGGGTCGTCCAACAGCGCCTGGCTCTGCCCGCCGAACCACGACATCCCGTACGCCTCGGCCCCGCGCGACGCCTCCCGCAACAACCGGACAGCGTGTTGCTCACTCCCCTGCCCCGCGGCCCGGCGCAGCGCACGGGCACGGGCCAGGCGGAGGCGAGCGAGTTCCGGTTGGGAGGAACGGGCCGGGACCTCCGCCTGCCGAAAGTGTTCGAGCGCAGTCTCCGGCTCCCCGGCGGCCAGGGCGAGCAACCCGCAGGCCCGGGCGGTCGGACCGAGAAGAACGGTGGGCCACCCGGCGAGCGCGATCTGCTCACCGTCGTGCGGTGAGAGATGCGCACGTAGTTGAGGAACCACCTGCGCCAACTCCCCCTCGAATCCCCCCTCCAGATCGAGCGCCGCGCAGACCTCCGCGAGGATGACGAGGGTGGGCACGGCCCAGCCGGACGGCGGAAACAGCTCGACGTCGGCGGCGCAGCCGAGGAAGAGATCAGCCCCTTCCGCGTACTGCCCGGTCTCGCACAGGGCGAGGGCGAGACCGGCGCGCCAGATCGGGAAGTAGGCGTGCCGCTCGACGTCCCCGGCCAGGTCGGAGGTGAACAGCTCGGCCAGCCGCCCCTGTTGACGCAGCAGCCAGTAGGCCTGGCCGAGCCGGGTCTGGCGCAGATTGTCGGCGGGTACGGCGAAGTCGGCACTGAGAAGCTCGGTGAATTCGAGGGACTCGCGAAAAACCCAGTCCGCGGCGGCGTCGAAGCGGCCGTGCCAGAGGTCGAGCAGGGCGTCGAGGGTGCGCTGTTGCCAGACGACGAGGGTGCTGTGGGTGTCGGCGGCGTGCTTGCGGTACTGGTTCGCGGTGGCCAGGCCGCTGAAGATCTTGCCGTTGCGCAACTGGTCGATGGCGAGGGCCATGAGCGCCTCGCCACGGAAGTAGGGCGAGTCCTGCCGGGCGGCGGCGTCGCGGAGCTGTTCGGAGAGGACGAGCGCGTCGGGAGCGGACATGAAGTCGTAGCGGGCCCACCGGCATTCGGTGAGCACTTCGCAGCGCACCTCGTCGTCGCCGACGTCGGGTAATCGGCGCAGCGTGTCCTCGGCGAGCCGCGCCCCCTCGCCGGGACCGGCCAGGCCCGCCGCGGTGTCCTGACTGACCGCCAGGGACGTCTTCTTCGCCAGGTGGGCTTCCAGACGCAGTCGCAGGCCCGCGGCCTCGATGCTGTCATCGCCCTGTAACGCGGCCAGACACCGCCGGAGCGACTGCAACAACTCACGGTCGACCTGCCCGGGATCGGACCACCGCCGAGCCATCCGGATCACGGCCTCGGCCTGCGCACGCGAATCCCCGGCGGCGCTGCGGAAGGCGGCGGTGTAGTGCCGCTCGGCGTCCCGCATCTCACCGGCGGCATGACTGAGATCACCGCGCCGCAACAACCGCCGAAACTCGGCACGGTCCTGGGCGGGAGCCGAACCCGGCTCTCTCCGGGGCGACTTGACCAGGTCGATCGTCCGCTCGCCGGAACCACGCCGACCAGCCCTCTGCTGGGTGTCGGACCCCGGCGCCGGCACCAGACCGACCAACGCCCCCTTGGCACGCAGCACTTCATCACACAACTGCGCCAGCTCCAGTGAGGCCCTGCGCCGCCCGTTCTCGACACGGCTCAGGAAGCTTCGACTGCAGTACACCTTGCCGGCCAGCTCGCTCAGCGAGAGGCCGGCCGCGATGCGGCGCCGACGCAATTCGGCACCGAATCCGTCGTGCTCGATGATCATCCCCCCAACAGCGCACCGTCCGCCACGTGTTGCCAAAATGCCACTGGCAACAGCCCACCCCTGCAGACCGGCGCGCTCACGAACGAATCTGTTGGTGCCGGAGCCTACCGGGCCCCTGTGCCTGCCCACCGGCAGAACAGGAGCACTGCCCATGACTTCGTGCAATCCCGGGGCGACGACGGCGCCCACCCACCCGTTCTGACACCGACCTGGGGGCAGGGTCAGAACGGGACCTCCGGTCCGGGGCGCGCGGGGGGCGCTCCGGGCCGGGGATCGACATGCAGGGCGGTCTCCCCATCCGGGCTCCCTGACCGCGGGAAGCTACACCCCCGCCGACATCCACTACCTGAACGCCTCCGGCCGTGAGGTCGACTCGGTCACCCCGCGTCACCACATCGGGATCACCGAGTACGACCAGTTCGGCAACACCGTGCGCAGCCTGAGCGCGGGCAACCGTGAACTGGCCCTGGGCGCCACCGCCGACCAGCGGGCCGGACCGACCGCGCTCGGCATCATCAACCTGTCCTCCGCCGAACGCGCCTAGCTGCTGTCGACCGTCACTCTCCACAACGACGCCGGCACCCGCGAACTCGAAGAGGACGGGCCGCTGCACCCGGACGCCCCGCGCTGGATCGTGGAGAACACCGCCAGCGGAGTCCTGGCCCGCAACGTCGACGGCCCCGACGGCGATCTCGTCGCCACCGGCAAGACCGGCGACCCGGTCAACATGGGCGACGGACCGGGTGATGAAGCACGGCGGCTACCGCCCGCCTTACAAGAAGGGGCCCGGCTCGATCTACAACAAGGTGCGGAAGTACCTCTCCCGCAACTAGAAGTACCTGTATTCCGCTCGACCGCCCGAGGAAAGAAAGCAAAGGCTACGAGACCGCATGAACGGACCCTCAAAGGTGTATCTGCTGTGGCACGTGCATCATCAGGCCGAAGAGGACGGCGTGGTCCGGCACTTCACGGAACCCGACGACTTCTGGTCCGACGAAGAAGCCGGTGACGACGTCAAGCATCTCGGCACCTATTCGAGCCGGGACGCCGCCCAGAGCCGCATCGAGCGCGCCCGGCTGCTTCCTGGGTTCGCCGAAGAGCCCAACTGCTTCTATGTGGAAGAGGCGGTGATCGACGAGGACCACTGGACGGAAGGCTACGTAACGGAACCCGAGGCTTCCGCGTAGCCGTCCAGGCGTTGGCGGTGCACTCCCTTCGGGCAGTGCACCGCCTCCCGGCACCGAGCTAACGCGTCGCCTGCGGCTCCTCCACCGGCATCGCGTCCTCGTCGAAGGTCATCTCCGGCGGCGCCTTCCGGAACCCCTTCGTGAGGTAGGCCAGGTAGCAGACCCCGAGAGCCAGCCAAATGAGGCCAAGCGTGCGGGCCTTGCTGTCGAGATGGACCAGCAGCCACAGATCGACGACGGCACCGACCGCGGGGATAAGGACATACGACCACACGGCCGGCCGCCGACCCGCGCGGCGCTCGCGGACGTACGTGGCGATGACGGCGAGATTGACGAAGGTGAAGGCGGTGAAGGCGCCGAAGTTGATGAAGGACGTGGACGTGGCGACGTCCAGGCGCAGCGCGATCAGGCCGACCGCGCCCGCGAGAAGGATGTTCAGCGCAGGGGTGCGGTACTTGGCGTGGATCCGCCCGAAGATCTTCCGGGGCAGTACCGAGTCACGGCCCATCGCGTAGAGCAGCCGCGACGTGCTGGCCTGCGCGGCAACCCCGGAGGCGAACTGCGCGACGATCAGACCCGCCACGAAGAGGGACGAGAACAGGTCGCCGCCGATCTCCTTCGCGATCTCGAACGCGGCGGAGCTTGGATCGGTGAACGCGTAGCCGGGGTGGGCCAGTTGCGTGGCGTACGCGACCGCGACGAAGATGCCGCCGCCGATCAGGGCGATGAGCAGGATGGCGCGGGGAATGGTGCGCTGCGGCTCGATGGTCTCCTCGGTCAGCGTGGTGACCGCGTCGAACCCGAGGAAGGAATAGGCGGCGAGGGCGGCACCGGAGGAGATGCCCGCGAGGGTGGTCGCGTCGTTGCCGAACGGCGTGGCGCTGACGAGCCCCGCCGCCCCTTGGTCCTGGAAGACGTGCCGCAGGCACAGCACGGCGAAGATCCCGACGACCAGGACCTGGAAGATCATCAGCAGGTCGTTCACGCGCTCCGCGGTCTTGATGCCTCGGATGTTGAGCGCGGTGGTGATCGTGATGAACCCGATGATCCACACCCAGAACGGAACCGACGGGTACTCGGCCTGAAGATAGGCCCCGCCGATCAGCCAGATGACCATCGGCAGGAAGAAGTAGTCCAGCAGGGTCGCCCAGCCGACGAGGAACCCGACTCTGGAGTCGATGGAACGCCGTACGTAGGTGTAGGCGGACCCGGCGACGGGGTGGGCCGCGGCCATCTTCCCGTAGCTGTGCGCGGTGAAGAGCATGGCGCCCAAGGCCAGTAGATAGGCCGTCGGTACGGAGCCGTGGGTGGTGTCCGCGACGACACCGTACGTGCCCAGCACGATGATCGGGGTCATGTAGGCCAGCCCGAAGACCACCACGGATCTCAGGGTCAGACTGCGGGCGAGGGTGGGAGCGGGGGCGGGAGCGGACATGGCGTTCCTTGCGCGACGGGGACGAGGAGGGCGGGGACGAGAAGGCCAAGGAAGGAGCGGGTCAGTCGTCGGCGGGCCGCCAGCGACGCGGGTCCATCCGGCCGTCGTACAGCGGAAGTTCGATGGGAACGTCGGCGTCGGTGAAGTGGTCCCACATGCGGTTGAGGCCGGCCGTGCCGAATGTGCGCACACGTCTTACGTCGTCCAGGTCGAGGACGTCGGTCAGCACGGTCGGCCCGGAGTCGGGCGCCTGGACACGCACGCGCCCCTCGGGATCGACCACGATGCTGCGCCCGGTGCCGATCGGGCCCGCGGTGTTGACGCTGACGACGTAGACCTGGTTGACGATGGCGTTGGCCTGGGCGATGACGAGTTCCTGGGCGCGGTCCGCCGAGGTGGTCATGACCGGGTTGACGATCACCTCTGCGCCCATCCAGGCCAGGTGACGGGCCACTTCCGGGAACCAGGCGTCGTAGCAGATCGCGAATCCGATACGTCCGCCCTCCGGGAGGTCGAGGACGACGAAGCGGTCACCGGGGGCGTGCGGCTCGTAGGGCCGCCACGGGAAGACCTTGCGGTAGTGGGCGGCGAGCTGCCCTTGCGGGGAGAAGGCGAGGGCGGTGTTGAACAGCTCGCCGGCCGCGCCGCGCTCGCACACGGTGCCCGGGAACAGCCAGACGCCCAGATCTCCCGCGAGCTCGGCCAGCAGCTTCACGCGCGGGCCGTCGAGAGGCTCCGCCGCGGCCTGAAGCAGGCTCTCGGATTCGACGGCCGGGCCGTCGACGCCGCACAGGTGCAGCTCCGGGTAGGCGATCAGCCGGGTCTGCGGGAAGCGCGCCAGCACACCCTCGACGTCGGCGGCGAATCCGGACAGGGGGTCCGTGGCCAGGCGGGGAGGGGCCTGGACCAGGGCGACGGGGAGCGGTCGGGACATACGCAGGAAATTAGCTCAAGATGAGCCCTTATACAATGGCCTCATTATGAGCACTTTTCCTGGCCGCTATCTTGAGGGCATGGTCGGCACCCCGGACGAACCCGCACCGGCGAGCACCGAGGAGATCGATCTCTCCCTCAACTCGCCCAAGCTGAAAGGCATTCGCCGACTCACGGCCCTGGACACGGTGCGCGCCCGCATCGCCATGGCGGTCGATCTCGGACTGCTCTCCCCCGGCGAGCGGCTGCCGCCGACCGACGCCATCGCCCAGGCGCTCGACGTCGGCGAGATCACCGTGCGTCGCGCGCTCAGCTCCCTCTGTGCGGACGGCGTCCTGGAGCGCAGACGCGGCCGCAAGGGCGGCACGCTGGTGGCCGAGCAGCCGACCCGGAAGGCCGTGGACGCCGCCGAGGTGTACCGCGGGCAGGCCGCCGAGGTGCACCACCTGATCGACGAACGCCTCGTCATGGAGTGCGGGATCGCCCACCTCGCGACCCGCGCCGCAACCACCGCGGACCTCGACGAACTCCACCAACTCGTCGAGGTCATGGACAAGGCGGAGAGCTGGGCGGAGTTCCACTCCTGCGACGAACGGTTCCACCTCGCCCTGGCCCGCACCACCGGCCTGGCCGAAACCGTGGACACGTACGCCACCGTCCTGCGCAGGCTCTACGCGTACTACCTCCCCTACCCCCTCACCGCCCTGCGCGAGTCCAACGACGAACACCGGGCTCTGGTCGAGGCGATGCGCGCGGGTGACGCCGCCCTGGCGGCCGACATCGCGTGCCGTCACGTACGGACACTGCACAGCACGATGTTCGTCGGACTGACGGACGGACGACCTGACGAACTGACGAACTGAGCCGCAGGGCAGCGGGGTTGGGGCGCTATCAGGTGCCGTAGACCTGGAACTCCCAGAGCGAGTAGCCGTATTGAGTGGAACGCGCGGTGCCGTACATCCGCACGTACCGCCCGGAACCGGTGACCGCCAGCGTCTGATTGCCACCGCTTCCCGCCGTGGTGGTGTAGACGGTCGTCCAGGTCACCCCGTCGGCCGAGGTCTGGATCTGGTACGAAGTCCCGTACGCGGCCTCCCAGTTGAGCCCCACCGAGCTGATGGCGTGCGTGGCGCCGAGGTCCACCTGCAGCCACTGGGGATCACTGAACGCGCTCGACCAGCGAGTACCGGTGTTGCCGTCGACCGCCATCGGAGCGGTGAAACTGGCGTTCTCCGAGGAGGAGGCGGTGGCGGGCCTGCCCTGCGACAGCAGCGTCCCCGGCCCGGGGTTCCCGCCGGTGGTCGACCCGTAGAGCCTGAACTCGTAGAGCGAGGCGCCGTATGCCGAATTCCTCCCCGTCGCATAGATCCGCACGTATCTCCCGGAGCCCGACAGCGCGGTGTCCTGGAGCAGTTGTGGACTGTTGTTGTTGGAGTAGATCGTGGTCCACGTACTGCCGTTCGCGGAGGTCTGTATCTGGTAGGCCGACGCGGCGGCCGCCTCCCAAATCACCGTCGCGTGGGTGAGGTTGTAAGTGGCCCCGAGGTCGACCTGCAACCACTGCGGGTCGTTGAACGCGCTGGACCACCGTGTACTGATGTTGCCGTCGGTGGCATTGGACGCCGGGAACGAGGCGCTCTCCGCCGACGACGCCGTGGTGGGCTTGCCCTGGGCGATGTTGGTGCCCGTGGTGCCGGCCGGCGCCTTGTTGTAGACGGCGACGTAGTCGATGTTCATCGAACCGCCGGACACGGTGGCCGCGGTGGGACCGCCGCCGTAAGCGGCCGGGAAGGCGCCGCCGATGGCCAGGTCGTAGATGATGAAGAAGCTGTGGTCGACCGCGTTGGACCAGGCGGTGGCGTCGACTTGGTTGGAGCTGAGCGTGTAGAACAGGGCCCCGTCGAGATACCACCGGATCTGCTCGGGAGAGGTGGAGCGGTCGATCTCCACGGCGTACGTGTGATACCCGGTCTGGCAGCCGGAGCAGGCGCGTTCACCGGATCCGACACCGGTGGACTCGTTGCACGGCCCGCCCGGACTGACACCGCAGTGCAGCGTCCCGAAGGTCGAACTGCGGCCGTTGATGTCCTCCATGATGTCGATCTCACCGGACCCGGGCCAGACGGTGCCGACCCGCAACGGGGAACCCAACATCCAAAACGCGGGCCAATACCCAAGACCATTAGCCGTGTTGACGTTCGGCTGCTGAATGGACGACTGCATCCGTACGACACCACCGGGCAACGCCCCGAACCCGTCCGCCTGCGTCTCGACCCGCCCCGAGGTCCACCCGGCGACGGGGTCGGAGCCCGTGTGCAGAGCCTTCAACACCAGGTGGCCGTTGCCATCCTGATAAACGTTGGCGGTGCTGTTGGTCATGGTCTCGACCTCACCGGTACCGAAGGTCCAGCCCTCACCCACGTCGTAACGCCAAGTCCCGGTGTCCAACCCGGTGTTGGCGGCACCGGAGAAGTCGTCACTCCAGGTGGTGGTGAAACCGGCGGGCGGGGCCGGTACTGCGGCGGGGGCGGCGGCCGCTGCGGGCTGCGCCGCGATGGTCGTCACCGGGGCCTGCGCGGAGGCTCCTTGGGCGGCGGGGGCACCGGCCAGCGCGACGGTCGCGAGGGCCGACACCACCGCGAGCAGGCCAACGCCGGTTCGTCGCCTGCCTCTTCGGCGCGGAAACAGCGAAAGCAGGTGCGAGCTCATGTCTCTGATGGACATCCGTGCTCCTTCCCCTTGTGGGGGGCAAGGAGGACCACTTGAACGATGCTCCGTCAGGTGGTGTCCCTGCGGGGTGGAGGTGAGAGCGCTCTCCGGAGCGTGTTCCTTTGGTCTGGTCCATGTCAAGAGACGCGGCAACGGTTACGGGACGGGGCGGGGTTGACTTGGGCGGCGGTCACTTGGAGGCCGTCAGGTTGCCGAGCCATTCAGCTGTGTCACGCAGAAGTTGACACAACAGCGCACGTGTTAGCAGTCGCACGCCCCCTTCACTCCAACACCCTCTTACGAGTCACACAAAGCGCTGATATTACAGACTTCTGCACGAGGGGGATGAAAGTGACAAGCACCAACATAGGCTCCGATGACGACACCACGAGCAACGAACCGCAGGGCGAGGGAGGCAGGAGCGCCAACAGGACCAGGATCCTGATCGCGTCCATCAGCGCGCTGGCGGCCGTAGGCGCCGCGACCGCCGGAGCCTTGTTCGCTCATGACGGTGACACCAAGGATCAGCCGACCGGCTCTTCGATCTCCACACAGGTCTCGCCCGAGCTCAAAACCGAAGACCCGTGCGATCTGCAACGGCTCGCCGACTCGTGGAATCAGCCGCCGTCACAGCGCTACAACGAGACGCTCTTCGCGAACCACGAGGCGCCCCGCGTCTACACGCAGGTGGGCGGCCCCGCAAGAAGCCCCGAAATCAGCGTCAAGGGGCAGATGGGCCTCAACATCCCGGCAGGCCAGGTCCTCTATCTCGTCACCCGGCCCGACCCCGATTCGAAAGACGAGTTTGGACACCCGGGAAACGGCCGCTTCTATCCGGGCACACCCGTCAGCCCCACGTCCAGCGGCTGCTGGGAGGACGACAACCACCCGGTCGGTTATCCCGGCGTCGAGGGAATCAGCGAGACCTACCTGCTCGTCCTCGTCGGTTCCGACCAGGCCGCGAAGTTCCCGGCCGACCGCAAGGCGAAGGACTGGGACGGGTACAGCGCGGACGACTGGCGTGCGATCACCAAGATCGACGTCATGAACTTCCACGTCTCAACGGCCTAGTGGATCCGGGGCTGCGCGACTGCGGAAAACATAGAGCAGCAGACGAGTCAGGCTGTACGCCGGGGTCTTCGTCACTGCCGGGCCAGACGGTCTGCTCGCTGCGCTCGAAGATGTCCGAGTCCGCGCCCAATCGAGCTGCCTTCGGATACTGCAGACGAACCCGACGGTGATCGTGTAGACCGCGAGCATTGACGGCTGGGCGGGCGGCACCTGCGCGTTGTCGGCAGGGAGACGCGATCCGTTCCCGACTCGCCGCACGCGGCCTCAAGCGGTCTCGTCCGCCGCCCGAGCTCCCAAGCGCTTGTCGCTCAGCCTCGAACGAAGGTGGTTGAGGAAGGCGCCTCGGCGTCACGCGATGAAGAGCAGTCCGTGGCCGTCACATTCGATCTCTCTCAGCCCGCTCACGCCGAACTCGGTGGCGCTCTGCAAATATGCCGCTCCGGCCTGCCGATTCACGTGTTCGTGAGGCAGTTCCTGACTCCACTGCTTCAATTCCACCGCGACGTATGACGGTTCGCCCCAGACCGGGTGCACTCCACTGAAGCGCCAAGTGTGATCTGCCTACTTCAGAAACCCGCTGACGCACGGGAGTTACACCGCGATCGTGGAATCGGCGTATGCCGCCCGCACCATCCGCCCCTGCTCCGCCTCCGTCACCGATCGCGCACCTCGGACGCCCACGTACCCGCCTTGTGAACTTCCGGTCCCTCTACGTGTGTGGCACCGGCCGTGTACAGGAGCCACAGCAGCTCAAGGGAGCCGAAGAAGGATTCCCCCCAGCTGTCGACCCAGACGCGGAGCCGCGACGGCCCCACCTGGACGATGTCCCAGAACTCCCAGCCGCGAGAATCCTCTTCCGGGTCGAACCGATAGATCCAGTTCTGCAAGGACCAAGGACCTCCACCGCTACGGTCCACATACGCGGTGCGGCCGCGTCGGGCGAATTCCTGTGGCGGAATCTCACCGTCCCGGACGGAGACCGTCTTGAACCAGTCGGGGAACTCGTCCGTCGGCAGGTCTTCGTCGCCGAACTCCGCCGTACAGGCCAGGTGGAGGGCGGCCGACAGGACGCGACGTACGCGTAGCGCGTACGCCTCGGAGGTCCCCTCGAGTACATCGACGGTGAAAGCGGCCAGAACCGGCGGAGCCGACTCGATCGCGGGGCGCTGCCGAACTCGGTCCAGTTCGGCAGCGACACTCTCCTCGCTGTGGATCATCGCAGGATCCTATCCTTCCTGTTCGACACGTCCGGAACCCTTGACGATGTTGTCGCGGAGTTCGTTGAGGAGCTTGGCCGGGACTCCGTAGAGATCCTTCCCCTTGGTCGGATCGGAGATTTCCGGGTACTCCTGGAGCAGTCCTTTCCATTCCGTGCGCGTGAAGGCGTCACCGTCAGGATGATCATCCTTGTTCTGCGGCAGAGCGGATTCACGGACCTTGAGCAAGTAGTCTTCGGAGATCTTGAAGGAGACGATCTGGCCGCCGTTACCCCGGTATTCCAACGTGTGATTGATATTGCCGCTCATGTTCAGATAGAGCTTGCCTTTACCGGTGATCGTCACCTCGCCGTTCTCACCGATGTGAATCCGCTGGCTCAGTGGGTGGTCGGTCTGTTTGCGGTAGACCGAGATCAGGTCCTCGCCGCACTCTTCGAGACCGAGTGGGTCGGTCCTGGTGTACGGGTTGTGGACGTAGGTGTTGGGGTTGGGAGCGGGGGCGAGACCGAGGGGATCAGGGGTGACGTAGCGAGCGGCTTCGGGGTCGTAGTGGCGGAAGTAGTTGTAATGCAGGCCGGTTTCGGGATCGTTGTACTGCCCGGGGAAGCGAAGGGGAGTGTAGGCGGTCGCATCGCTGGTCCAGGTTGTGGCGCCCCAGAGGGTGCTGCGGGCGCGCCAGGCGATGTCCCCTTGTTCGTCGACGAGTTCACGGGGAGAACCGACGAGGTCCGTGACGATCGCGAAGAAACGGGAGTCGATCTCCTGCTGGGGTGCGTCGGCCACGGTGATGCGTTCGGTCTGGGCGATGGGTCTGAGGCCCTGGTGGTCCCAGGTGAGGGTGACGGGGTTGGGGAGGTCCGCGGATCGCGTGGTCTGTTCGCAGAGTGTCGCGCCGTCCCAAGTGAAGTCGACGTGCTCCGCGACGGTTTCGCCATCCGTTGCGAGGCGGAGTTTGGCGGTGCGGCGGCCCAGGGGGTCGTAGGTGTAGCGCCAGCGGGTGCCGTCGGGGGTGGTGACCTGGGTGAGGCGGTCTTCCGTGTCCCATTGGTAGTGCCAGGTGTCGGGTTTGCGGGACAGGCGGGTCTTCTGGCGCAGGGTGATGCGGCCGAGGGCGTCGTGTTCATAACGGACGTTGCCCGCGCGGGTGATCCGGGTGCCCGTGTAGGTGCGGGCGCCCGTGGCCTCGTGGCCGGGGTGTTGGGCGGGCCAGGTGGCGTGTGTCTGGTTGCCGGCGCTGTCGTAGGCGTAGGTCTCGGTCCAGTCGTGGGCGTGGACTGCGGTGACGCGGCCGGTCGGATCGAGGTCGAAGTGGCGGGTGCCGTTGAGCTGATCGTCGATGCTGGTCACATAGCCGTCGGCGCGGTAACTGTAGGCCCGGCGCTGTAGCGTGCGGCCATCCTCTCGGGTCACCGACTGCGTGGTCAGGCGGCCCACGGCGTCGAAGCCGTGTTCAAGGGTGGCTGTCCCGGCGATGCGGCGCGTCAGTTCCCGGCCTGCTTCGTCGTAGGAGAAGTCGATGCTGCGGCCGGAGACCTGCATCCCGGTGGAGCGGCCGGTGGCGTCGTAGGACCAGGTGGTGGTGGCCCCGGTGGGGGTGGTGCGGCTGGTCCGGCGGCCCAGGATGTCGTAGGTGTTGGTCTGAGTGCGGCCGTTGACCGTCTCCGAGCTCAGGCGCCCATGACGGTCGTTGAGCAGCATGAGGGTGGTGCCGTCCGGACCGGTGGCCCTGGCGAGCTGATCGGTCAGGTCGTAGGCGTAGGTGGTCTCCTGGCCGGCCACGTCCTTGAGGGTTGTCCGGCCCAGCTCGTCACGTTCGAAGCGGATCGTCTCGCCGAGCACGTTGGCGCGGCTGATGAGCTGGCCCGCCGCATCGTAGGTGTAGGTCAGGGTGCGGCCGTCGAAATCCGTCTCCGTGACCAGCCGTCCGGCGGCGTCGTGCTCGTATCTCCAGGTCAGACCCTGGGGGTTGGTGACCCCGATCAGGCGCAACTCGGTGTCGTAGGCGAAGGTGTACCGAACGCCGTCCGGGCCGGTACGCGCCGACAACAGGTCGAAGTACGTGTACTCGAAGCGGGAGACGGCGCCCAGGGCATCGGTGTGGCCGGTGCGGTTTCCCTCGTCGTCATAGGTCCACGACTCGGTGGTGCCGTCCGCGGCGGTGCTGCGAGCCAACTTCCCCTCGACGGTCCACTCGAGGCGAGTCACGTGGTCGAGCGGGTCGGTGAGTGCGACGGGACGGCCGAAGGCGTCCAGCGTGTGCCGGGTCGAAGCTCCGCCCGGGTCGGTGATGAGTTCGGGAACTCCGGCGGCGTCGGACTGGATGCGGGTGGTGTGGCCGAGTGCGTCGGTGACGCTGGTGAGGCGGCCGGCGCGGTCGTAGGCGGACTTCCTCACGGCTCCCGTCGGGGCTGTGGAGGAGGTCAGGTTTCCGCGCTCGTCGTATGCGCAGTCCCACTGCCTGCCGTCCGTGGCGATGACGGTCACCGGCAGCCCGAGCGTGCCGTAGACGACTTGAGTCGTCCGGCCGTCCGGTCGAGTGGCGGAAACAACCCGTCCGTTCTCGTCCCGTTCGTAGCGGATGGTGCGGCCGAGCGGGTCTGTCACCGCGACGAGTTGGAGGTCCTCGTCCCACTCCTGGCGGGTGGCGTTGCCGAGCGGGTCCGCTTCACGGATCAGGCGCAGCGCCTCGTTGTGTTCATAGGTACGGACGTGGCCGAGGGAGTCGGTGACGCGGGTCGTGCGTGATTCCTCGTCGTAGGCGAGGGTGGAGGCGAGGGCGCCCGCGGTGCCGCCGGTGGCGGTGACTCGGCCTCGGTCGTCGTACCGGTACCAGTAGGTCGTGTTGTTGCGGTCGGTCCAGGAGGTGATGCGGCCTTCGGGGTCGTAGGTGTAACGCCGGGGCACGCCGGAGGAGTTGGTCTCCTCGGTGAGGTGGCCGTGTTCCCCGTAACCGAAGGTGACCAGGGTGGTGCCGGGCCGGTCCGGGTGGGCGGGGTCGGTCAGACGCAGACCGGTGATGCGGGAGCGGGCGGGGTCGTGGTCGAGGGCGATGCGGTAGCCGCCGGAGTGAACGACGGCTCCTGGGATGTCGCCCGTCTTGTACTCGATGGTGACGCGGTTGCCGTTGCGGTCCTGGATGTACTGCAACGGCAGGTCGACGGCCGTGTCGTCGGCCGCGGGCACTGGGCTGTGGAAGACGTGGTCCAGGCCCGTGTCGGGGTCGTGGACGCGGATACCGCCGTCGATCTCGGTGTCCCAGGACAGCAGCAGGCGTGAGCCGGGGGTGTCCGGTCGGACGGGTTCGCCGGTGTCGGGGTCGGGGACCGGGAAGCAGAGACGTGCGCCGTCCGCGGCCGCGTAGACGAAGCCCTCGTCGTCGGCCTGGACGCGCTGGTCGAGGGTGGAGGCCCAGGTGGGACCGAACCAGCCGCCATGGCGGTAGGACGATACGTGCGTGCGCTCCAGGACCAACGGCAGCACGCCCGGAAGGATCACGTCGGTGCGGGGCAGGGCCATGTCGCCGGTGGCCACGTCGATCGGGTCCCGCACAAACGTCTTGACCATGTTGCGGACCGAAGCGGGCAGCTTGTTGAAGCCCGGGTTCAGCTTCAGCCGTTCGAACGCGGCGCAGTCCAACCCCATCGACTTGCCGAGCCTTGCCAGCGCCGCCGGCCCCAGCGCCTTCAACCCCTTGCCCAGCGCCTTGCCCAGCACCCCGAATCCGACGCCCATCACCGCGCCCTCGGCGAGGATGCCGGCCAGTTTCTCCGGGTCCTTGAACGCGCCCGGGTCCTCCAGCAGCGTGGTGAACGCGGAGAAGGCCGCGCCTTGCTTGGCCAGCTTGGCGACCTCGGCGACCCCGCGGATCTCCTTGAGCGCCTTTAGCGCCCGCTCCACCCCCCGGATGACCTCCATGATCCCGCGCACGGCGGTCCCGAGGGCTGTGCCCTCCTCCTCGATCCGCCCGACCAGCGCCAGCACCTTCAGGGCCCGCTCGCCGGCCAGCAGCGTCGAGGCAACCTCCGAGGCACCCGCGGTCAGCACCGACAACGCCAGTCCCGCGATCTCGAACTCAGCGATCTCCGCCAGCATCACGCCGATCTCGGACAGCAACTCGTGTGCCTTGTCCGCGAAGTCGTCAAGCGCCTTGGCACCCTCACGCAGCGCGTGCGCCATCTCCGTGGCCTGCTTACGGGCCGCCTTGGAACGCTTGTCGAACGCCTTGGCGGTCTTGCCCTCCCACTCCACGCCCCGCAGCGCCCGCTCGGCCGCGGCCGCGGCGTCGTCCAGTCCCGAGGCCAGGCTCCGCCACTTCTTCGCGATCTCCCGCACCCCGTCCGGATCCACCGCCGGATCCGAGATGCCCAGGAACTCAAGACCACTGGCGACCGAGTCGCCGAACATGTGGTTGAACTTGCTGATGTAGTGCAAAGGGTTGAGGTCGACCACGCCCGGTCAGTCCTTCTCGCCCTGGGCCGCGGCCGCGATCAGCACATCAAGCAGATCGAACGCGTCGGAGACCTCGCCCATCAGCTTCGCCTCTACGTCCCATTCCTCGCCCAGTTGCTTGGTGAGCTTGGCCAGGGTGGTCATGCCCTGCTCTATCTCGCCCTTCGCCCCCAGCAATGAGCCAAGTGCTCCCAGCGCGCCCAGGTCATGGCTCTGCGCCTGGAACTGCTGCAACGGCTTCGCCGTGTGCTGCCCCACGCCACGCAGCCCCGAGGCCGCCTTGTGCATGGACGCAGCTTCCTTCTTCAGATCCGACATGCCGTCCACCCCCGTACTTCACTCTGTGCACATGCCAACCGAAGAGGCTACGGAGGGCGTCTATGTGGGAGGTATGGGCAGCATCAAGGGAAGGCAAAGATCGACAAGTGCGCCTGGGCTGTAGTCGTGGCACTCCACGTCTCTCGCGACTGCGGCCGCACAGGGCGGTCTCCCGCAGCGGCCGCGCGGCAACTCATCTCGGTCTGTGGGGTAGCGCGCTCCCCCCAGGGATCCGCATCGTGGCCACGTACTCCCGCCGAGCAGAGACCATTCAAGACCCGAGGGACTTTCCGCTGACTTTCAGCCCTGTCCGAGGGACTTTCCGCCGCCCGGCGCGGCAAACCCCCGATAGACTGGAAAGGGCCTCCGGCACAGATCAAAGGCCCCTTTCAAGGAAGGGCTGCATGTAGCGGCAGACGAGTCGAGCTGCACGCCGGGGAGAGTCATCGTAGCGCTATGACCTGCACAGACGGACGTAGCCCCCATCAACGTGGCTACTTTGACGGCTACTCAAGCGCGGATGCGTCCCGTCTCTCCCCGCCGCTGAGAGTTCCTGCCTCGGCACCAAACCGTCCAGCGGTGCTTTGTCGCTTTCTGGGGCAGTCGGTCCGTGGCGTCCAAGAGTCGCTCCAGGAGCCATGGGCGGCTCATCTGCGTGGTCGAGGTGCCCCTGAAGCAGCGAGCATTGCCTCGGGGGTAAGCGGCAGCACACAGCGGCGGCTCGACCGGACGCGGTATCGGCCGCTCGCGCGAGGCTCGCTAAAAGCCTGCTTGGCCCCAGGCCTGACAGGCTGACGCAATTCTTGGCGGGGTCCAGGTACTCATTGTGGACGCACAACGAACCGCGCAGGTTCGGAAAGTACTCTCGCTGCCGACTCCAGATCCGCCAGCCGCCTCGCCAGCGTCGACTCGGCGAGCCGGGGTGGCAATGCATCCGCGAATTTCAGTCCCTTGACCGCCCGTTCGTCGACCTCCGGCAGACACAGGTGGTCCGGGGCTGCTGCCGAAGCTTGTTTCCAATCGTCGGGGGTGAGGTCCTCACGCAGACGGATCCAGCAGTCGTTGATCTGCTGGGCAGGTACGGCAACCTCGGCGAGCGTCGCCGCTAGCGTGGCATTCGCCCGATGGCCGGCCCAAGTCCACCATTTTAGGTATCCACCCGAGCCGCGGATGATCACCGTGCCTCCGGGATGCACCTCTTCCATGAAGTGCTCCCGCGCTTCGGCCAGGTATTTCTCCGCACGCGCCGTAAGGTCCACCGGCGGATTCGCCCCGAGGAGCACATCCCGGACCGCTCGCATCAGTTCGAAGGAGATGCCGAAGTCGAGTCCGGCGCCACTCCACTTCGCTCTGCCGCCGCCGTCGACGGGTTCGACGAAGCACCGCTTGCGCTTCCAGTCGATGTACGTGACCTGCCAGCTCCGCCCGGCCAGGAGCAACCGCCGCGGTCCGTCGATCCGTTCGGTGAGCAGGCTCGGATCCGTCCTGCCGATCTCCTTACGGCCTTGGAGCACGGTGAACTGCGGAGGTGCGGTGAACACCGCCGTGAGGTTCATGAAGTGCCGGTGCCCGAAGCGCCGTTCGGCCTCGGGGCCGATGAACAGGAGTCCGCCGTCCTGGTCCAGGTAGCCGTTGTCGACCAGGTGACGGACGATCGGCTCGGCGGACTGGCCGAACGGGCCGAGGCCGTTCCACCACTCCTGCCAGAGACGGTCCCCGACCCGCGGTTCCTGCAGGCACAGCGCGAGAAGCTGCTGGGCCACGATGTGCCGCGGCTCCGGCGGGGCGATGACGGGCTCCACCCAGCCTCGCGACCACTGCATGAGAAGAGCCGCCGCTCCGAGCAGTCCGTCGCGATCCAGCGCGAGAAACAGGCAGTTGCGGGACGTTCCGGGCCTGCGTCCGGTGCGGCCCAGCCGTTGCAGGAAGGAGGCGACGGTGAGCGGAGCGTCGATCTGGATGACCCGGTCCAGGTCCCCGACGTCGATGCCGAGTTCGAGGGTGCTCGTGGAGACGATCACGCAGTCACGGGCCTCGGCGAAAGCCTGTTCCGCGCGACGGCGTTCGTCGACGGAGAGAGAGGCATGGGAGAGGAAGGTGGTCACGCCCTTGGCGCGCAGTTTCTCGCCCAGTTCCTCGACGAGCCTGCGGGACTCGCAGAAGACGAGCCGTTTCTCGCCGCGGTGCAGGGCCGCGATCATGGTGGCGGCATTGTCGACGGATCCCACGTAGTCCAGTTGGATGTCCGTCGGGGCCGGCGACGCCGCTGCCGATGTCTCCGGCTTCGGATCGGCGAGGTGCGGTGCCACCACCGCGGACGGCTGCTTGCCCGCTCCAGATCCCTGCAGCCACAGCAGCAGCTCGTCCGGGTTTCCGACCGTCGCGGACAGCCCGACTCGTTGAATGGGATGTCCGACGACACGCTGTAGCCGTTCCAGGACGGCCAGCAGATGCCAGCCCCGGTCGTCCCCGGCGAAGGCGTGCACCTCGTCGACGACCACGGTGCGCAATCCGGAGAAGAAGGAGGTGTGGTCGACGTTGGCGCTCACCAACATGGCCTCCAGCGACTCCGGCGTGGTGAGCAGGATGTCGGGCCGGGCGGCCAGGATCCGCTTCCGCGTGCCGGAGGTGACGTCCCCGTGCCATAGCGCGGCCGTGCGACCGAGCCACGAGGTGTACGTCTCCAGCCGGGGCAGCAGGTTGTTCAGCAGAGCCTTGAGCGGACACACATAGAGGACGGACGTCCCCGACCACTTCTGCTGCACCATCTTCGACAGCAGCGGAAACGACGCGGCCTCCGTCTTGCCTCCGGCAGTGGGCGCCAGAAGGATCGCGTCGTCTCCCGCGAGCAGCGGCCCGATGGCCTCCTCCTGCAGAGGGCGCAGTCCGGGCCAGCCGAGCGTGTTGACGACGTGGTGGACCAGTGCGGGTTCGAGGTCGTCGATACCGCTCACGGCATCTCCAGGTCGATGTCTTCCGCGCGGGCGGCTGCCGCGTTGCGTTCCACTTCGGTCAGCTCGCCGTCCGTGATGGTGAGCGCGTAGTGCTTGCGTGGATCGAAGTCCTGGAACTCGTCCACCCGGTCGAGCACATCGGCGACGAGTTTGCGCAGGAAGACACGGGGTGCGACCCCGACCTTGCCCCCGAGTCCGCCGGTTACGGCAGTGGCGAGTTCCATGAGATACGCGTCGTCCACCTGCTGCTCGACTCGTTCCGGATGCCGGGCGGCGCCCGCGTACAGGTCGCGCACGCGCCTGCCCAACTCGCCGAGTCGTTCCAGGTCGAAGCCCGCAAGTCGCAGTTGGACGGCTCTCGGGGAGTCGAAGCGCGGGTCGGTGGTGAAGTCGGTCGCCAGCCGCTGCGCGAGTGGCGGAAGCCGCTGCGCGCCCTGCTGACCGTCGTAGAAGGCCGGTGTCCCCGTGATGACGAGGAACAGCCCTGGGAAGCGCCCCGCGTCGATCTCGTCGAGAAGCTGCCGCAGTGCGTTGAGCCCCTTCTCCCGTACGTCACCGCGCACCCGCTGAAGGGTCTCGATCTCGTCGAGGACGAGCAGCAGACCGGGGTGGCCGCAGTCCCGCAGCACGGTGAGCAGACCCTGCAGGAAAGCGAGTGCCGCGAAGTGGTCGAGGTCACCCCGTACCCCGGCGGCCCGGCGTGCTGATGCGGCGACGGACTTCTGACCGCCGAGCCAGGCGATGAGGGCTTCCGCAGTCGCCGTGTCGTCGGCCGCGACCGCGCGCCGGTATCCGCGTAGGGCCGCGGCGAACGCCGGTGTGGTGCGGGCCACTTCGGCGAGCCGACGCTCCATCAGCGCGTCGACAGCTTCATCCAGCGCCGCTTCGTCCTCCTCGTCCACGTCTCCGTTGTCGAGGACCTCCTCCTCCAACGTGTAGAACCAGGAGTCGACGATCGCGCGCAGCGCACTGGGCTGGTGGGTCGCCGTGGACAGCCGCTCGGTGAGCCGTCGGTACACCGTCTCCAGCCGGTGAAGAGGTGTCTCCGTCTCGGAGATCTGGACCTCAGCCGTGGCGAGCCCGGCGCGCTTGGCGCGCTCGGCAAGCCAGCGTGCGAAGAAGGTCTTGCCGGATCCGTACTCGCCACGGATGGCATGAAAGGCGGCTCCGCCCCGCGCCACCGTGGCCACATCCTCGTCGAGGGCACTGGTGAACCGGTCGAGGCCGACCGCGAAGAGGTCGAGCCCTGAGTGCGGCACGGTGCCCCGGCGCAGTGCGTCGACGACTTCCCGCCGCCGGACCGCGCTCACGTCGGGCGACGACGTCACGTTTTCTCCTTCGGGAAGAACTGGTCGCGCAGCAGGGTCAGATCGAGTTTCACCGTGTGCCCGGCGTCGATGAAGCCGAGGACGGGGTAGCCCTCGATGTTGAGCAGCCTCTGCAGGGTGGCGATGAACCCGTCGATGTTGCGCCGCACCCGCCCGGTCGCCGAGATGGCCCCGGCGAGGGCTGCCGGTGACATCGTGCCGCCCGCCCCGGCCAATGCGTCGATGACCGCTGCCACGACCTTGCCCTCGGGTGCCTTGCGTACGTACTCCTTCTGCGCCTCGTACACCTCGCTGGCGACCACACGCTCGCCCAGGGTGGCGGGTGCGGCTCCGTCCGCGGCAGGTGCCACGAGGTCGGCGGCCGCGAAGAGCCCCTCGCCGGCCGACTGCTCCTTCGGCTTCCCTCGCTTCGGCTTCCGCGGTGCCTCTTGCAGGGCAACGTCCTCGGGCAGCCCGACCTTGCGAGGAGCCCACCATTGCGGGACGGCCTGCTCCCGAGGCAAGACCTCCCACCCTCTCGGCACCATGTCGCGGTCAGGCACCAGGACGAGCAGCGGCACGGTGACCTCCGCGAGCGAGGCTCCGCCGTGGTACCCGGCCCGGCGGCCGGTGTAGCGGATGTCCTCCCGCCAGGGCACGACTATGGTGCCGCCGCCCTCCAGCACGCGGGGCCCGGACAGCTGGACCTCGCCGTCCTTCGCCGCGCCCGTACGCCATCGGGCCGAGCCGGGCCCCTCGCCCTCGTCCCCCACGGGTCCTTCACTCGCACCGCGCTCCAGCACGTGCCCGTGATCCGCGACGAGCACGACCGGGCGCCCGTACCCCTTGGCCGCCGACAGCAGTTCCCGCAGGTATGTGACGTCACCCAGACTCCACTGGGTACGCCGCCCCTGCTGTCCCTTGTCCAGGGCGTCGTCGATGGTGTTCAGCACGACGCCGACCACTGCCTCCGAGGCCAGCGCGGCCATGATCTCCTCGGAGAGGAACCTTCCCGCCCCTCCCTCTATCCCGGCCTTGTGGAAGAGCATTGCGTCGAGTCGCCGCTGCCTCCAGAAAGCGGAGAAGCCCGAACTCTCCTTCGTCTGCCCGCCCTTGACCGGCGTACCGGTGAGCAGGGACGCGCGGCTGACCTCCGTTACCGAGGGGAGCATGGACACCGCGGCCATCCGCTGCGGCGCATCCGCCGAGCCCGCCTCGCTGGGCACGATCTCGGTCCAGCCCTCGCGCTCGACCTCCTCGCCGATCTGGGCCGCGACCGCACAGCTCATGCCGTCCAGCACCAGGACAAGCGGAGCCGTGTCGCCGGCCAGCGGCCTGACAGCTTCGGCCATTACGTTCTCGACGACCAGGCAGCCGCCGGGATGGAGGGCGGTAGCATTCGGTGTCCAGGACGCGAGCCTCCGCGCGAACTCCTCGTCCAGCCGCTCGCGCCGCTCCCGGGCCGCCTCGTACAGGGCACGAAAGTCCTCGCCCGTGACGGTGTCCCCGGCGAGGTCTCCGGCCCACAGCACCGCGAGCGCCCGGTCCGCCCAACCCCAGTCCCCTGCCTGGTCCCGTACTCCGGCCGCCACCGACGCCACGGCCGGGCGCGGAAGAGCCAGCCAGCGGGCGACCCGTACGGCCATCTCGGCCACGCCGACGCGGTCCGTGTTCAGCCGGGCCAGCATGTGCGCGCTCAGCTCGGCCAGGGCGGCTTCCCCCGCTGCCGGGGAGGTGCGGGCCGCTGCCGCCACGTGCCGCAGCTGGGCCGTGAAGCTGGACGGCAGAAAGCGGTTGGATTCGACGGCAGTGGTGAGTCCGGCGCCCTCGGCGAGCTGGTCAGCGCGGTTGAGGACGGCAAAGACTCGCGTCCGGGCTTCGGCGTTGTGCCGAGCCTCACCGATCCAGCGGATGAGGGCGCCTTCAACGGCCTCGGTGAAGGACTGCAGCTCGGTCCGGCGCGGCATCACCTGCCCGAACAGCCCGCCCACGGCGAGCACCACGTCCGGGCTCACTGCCGGATCGCGCAGGACCGCTCCCAGCAGACCGAGCGGCATCGCGTCCTGTCCGTGCCCGGTCTCCGCCAGGGACATCAGAACCGGTGCCGCCGGGCCGGCGGTCTCACCGAGCCACTTCTTCAGCTCGTCCCGTTCGGTCTTGTCCAGCTCCGCGAAGCGCAGGGGCCCCGCGGGTGTACGGGACCACGTGAGAAGTGCGTCCAGATCGACGACAGCTCCTGCCGCCGGGCCCGCCTCGCCATCTCCGTTGCCCAGCCCGAGTCGCGCCACGACCAGAGCGCGCAGGGCCGCGTCCCGCGTCAGGACGGAGCCCGCACGCTTCCAGCCCTGCGAGGGCTCGGCGTCGAGCAGCGCCTCCAGCAGCCACCCCTCGTCGTACATGCGTGGGTCGAGTCCGGCGGCGCCGAAGCGCTGCATGACGATCTCGGCGTTCTCCACCGTGAGCGTCTGCCGCCGTACCGCCTGCCCACGCAGGTCCCAGCCGATCTGACCGTCGTCGACACCGGTGGTGACGACGAGGATGTCCGCACCGGCCGCCTCTTCCCGGTGCCTCGTCCACTCCTCCAGGATGCCCAGGACGGACGCCTGGTGGCTGACGCGAACTCGCCGCGTCTCCTCCCCCGTCCGCACGGTGAACTCCTCGGGCGCGCCGGCCGTGTAGCGCCCGTGCACCAGGACGAGCCGCCGGTCTCCGAGCCCGGAGGCGTGCGTGGCGAGCAGGGCCTCGATGGTGCGGCGGCCCACCTGGGGCAGAGCGGCCATCAGTGACCGGCCTCTTGGCCGTCGGTGGGCACGGGACGCCAGGTGACCTGGATGCGCGTGCCCGGATGAGTGGCGAGGTAAGACCTGATCTCGTCCTCAACATCGGCGACTGTGGCGGCGAGAGTTGCTTCGAGCCGAGTGGGCTCGACGACATGCGGAGCGCCCGGCCGTACGTCCTGCGCAGGTACGTCGGCAGTCCGTTCGCCACCGTCGGACCGCTGGGGCACGACCTCCGTCACGCCAGGCCCCGACTGGACGGCCGGCTGCCCGTGTTCCGTGAGGCTGACGTCGTCTGCCGTCGGCTGCGGTTGCGGTGCCACGGGCTGGGCCACCTGCGCCAAGCGTGCCACGTCGTTGATGAGGGCCAGCGCCCGGTCCTGGAGCTGGTCGAGCACCGGGACGAGCGAACGGGCCTGCTCGTGGTCGTTGGCTGTCTCCTCGACGACGCGGATCAGCCGCGCCGCCCGGTCCCCCACGCTGTCGTCCCGCCCGGCGAAGCCGCGTACGCTGTCGAGGAGCTTCCAGTTGGTGTCGTCGAGCGCGGCCAGCACTTCGGGCGCCTGCTTGAGGGCTGCCCCGATCTCCGGGTCGGTCACGTCGTAGGCCACCGCCGCGAGTTCGCGCACCACCACGGCCGTATCGTCACTACGGGCGAGCCGGGCCACCAGGTCCGCCGCGGCCTTCATGGACTTCATCCGTGGAGCGTCCGCTCCCTGCGGACCTCGCAGTCCCAGCTCCTCGGCCCGCCTCTGCAGCACGGACCGGACCCCGCTCACGGCGTCCCGGTGCCTCTCGGCCACTTCCTTTACGCCGGTGGCGAGTTTGGCGACGTTCAGCGCGATGAGCGCAGGCGGTACGGCAACCCCGAAGATCCTGCCGGCTCGTTCACGCGCGGTCGCGAACTCCTCGTCGGTCGGCTTCTCGACGGCGCGCAGACCATAGCCAGGGCCGATCCGCTCCAGCTCCGGCGCCTGCTGCAGCGGCGAGGTCTGGTACACCCACGTCCGGTCGTCGAGCAGCGCGTACGTCGCGATGATCAGGTTGCTGACGTTCTTCTCCAGGCCGGTGAACCCGAGCTGGCCGATCCACTTGCGGATGTCCTCGACGGACAGGTCCGTCCCGGCGTGGCCGTCGGCGGCCTTCTGGTTGATCCGCAGCCGCCAGTCGCGGCTGACGTTTAGCGGACCATCGTGTACCTCGCCCAGTCCAAGCGGGTGCACGATCTTCTTCACTATGGCCAGCTGGTGGCTGTCGACGACGACCCGGCGCTCGCCGCTCTCCATGGCCCGGCCGATCCATTCGAGCGCCGTCTTCAGCTCGCGCAGAGTGACGGGCTTGCGGGTGAGGGCGGGATCGAAGTCGGGATGCTTCGGGTAGAGCACGGCGAACATCTCGTCGGCGAGGGCGTAGAGGTTCTTCTCGAAGCCGATCCCGGGCTCAGGCTTCTTCCGCGTGAAGCCGGGCCGCAGCGACCACACGTGCTGGTCCGCCGGGACCTCGGCTCCGACGTTCGCGGCCTCCGCCTTACTGATCCCGTACAACTGCTCCAGAACAGCGGAGAGTTGGGTGGTGAGGTTGTCGCTCTGCGCCTTGAGCTGGTGGCGGATCTGGATTCGTTCCTCGGTCGAGCGGGTGGCGGTGACGTCGTCGAGCCGGTCACGCTCAAGCAGATAGTTGATCTTCAGGAGCCGTCCGAGTTGCCGGGCCCGCTGCTCGGAGAAGAAGTCGGGCAGCCAGACGATTGTGCTCCCGGTCCGCCCCGACCGCTTCAGTGCCTCGATCCGCTGAACGTCCTCAATGGGCGAGCGCTGAGGCTCGTCGAAGGGATAGTCCAGGACGAAACGGATGTTGCCGTCCATCTGCGGTTCGAACTGCTCGTCGGGCAGATGCGGATCGCGTACGTTCCCGAAGACGAACTCGGCGGTCCGCTTGGTGCCCCGCCAGACGATCTCGCGCTCGCATACGAACGCCTGGGTGTCCCGGATACCGAAGGCCTCCCACAGCTGATCCTTGACCCATTGCCGCCGCTGCCCGACCTTGTCCGCGACCCCCTGGACCTCTTCGAGCAGCGGCTCGACATCCAGGTCGGACAGGTGCAGATGGAACACCGGGTCGGCGTCGCCCTCGCTCCTCAGCTCTCCGAACCCCTGGGCCTGGAGGTCGCGCAGCGCCTTCACCGCGATCGATCCGGCCGACCCCACCCGCGCCCGGATCGTACCGTGGTTGAGCGCGGCGAGCCGTCCACCGGTCAGCCGTGCCAGAGCCGGCACATTGGGCGCGAGCGCGCCGAGCAAGAGCGTTTTCACGAGCCGGTCGTCCCGCCGGTAGCGCGGATCGTCAACGGACCCGTACTTCTCCAGCAGATGGGCTCGCACGCGCGCGTGGAAGCGGTGCGCGATCTCGGACTCCCGGCGCAGCTTGGCGGTGAACGCCTCGCCGGTGCCCGACGCTATGACGTCCCACAGGTCGCCGAGCGGGATCAGCTCTCCCATCTTCAGGTCGTCGCGACGGCGCCGAAGCAACTCCTGGACGAGCTTCAGACCGGTGCGTTCGCGCTGCAGCGCTCCGGAGAGGTCCACGAGGACGTTGAGCAGCGCGGGCGACAGCGGGTACAGGGTGCGGAAGTCGTCCCAGCTCGCCGAGGTCCGCCCGTGGGCGTCAAGCAGCACCTGCCGGACCTCGTCCTTGGACGACTCGACGAGCGTGAATGCCTCGTCGCGGGCCGACTCCATCCCGGGTTTCGGCTCCAGCACACGGCGCTTGATGATCTCGACGAGGTTGCTGTCCTCCAGGTTGACGACGTCGACGCGACCGGCCAGGTACTCGATCTGCTGCTCCAGGTTCTGCACCTCGGCGCCGGCCACGTCGGAGCCGATGAGCTGCGACAGGTCGCGCTGACGCGAGATGAAAGACACGATCGGCACGGGCCGGTCGGTGTCCCCGGACTCGATCAGCTTGACCAGCCGCTGCACCTGGTCGCGCACGAAGTCCTGCTCGCCCATGTGCGCCTGGAGCCACAGGATCAGCTCGTCGAGGAACAGCACGATGCCGTCATAGCCGAGGGACTTGGCGTGCCGGGAAATGACGGACAGCCCGTTCTCCAGCGGCACAAAGGCGTCCTTGTCGCCGCGAGCTCCCTGCGCGTACGCCGCCATGGGCCCGGAGAGCAGCGCGGACACGAGTGCCTCGCGGTACGGGTCGCCGGCGGGCGCGTCGAAGGCGCGGTTCAGGTCGGCGGAGGTCCAGCTGCCCGCGGCCGGGGCCGCGTCGTCCGCGTCGAGCAGGTCGAGGTCGTCGTCATCGCCGTCCGCGCCGACGGCACCACCGCCCGGAGCCACGGCGGCGGCGGCGCCCCCGAGCCACTGGACGAACTTCGCGTCGTCGGCCAGGAACTCCCGCTGCCTGCGCGCGTCCACGAGCGCGGAGTCGGCCCGGTAGACCGCGGGGGTCGGCTTGTCCGAGTGCTGAGAGCGCACCGCGTGCACGTACCCGCCGAGGATGGCCGAGTCGAGGTCCGTGGAGCCGACGAGGTGGTACGGCACCATGAGGAACCGGCTGTCGCGCAGCCAGTCGTCGTGCTCGGCGATGACCTCCTGCAGCCGGGGCTTGGAGCGGGCCGCCGCGTTGTTGTTCAGGACGGCGTGCAGCACGGTCAGGAAGTGGCTCTTACCGGCACCGAACGATCCGTGCAGGTAGGCGGCGTGCGAGTTCCCTGACCTGACTGCCGCCCCGACCAGCCCGAGCGCGCTCCGGAAGGCCCCCTGCAGCTGCTCGGTGACCACGTACTCGGCGACGCGGGTATCGGTTTCGGTGAACCCACCGGACAGCTCGACCTTGAAATCGCCGGCATGGACGTCTTCCTTGATGTCGATGACATCCTTCAGGAAGAGCTCGCTGGTGGGCATCCGGCTCTCGTTCCCTCGCTCGGCAGCAGTCGGAGCGCGCTGATCTCGCGCGCGACGTCCAATCTTGCCAGTCTTGCGATGCCTTGTGCCTGGCCAGACGCAAGTTCCGTGACGCGAGTGTCACGTTGAGCGACTCACACGGACGGAATCGTCGCGGGATGCAACGGATTGGCAGCGCACCGTGACATTCGCCTGGGTGCGGCGCTGTCGAGGGCCTGGCCGAGAACCGCTTACGCCCGCATGTGACCGTCTTGCGCTCCTTTTCGACCGGCTCCGACACTCATGACCAGCGGGACGTGTTTCATGACCGTGAGGGGGACCCCATGGGGGGCGACGGGATCGAGGGCTTACTGCGCGACCGGTTACTGATCATGGTGAACGACAGGTCGGCGATCGGCATGCTGCCGCACATCGACGGAAACGCCGGCGGCCTGCTTCTAACCGGTTTCGATGCGGCGTCGCGGTGCCGGAACATACGCAACAGCTACCCGGACACGGTCGTGGCCGTCGACTACGGCGGCCACGAGCACCGGGTCGCGACCGTCGACCGGCCCTTCGGCTATCAGGCCGCCGACGGCTGGCACGCGCTCGACTTCTCCGGCCTGGAGGAGGTCCTGAACGGCCAGCTAGCCAACAAGGCGGCGTTCGCGGTCACCCCGACCTGCTTCATACCTCCGGACGAGGACGGCGACGCCCGCGTCCTGCGTGCGGTGATCACCCAGGCCAACCGGCTGCAGCGGACAGACACGGTCGTCCTGCTGCCATGCAGCTACCGCTGGCTGCGGGACGAGTCGCTGCTGCACCTGGTGGAGGCGGTACGGGCCAGCCGGCATCCCGTGGCGCTGATCATGCAGCACTACAAGGACCCGTTGGAGCGGGTGGGTGTGGCCGAGGGGCTGCGCGTGCTGTGCCGGTCATGCCCGCGCCTGCTGCTGTGGCGCACGGACCTGGCGGCGTTCGACGCGCTGGCGCACGGGGCGCTGGGCACGGCGGTGGGGGTCACCGCCATGCTCCGCCACGGCATGGACCCGCGCCGCAAGGGCCGGGGCTGGCGGCCGTATCCGGTGGTGCTCGTCCGCGAGCTGCTGAAGTACCACCGGGTGGAGGTGCTCCAGAACTGGTTCGCGCGCGTCGATCCGTGGACGTGCGGGTGCGCGGTGTGCGAGGGCGCGGAGTTGTCGCGCTTCAGCGAGAGCAACGCCGATGTGCGCGAGTCGCAGTGGCACAACACGTGTGAGCTGTACGCGCTGCACGACGAGTTGATCTCGGCCGATGCGGGCCGGGACCGGTTGGAGTGGTGGCGGCAGATCGTCGACGACGCGGTCGCTCGGCATCACCTGCTGACCTCCGATCTCGGGGAGGAGGTCGCGCATCCTCCGGTGCTGCACTACTGGCAGCAGGCGAGCCCGCCGGCGGTTCCGATGCCGTGAGGGTCAATGGTGGTGGCTCAGCTTCGGCGGAGGTCGATCTCGACCCAGACGATCTTGCCAGGCCCGGAGCGGTCGGTGACGCCCCAACGGGAGGCGAGGGCGTCGACGATGACGAGACCACGGCCGTGGTCGTGGTCGGCCGTCGTGTCTGTGGTCGTGGGCGCTGCGGCAACGGGGCCGCGGTCGCCTCGGGCGTCGGCGACCTCGATGCGGAGTGCGTCCGCACGGTGCTCAAGGCGGAGGGCGAAGTCACGGCCCGGTACGCGTGCGTGGAGTACGGCGTTGGAGGCCAGCTCGGCGACGACGAGGGCCACGGTGTCGGAGAGGGCCGAGCCGAACGGGATCCCCCAGACGTCGAGTTGGTGCGTGGCGAGGTGGCGGGCGAGGCGGGCGCCGCGTCGGGTGGCGCTGAGCTGCTGGAAGAACATACGTACGGTGACGGCTGGTTGGGCCTGAGGTGCGGTCATGCGGTCCAGCGTCGTGGGAGGGAGAGCGCCTCAACAGGCACGACACTCGTACAGCCGCGGCTGGGTGGGTTGACTGAGTGGACAGGGTGGGTGACGCCTCGTAACCATGGGTGGGTTGATGTCCTGGTGGGGTACGTGGGAGGTGGGCCGGGCGTGTTGGACGGCGTCGCGAGCAGTGAACCGGAAGTGTCGGACGGCCTCAAGAGCTTCAGCGCGGTCCTGAAGGCGTTGCGTGAGGAAGCGGGCCTGACGCAGGAGGAGTTCGCACCGTTGGTGCGGTACTCGGTGCATGCGGTGGCCAAGCTGGAGCAGGGGAAACGGTTCCCGTCGGTGAGGTTCATCGAGCGAGCGGGGGTGGTCCTCGATGCGCCGAAAGTCCTCAAGGCGGCGGCACGGCATCTGACGCGGAGGCAGGGGCTGGCGTCGTGGTTCGTGCAGTGGGCGGGGATCGAGGAGGAGGCGATCTCGCTTTACACATACGAGTGCCGGGCCATCCCCGGGTTGTTGCAGCCTGAGGCATACATCCGGGCAATCTTCGAACGTCGGTTGCCACCGCTGACGGAGGAGCAGATCGAGCAACAGATGGTGGCGCGGCTGGAGCGGCAGCGGCTACTGGAGGAAAGGCAGAACACAGCGTTCAGCTTCATCATCGAGCAGGCCATCCTGGAGCGATGGGCTGGTGGCGCAGAGGTCACCAGGACCCTCATCGACCGTCTATTGGAGGTCGGGAGCCTACGCAACGTAGAACTCCAGATCATGCCCCTACGGCAAGAGGAACACGCCGGTATTGATGGCCAGATGTACCTGGCCGAGACCACAGAACACCAGTGGATCGGCTATACCGAGGGACAGCAGTCGAGCGTCCTGCTCACCAACCCAGATGACGTGAGCGCAATGCTTCAGCGCTATGGCAAGCTGCGGTCGCAGGCACTCGGCCGCGAAGCCACCGTGAGCCTGCTGGAGCAGATGCGAGGAGCACTATGAGCAGCACCGAACTGGACTGGTTCAAGAGCAGCTACAGCGGCAGCTCTGGCGACAACTGCATCGAGGTCGCTAACTGCCCTGGAGCTGTCCGTGTCCGGGACTCCAAGGACAAGGAGGGTGGACAGCTCGCCCTCTCCCGCACCACGTGGTCGACCTTCGTCGCGTACGCCGCAGACGCCCGAATCTGAGACCTGCCCAACGTTCGTGGGGCTGCCGGAGTTCTGGATTCCGTCAGCCCCACTGCCACGTTATGCCTACTCGACGTCGAGGGCGGGCTGCTCCGGGGCGCTCGCCTTCTTCGAAGCGGCAGCCTTACGCCCCCGCGCCCGCTTCACTGGCCGCCAGGCCTTGAGTTCCGTCGCGCTGAGCCGATGCTTGCCCAGCTGCTCGTCGAGGAATGCATCGCAGTCCTCCGCCGGCACGGACTCCCACTCGGCGTCGTACTCACCGTGCCACTGCCGCACCCAGGGCATGACCTCGTACAGCCCAGCAAGCAACGGGGTGAGCCGCTCGGTGTCCCAACCGCTCTGCTCCGTACGGTCCTCAATGAGGTTGATGAGCGCCTGAGCCTGATCCTTGTGATCCCACCCGGCCCACCCGAGCAACACGGTCGGGTCGGCATCGGGTCCGGCCTCCAGATAGGAGATGAACCGTTCCTTGGGCACGTCGAGCTTGCCGCGGTTAGACCAGTAGGAGGTCTTGATGAAGTCAGCGGACGAGTACTTCGGCGGTACGGCAATAGCGAGCTGCTGCCCTGTCCGGTCCTCCTCCCGCTGCTTCTCCCAAACGTCTTCCCAATCCTCACGCTTACGGAGGCCGGAGTCCTTGTACCGCATGGCGGCGAGGTACGGCACGTGCTCGTCTGAGACGACATCGGCGAGCACCTGCCCGAGCGGGAGGTCGGGCTTGTTGAGGTGATCGGAGGCGTACAGCGCGGCAACGGCGTTGAAGTCGGAATCGGAACTCAGCGCATCCGCAAGCTGGTTGACGGTGAGGGTACGGGGCTGCTTCACACCCTCGCGCAGGCTGAACCACAGCGCGGGATCCTCACATCGGTCGAGCAACCAGGTACGAAGGGCAGCCTTCTCCCTCTTCTCCCAGGGCTCGACAGACCACCGCCGCTTACAATCGGGCCTCTCGATGAGCCCGATGTCCTTGCGTCGCTCGATGATGTCGATACGAGCCTGCAGGATGTCCCGGTACCAATCAGGCCAGTGGCGTGGAACCTCAGTGACGGGCGTCGACCCGTGCCGCTCGAACCATGAGGTGTCGATCTCACCGTTCGCGCGCTTCCGAGCCAGCACAATCTCGAACGCTCGCTCGCCGAGCCTCACTTCGGGGATGGTGTCTGGACCGGGGGACGGTACGGTGGTCCGCGCCACGTCGGCCTCGGACAACAGCCCGTACAGCCCGTACACCTGCCAATCCAGCTCTTCCTGAAGGGCGATCATGGTGTGACGGCTGCGGTCGTGCTCGGCTTGGGCCTGGTCAAAGGCCGCACGAGTAGGAGCACGTGCTTCATCGAGAGCAGAGGGCTCAACGCTTGCCAACCTCTGGGCCAGAGAGTCCAGTACACGCCCAAGAGCAAGCGGGAGCCGCTCGGGCAACGGGAACTCCTGAAGCTTGGTCCCCGTGAACTCGTACCGCTCCTCCCACGCCTCATCCTGGAGGCCTCGTCCGAGACCGCTGCCACCCTTACCCTGGCTCACCTGCTTCAGCCAGAAGCATGCGGTCGACGAGTTAAGTACAGCCAACAACTCCAGGTGCTCATCTTCCCGCGTCCCCTTGGGCAGCTTGATCACTGGCGCAGAGTGCTTGAACACGTTCCCAGCTCGGCCCAACACAAAATGATTATGCGTTGCCACGAACGCGAACGAGAGCAAAAAGGGAGCTTCAGTCCGCTCCCAGGAGAGCATGATGTGCTCGTGCCAGGCCAACCCTCGCTGTTCCCTGGTCTTGCCGAATGTCAAGCCAGCACGAAGTGTGCTGCGGTAAGGCCAGAAGACTGGAGTGCTCTGCAACGATAGATCAGCTGCGCGTCCATTATAAGGCCAGAGCACCGCCGCCTCACCATGTCCCCAGTCACGTAGTACATCGCCGGTGACCAACGAACGCGACTGAGCCGCAGCCTGCTTCCACTGCGTCGGCACGGTGCCAGAAGCGAATACCTCGTCTTCTCCAAGAATGTCGTGGAAGCCCATCGATTCCACCCGTGAGGACAGCCTCCGGGCCGCACCGCTCTCGACGTGTTCCAGAAGCGTCCCCGCGCCGCCGCCACTCACTGACCAGGGATGCGTAGTAAAGCTGTCAGCTGGGGCGTCCTCCGCCGACACCCACTCTGACTCACTGCCAGGCTTACCTACCTGGTCAACGATCGCCCGCCAAACGGCGGCTTGCGCCGCGATCTCCGGCTGGGACGGCTCCCCTCGAATACCCAGCACCGCTCGCAAAGTCCGCTCAGGGTTCGGCAGACGATTCCGACCTACGAGGATCACCGTCGGAGTTCCGTGTCCAGGAATGAATGCCCCAGACGTGTCAATCACATGCGACAGCTCGACCTTCTCCCGGAAGACCACCTCAATGAGCTTCTTGCCGAACTCCCGCTTCATGAAGGAGTTCGCAGTGATTTGTCCGACGAAGCCACCACCACCTGTCCTGCCACCCGCGCCTTTCAGGGCTAGCTCAAATAGCCTCTGCGCAAACGGCGCCGACAATGCATACTTCCCGGCGCAAGAATCCTTGAATGCCGCCCGATAGTTCTCATTCTCCTGCTTGTCCTTCACCGTGATATACGGAGGATTCCCCACCACAACGTGATACGACCCCCGTCCCAGCAGATCAACTTCCCGGGCGAAATCCCCCACATCCTCCGTAGAGTAAACAAAGGCCCCCCCACCCCCAGAGCCGCCCTCCTCCACCTCCGCAAACAACGTACCCAGATCCGTCTGAATACCCGTCGCATCGCGCCCATGCAGCAACGAGTCCCCCACCGCCACATTGATGGGAAACACCGGCGCATCCGCCAACCGCTCAGCCCCCGCAGCCCGCATAGCCGCAACCAACAACCGGAACCGAGCGATGCTCACGGCAAAGGGATTCTTGTCGCACCCGTGGACGGACTCCAGGGCCCTCCGCACCACCGACCACTCATCCGTGCCCGGCTCCGCATCCCGCCGCTTCTCGACGAGCCGCTCGAGGATGCCCAGCAGGAAGTGCCCAGACCCGCACGCGGGGTCGATCGTCCGCAACCCCCGCCGCTCAACGCCCCCCGGCCCCTCCACCACCGGATCCAGCCCGAACTCCGCAACGGCCGGCTCCAGCGTCAGATCGAGGATGAACTCCTCGACGAACTCCGGCGTCTGCAACAGCGCGTACGTCTTCCGGGCATGGTCACTCAGGTCCTGGTACAGGTCACCGAGGAACCGCGTATCCCACTCCAGATACGAGAAGTCGTAAACGATCCGCCCGTCCGCATCCCACCGCCGCCAGAACCGCAACAACTCCGTCGCGGCCTCATAGCTCGGCATCAACTCCCAGAGCGGATTGTGCGCGCGGTCGAAGAGACCGGCCACCGTCTCATGGGCACCCGCAAGATGCTCGAATGCCGCAATCAGCCAGTCCCGGTCGTTGTGATCCGGATGCTCCCGGAAGTGCGCCTCATGCCGCTCCTCCGCCTCAACCAACCGCTCCCCCGGCCCCGCGATGAACGGCACCTCGATCAGCCCGTGATCCTCACAGAACCGTACGAAGACACAGGCCAGTACCCAAGCCACCGCAGCCTGAGTCACCCGCTCGTCCCGCCACGCGCCATACGTCGCCGCCGTACGTTGCGCCTCCCGGGCCCGCCGATACTCGGACTCCAGCCGGACGCGGTACTCCTCTTCGGACTCACTACGCGCACGCAGATCGTCCTCAAGAACAACGACCTGCCGCCGCAGATCCTTCAGCAGCGCCGCCTGGTCCAGCCCCGCCCGCGCATCCTGGCCCGTGACCGTCACTCTTCGCATCCCTCTCGCAGCACCACGTCACCCACCGCACATCGCCATACGGTTTCGCATCCCAATCCTGCCAGCACCGTCGACCGCAACAGATCCCGCAGGAGTCATCGCAAAGTACTCTCATCTGCCATGATCACGCCGCTAAGGTGATCACCGTGACGGCTCAGACACCTCCTCCGGTCCCGGCGGCCTCCACCACACCCGCGCCCCCGGCACCCGCGCCGACACCCGCACCCGCCCACCCACACTCTTTCTTGGAGGCGGGCCACTGCCACTACAACGCGGCAACGCAGCTCGCCAAGTCATCGCAGCATTTCGGCCCCGCTGACCATCTGGCCGGTATCGCCGCCGAGTGCGCCATCAAGGCGATGCTCCTCGACTTCTTCGGTTCCGTACAGGACACCCCGGACGGGATTCCGTACAGCCCGACGATCAGGAACAACCCAGCGGCGCCGAGCAACACCCAGATCCAGAAGGCGCGGAAGGCCTCCGAGCACGGTCACATGCCGCATGTATGGGAGCAACTCCTCCTTCTCGCCCACGGCCACCGTGGCGCCACCGTCCTCGCGCAGGTTTCCCAGCAGAACCCCTTCCGGGAATCCGCGGACGAGTGGGACGTGGCCCACCGCTACCGTGACAGCGGCCAGATATCCGAGCAGCGCGTGAAGCGTCACCTCGCCGCCGCCCGTACCGTCATCGCCGCCTACCAGCAGGCGAAGTAGCCCAAGCAGAAGTAGAAGACACAGCCGAAGTGGAAAAGCAGGCGCCCACCCCATGAACCCCACCCGATTCGACGCCGCGTGGACCGCTGCCCTGGGTCACGCCCACCGAGCCGCCGAAACCGGCAGGGACACCGTCCTCGTACGCGACCTGTTCGGACGCGCGTCGCTCCTCCTCGACGACGAGGACGAGCCGATGTCGGCCGAGGAACTGGCGTCGCTCGCGGAGGAGTTCCGACGCGACACCCGGGCCTTCGCAGGCGCCCAGCCCGTTCAGGCCGCGTCCACGATGTTCGCACCGGAGATGTTCTTCGCCTCGCCCGAACTCATCGTGCAGGACGAGGGCGAGCCGGGAAGCCGAGGCCGGGTTGCCGTACTCGAACGGACCGTCGTGGGCGCAGACTGGGCCCGGGAGACCGCACCGGGCGCTTCGCCGCAGCCCGAGGTGCGAGAGCGACGCGTCGCGCTGTACGGGTTCAAAGGCGGAGTGGGGCGCTCCACCGCCACGGCCGTCCTCGCCCGACACTTCGCCGAAAAGGGCCACTGCGTCCTCGTCGTCGACCTCGACCTGGAGTCCCCGGGAGTCTCCTCGCTCCTGCACAGCTTCGACGAACTACCCGATCACGGCATCGTCGACCACCTGGTCGAAGCCGGTGTCGGCAACGCCGAAGGGCTGGACCTCGTCACCCAGAGCTCGTTCTTCGTGCCCTCACAGGGCAACGGGGAGATCTGGCTGGCGCCCGCCGGAGGCCGCCCCCGCGACGACTACGACTACCTCGCGAAGCTGAACCGCATCTACAGCGACCTGCCGGCCGCCGAACCGGGCGGCGCGCCCAAGCCGTTCTGCGTACGGCTGGAGGAGGCCATCGCCGCCTGCGAGGCACAGGTGGCCGAGATTTCGCGGCAACCGGACGTGGTCCTGCTCGACAGCCGCGCCGGCATTCACGACATCGCCGCCGTCACCCTCACCCAGCTCAGCGGGCTCTCCCTCCTCTTCGCCGTCGACAACCCGTCCACCTGGTACGGCTACGGCATGCTGCTCTCCCAGTGGAAGCAGCACCCGGACCGGGCCGTCGACCTGCGCGAGCGCCTCCGTATCGTGGCCGCCATGTTCCGCTCTGCCGGGGACATACAGCGTTTGCACAAGCTGCGCGACAACGCCCAGCTGATGTTCGCCAAGACGCTCTACGACGACGCGGAGGGCGCGGACCTGGCCGCGTACCACCCGGCCCTGGAGGACAACCAGGCCCCGCACGCGCCCATCCCCATCCTCTTCAGCCACGACCTGATCGGCCTCGACCCGCTCCAGGACCGCGACTGGCCCGAACTTCCCTTCGTGGAAGCCGCGTACAAGAGGTTCCTCAAAGAGGTCGAACAACTCGTCTTCCCGAGCGAGGAGCTGTCATGACGGACGCGCTGTCCACCGACGAGTACCGGACGCTGCTCGCCACCGCCCCCGGCAGCGCCTTCGACGCCGACACCGTGAGCCCCGACGTCACACGGCTGTTCACTCCGTCGAGCCACCGACGCGCGCTGGACCCCGACGTGACGGTGGTGCGCGGCGCACGCGGTTCCGGCAAGACCGTGTGGACCAAGGTCCTGAGCGACGACCGGATGCGCGAGATCGCGGCGGCTTCGTACATGATGCCCCGGTTGGAACGGATGACGGTCGCCACGGGCCACGCGAAGGGCGGCGAGCCCAACCTGCACCACCCCAGCAAGAACGTCATCAGCAGGCTGCTGGAGGATCCCCGAGTCACACCTCAGCACCTCTGGTCCGCCATCGTCCTGACGGGACTCCAGGTCCCTGAGATCCTGCGCATCGAAGGCTGGGACAAGCGCGTCCGCTGGGTTGCCGACCACATGGAGTCCTACGAACGCGCCCTGTGGACGATCGACCAGGAGGCCCGCAAGAGCGGCCGCACCCGTCTGCTGATCTTCGACGCCCTGGAGCACCTCCACAACGACCGGCAGGTCGTCGACCGCCTGGTGTCCGGCCTCTTCGAGGTGGCACTCGATCTCCGCATGAGCACCGGCGCGATCCGGGCGAAGATCTTCGTCCGTCCGGACATGTACGAGAGCGCCCCCAAGCACTTTCCCGACGCCTCGAAACTCGGCGCCAACGCGACCGAGCTGACCTGGACAACGGAAAACCTGTACGGCCTGCTCTACCACCAGCTCGGCAATCACGCGAGCCCCGAAGCGGAGAAGTTCCGGGTGTGGACCGGCAGTTGGAACAGGGAGGGCGAAGGCCGGTTCATCGCCCCCGTCGACGTCATCGCCACTCCGAAGCGCCAGCACGATCTGTTCGTCACGATGGCCGGCCAGTACATGGGCACGAGCCACCGCCGCGGCTACACGTACACCTGGCTTCCCAACCACCTTCAGGACGGCCGGGGCCAGGTGAGCCCGCGCACCCTGCTCCAGGCCGTCTCCACTGCGGCGACAATCACCCGGGACCGGCATCCCACACACGAGCACGCCCTCCACTACGACGCCATCCGGGCATCCGTGAGTACCGCTTCCCAGATCCGCGTGGACGAGATCACGGAGGACATCCGCTGGGCCGCGGTCGCCGTCGAACAACTGCGGGGCGGCCAGGTGCCGATGCAGCCGTCCGTGGTCCTCGCCTACTGGCGGGACGCCTCCCTCTCCGGGAAACTGCGCGAGGTCCTGGCGAACGGCTCGCAGGGCAGCGGCCCGGAGGACGTCGACAACCACCGTGAGCTGATCGACGAGTTGGAAAGGCTCGGCGTGATGACACGGCGTGCGGCAGGCGCCACCGACCTGCGCGACTACGCGGTCGACATCCCCGACGTCTACCGTCTGGCCTTCGGAATCGGCCGCAAGGGCGGCGTTTCCAGGCGCACCCACTGACAACCGGCTGGGGCCTGCGCTCGCCCTTGGCAGTGGGCGCGGGTCTAGGCCGCCGCCGCAGCCACCGCTGCCAGGAACTCGCCGTCGAGGTACGCCCGTTCCCCGTCCCCGCCGATCACCTCGACCGTCCGCCCGTCCAGGTGCGGGACCTGCGTCCGCGTGTCCACAGGGCAGAGCAGCCACAGCCCGTGCGGGTCGTCGGCCGGTCGGCGGGCCGCCGTCTGCAGCCGGACCAGGAGGTCATGGCCACCCTCGTCCCAGTACCGGGCGAGCAGCCCCGCGTCATGCAGGAAGAGCACCGCACGCGGCGCCGCGGCCCGCTCCAGCAGGACGGCCTCCAGACGCACCCACACCGCACGTACGAACGAAGCCAGACCCCGTTTGATCTGCCCCGGCGCGGAGCCCGCGTCAGCGCGCAGGACCTTCTCCCAGTCCTGCCCCTTCTCCGCCGCCAGCGCACGGAACTCGGCGAGGAACTCCCGCCCCAGGTCGACACGTTCGACGGGGAACGCCGCAGCCACCGCCTCTGCCGCACCCGGCAGCCGGCTGCCCTTCACCGTCAGCGCGAGGAATCCACCACGCTGCACGCTGGACGAGAGCCTGGCACGGGTGGCGGCATGCGGATCCCCGTCCACCTCCGCGACCGCCGGGACGCCATGCCCGGGTGACAGGTAGCTGGTGCCCGTCCCGGTAGAGGTCCACTGGCCGACCGCCTCCAGGGCCGGCGGGAAGAACCGCTCCAGCTTGGTGTCGTACCGAAGCTCGAAGCGCGCCTCCCTGAGGGGGTCCTCCAGCTCGACGTACGTCGGCTCCCGTTCCCCGGAGAGCGCGTCGAGGACCGGGAAGCGGGCACGCAGCCTCGCCAGCAGCTCGGCGACCGTGATGCCGCGGTCCCTTCGTACCCCCGCCCCCGCCTGCGAGATCCGCAGGGCGCGGTCCAGGCTGAGGTCACGGGGATACAGCTCAAGACGGGGACTGACCTCGGTCCCAACGGCGACAGCAGCTGCGAGGGCTACCAGCCGGGTGTCCGCGAGCGGTGCGAAGCCCTCCGGGGCGGGCACCGCACGCAGGTCGCGGACCACCGCGGCCCGCCCCGGCAACGGCTCCTGACGCGCCAGACGCTCCGCTTCCGTCCCCAACTCAGCCGCATAGTCGGCCAGTTCGCGGGGGCTGGGGTCGTCTGTCCCGGGCAGCGACTCCCCCGCGATCAGTACGGTGTCGCCTCGCCGGTGCACGGCCAGTCGCGGCTCGTGCTGCTCCGCGCCTTCGCCGTCCCACAACTCGGCCTCGGTGGCGGCCCGTACAACGGCCAGCGCCCTGGCGAGCGTGCGCTCGGGCGTGTCGTCGCCCGCGCCGTGCCGGACGCGCAGTTCAGCGGCGGCCTCCTGGGCGGTCATGACTCGCCCTGCCGCCGTCACGATGTCGACGAGTTCGTCGCGCACCCGCCCCAGCCAGTCCGCTTCGGCCCACTGCTTGATCTCGATGCGGTGGTGGCGCGAGACCGGTGGCTGCTTGATCTTGAGGTGGTCGGCGATGCGTGCCTGAACCGGCCAGGGGCCCAACGGCGACAGCCCACCCTCCTCGGGCGGCAGGCCCAGCGTGAGCCGGACCACGGGCGCACGGTGGGAACCTTTGCGACCGGGCTCAGGGGTGAGCCGGACGGCCATGTCGTCTATCGACAGGACCAGCGGCCCGTCCGGGTCGGAGCCGCCGTCCGCGCGCGCTGGCGGCACCTCCGGGCGGGCGTCGGCCCCGGTGGGCTGCCGCAGCGCGACCGCCCACTGCTTGCGACGCCGGTTGAGTTCCTTGCGTACGAGCGCGCCGGCGCCCCGCGCCTTCGAGATCGCGTACGGCTGGACGTTGAGCAGCTCCCCCACCTTGGTGGCGCCCAGGCCATGCGCGACGGACACAGCCCGGGGCGACAGGCCCGCGGCCTCCAGCAGAGTCTCGGCGTCCGCAGCCTCCGCTGCGGCGTCGCGGGCCTCCTCGGCGTCCTCGGCCTGAGTACCGACCGTAGCGGGGGTGGTGGCCGGCTTGGTCGCGTCGGCCGCCCGGAACACCTCGCGCCACTCGTCGTGCATCTGCCGCAGCGTGTCGAAGCGGTGCTCGGCGTCGCGGTGCAGCGCCCGCCGGAAGAAGGACGTAAGGCCGTCGCTGAGGGCAGGCTCGAACAGCTCTGAAGCGACGTACAGTTCGGCGGACTCGTTGGTGAGCGGGTCCACCTGTCCGTCGCCCCACATGGGGCGCTCTCCGCCAGCCATCTCGTGCAGGGTGACGGCCGCCGCGTACCGCTCGGCGTGGTCGTCGTAGTACGGCCGGCGCATGGAGCCGAGGAACGGGTCCAGGTAGCCGCGCGTGCCCGCCTTGATGTCACGCTCGGAGGCGTCAGCGAGGGAGAAGTCGAACAGCTTCAGACGCCAGATCCGGTCCTTGCTGTGGTGGATGCCGAAGTTGTCGGGCTTCAGGTCGCGGTGCAGGACTCCGTTGGCGGCCAGCTGGTCCATCGCCTTGAACAGGTCATCGCCGAAGCGCTCCAGCTCGTGGTAGGTCAGCTTGCCCTTGCCTCGCAGCCGGGCGCCCAGGGACTGCTCACCGGCGTACTCGAGCTGCAGGACGGTCCGTCCAGCGATCTCGCGCAGCCCCTCGCCCCGCAGCTGCACGATCGCGCCGCCGCCGACATCCTTGAGGACGCCCGCCTCGGCACGCAGCCGTTCCGCCTTCTGCTCGTCCAGGGCGACTTTGAAGACCCACTCGTCGATCTGTACGTCGCCGTCTTCGTCCTCGACCGCGCGCTCCACGAGAAGGGCGCGGGCCGTGGCGCCGGTGCCGAGGACGCGGCGTACGGACCATTCGGCGTCGAGCGACTGGCCGGGCAGTGCCTCCAGCGGGTCGACGCCGATGGCGGTGGGCGCCTCGGGCAGCACGCTGGCGCGCTCTGCCCTGTCCAGCAGGTCGAGGAACTCTTCGGCTGAGCCGAGGCGTTCGTTGACGTCGGAGCGGGTCGCCTTGAATACCAGCTCGTCGAGCGCGTCCGAGAAGCCGTCGGCGACGGCGTACAGATGCAGGCCCGAGTCGGTGCGCAGACGCTCGCTCAGGGCACTTCGCTGGGTGGCGGGAGGCTGGCCGGTGAGGATCAGGTACGCAACGGCACCGAGCCCGAACATGTCCAGGTCGGCCGGATCGGCGTACGGCTGGTCGGTCTCGGGGGCGAGATAGAGGCGGGCCGCGTCCTCGATCAGAGCTGCGTCGAGCGCCGAACCGCCGATGGACCGGAAGAAGGTGGCATTGCTGTCGAAGTCTCGGGCGGCTGTCTGCCAGTCGGTGATGCGCAGTTCGGGGCGCGTCCCATCGGAGCGGAAGGAGACGTAGACGGAACTGGCCGCCAGGGCCCGGTGGTAGAGGGCGCGATTGTGCGCGTAGCGGACCGCTTCGGCGAGCTGCCGCACGAGGTCGAGGCGGATCTCGGGGGTGAGCTTGCCGCCGTAGGTGGCCAGATACTGGTCGAGGCGGAGGTCCGTGTGCTTGTGACGGAAGAGGATCGCCGGTCCGCCCTGGTGCTCCCGGATCTCGACGGCCTCGACGATCCCGCGGTGCGTGATGCCCTGCAGTACCTGGTACTCCCGGCGCGCCGCGCGATCGGTCGACTTCTTCGCCGCCTCGGTGGCCATGTGGCCGACCAGGTAAATGCGAACGCGGCCCTCCTCCTCCACAAGTCCGTCGTCGCGCGTTGCCAGGCGGTCCTCCCAGGACTGCCCGCGGTCCAGGGGATGCGGCTGCAGTTTCCAGGCGTCGCCGAACCGGAGATGGGCCGTGGACTGCTGCACGCCGATGGCCTTCAACAGACGCGGCAGAGTGTCCCGGGAGAAGTCGGGCGTGATGCGACGGTCGGGGCGGTCCGGCGGCAGCCCGAGGAAGTCCTGCCAGATGCGCTTCAGACCGGTGGGGCGGTCGTCGCGCCCGTAGACCTTGACTCTTTGGACATCGTCAAGATGGCTCTCGAGGTCCGGAGCCGAGAGAAAGATCGCCGGTTCCACGCGTGGCACGGAGCGCTCGGGGATGCCCAACTTGCGCGCCGCCCACAGGAGTCTGCTCTTGAGGTCCTTCGACTTGGCGTCGTTGAAGTGGAGCGGGTTGTTGATCGTCCTGGTGCGGTCGGAGCCTCGAAAGTTCCAGGTGGATCCGTTGTTCTCCAGCCGCCCCGGGTGGCTCTTGATCTCGACCAGGTACAAGCCCGCGGGCACCGCGATCAGCAGGTCGCACTCGTTGATACGGCCCGACTGCGCGGTGAAGGAGAACGTCGCCCAAGCGCGATAAGGCTCGGCGGCCGGCATCAGGCGCCGTACATGGTCGAGAGCGTCCTGCTCCCAGGGGTACGGGGATGGCCGATCCTGGAACCACTGCTGCGCCGGACGCGGCGGTCCGGGCTTGGGCACCGGACGCGATCCTGCTGCCGTCACCGTCCGACCTCCGCTGTCCGCTTCTCGCCTTGTTCACGGCGAAATCCCCTGGCCGACCTTACCGTGCCCCACCGACAGGCCGGATCCGTGTTTGTTTCACGGCTCGGTCACGGCGAGGGCGGTGGGATGCTGCTGGGCGAGAGCGACGGCGTCGGCAGGGGTGCCGGCTCGGAACAGCTCCGCCGCCGACGGCACCGCCGCCAGTCCGACACCACGACCCGGCCCCGTCCACTTGCCCGTCACCATGCGATACCTATGCTGCAGCTCTCCTACTCGCGGGCAGAGTGTTCCGGAGGCCGGCGCCCGTATAGGCCCGGTCAGCGAGGATCGGGACGCCCTGTCGCTACAGATCTGGACGATGCGGTGGCTGCGGGCTGCGCACTGCGGGCAGATCGTGGGGTGCGGCCCGGTAGTGCGGGCGAGATCCACAGCACCTCACCGGCGGGATCGGTGACGACCTGCACGTTCACGCCGTGCCGACGGTGCTTGGCCGAGTAGCCACCCCGGCTGTCGCCGGCACGGTCACACTCGGCGAGGGTCCCGTGCAGCAGGACGAAGTCCGGATCCCGTTCACGCAGTACCTTCAGCAGACCCGGAGCCCGGTCGGCGGGCAGTTCGACGACGGCCGTGACGTAGGCGTGCGCGGTACTGACGGATATGCCGAAGCCTGCCGCGATGCGGGAGAGAGTGTCATGACGGCGCAGGTACACGAGAGCGACGAGCGCACGCTGGTGTGGCGGGAGTTTGCGGTGTCGGTCACCCTCGTAGGTGACGAGGAGCTCGTGACCCACTCAACCAGGCCATATGGAACCAACGAGGCTCCTGCGCCGATGGGTTGAGGCTTCGAACACCTCCCCCAACGGCACAGGACCCTCGCGCGTTGTGACCCCTATACCACCTCACCTGCGTCCCCCAGTGGCCCACGCTGAAAAAGCTCACGGACTGACCGGTCTGGTGGATGATGGCATCTCAACGCCGACTATGGGGGTAATGCGATGAGAGACGACGAATTTACGGCCATGATGCAGTTCCTCTGGGCCCGTCTTCACGAGGACGAAACTGCGGCTCGCGCACTGAAGCCCGGCAAGAACCAGAATGTGGCAAAGTTGCAGGCTCGTGTCCTCGCCGACGTCGAGGCGAAGCGCCGGCTCATGGACTGGGTGGAGGAGTTTCCGCGGAGGGTGGAGGACAACGAGGAGCGCGTCCTCTGGAAGAGGGCGGCCAGGAAGTTGTGCGCGGGACTCTCGCGGGACTTCCGCAGCCCTGCGATCTACGCACTCGTTGCGGCGTACGACGGCCATCGCGACTTCCACCCTGCGTGGCGGCTGGTCGAGGTCGAGGATGAGTACGAGCCACGTGAGGGCACTCTGATGGCTCGCACTGTGTGACCCGCAGGAGACCGAGGGCGCGTAACGATGAGGAGCGCTATTAGCCCAAGGTGGCGCCAGGAGGGGGCTGGAACGGCGCGCGTTGACGAGACCCCGACGGTCTCGACGCGACGTCAGGGGTTTCCAGAAGGACATGAAGAAGGCCTTGGGGCTACGGCCTGGGGGAACGAGGAGACGGCCCGGATGCTTGCCCCGGAGGCAAGATCGTCCGGATCTGCGAGCGACAAGGCGTCCCGATCCTCGCTGACCGCGCCCACACGGGCTCCGGCCCCCGGGTCACCACCGGCCTCAGACGCCGACCCGGCGGTGAACTCGCCCCCACCCAGCGCACCCTCGACCGCGCCGTCACCCAGGCACGAGCGCCCGTCGAACGCGGCATGGCACGACTGGAGTCCTGGCAGATCTTCCGCAGATCCCGCATCGGCCCCAACCGCATGACCGTCACCACCAAGGCCGTCCTCACCCTGGAGAAGCAACGCTGAAAACGCTCGCCGAGAACCGTTTGTCCTAGAACGGCAGAAACCCTCACGCTTGCCGCGTACTGGACCGTGCAGGTAGGCGTCGTCCGGCTCCTTGGGGGCACCGGCGAACCAAGTGGAAGGCGAAGGTCACCCAATCAGGGGCCCTGCTTTATCCCAGTCGGGACCAGGCTGGCCAACATGGCCTGAGTCTCGGGATCGGTTGAGTAGAGTACGGTACCGACCATCCCCCGCGTGAGTAGCACTTTGTAGGTATTTCGAATAAGGCGACCGAAGGCTCCTCGCTCCGCCTTTTTCACGGCGTGGTCCTTGCTCTCTCCAGGAACAGCACGCCACTCATTTCCGCGCCACACCAAGTCGGGACCGAAGATCATTCCGTTCCAAGCGTACTCAAATCCTTGGGCCGTGTAAATGCACCCGATCTGCCCGAAGCCTGACGGATCAGTGGCCCACAGCGAGGAAACGGGTGCCCCTCCTACAGGTTGCTCACCTTTGAGGTTCCAGGGCCTGCGCCATTCCCCGATAACCACGTCGTCGACGAGGCTGCCGTCAATCCGCGGCTCGTTCCACCGCCAGCAGAATCCTGCCGTCATGCGAGAGGTGTGGCCGGATTCCTGCCGACCGCGTAGGTAGCTCTCCATACCTTTGGGTGATTCGGCGACGAGCAACTCGAAATCTTCCTCGGGCTGCCACTGAATCGGACCACCGGGCTCAAGGCCAAGGAGACGGAGGACCCAATTTTCGTAGGCACGGCTCCCGCCGCACCGGAACTGACTGTTGAGATCGACATGGCGAACAATGCACCCGCGTGTGCGAGAAGCCTCGTCGATGGTCTCGACACTTCCCATCTCCCCAGGCCTCACGACCTGATGCTCGTCGATCAGGAAGACGGGGACCCTGGCTGCGTCGATGAGCTCCTCCACTTGGCTTCGACCGCTCCGATGCCCGGCGTACGCGCCCTGCCTCGACGACCGCTGGCGAATTCGATGGGCTTCATCACAGATCAAGACGTCCAGCCCGTTTCGTTCAGCACTTGTGAAGTCGAAGAAATAACGGAAAAGCTTTGGAATTCGGCCATTCTTAGTGCCGACGACATGCCGAAGAGTGGTAGTGAAGGACTTGGACCCGGTGGCGTGGACAACGCTTCGCCCGTTCCTCCCGAGGTGTCCCATCAGGTGCAGCGCAATGATGCTCTTACCCGAACCAGGACCCCCGGATATCACTATGACTTCCTTTTGGTCCGACTGTCGCGACAGGTTTGCCGCCCGCTTCACCAAACGCGCCGCCACCTCTTGTTCATCCATCAGGAGGAACTCACCGCCGTCGATTATCTCGGCAGCGGCGGCACGCATTAGCTGGCGGCCGGGAGCACGGGGGCTATCCAGGAGATAATCAGCCTCTTCCGCACCATCCAGGGCAGAAAGGCGGGTCTGTAGATACCTAATAAGTTCTCCGCGGGATGTATCCGTGAAGAGTTGCGCCTTCGCGTCGGGTACTCTAAAAAGTTCACTGACATCTTGATCGGCTGCGTAGTGCAGATAGGCCACGCCCGCGACGACGTCCTCCTGATCACTCAGCACATTGGTAAAATCCTGCAGGTAGTCGCAGTAGCGGCGCACTTGGGCCACAGGATGTAGAACCGGTCGATTGCCCATTCTCGCTACTAGACATAAATTGTCAGTGCCAGGAACGAGGCGCGCTTCGCTCCACTGCTTAAGTTCGACGATGACGTAGGACGGTCTGCCCGTCGTGGGGTGGGAGCCAGCAAGAATAATGTCTGCGCGAAGGCTGGTTAGGGGTAATCGGTGCTCTATCAGCACCTCGACGTCATCAAGCCCTGCATCGAACAGAACCTCTGCCAGGGCCGGGATGCTGTTCTCCCACGAGCGGCGTTCACTGAGCGACGGGCCCTGGAAGAGCACGGAGCGGTACTTCTGGGCGAGTCGCTCAGAGAGGGCTCCATCACTGCACTGGTCGAACAGCGCGCGTGCGGACATGCGAAGAAGAGGCACGGAAGATCTCCGTAAGGGCGGTGGACTCGAAGGCAGGGGGGCTAGCGGGGGCTTACTCCCGGAACCCCTGAAGGTGCATCTGGGCAGTCAGGCGAGCGGTAGGCGGTACTCGAAGCTCCTGGGCCTCAGGTCCTCCTCAGCCGGCGTCCAGTCGTGGAGGTGCGACACCCTGCCGCCACTCGCTGTGTAGGTGTCGGTCCGCAAGTCCACCTTGATGTCACTGACCACAAATAGGTCCACGGTGTTCTGCGGGTCCCGGGCATGCTCGACCTCGTTGATCGTCAGGTCCACGCTCGTGGCCGCTCCCGTTGTGCCCTTCACCTCTACGCGACGCTCTTCCCTGTCACGGGTGCAGTGGAGGTCGTACGGCTTGCCAAGGCGTTCGACCGTCCAGCCCTCCCCCTCGTAGTGAGCGACTGCCATGTCCTCCGCGTGCAGTTCGATGGCCTTGCGCTTCTTGGGGTCGGAGACGAAGCCCGCTCCATTGGAGGGCCGCTTCGGTGGCTTGGGCGGCTTCACCTGCTCCGCGGTGAAGCCGGGCGTGCGGTTCAGAGCCACCGTCTGCTCTTCCGACCAGTTCGCTGGAATCCCGGCCGCATCGAGCAACGGCTGGGGATCCATGTCGACGAGCATGCCTATGCCTCGTTGAGTCCCCGAAACACGTATGGCGTCACTGGCGGCCATTCCAAGCGGCCCGTCCTCATCGAGACGGACGTCGCGAAGTACAGCCAACGGCTCGATGCCGAAGCGCACCGGGTACTTGATGGCGTTCTCGGCTTCCTCGTCCGGCCAGTGAGGAGCCTCTGCCTCGTAGAAGTTCTCACGTACTTCGAACAGGTACAGAGTGATCTTCTTGGAACTCCATATGTCGAGGTGTACGCGCGGACCCACTCCCGTGGCCAGCACGGCGAAGCGCGGGCACGCGGACCGGTACTCGGGCCTCCTTACAGGGAACCCCCACGATCGAGTTTCGATCCCGTACTGCAGATTGCGCTGGGTTCCGGGCGATTGAGCTACGTGGACCATCACGAACGAGGATGTCCGCGAGGGACCGTGGAGGGGAGCAGGATCGTCGCCCTTGCGGCTGCCCTCGTGCCTCGCCAAGTGCCTTCCTCCGTGACCGCCTACCTCTGCGCCGATCCCAAACGATCGACTGAGCCCATGACCATGCCACATTACAGTCAGATTTTCATACAACTAAAGTCAGAGGTTGGCGAGTTGGCAGAACAAATCAGACACAGGACGTGATGGCACCTCAGTGCTCACCCTGAACCCGCTCAAGGCACGCTGCTCAACAACATCACGCCCCGCGTCCGCACACGCCCAGTGGCTCGGACCACGAAGGCGGACCATGCCCACCTGCTGGGCAGTGATCCGGGCTGTCCTGGCAGACGAGGTGCACGCCTTCGCCGGCGACGACCGGCTCTTCGCAGACCCCAACGCCAGACCCAGCAGCGACTCCGGCGCCAGTAGCACTTCTCGCAGCTCATGGTCATGATCAGCAAACGCCCGACGCAGGCCACTGACCGGGCCGTTCCCGGCCACTGGGAGGACGACCTGATCGTCGGCAAGGAGAACGGCTCAGCCATCGGAATACTGGTCGAACGCAGCACTCGTTTCAGCATGCTCATCCATCTGCCGACTGACCACACATCCGTCAGCGTCCGCGACGCCCTCCAGGAACCGTTGAAACCCGGCCGCCGCGCCTGAAACGGTCTCTGACGTGGGATCAGTGCTCCGAGATGGCCGCCCGCTAGGAGTTCACCGTCGCTTCCAATGTCCCGGTCTACTTCTGCGACCCGGCCAGCCCCTGGCAACGCGGCTCCAACGAGAACACGAACGGCCTGCTGCGTACTTCCCCATGAGCACCGACCTGTCCACCCACACCCGCGAGGACCTCGCCGCCGTCGCTGTCGAAACGAACAGTCGCCCAGGCAAGACACTCGGCTGGGAAGCCCCGGCCGCGCCTCTGTCTAACTGCTCGCTGCCTGACCAACCGACTACGTGTTGCGACGATCACCGGAACCCGCCGAGTCCCCCCACGACCGTCTTCGTAGTCCTGCAACAGGGCTGCCGGCCTTCGGAGTTGCGGCGTTTTCCCACGTCGGGAGGCTCTTCGTAATGTGAATGTGGCGATCAGTGCCGTGGCAGGGCCGGACGAGTACGACCGGAGGACACCCCGTGATCGACACTGGTGACATCGACGTCTATCTCGGCCTGGACGTCGGCAAGGGCGAACACCACGCCACCGCACTAACCCCGGCCGGGAAGAAGACCTTCGACAAGCGGCTGCCCAACAGCGAACCCAAACTCCGCGAGGTCTTCGCCAAACTGCAGGTCAAGCACGGCACCGTCCTCGTCATTGTCGACCAGGTCGCCTCCATCGGTGCCCTGCCCCTGACCGTCGCCCGCGAACTCGGCTGCCATGTCGCCTACCTGCCCGGCCTGACCATGCGCCGGATCGCAGACCTCTACCCCGGCGAGGCCAAGACCGACGCGAAGGATGCGTTCATCATCGCCGACGCCGCCCGCGCCATGCCCCACACACTGCGGACGGTCGACCTCGACGACGACACGATCGCCGAGCTGCAGATGCTCGTCGGCTTCGACGACGACCTCGCCTCCGAAGCCACCCGCCTGTCCAACCAACTGCGGGGCCTGTTCACACAGATCCACCCGCATCTTGAACGGGTCCTGGGCCCGCGCATGCAGCACCCGGCCGCGCTCAGGCTGCTGCACCAGTTCGGCTCGCCCGCGCAGATCCGCAAGGCCGGACGCCGACGGCTCGTCACCCCCTGATCCGTCCGAAGGCTCCCAGGATGGCCGAACGGCTGATCGACGCCGTGTTCACCGCGCTCGACGAGCAGACCGTCGTCGTCCCCGGCACGGATGCGGCCGCGCTGATCGTTCCCAGCCTTACGTCCTCCCTCCAGGCAGTGCTCGACCAGCGCAAACTGCTGGCCCGCCGGATCGAGGAACTCCTGGAGGCCCACCCTTTTTTCCAAGGTCCTGATGTCCATGCCGGGCATCGGTATCAGGACCGGAGCCCGCATCCTAATCGACGTCGGTGACAGCATGGCGTTCCCGTCTGCCGCACGCCTTGCCGCCTACGCCGGCCTCGCCCCTGGCGACCCGGACCTCCGGCTCGTCCATCCGCGGTGAACAGCCCTCACGGAGAGGAAACAAGCAGCTCAAACGGGCCTTCTTCCTCTCCGCGTTCGCCGCCCTGGCCGCCCCGGTCTCCCGCACCTACTACGACAAGAAGATCGCCCAGGGAAAGCACCACACCCAGGCCATCCTCTGCCTGGCCCGACGCCGAGCGGACGTGCTCTTCGCGATGCTCCGCGACGGCACCGTCTACCAACCACCAACCCCAGCTGCCCCTTGACCGAAGTCATAGGGGCACCCCCCGGGGGGGACTCAATGCCGGTACTCATCGAGCCACCGTCCAGCACCGCGACCCAGTGCACAACGCGTGCGCACTTGCGCGGAACCCTAGGGAGCTCGCGGGTAGAGGCGGGAGACGCCCAAAACACGACAAAGAACCCTGAACATGCCATAAGGCCAGGTCAGAGCCCTGCTGGCAGACGAGCCGGGCCGTACGCCGGGTTCTGTGTCCGGGAGGACCTCACGGTCCCCCCGGCGACGGCCATCCATCTACGACCGACGTTGCCGTCGGCCTCCTGCGGTCTACCCGCGGACTCGGGCGAGCAGCCCTCGAACGTCCGCGCAGGAGCCCCGTCCATTCCCAGGAAGGGACTCCCTTTTGACCTTGCTCCGGGTGGGGTTTACCTAGCCGCCTGAGTCACCTCAGGCGCTGGTGGTCTCTTACACCACCGTTTCACCCTTACCCGGCACCGAAGCACCGGGCGGTTTGTTTTCTGTGGCACTGTCCCGCGGGTCACCCCGGGTGGCCGTTAGCCATCACCCTGCTCTGTGGAGCCCGGACGTTCCTCGGGAAGCCCCCGTCAAGGGGACTCCACGCGGCCGTCCGCCCGGCTCGTCTGCCGTGTCGACCATGCTACCGGGCGTGTGCCCTTGCGCGGACCGGAGGCCGCCGTGGCCAGGATCGAGCCCGCGAGGATCAGGGTGAACGCCGTTGCGATGCCCAGGGTGAACGCCTCGTTCAGGAAGAGCGCTCCCGCCGCCACCGCCACCGCCGGATTGACGTACGTGATCACCGTCGAGCGCGTCGGGCCCACCTCCTTGATCAGTTCCAGGAAGGTCACGAAGGCGACCGCCGTGCAGATCACTCCCAGGCCCGCCAGCGACGCCAGGACCGACGTGGACGGGACCGTCGACGGCCATGACATCGCCGCCGCGGGGGCGTACACCAGCGCTGCCAGTGCCAGGCACGGGGCCGTCAGCTGGAGCGTCGGGACGTCCTTCAGGTAGCGCGCCGCTATCAGCGGTGCCGTCGCGTAGCCCAGGACCGTCACGAACACCTCCGCCAGGGAGCGGGCGTCGCCTCCCGTCAGGTGCGGGACCGTCAGGACTCCTACGCCCGCCAGGCCCAGACCCAGGCCCGTCACCCTCCTCGCGCCCAGGCGTTCCGTGTCCCCGAAGAAGCGCGCCAGGACTACGCCGACGATCGGGACGCCCGCTATCAACAGCCCCGCCGTCGAGCTCGACAGGTGCCGTTCCGCGTCCGTCAGTGTGAACCACGGGCCGATGATCTCGATGCACGCGAAGGCCAGCATCGGCAACCAGTGGGCGCGGACCGTGCGGACCAGGCCGCCGCCTCGCAGGGCGAAGGGGAACAGGAGGAGCGCGCCCAGGGCACAGCGCGTGAAGACGACCATCGACGGGGAGAGGTCGTCCACCGCCACCTTGATCATCAGGTAGGGGATGCCCCAGATGACGCCCATGAGGGAGAACAGGAACCAGCCGCGTGCAGTCATGAAGGGAGGATGGCTCCGCTCAGCGGCCCGCGTCTTGAACGCTATTGCGGTACGCCGCCGGCGTCACGCCCTGGGCACGCGGCGTCCCCCCTCAACGCCCCCACCCAAAACACTGCTCCGATAAACCGCCGGCGTCACTCCCAGCACCCGCCGGAACCACCGCGTCAGGTGCGCCTGATCCGCGAAACCGACCAGTGGAGCCACCTCCGCCGGGCGCAGACCCGTGTCCAGGAGGCGGCGGGCCCTGGAGACCCGGTGCTGCGCCAGCCACGCGTACGGCGGCACCCCCGTCGCCGTACGGAAGGCCCGGAGGAGCTGGTAGCGGGACAGGCCCAGATCGCCCGCCAGGGCGGCGAGGGACGGGGGTTCCAGGAGCTCGTCGGCCAGCCGGTCCCGTACCGCTCGGGCTATGGCGTCCGCGCCCGGGACCTGGTCGCAGGTCGGGCGGGACGTGGAGTGGCGGCGGGACAGGGCCGTCAGGAGCCAGGGGAGGCGGGACTCCGCCTCCAAGGGGTCCGGGCAGGCGCTCAGTTCGGAGTGGGTCAGCAGCAGTGCGGACGCCAGTTCCGGGTCGTCCAGCAGCGGTTCGCGGAAGTGTGGGACGCCTCCTACCGTGCCCTCCGTCAGGAGGGTCGGCTCGGCGTACAGCGCCCGGTACGCGTAACCGTCGGTCGCGCTGCCGGGGCCGCCGGTGTGGATCTCGCCGGGGGCCAGGACGACGATCGAGCCGGGTCCTGTACGGATGTGACCGCCTCGGTAGTCGATCAGTTCGGAGCCGTCCACGCAGACGCCGATGGTGAACTCGTCGTGCGCGTGCGGCGAGTACACGTGCTTGTCGAAGCGGGCGGTCAGGAGGTGCAGCGCCGGGCCGCAACGGCCCAGCCGCGCCTTCGTCCACAGAGCCTCTTCGGCCATCGCCCCGCACCCCCCTCGTACGCCGTAGGCCGTAGGCCGGCCCCATTCACTCCTACGGACGCAACACCTTCAAGCCCTTTTCCATGCCCCCGCCTCCACCTTCCCCCATCGGCACCCGCGCGGCGGCGCCGTCGCTTGACCTTGCCGCAGCGTCAACGTTTCTACTGGTCCCATGCGGATCGGAGAACTCGCCGCCACCGTCGGCGTCACCACGCGGGCCGTGCGGCACTACCACCATCAGGGGCTGCTGCCCGAGCCGGAGCGGCTGTCCAACGGCTACCGGCAGTACACGCTCCGCCACGCGGTCGTGCTGGCGCGGATCCGCCGGCTGACCGAGCTGGGGCTCGGTCTCGCCGAGGTGCGGGACGTGCTCGCCGAGGACGCCGGGAAGGATCTGGCCGAGGTGCTCACCGAGCTGGACGAGGACCTCGCCCGGCAGGAGGCGGCGATCCGGGAGCGGCGGTCGCGGTTGCGGGCGTTGCTGGAGGCGGAGGGCGGGCTGTCCGCCGATGCCCCGGTCTCGCCCGAGCTGGCCGCGCTGTTCGAGCGGACCGCGCACTGGTCCGACTCCCCCATGGCCGCCAAGGACCGCGAGGTCCTCGCCCTGGTCGAGACGGCCGCGACCCCCGAGGACCGGGAACGGCTGCTGGCGGCGATGGGGGTCGTCGCCGACTCGCCGGAGACGGTGGCCAAGGCCAATGAGGCGTACGTGCTGCTCGACCGGCTCGCCGACGCCGATCCCGGCGATCCCCGGGTGGAGGCCGCGGCCCGGCTGCTCGCCGAGTGCACCCCGCCGCAGTTGCTCCCGGACTCCGGCCCGCTCGACCACGACAACGGCTTCCTGCGCGCCTTCTACGCCGACTTCGCCCCGGCCCAGGCCGCCGCGATCCGCCGCGCCCTGCGCATCCTCGCCGAGGAACGACGAACGGAGGAACAGCCATGACCACCGCCATGACGACAGCGACGAGAACCGCGTACGCCGTCCTCCGCCACGAACTCCGGCTGCTCGCGAGCCTCGTGCTCTGGGTGACCCGCCGCACGCACGACACCGAGGGCAAGCAGGCCTTCGGGTACGCCCGCGGACAGGCCGCGATGATGTACGGCTTCGCCTTCGTGTGCGTGGTCGAGACGGTCGCGATGTCCGTGCTGCTCCGCGAACTGCCCGTCCTGCACGCGGTGTTGCTCGTCCTGGACGTCTACACCGTCCTCTTCGTCCTCGGCATGCACGCGGCCTCGGTCGTACGGCCGCACGTGCTCGACGTCGACGCCCGCTCCCTGCGCGTCCGCCAGGCCGGGCACATCGATCTGCGGATACCGCTGGAGAAGATCGCGTCCGTGCGGCGCGAACTGCGCATGACGCACACCAAGACCGACGGCCAACTCGACCTCCCCATCGGCTCGCAGACCACCGTCACCCTCGAACTCGCCGAGCCGGTGACCCACTTCAGCTTCAGCGGCCGCCAACGGCCCCTCCACCTCGTCCGCTTCCACGCCGACGACGCCGACGGATTCGTACGAGCTATCAAGCAGGCAATGGAAGAGACCCTCACAGGGACCCTCACGCCGGCACGAACAGCACCTTCGCCGCCGCTCCCGGGTCGGCCCGGCTGAGGCGTACCCGCAGCCGTTCCCCCAGGGGCAGTTGGTCCCCCTCGATGCGGCCGATGATCGCCGGCGACTCCAACTGCACCGTCCCGACACCGGACTTGTGCTCGTCGAGTTCCACGACCACCGCGTCGAAGAGCTCCCCCACCCGGTCCTTCAGCAGGGCCGCCTCGACGATGTCCACGGACGCCCGTTCCACGGCGCCCGCGCGGCGCGTTCCGTCGGCCATCTCCTTCGGCAGCGCATCCAGTGCGGTCAGGACCCAGTCCGGTACCGCCGTCCCCGCGACGGCGGCCAGGCAGATCTCGGCGGCGTAGCGGTCGACCAGACGACGGAGGGGCGCGGTGCAGTGGGCGTAGGGGGCCGCGACGGCGGCGTGCGTGGTGATGGGCGGCAGCTTGCCGTCCCGGAAGACCGTGTAGCCGGCGCCGCGCAGCAGGGTCGTGCACTCCTGGAGGAAGGCCGCGTGGTCGGGGCGGTGCGGGTCGAGGGAGCGGACGAGGCGCGCGTACGAGACGTGGTGCGGCCAGTCGATGTGCAGGGCGCGCGCGGTACGGCGCAGGCGGCCGACGGCGCCGTCGGGGGCGGCCGGGAGGGTGCGCAGGACGCCGGTGCCGTGGGCGAGCATGAGGTCGGCCGCCGCCATACCGGTGAGCAGGGAGATCTGGGCGTTCCAGCCGTCGGCGGGGAGCGGGGCGCGGAAGCCGAGTTCGTACTGCCCGTCCCGCTCGACGATCTCCTGCTCGGGCACGTTGAGCGAGATGCCGCCGCGCTCGACCTCCAGCGCCTCCCGCAGCCCCCCGATCACCTTGAGCAGCGCGAGCGGTTTCTCGGCCGTGCCTGCGTCGATCTGCCGTTGTACGCCCGCGTAGTCGAGCTTGGCGCGGCTGCGGACCAGGGCCCGGCGGACGTCGACGGCGACCGTGCAGCCGTCCGCGTCGAGGTCGATCGTCCACAGCGCGGCCGGACAGGTCTGGTCCGGCAGCAGGCTCGCCGCACCCTCGCTCAGCACGGTCGGGTGCAGCGGGACCTTCTCGTCGGGGAAGTACAGGGTCGTCACGCGCCGGTGCGCCTCCAGGTCCAGCGGCGCGCCGGGTACGACGAAGGCGGCGACATCGGCGATGGCGTACCGGACGCGGTAGCCACCGGGCCGGCGGCTCAGGTGCATCGCCTGGTCGAGGTCGGTGGAGGTGGGCGGGTCGATGGTGAACAGGGGGATGTCGGTGGCGTCGTACGACGGCAGCGCGGGCGCCTTCGCGGCCCGCTGGGCCTCGGCGAGGGCCTCGGGCGGGTAGCTCGCGGGCACCTCCAGTTCGGCACGCAGCGCGGTGAGGGCCGCCCGGAGCGGGGCTTCGGGGGCGCCGGTCACGCGGATGTGGCGGCTGGGCATGTAGCGAGCGTAGGTCCCGGTCCGCCGGGTGGCACGCCGTACGCTGTCCCGGAGCTCAACCGAAGGAGACCGATCCCGTGCTCGTCCTGCTGCCGCCCTCCGAAGGCAAGGCGTCCTTTGGCCGTGGTACCCCGCTGAAGATGGAGTCGCTGTCGCTGCCGGGGCTCTCCGACGCCCGCGCGGCCGTGCTCGACGAGTTGGTCGAACTGTGCGCCGCCGACGAGGAGAAGGCGCGCGAGGTGCTCGGGCTGACCGAGGGACTGCGCGGCGAGATCGCGAAGAACGTCGACCTGCGCACGGCCGCCGCCCGGCCCGCCGGGGAGATCTATACGGGGGTGCTGTACGACGCCCTCGACCTGGCCACGCTGGACACCGCCGCCAAGAGACGGGCCGCGCGGTCGCTGCTGGTCTTCTCGGGACTGTGGGGCGCGGTCCGCGTCACCGACCGCATCCCCTCCTACCGCTGCTCGATGGGCGTGAAGCTGCCCGGGCTCGGGGCGCTGGGCGGCCACTGGCGGGCGCCGATGGCCACCGTCCTGCCCGAGGTCGCCGGCGACGGACTCGTCCTCGACCTGCGGTCCTCCGCGTACGCGTCCGCCTGGAAGCCCAAGGGCGAGGTGGCCGACCGGACGGCGAGCGTACGAGTGCTGCACGCGCCGACCCGGAAGGTGGTCAGCCACTTCAACAAGGCGACCAAGGGGCGGATCGTACGGAGTCTGCTGTCGGCCGGGGTGGCGCCGAAGGGGCCGGCCGAGCTGGTCGAGGCGTTGCGGGACCTCGGGTATGTGGTGGAGGGGGAGGCGCCTGCGCGGGGTGGGCAGGCGTGGTCGTTGGATGTCTTGGTGGACGAGATTCACTGACATCACATTGAAGCCTGTTGCAGTGTGCGCAACGCCCTTTGCATAGGCTGCATCACCCCGGCAGGATGAGCGGCATGCCCACGTCTGTACTGGACCTTGCCCCCGTCGTCCCGGTCGTCGTCCTCGATGACGTCGCCGATGCCGTTCCGCTCGCGCGGGCGCTGGTCGCCGGTGGGCTGCCCGCGATCGAGGTGACGTTGCGGACGCCGGTCGCGCTGGACGCGATCCGGGCGATCGCGGATGCCGTGCCGGACGCGGTGGTCGGAGCCGGGACCGTCATCACGCCGGCGCAGGTGACGGAGTCGGTGGCGGCGGGGGCTCGGTTCCTGGTCAGCCCGGGCTGGACGGACGTACTGCTGGAGGCGATGCGGGCGTCCGGGGTGCCGTATCTGCCGGGGGTGTCGACGACCTCGGAGGTCGTGGCGCTGCTCGAGCGCGGGGTGCGGGAGATGAAGTTCTTCCCGGCGCAGGCGGCGGGCGGGACGGCGTATCTGAAGTCCCTTGCGGGGCCGTTGCCGCAGGCGCGGTTCTGTCCGACGGGCGGAATCGGGGCGGCCAACGCGCCGGAGTATCTGGGGCTGCCCAACGTCGGCTGCGTGGGCGGGACTTGGATGATTCCGGCGGATGCGGTGGCCGCCGGGGACTGGGGGCGGATCGAGGGGCTGGCGCGGGAGGCCGCGGGGCTCAGGCGATCCGGATGACGACCTTGCCGAAGGCGGCGCCGGTCGCGTAGTAGGCGTACGCCTCGCGCACGTCGTCGTGGCCGAAGCCGAACACCCGGTCCACGGGCGGGCGGAGGGCGTGCAGGGTGATCGCGCGGTTCATCCGCTCGAAGTCGGCGCGGCTGCCGACGAAAAGGCGGCGCAGGGTGACCAGGGCGGAGCCGAGCGCCTCGGTGCTGATCTCCAGGGACTTCCGGCCCGGGCTGTTGCCGGCGATCAAGGCGATACGGCCGTAGAGCGCGGCGGCGCGCACCGACTGCTCGACGGTCTCCGGGCCGCCGGTCTCCACGACGAGATCGGCGCCACGTCCGCCGGTCAGTTCGCGGACGTCACGCCACCAGGTCGGATTCCGGGCGTAGTTGAGGACGTGGTCCGCGCCCAGCGCCTTGAGACGTTCCGCCTTGGCGGGACCGGACGTCGTGGCGACGACCTCGGCGCCCAGGGCCTTCGCGAACGACACGGCGAAGAGCGCGAGGGCGCCCGTGCCGAGGGTCAGAACCGTCTCGCCGGGGAGCACCGGTTCGGCGCCGCCGGTCACCGCGTTCCAGGCCGTGACGCCGGCACAGGGCAGAGCGGCCGCCTCCTCCCAGGTCAGGTGGCCGGGTACGGCGACGGCCGCGTCCTGGTCGAGGCGGACGTACTCGGCGAGCATGCCCGGGAGGGTGACGCCGGGCTGGTCGATCAGGGCCGGGGTGATCCGGCCGTCGAGCCAGCGCGGGAAGTACGTACTGGTCACCCGGTCGCCGACGGAGAACCGCGTGACCTCGTCCCCGACGGCGACGACCTCGCCCGCGCCGTCACTGAGCGGGACCACATCAGGGGCCGCCTTCAGCGGGTAACTCCCGTCCAGGATCAGCAGATCCCGCCGGTTGAGCGAGACGGCACGCATCCGGACGACGAGGTCGCGGGGGCCGGGTTCGGGGCGACGGGCGGTGTCGCGGGCGACGATGCCGTCTGGGGAGCCGAGGGTTTCCAAGTGGTAGGTGCGCATGGGGTCATGCTGGTCAGGCGGGGGGCGGGGCTCAATTCCCGGCGGGGTATGGGAGCCGCGGGATCCAGCAGGGCGGGGGTCTCGCCAGCCTCGGGTGTCGTACCCGTCCCGTACAACTGACCCCATGACCACTGTGGGACAACCACCGCCCTTCGCCCGCGAGTTGCTGCGGTGGCGCACCGCGCGCCGGGTCAGTCAGCTGGAGCTGGCCTCGCGGGCCGGGACCACTCAGCGGTACGTCAGTTTCATCGAGCGGGGGCGTTCGGTGCCGGGGCGGGCCGTCGTGCTGCGGTTGGCCGAGTCGCTGGAGTTGCCCCTGCGGGAGCGCAACACGCTGTTGCTCGCGGCGGGTTACGCGCCCGCGTATCCCGAGTCACCGCTGGACGCGGTCGAACTGGGGCCCGTGCGGGAGGCGTTGGACGGCATCCTGGAAGGGCATCTGCCGTATCCGGCGCTCGTCGCCGGGCCGCGCGGTGAACTCGTCGCGGCGAACGGCGCGTTCGACGTGCTCACCGAGGGGGTGGCGGCGGAGCTTCTGGCGCCGCCGGTCAACGTGCTGCGGCTGGCGCTGCATCCACGCGGGATGGCTCCTCGGGTGATCAACCTGGACGCGTGGGGACGGCACATCGTGGAGAACCTGCGGGCGCGGGCGGCCCGCGGTCCCGACCCGTCGCTGGACGGGCTCGCGGCGGAGCTGGCCTCGTACGTGCCGGCACCGGACGCCTCCGGCGACGACTATCTCGGCTTCGCCGTACCTCTGCGACTGCGGTGTGCCGAGGGCGAGTTGCGGCTGCTGACGACGCTGACCTCGTTCGCCACCGCCGTCGACGTGACGCTCGCCGAGCTGCAACTGGAGGCGTTCCTGCCCGCGGACGCGCGGACGGCGGAGATCCTGCGCGACCGGGCCGCTCAGCGCAGGTGAGAGGTGTCGTTGAAGAGCCGTACGCTCGCGTTGCCGTCCGCGAAGTACGCCACCGCCGACAGGGCCGCGGCCGAGAGTTCCATGCGGAACAGGGCCTCCGGTGGGGCGCCGAGGGCGAGGCGTACGAAGGTCTTGATCGGGGTGACGTGGCTGACGAGGAGGACCGTGCGGCCCGCGTGGGCCGCGACCAATCTGTCGCGGGTGGCGGCGATTCGGGTGGCGGTCGCCGCGAAGCTCTCGCCGTCGCCGGTGGGTTGGGCCTCGGGGTCGGCCAACCAGGCGGTCATGTCGTCCGGGTAGCGCTCGCGGACTTCTCCGAAGGTGAGGCCTTCCCACGCGCCGAAGTCCGTTTCGCGTAGGCCTTCGTCGATGGTTACGTCGAGGCCGAGGTGGGCGGCGACGATGGCTGCGGTTTCGCGTGTGCGGCTTAGGGGGGACGCGATGATGGCTTGGATCGTGCCGCGTTTTGCCAAGGCCGCGCCCGCCCTCTCGGCCTGGTCGCGGCCGACGTCTGACAGGGACGGGTCGGTGCCGCCGCTGCCTGAGAAGCGCTTTTGGGGAGTTAGTGGGGTTTCGCCGTGGCGGAGGAGGACGAAGGTGGCGGGGGCGCCCATGTCGGGGGACGAGCCCCAGCCGACTGTGGGTTGAGGTGTCGTCGCCAGATTGCGCGCGGCGCGGGTGTCGGCAGTTGTGACAGTGCCGGCCGGTGGGGGCTGGTCGCGCAGTTCCCCGCGCCCCTTAAGAGGCACGTCCAAGTCGGCACCGGACATCGATGCCGACCATTGTTCGCCTCGCCTGCCCGCGTCCATCGCCTCGTTGGCCAGGCGGTCTGCGTGCTTGTTCTGCTCCCTGGGGATCCACTCGTATGTCACCCGGTCCGGCGGGAAGACGGTCGCCGCCTCTGCCGCCAGGGGCTTCATGTCCGGGTGTTTGATCTTCCAGCGGCCCGACATCTGCTCGACGACGAGCTTGGAGTCCATGCGGACGTGGACGGAGGCGGAGGGGTCCAGGGTGTGGGCCGCGCGGAGGCCCGCCAACAGGCCGCGGTACTCGGCGACGTTGTTCGTGGCGACGCCGATGTACTCCGCCGCCTCCGTCAACGTCTCGCCCGTCGTGGCATCCAGCACCACGGAACCGTAGCCCGCCGGCCCCGGGTTGCCCCGTGAGCCGCCGTCGGCCTCGATGATGAACTCCCGCACGCCCAGGGCTCCTTACAGACCGGACTCGGACGTACGCACCAGGATGCGGCGGCAGTTCTCGCAGCGGACGACCGTGTCGGGGGCGGCGGCGCGGATCGCGTTGATGTCGGTGATGGCCAGCTCCTGGCGGCAGCCCTGGCAGCTGCGCTGGTACAGCTTGGCCGCGCCGATGCCGCCCTGCTGCTCGCGGAGCTTGTCGTAGAGCTTGAGGAGGTCTGCGGGGATCGTGCCCGAGATGACCTCGCGCTCCTTGGTGACCGTGGCCACCTCGCCGTCGATCTCCTTCACCGCGGCGTCGCGGCGCGCGGTCGCGTCGTCGATCTTCGACTGGACGGAGGAGACCCGCTCGGTGAGCTCGGCGATCCGCTCCTGCACGGACTCGATGCGCTCCATGACCTCAAGGACGACGTCCTCCAGGTCACCCTGGCGCTTGGCGAGGGAGACGATCTCGCGCTGGAGGTTCTCCAGGTCCTTGGGCGAGGTGACGGCGCCGGAGTCCAGGCGCTGCTGGTCGCGGACGGCGCGCTGGCGCACCTGGTCCACGTCCTGCTCGGCCTTGGTCTGCTCGCGGGTGGTGTCGCTCTCCTCGGTCTGCGCGGCCACCAGCAGGTCGCGCAGCTGGGTGGCGTCCTTGGTCAGCGCGTCGATCTCGGCGTGCTCGGGCAGCGAGCGGCGGCGGTGCGCGAGCTGCTGGAGGCGGACGTCGAGGGCCTGGACTTCGAGGAGTCGGATCTGGTCGGCGGGCGCGGCGTTCAGTTGGGGGCTCCAGGGGTGTGCGTCGGGTTGGACGCCGCGTGGGCGGTCCAGGGGTCGGTGACCGTCGGCGAGACATGGACGCGCAGGTCCCAGCCGTGCCGGTCGGAGATCTCGTCGAGCTGGGCTGCGGCCAGCTCGCACCAGGGCCACTCGGTGGCCCAGTGCGCCGCGTCGAGCAGCGCGAGGGGGCTGTGGGCCACCGCTTCGGAGGCCGGGTGGTGGCGCAGGTCCGCGGTGAGGAAGGCGTCGACGCCGGCCGCGCGGACCTGGTCGAAGAGGCTGTCCCCGGAGCCGCCGCTGACGGCGACCGTGCGGATCATCGCCTCGGGGTCGCCTGCCACCCTGATGCCCTGCGCGGTGGCGGGCAGCCGTTCGGCGGCGCGGGCCGCGAACTCGCGCAGTGGCAGCGGGGGGTCCAGTTCGGCGATCCGGCCCAGGCCGCGGCGGCCCTGCGGGTCGGTCGGGTCCGGTACGAGGGGTCGTACGACCCTCAGGTCCAGGGCGCCGGCGAGTGCGTCGGAGACGCCCGGGTCGGCGGTGTCGGCGTTGGTGTGGGCGACGTGCAGCGCGATGTCGTTCTTGATCAGCGTGTGCACGACCCGGCCCTTGAAGTGCGTGGCCGCCACCGTCGTCGTACCGCGGAGGTAGAGCGGGTGGTGGGTGACCAGCAGGTCGGCGCCCAGCTTCACCGCCTCGTCGACGATCTCCTGGACGGGGTCCACGGCGAACAGGACCCGGGTGACCTCCTGCTCGGGGTCGCCCACGACCGTGCCGACCGCGTCCCAGGACTCGGCCCGCGCGGCGGGCCACAGTTCGTCCAGCGCGGCGATGACTTCAGACAGACGGGGCACGGGGAAAGGCTACCTGGCTGATCTGTGGCGCTGAACCGACAAAGCCACCCGGCCTCTCCCCTGGGCCCCGCTCAGCACATCCGCCACCGTTTCCTCAGGCGAATCGTTCCTGGGCCACCCTTATGTGTGAAGAGGGTGCCTGGTGGTCCCACGTCCGTGCGTACGAAAACTAGCTTCGTGGCCGGAGGTGACCAGACGATGACGGCCTGTGCGATCGAACCCGGGACGACCCCTGAGGAGACGACACCCGAGGAGGGGGCTCCGCAGGTGGAGTGCACGATCAGCGCGGACGGTGCCTACGCCGCCCGCCTCGCGCTCGACGGCGGCTCCTGGTTCCCGGAGCGCTGGACCCTGGACGGCCCCGAGCCGTACGCCGTCCCGCTGCCCGGCAACCAGCCGGAGGAACCCGGCACCGAGGTGCAGCCGATGGGCGACGGGCGGGTCCTGATCCGGCGCCTGGTGGACGGGCGGCACGTCTTCACGCTGCTGTACCCGACCGGACCCGGCACCGGCGAGGTGCTGATCGGCGGGGTCGAGTGCCCGGACGAGGACACCCGGCTGCGGCTGCTGCCGCCCGCGCCGTGCGGCGAGAAGGCGTACGCCCTCGCCGTGGGCCGGCGCGCCAGCACGCTGTGGCTGGTGGCGGGCGGCTCCTTCGGGCCCGAGCACGTGGCGGAGATCCCGGGGCGCTGCTCGGGCGGGGTGTGGCTGGACCGGACGGGCCGGATGCTGGCCCTGGACCGGGAGGTCGGCGGCTGCACCAAGGCGATCGTGGTCGACCTGGAGCGGGCCGGCGAGGTCTCGCCGCTGCTCCAGATCGCGGCCGGCAGCGACGACCGGCTGCTGCTCGCCGACCCGGACAGCGGGCTGCTGCTGATCCGCTCGGACGCGCCGTCGCCGGGCGAGGACCGGCTGGGCTGGGGGGTGCTGGGCAGCACGCTGCCGGTGCGCTTCCCGGAGAGCCTGCGGCTGCCGGACTGCGCGGTGACGCCGTTCGCGATCCAGCCGGGGCTGGTGCTGATGCCGGAGAGCTGCGGGGTGGCGCTGCGCGTGGACGGGCCGGTCGGCAGTTGGGTCGGCGCATGGCGGCCGTCCGAGCGGCGGATGTGCCATCTCCCGGCGCCCGAGGGCTGGTTGGCGGGCACCGGGTTGTGGACCAGGGACGGGGTGCTCCAACTGCCCTTCACCACGGCCGAGGTGCCGTGCGGGGTGGCGCGGGTGGTGGTGCCCTGGGGGGAGACGGGGGACCGGGGGGAGACGGGGGATGCGGGGATGACGGGGGAAACGGGGGGCGCGGGGATGACGGGGGGATCGGGGGACGCGGGGGGCGCGGGCCCGGGGGGTTCGGATCGGGGCGGTACGGCCGTGTCGGCGGCGTCGGGGAGTTCGTCCCCGGCCGCGGACGGGTCGTCGCAGCCGGATCCCCCGGTGCCCGCCGTGCCCGCGGCGCCGCGTCCGGTGCCGCTCGGGAAGGCGCCGTTGGCGCGTCTTGTAACGAACTAGTGCCGGTTGGCGCGCCCTTGTGGATCCGAGGTCAGGTGTGCTGGATAAACTCGCCGGGCTGTTAGAAAGATCATGTTGACGGGGTGAACCTTCCGATGAGCGACGCAAGCACGATGCAGCCGCTGACCGCCGATACCCACGAGGACAACGGGCAGGGCCGACACCGGGGGCCGGTCTCGGCCCAGGACGGCGAGACGGCCCCTCGCGGCCGACACCGCAAGCCGGAGTCGGGCGAGTAGGTGGCCTGACGGCACGTAGATGAAGGGGGTGGCCCGGGTTACGGGGCCACCCCCTTCTGTACTTCTTTTTCTGTACTTCTTTTTCTGTACCTCTGCTTCTGTACTTCTGGGCGTCAGTCCCGCTTGAGCCCCAGCACCTCCGCCGCCGCGAACGTCTCCCCCGTCGGCCGCTCCGCGTAGTGCGGAGTGAGCAGGGCGTCGAGTTCGTCGAAGCTGAAGATGTCCTTCTTGCTGTCGAACTTCGCCTGGACGCGCGGGCGTTCCACGATCGCGACCATGCCGCCGTGCACCACCAGGAGCTGTCCGTTGACACGGGCCGCGGCGGGCGAGGCCAAGTAGCCGACGAGCGGGGCGACATGCTCGGGCGCGAGCGGGTCGAGGCCCTCCTCGGGGGTGGCGAAGCCGGCGAAGACGTCCTCGGTCATCCGGGTGCGGGCGCGGGGGCAGATGGCGTTGGCGGTCACGCCGTACTTGGCGAGCGCGAGGGCCGTGGAGGTGGTGAGGCCGACGATCCCGCCTTTCGCGGCCGCGTAGTTGGGCTGTCCGGCCGAGCCCGCGAGGAACGCCTCCGAGGAGGTGTTCACGATCCGCCCGTACACCGGTGCGCCGGCCGCCTTGGACCGCTCGCGCCAGTGCGCGGACGCGAAGTGGGTCGTGTTGAAGTGCCCCTTGAGATGGACCCGGATCACCGCGTCCCACTCGCCCTCGGTCATCGAGAAGACCATCCGGTCGCGCAGGATGCCCGCGTTGTTGACCAGGACGTCCAGCTTGCCGAACTCCGACACGGCCGTCTCGACGAGCGCGCGGGCCTGGGCGAAGTCGGCGACGTCCCCGGTGTGGGCGACCGCCGTGCCGCCCGCCGCGCGGATCTCGGCGGCGACCTCCTCGGCGGGGCCCGCGGAGGCGTCCCCCGATCCGTCCCGGCCCGGCTGGCCGAAGTCGTTGACGACGACGGCCGCGCCGAGCCGGGCGAGCTCCAGCGCCTCGGCCCGGCCGAGGCCCCGGCCGGCGCCGGTGACGACGGCGGAGAGCCCCTCAAGTGGCAGCGACGACACAGGAACTCCCGTCAGATCTCGATGCACGTACGCAGGGCCGTCCCGGTACGCATCTGGTCCAGGGCCTCGTTGATGTCGGCCAGCGGGACCCGGTGGGTAATCAGGCCCTCCAGGTCGATGCGGCCGGCCCGCCACAGGGCGATGGTCCGCTCGTAGGAGCGCAGGACGTCGCCGCCACCGTACATCGACGGCAGGATCCGCTTCTCGTCGAAGAACAGCTCGAACATGTTGAGTTGGAGGAAGTCGTCCATGGCGCCCGCGCCGACGATGATCAGGCTGCCGCCGCGCCGGGTGTTGTCGTAGGCGGTGCGGGCGGTGCTGGAACGGCCGACGACCTCGAAGACGTAGTCGAACCCCTCGCCCGCGGTGACCTGTTGCTTGGCGTCGGCCAGTTCCTCGGGCGAAACGGCCCTGGTGGCACCGAACTTGAGCGCAGAGTCGCGCCGGGAGGCGACCGGGTCGACGGCGACTATCTCGGCGGCGCCCTTGAGCCGTGCGCCCTGGATCGCGGAGATCCCGACGCCCCCGCAGCCGATGACGGCGACCGACGAACCGGCCTCCACATCAGCGGTGTTGAGGGCGGCGCCGAGTCCCGTGGTCACCCCGCAGCCGATCAGCGCGGCGATGTCGAAGGGCACGTCGTCGGGGATCGGGACCGCGCAGCCCGCGTCGACGACGACCTCCTCGGCGAAGGTGCCGGTGCCCGCGAAGCCGAAGAGGTCACCGGTGGGGCGCCGGAAGTTGGGCGTGCCGGCGTTCATGAACCCGGCCAGACACAGTTCGGTCTGGCCGCGCTTGCAGGCGGCACACTCGCCGCAGGCCGGCAGCCAGCACACGACGACCCGGTCGCCGGCCTTCAAGTTGCTGACGCCTTCCCCGACTTCGAGGATCTCGCCCGCGCCCTCGTGCCCGGGCACGAACGGCGCCGGCTGCGGCAGCACCCCGCTCATCGCGGACAGGTCGGAGTGGCACAGGCCCGTGGCCCGCACCCGGATCCGCACCTTGCCGGGCCCGAAGCCCACCGTCTCGACGTCGTCGAGGACCTCCAGTTTGTCCTGGCCGATCTCTTGCAGTACGGCTGCGCGCATGGTGCGGCTCCCCTCAGGTGATCCCCGGTCAAGTCGGCGTGGATTCAGGAGTGTTGGACGATGGTGTCGGCGAGGACGGGCGCGTCGTCCCGCTCCACGGCGCTCACGGCCACCCGGACCGAGCCGTCCAGCCGCCACATCCGGATGCGCAGGGTCTCGCCGGGATACACGACCCCCGCGAACCGGGTGCTGTACGCGCGGACCCGGCCGACATCACCGTCGAGCAGCGTGTCGACGACCGCCTTCAGCGTCATGCCGTACGTGCACAGCCCGTGCAGGATCGGCTTCTCGAACCCGGCCACCTTCGCGAACTCGGGGTCCGCGTGCAGCGGGTTCCAGTCGCCGGAGAGCCGGTAGAGCAGCGCCTGGTCCTCACGGATGCCGCGCTCGACGGTCCGGTCGGGTTCGCCGGAGGGCGGGTCGAGACGAGCGGAAGGACCACGATCGCCACCCCATCCCCCTTCTCCCCGTACGAAGATCTGCGAGTCGTTGGTCCACAACGGGCCCTCGGCGTCGGCGACTTCGGAGCGCATCAGCAGGACGGCCGCCTTGCCCTTGTCGTACACGGCGGCGATCCGGTTGGTGGTGGTCGCGCTGCCCGTCGCCGGGATCGGGCGGTGCAGCTCCAGCGTCTGGCCGCCGTGCAGCACCTTGGCCAGTTCGACGTCGATACCGGGCAGGGACAGTCCGCTGATCACGCCGGGCGCGCCGGATCCGGCGACGGTGGCGAAGCTCGGCAGGACGTGCAGCCGGGACTCCAGGGTGTAGCGCAGTTCGTCGGGATCGGTGGCGGGGCGGCCGGCCCCGATGCCGAGGTGGTACAGCTGGACGTCCTTCGAGGTCCAGGTGATCTCGCCGGTCCGGGGTTCGGCGGCCAGGGCCTTGGCGGCGTCGATGGGCAATGCGGCTCCCTGAGTAATCGGAGAGACCCCGGTACGGCCGTCCGCACCGTCGGCCGCACCGAGGTCGTCACGGGCCGATCTAGAACGCGTTCCAGTCCGGCGCCCCTTGTATAGCCCAGCGCACCGCACTTGTGAAGGCTCCTGACACTGTGTCAGGTGACCGGACGCACCCCGACCGGCTCCCGGCCCCCCTCCCGTTCCGGGCCATGACATTTGTCCTGCCGGAGTCCGTACAAGCGCATCTGCCGCGAGGTGGGGCCGAGTTCGTAGCGTCATAGCCATGACTCAGGGGACGGGTACACAGACACCAGGCACACCAACGGAGACGGCCGTACGGTTCACCGCCGCCGTCAAATCCTTCGGCGCCGTCCGTGCCGTGGACGGCATCGACCTCGACATCGCCCCCGGCGAGACCGTGGCCCTGCTGGGCCGCAACGGCGCCGGCAAGTCGACGACGATCTCGCTGCTGCTCGGCCTGAACGAGCCCGACGAGGGCACCGTCCGGCTCTTCGGCGCTCCCCCGGAGCTGTCGGTGCGGGCCGGACGGGTCGGCGCCATGCTCCAGGAGGCACGGGCGGTGCCCCGGGTCACGGTCCGCGAACTGGTCGCCTTCGTCGCCGGGCGCTACCCGGCCCCGCTCCCCGTCTCCGAGGCCCTACGGCTGGCCGGCATCGCCGAACTGGCCGGGCGGCGCGTGGACCGGCTCTCCGGCGGCCAGACCCAGCGGGTCCGGTTCGCCGTGGCGCTGGCCGGCAACCCCTCGCTGATCGTGCTTGACGAGCCGACCGCCGCCCTGGACGTGGAGGCGCGGCAGGCCTTCTGGGCGTCGATGCGGGTGTTCGCGCGCCGCGGCCACACGGTCCTGTTCTCCACGCACCACCTGGAGGAGGCGGACGCGTACGCCGACCGCATCCTCGTCATCGACCGCGGCCGGATCGTCGCCGACGGCACCGGCGAGCAGCTCAAGCGCTCGGTGGGCGGCGGCCTGGTCGCCTTCGACCTCGCCGGGCGCGACACCGCGGGCCTCGACCGGCTGCCCGGGGTGCGGTCCCTGGAGGTGCGCGGCGACCGGGCGCGGCTGCGCACCGACGACCCGGACGCGACGGTGATCGCACTCGCCGGCCTCGGCGCGATCCGCGGCCTGGAGGTCGCCCCGGCCTCCTTGGACGACGCGTTCCTGGCGCTGACGTCGGACTCCACCACCTTCGCCCCCGCCACTTCCACCTCGCTCTCCGGCTCCACCTCGACCTCGGTGGAGGTGGCGTGATGCTGGACTACCTGCGGCTCGAAGTGCGCCGGACCCTGCGTGACGCGGGCTTCGTGATCGGCGGCATCGCGATGCCGGTGCTGATGTACCTGCTCTTCACCAACCTCGGCGGAGACGACGGTGGCTGGAAGACCGGCTCGATGATCGGCATGGCGGGGTACGGCGCCGTCGGCTGCGCCCTGAACACCGGTGGCGGGGTCGCCGAGGACCGGGCGATCGGCTGGCTGCGGCAGCTGCGGGTGACCCCGATGACCCCGCGCCAGGTCGTGGTGGGCCGCACCCTGACCGGTTCGGTGACCGTGCTGCCCGCGATCGTCGTGGTGCTCGCGGCGGGCGGTCTGGTCAACGGCGTCCGGCTGGCCGCCTGGCAGTGGGCGGCCGTCGCCCTGCTGCTGTGGCTGGGCTCGGTGCCCTTCACGCTGCTGGGCCTGGGCAACGGCTACCGGCTGACCGGCCAGACCACCGGCGTGACCAACATGGCCTGCAACCTGGGCCTGGCCGTCCTGGGCGGTCTGTGGTTCCCGGTCACCCTCTTCCCCGACTGGCTGCGCACCCTGTCGGCGTACACCCCCACGTACCGCTTCGCCCAGCTGGGGACGGGCGTCGCGGAGGGACACGCCCCGGCGATCGGAGCCATCCTTGTCCTGACCCTCTGGCTGCTGGCCTTCGGTTCGTACGCTGTGCTGTCGTACCGCCGGTCCGGCCGGACCGTCTGAACGGGGAGCTGAGAGATGACCTGGATGCGAGACGTGTCCTGCCAGCTGGGCCGGTGGCGGACGGCGCGGGCCCAGTGGAAGGCGGACATGGAGGCCTTCAAGGCCGCGCAGAAGGAGGCCCGCCGCAGCGGGAAGGAGATGCCCGAGCACCCGGGCCCGCCGCCGACCGGCTTCTCCCTGCTGCCGTGGCTGCTGATGGGGATGGGCGCGTTCTCCAACCTGTTCCAGGGCGAGACCCCGAACCCCTGGGTGGGCGCCCTGGGCCTGCTCACCTTCAACTCCCTGTACATCTACGTGACCTTCCGTTCGTTCGTGAAGGAGGCGCGCGAGGCGGTCTCGACCCGGGTGGCGCTCGCCGTGATGGCGCTGGTGACCTGCGGTCTCGCCATCGGGTACGGCGGCAGCTGGCTGTATTTCTTCCCACTGCTCGGCCTCGCCGCCGGCGCGGCGCTGCGGGGCCCGCGGCTCGGCCAGGTCGGCCTCGGGCTGACCGCGCTGGCGGCCACGGTCTCGGTGTTCCGGGCCGGCTGGGACGCCATCAACATCGCCTACGGCACCTTCCTGTCCACCATGGTCACGGCCGCGATCCTCTCCCTCTCCGAGGCGGTACGCGAACTGCGCGCCGCCCGCGAGGAGTTGGCCCGGCGCGCGGTCGAGGAGGAGCGTCTGCGCTTCTCCCGCGACCTGCACGACCTGCTCGGGCACACCATGTCGGTGATCGTCGTGAAGTCGGAGGCGGCCCGGCGCCTGGCCGCGCGGGACATGGACGCGGCCCTCGCCCAGATCACCGACATCGAGTCCGTCGGCCGCCAGGCGCTGACCGAGATCCGGGAGGCGGTGACCGGCTACCGCGAGGGCAGCCTGGCCACCGAGCTGGACCGGGCCCGCTCGGCGCTGTCGGCGGCGGCGATCGAACCGGTCGTGACCCGCTCCGGCGCCCCGCTCACCCCGCAGACCGAGGTGCTGCTCGGCTGGGTGGTGCGGGAGGCGGTCACCAACGTCCTGCGGCACAGCGGCGCGACCCGCTGCGAGATCACCATCGGCGGCGTCCTGGACCGCGCCAAACTCACGGTGACGGACAACGGCATCGGCACCGACACAGCCACCGGTACAGACGCCGGCGACAAGAGCATCGACTCCCCCACGACCGGCCCCGCCGAAGGCATCGGAGGCATCGAAGGCATCGGCGGCACCGGCCTCAAGGGCCTCACTGAGCGCCTCAGGGCGGCGGGCGGCTCCCTGACCGCCGGCCCGTCACCGCACGGCGGCTTCACCGTCACCGCCGAACTCCCCGTCGAACCGGCCGACTTCACCTCCTCGGTGGTGACTACGGCGCCCAGGGCACTGTGACCGGCCGACGTGGCCGGTCGAGGACATAGCACCGTGTCCGTCGAGGAGGCAGCGCTGCCGAAGGCGTTCCGGAGCGGCCGGTGACCTTCGGGGACCTACTCTTTCCTCGTGGATGAGATGCCCAGGAACCACCGGCCCGCCAAATCCATCCGAGTGCTGCTCGCCGAGGACCAGGGCATGATGCGCGGCGCACTCGCCCTGCTGCTCGGTCTCGAGCCGGACATCGAGGTCGTCGCGCAGGTCGGCGCCGGTGACGTGATCGTGGACACCGCGCTGATCCACCGCCCCGACGTCGCCCTGCTCGACATCGAACTCCCGGGCATGAGCGGCCTCGACGCCGCCGCCGAACTGCGCGACCAGGTCCCCGACTGCCGTGTCCTGATCCTGACCACCTTCGGCCGCCCCGGCTATCTGCGGCGGGCCATGGAGGCCGGAGCCGCCGGTTTCCTCGTCAAGGACGGTCCCGTGGAGGAGCTCGCCGCCGCGATCCGCCGGGTGCTGACCGGCGAGACCGTGATCGACCCCGCGCTCGCCGCCGCCGCGCTGAGCGCCGGGCCCAATCCGCTCACCGCGCGCGAGTGCGACGTGCTGAAGGCCTCGGTGGACGGCGCGACCGTCGCGGACATCGCCGGGAAGCTGCATCTGTCCGAGTCGACGGTCCGCAACTACCTCTCCTCCGCGATCGGCAAGACCGGCACCCGCAACCGGATGGAGGCGATGCGGGAGGCCCGGCAGCAGGGGTGGTTGTGACGCGGGCCGTCAGCTCAGCGCCGTCACCTCCGCCGACTCGAACTCCGTGCCCTTCGGCGCCACGCACACGAACCAGTTGTACGGGGAGCCCTCGGCCGGGCGGATCGCCGGCTCGACGTTGTCCGTCGTGTTGTCGGCGGGTGTCTTGGTGAGGTAAATGCCGTCGCCGTCCTTGATGTGGCACAGGACCTGCTCGGCGGTCTTGCCCACCGAACCGATGCCCAGCCGCACAGGGTTGTCGGCACCGGGCACCAGCGGCAGCGCACCCGAGGTGAGGTCCGTGTCCGCCATGGCGTCCGACGCCTCGACCGTGTTCTCCAGCACCGGCGAGGTCGTGTCCCCGTAGCCGCGGTACACGAAGTACGCCACCTTGCCGACCAGATCGGATGCCTTGCGGACGTCCGGTGCCGACTCCTCGTACTCGGCCATCGCCGTCAACTGGGCCTGCGCCTCCGCCTCGTCGCGCGGCGCGCCCCAGACGTCGATGAACACCTTCCACTTCGTGCCCTGGTCGGTCCCGGTCGCCAGCGTGGTGCGGTGCGGCGCGTCCTGGAACGCGGCCGGCGTCGGCGAGGCCGCCGGGCGCACCGCGCGCCCGTCCCCTCCCCCCGGCAGCCCCGCCAGCGCCAGCGTCCCCGTGGAGCCGACGATCGCCAGTGCCGCCGCCGTGGCCACCGCCCAGCGCCGGGCCCGGCGTCGGCGCCCGCCCCTGATGACCGCCTGGGTGGGGGCTATACCGACCTCGACCCCGTCCGCCGCGTCGGCCAGCAGAAGGGCGATGTCCCGCTCCGTCATGGTGTGCTGCTCCCGGTCCGCGCTCGTCACTGCCGCCGCCCTTCCCCGCTCGTCACCATGTCCGCCAGTCCCGGTATGGCCCGGAGTTTCGCGATCCCCCTGGCCGCGTTGCTCTTCACCGTGCCGACCGAGCACCCCATCGCCTGTGCCGTCTGGGTCTCGGTGAGGTCCTCCCAGTAGCGCAGGACCACCGCCGTCCGCTGCCTGGGCGGCAGCTTCGCCAGCGCCGTCAGCAGAGCGCCCCGGTCCTCGGCCTGGGCGATGCGGTCGCCGGTGTCGGCCACCTCGCGGGCCAGGCCGGAGTCGTCCCTGGGCGCCAGGAACTCCTTGAGTCGCTTTCGGTGCCTGCGCGCGTGCGCGTTGACCATCACGCGCCGTACGTACGCCTCCGGGTCATCGGCCGAGCCGACTCTGCGCCAGGCCACGTAGACCTGTTCGAGCGTCGACTGGACGAGATCCTCCGCGGCGTGCTGCTCCCCCGTGAGGAGAAATGCCGTCCGCAACAACCGCGGCCAGCGGCCGACGACAAAGCCCTGGAACTCCTCGTCCCGAGCCTGCTTGCGTTCCCCCATGGGCACCTCCTAGATGTTCAAAGGAGTCCATGGACCACCCGGATCGTTGCCTCACCCGGCCGAACTCGTCGACATTTTTCTCGGCCGCACCTTCCTCGGCAGCCAGACCAGCATCAGCACCGACCCCGCGAGCAGCACTCCCGCCCCCGTGCGGAACACCAGCGCGTACCCCTCCGTCAGCGCGTCCGGCGTCAGGCTGTCCCCCGTCCGGGCCGCCGCGATCGTCGACATGACCGCGAGGCCGAGCGAGCCGCCCATCGTGCGCGAGGTGTTGATCAGCCCGGAGACCAGGCCCGCTTCGCCGGGCGCCGCCCCCGACGTGGCGAGCGCGGCGAGCGGGGTCGCGGTCAGGCCCGCGCCCAGCATCATCAGGATCCCCGGGAACATGATCTCGGTGAGGTAGTCGCCCCGCGCGGTCATCGCGGACTGCCAGGCGAAGCCGCTCGCCGCGATCAGGGCGCCGAGCGCGGCCACGTTGCGCGCGCCGAGCCGGGGCAGGAAGCGGGGCGCGGACTTGGAGCCGACGAGCACCGCGAGCGAGCTGGGCACCAGGGCGAGACCGGCCTCCAGCGGGGAGTAGCCGAGCACGTTCTGGGCGTACAGGGTCATGAAGAACCACATGCAGAACATCGCGGAGCCGGTCAGGAACATCGCCGCGTTCGCCGACGACACCGCCCGCGCGCGGAACAGCCCGAGCGGCATCAGCGGGGCCGCCGTACGCGCCTCGACCAGCAGGAAGAGCGCGACCAGCGCGATGCCGGCGAGCAGGGGTATCAGGGTGGCCGCCGCCGTCCAGCCTTCCCGTTCGGTCTGCGAGATGCCGTAGGCGAGGGTGGCGAGTCCGGCCGTGACCAGGATCGCTCCCGGCAGGTCGAGGCGCCGTCCGTCGCCGTTGCGGCTCTCCGCGAGCCACCGGTACGCGCCGGCCAGCACGACCGCTCCGATCGGCACGTTGATCAGCAGCACCCACCGCCACGACAGCCCGTCCACCAGCGCCCCGCCGACGAGCCCGCCCGCGGCCCCGCCGCCCGCGCCGACCGCGGTCCAGGTGGCGATGGCACGCGCGCGTGCGGCGCCCTCGGGGACGGCGGCGGTGAGGATGGTCAGCGTCGAGGGCGCGAGGACGGCCGCGCCGAGTCCCTGCACGGCCCGCGCGACCAGCAGCTCCGGCCCCTCCTGGGCGAGCCCGCCGCCCAGCGAGGCCAGCGTGAACAGGGCGAGCCCCACCAGGAACATCCGCTTGCGGCCGTACAGATCCCCGGCCCGGCCGCCCAGCAGCATGAACCCGGCGAAGGCGATCGCGTACGCGTTGACCACCCACTGCAGCCCCTGCGCGCTCAGCCCGAGGTCGGTCCGCATCGACGGCAGCGCCACGTTCACGACCGACACGTCCAGCACGACCAGGAACTGCCCCGCACAGGCGAGCGCCACCACCAGCCAGGTCGGCGGCGCGGTGCGGCGGGTTATTCGGGTTGCATCAGGGGCTTCGAGCATGGGTGTCATACTCTCAACCCGCCTGCGCCCCTTGCATCGGGATTTCGCCGCACCCGGCCTGGACCCCGGGTCCTAGGACCCCGCGCGCAGGAGCGTCACCACGGCCGCCCCGCCCAGCCCGATGTTGTGCGCGAGTCCGACCCGCGCCCCGGGCACCTGCCGCTCCCCCGCCGTCCCCCTCAACTGCCATGCCAGTTCGGCCACTTGGGCCAGTCCGGTCGCGCCCAGCGGATGCCCCTTGGAGATCAGCCCGCCGGACGGATTGACCACCCACCGCCCGCCGTACGTCGTCGCCCCCGACTCGACGAGCTTCCCGGACTCCCCCGCCGCGCACATCCCGAGGGCCTCGTACGTCAGCAGCTCGTTGACCGAGAAGCAGTCGTGCAGTTCTACGACGTCCACGTCCTCGATCCCGAGTCCGGACCGCTCGTACACCTGCCGGGCCGCCTCGCGGGACATCGGCTGTCCGACGACGTCGATGCAGGAACCCGACGCGAAGGACTCCTCGGTGTCCGTCGTCATCGCCTGGGCGACGATCTCGACGAGGCCGGTGAGTCCGCGCCGCTCGGCGAACCGTTCCGAGACGACCACGGCCGCCGCCGCGCCGTCGGAGGTCGGCGAGCACTGGAGCTTGGTGAGCGGCCGGTGGACCGTGCGCGCGGCGAGGATGTCGTCGACCTCGTACACGTCCCGGAACTGCGCGTTCGGGTTGTGCGCCGAGTGCCGGTGGTTCTTGGCGGCGACGGCGGCGAGCTGCGCCTCGGTGGTGCCGTACCGCTCCATGTGCTCGCGGGCCGCGTCGCCGAAGATCTGGGCGGTGGGCGGGGTCATCTCGAAGCCGTGCCGGGCGGCCATGATCCCGTAGTGCCGGGCGACGGGAGAGGTGGCGAAGTCGCCTCCGTCCGCCCCGCTCCCCAGCGCGCCCCGCTTCATCTTCTCGAAGCCCAGCGCCAGGACGCAGTCGGCCGCCCCGCCCTCGACGAGCTGCCGGGCCAGCATCAGGGCGGTGGAGCCGGTGGCGCAGTTGTTGTTGACGTTGTAGACGGGGACGCCGGTGAGACCCAGCTCATACGCGGCGCGCTGGCCGGCGGTGGAGGGCTGGAAGCAGTACCCGACAGGAACCTGTTCCACCTCCGTGTACGCGACCCCGGCGTCCGCGAGCGCCGCACTCCCCGCCTCCCGTGCCATGTCCCAGTACTGCCAGTCCCGGGTCTCCGGCTTCTCGAACCTCGTCATGCCGACCCCGGCCAGGTAAGCCTTCATGGCGCGGAGACTAGAACACGTTCCATTCATTCACCAGCCCCTGGCACGCCCGTCCGCCGGAACCCGCCGGAACCTGACGCCGACTCAGACCCCCATGACATGGTCAAGAATTGATTAGAGGCGCGAAGCAACGGAATAGTTGCCCATGCATACGAGGTTTACCCAGCACTTATCTCTTCTGGAGGCCTCACCTCATGACCCACACGATCAACGAACAGCCCGCCCGGGCAGCCAGCGGGGCCGTGGTCCCGGTGCTCGCCTTCGCGGGCATCGTTGTCGCGGTGATGCAGACCCTGCTCGTCCCGGTCATCAAGGACCTGCCGCAGCTGCTGGACACCGCGCCCAGCAACGCGACCTGGGTCCTGACCTCGACGCTGCTCTCGGGCGCCGTCGCCACCCCGATCATGGGCCGGCTCGGCGACCTGTACGGCAAGCGGCGGATGCTGATCCTCAGCCTCGCCGTCATGGTGGGCGGCGCGCTGGTCAGCGCCCTCACCAGCGACCTGCTCACGATGATCGCGGGCCGTACGCTCCAGGGCTTCGCCATGGGCGCCATACCCCTCGGCATCGGCCTGATGCGCGACATGCTGCCCCGCGAGAAGCTCGGCTCGGCGATGGCCCTGATGAGCTCCTCGATCGGCGTCGGCGGCGGCCTCGCGCTGCCCGCGGCGGCCCTGGTCGCACAGCACATGGACTGGCACGCCCTCTTCTACGGCGCCGCCGGCCTCGGCGTGCTCGCCATCGGCCTCACCCTCCTCGTCGTACCGGAGTCCCCGGCGCGCGCCGAAGGCACCTTCGACGTCCTGGGCGCGATCGGCCTCTCCGCCGGCCTGGTCCTCTTCCTGCTGCCGATCACCAAGGGCAGCGACTGGGGCTGGACGTCCACCACCACGCTCGGCCTGTTCGCCGCGTCCGCCGCCGTCCTGCTCCTGTGGGGCGTGATGGAGCTGAAGGTGAAGGCCCCGCTGGTCGACCTGCGCACCACGGCCCGCCCGGCCGTCCTCTTCACCAACCTCGCGTCGATCATGGTCGGCGTCAGCTTCTACGTCGTCTCGCTCGTCCTGCCCCAGCTGCTCCAGCTGCCGAAGGCCACCGGCTACGGCCTCGGCCAGTCGATGGTCTCCGCGGGTCTGCTGGTCGCGCCGCTCGGCCTGACGATGATGTTCACGGCCCCGGTCTACGCCCGCCTGTCGGCGAAGTACGGCCCGAAGGTCACCCTCATCCTCGGCATGATCATCATCGGCATCGGCTACGGCGCCGGCATCGGCCTGATGAGCGCCGCCTGGCAGAGCCTGGTCATCGCGGTCGTCCTCGGCGCCGGCATCGGCCTCGCCTACTCCTCCCTCCCCGCGCTGATCGTCGGCGCGGTCCCGGCCTCGGAGACGGGCGCGGCCAACGGCCTCAACACCCTGATGCGGTCGATCGGTACGTCGGTGTCGAGCGCCGTCATCGGCATGGTGCTGGCCAACACCGCGAACAACGTCAACGGCGTCGCGGTCCCGACCATGCACGGCTTCCGCGTCTCCTTCCTGATCGCGACCGGCGCGGTGGCGGTCGGCCTGCTGATGGCCCTGTTCCTGCCCAGGCCCAACCGGGCCCCGCAGCTGAACTTCAGCAGCGACGAGGAGACCAACCTGGAGCGCGCCGAGCAGATCCTGCGCGGCTTCCGCGGCCGGGTCCTGGACGCCGGCGGCTCCCCGGTCGCCCGCGCCAAGGTCACGCTGATCGACCGACGGGGACGGCAGGCCGGCGCCACGGTCTCCGACGAGGACGGCGGCTACGTGCTCGCCGTACCGTCCGGGGGCGCGTACGTCCTCGCCGCGCGGGCGACGGGCCACGGCCCGCTGGCCTCGTCGGCGACGCACGGGGGCGAGGAGCGTCCGGTGGACCTGGACCTGTCCCTGCCGTCGGAGACGGTGTCCGCCAACTGACCCACCGATGACCGTGCGGCCGTCGTCCCACGCCCCGGGACGCCGGCCACGGAGATCCAGCGGTACGTCTGTCCGCACCCCCTGTCGCCACACCGGCAGGGGGTGCGGCAGCATGGGCCGCCCGGACCCGCGTACGACCGAGAGGACCCCCATGCCCGCGGCCCCCAAGCCCGAGATCCTGGCCGCGTTCGAGGCGGCGAAGGGCTTCATGCCCGTGGACGAGGGCCTCGCCCTGTACGAGGCCGCCGTCGAGGCGGGCGCGCTCGGGCTGCCGCTCCTCGAAGTCGGCACGTACTGCGGCCGTTCCACCGTCCTGCTCGCCGACGCGGCCCGCGAGGCGGGCGTCACGGCGCTCACCGTCGACCACCACCGGGGCAGCGAGGAGCAGCAGCCGGGCTGGGAGTACCACGACCCGGAGACGGTCGACTCCGAACTCGGCCTGATGGACACGCTGCCGACCTTCCGCAGGACCCTGTACCGGGCGGGTCTGGAGGACCATGTGGTCGCGCTGGTCGGCCGCTCCCCGCAGATCGCGAAGTTCTGGACCTCCCCCCTCGCCCTCGTCTTCATCGACGGCGGCCACACCGACGAGCACGCCACCGCCGACTACGAGGGCTGGGCCCCGCACGTCGCCGAGGGCGGCCTCCTCCTCATCCACGACGTCTTCCCGGACCCGAAGGACGAGTTCACCGGCCAGGCCCCGTACCGCGTCTACCTCCGCGCCCTGGAGTCCGGCGCCTTCACCGAACTCCCGCCGACCGGCTCCCTGCGGGTGCTGCGGCGGACGGAGGCGGGGCTGCGGGGACAGGGGCGCGACGGAAGCTAGGGTGGCTGACGTGTCGTACGTAGGCCCGGACTTCGATCCCCCTCAGCCCCGCCGTTCCCGTCGCCGTCCCCTGACCGTCGCGGTCGCCGCGCTCGTGCCGGGGGCGCTGCTCGGGTGGCTCGTGTACGAGGCGGTGGGGGGTTCCGGCGACGGTGGCGGGTCGGACCGGGCAGGGGTGGCGACGGCCGGCACGGCGTCGGCCTTCAGCAGCCCTGCCTCCGGCTCCGCCTCCGCGCCCTCCCCCACCGGCCCCTCCGCGGGCGACGACAAGCAGCCGGGGTCGAGTGCGACGCCCGGCACCTCCGCGCCCGCCGGATCCACGCCCCTCAGGGGCAAGGTCGTCGTCATCGACCCGGGGCACAACCCGACCAACTTCCGGCACACGGCCGAGATCAACCGCAAGGTGAACATCGGCACCAACTCCAAGGAATGCGACACCACGGGGACGTCCACCAACTCCGGTTATCCGGAAGCCCAGTTCACGCTGGACGTCTCGCGGCGACTGGCCACGCTGCTGGAGAAGCAGGGCGCCACGGTGAAGTTCACGCAGGACGGGGACCGGCCGTGGGGGCCGTGCGTGGACGAGCGGGCCGAGATCGGGAACAAGGCGCACGCCGACGCGGCGATCTCCATCCACGCGGACGGCGCCGCCGTCGGCAACCGCGGCTTCCACGTGATCCTGCCGGGCTCCGTGCACGCCGGCGCCGCCGACACCCGCAAGATCGTGGCCCCTTCGGCCGATCTCGGCGAGCGCGTGGCGGGCAATTTCCTGCGCGCGACCGGCAGCGCCCCCTCCAACTACATCGGTGACGGCACCGGACTGGTCACCCGCACGGACCTCGGGGGTCTCAATCTGTCAACGGTTCCCAAGGTGTTCATCGAATGCGGGAACATGCGCGATAGCAAGGACGCGGCACTGCTCACCAGTGGCGCCTGGCGACAGAAGGCCGCGCAGGGAATCTCTGAGGGAATCGTGAGTTTCCTGCGCGGTTCCTGATCGGCGGGCGGATCCCAGCGGACACCCAGGTCGGGTGGGCGATAGGGTCTACCGACGACGATGACGACCTACGAAGGACCTGAAGTGAATATCCGCTCCCTCACTCGGGGCGACGGCGTGGTGATCGGGGCAGCGGTATTGCTGTTCATCGCGTCGTTCCTCAAGATCTACTCCGTCGAGAATTTCAACCTCGACCAGAACGCCTGGGACTACCTCGGCACCGGCCTCGGCGTCTACGTGGGCGGAGTCATCGGCGCCGCCCTGATCGTCGTCAACCGTGCGCTCCCGCAACCGCGCAAGATCCTCGGCCTGGACCTCGGCACGGTCGGCGTGGCGTTCACTGTCCTCGCCGCGTGGGCCATGTTCTGGACGCTGGTGGGTGTCCCGGACGGCGCCAGCGCCGGCGTCGGCCTCATCATCGGCTTCCTCGCCGCCCTGATCCTGGCCGGCGGCGCCATCGCCACCCCCCTCCTGCCCCCGCTCCAGGCGGCCCTGCTCCCGGCGCCCAACCCCAACGCGCCCCAGCCCTACGGCGCTCAGCCGCCGCCCGGTGGCTATGGCTACCCCGGCGCGCAGCAGCCGCAGCAGCCCCAGCCCTACGGCGGTCAGCCGCAGCCGGGTCAGCCCTACGGTGGTCAGCCGGCGCCCGCCGCCCAGCCGCCGCAGCCGGCCGGGGAGTTCGCGCCGTTCTGGTTCGCCGTGCCGGTGGCGCGCCCGCTGTTCGCGGAGGACGGTTCGCCGTCGCCGATCGCCGAACTGGCGCCCGGCACCTGGTACCTGGCCGTCGAGCAGCGCGGTCCGAGCCTGGTGGCGCAGACGCAGGACGGCCGTCGTGGCGTGCTGCAGGACACGAGCGGGATCCAGCGCGGCTGAGTCCCAGCACAGAGTTTCCCGACGCGGCCGAGTCCCACCGCCGAGTCTCCCGACGGCCCCTCGCCCTTCCCGGCGGGGGGCCGTTGTCGTACAGTCGCCAGCGGTCACCCGGTATCTGACGGATCGTCAGGAGGCAGGCATGCGGCTCGGTCTGGCACTCGGCTACTGGGGGCGCGGCCCCTCCGCCGACCACGTACCGCTCGCCCAGGAGGCGGAGCGGCTCGGCTACGACTCCGTGTGGACCGCCGAGTCGTGGGGCTCCGACGTCTTCACGCCCCTCACCTGGATCGCCGCGCAGACCTCAAGGATCAAGCTGGGTACGGCCATTGCCCAGATGGCGGCCCGCTCCCCCACCACCACGGCGATGCACGCGCTCACCCTCGACCACCTCTCGGGCGGGCGGGTCATGCTCGGGCTCGGCCTGTCGGGGCCGCAGGTGGTGGAGGGCTGGTACGGGCGCCCGTTCCCCAAGTCACCGCTCACCGCGACCAGGGAGTACGTGGAGGTCGTACGCCAAGTGCTGCGCCGGGAGGCCCCGGTGGAGCTCGCCGGCCGGTTCCACTCCCACCCCTACCGCGGCGCGGACGGCACCGGGCTCGGCAAGCCGCTGAAGCCGATCACCCACCCGCTCCGCCCCGACCTGCCGATCCTGCTCGGCGCCGAGGGCCCGAAGAACGTGGCGCAGACGACCCGGATCGCGGACGGCTGGCTGCCGTTGTACTGGTCGCCGAGCCGGCCCGAGGTGTACGGGACGACCGACTTCCCCGACGGCTTCCTCGTCGCGCCCATGACCCAGGTGAAGGTCTGCGACGACGTCGCCGAGGGCCTCCTCCCGGTCAAGATGATGCTCGGCTTCTACATCGGCGGGATGGGCCACGCGGCCCGCAACTTCCACGCCGACCTGATGGCGCGCATGGGGTACGAGGAGGAGGCCCGCCGGATCCAGGAGCTGTTCCTGTCCGGCCGCCGCGAGGAGGCGGTACGGGCCGTGCCGGACGCCTTCGCCGACGAGATCTCCCTGGTCGGTCCGCGCGAACGCATCGCGGAACGCCTGGAGTTGTGGCGCAAGGGCCCGGTGACGGACCTTCTGGCCCTCGCCCCCGACCCGCACACGCTGCGGGTGCTGGCGGAGCTGAACTCCTGACCGCCTCGGTGAACTCCCGCTAGGGTCTGTCTTTCGGATCAGGTTGGCTGCGAGGCTCGGTGCCTCTTGGCCGACCCGAGCGGGGTTTGGTGCGTGCAGCTGCAAGGCGGAGGAGGGCGGCGACGCGGAGCGTCGACAACCGACGACAACGCCGCAGATGTGCGTGCCAGGGCCCGCGACGCCGACATGATCCGAAAGACAGGCCCTAGCCGCCCGCGAGTTGCCCGGCCGACGGCACCTTGTCCGTCACCTCCGCGCCCGCGCTCTTCCCCGCGTCCTTGACCTTGTTGATGATGTCGTCGAAGGAACCGGCCACCGAGTCGGTGGAGTCGCCCTTGCGGAGCTTGGACGGGAGGTCCTTGAGGGAGTCGATGCCGGCGGTGAGCGGGGCCACGGCCTTGGAGAGGGTGGGGTCGCCCTTCGCGTTGCGCGTGGCCGCCTTGAGCCGGTTGTAGGCGAACGCGCCCGCGAGGCCCGCCTTGACGAGGGCGAACTTGCGGCCCTTGGCGCCCTTCTTGAACTTGCCGGCCTTCCAGGGCTTCACGATCCACTGGTACGAAGCCCCGGCGGCGAGACCCGCGTTGGCCACGAAGCGGGTCTTGGCGAACTTCTGGCGCTGGGCGGAGGTGCTCGGGCTCGGGGTGGCCGCCTGGTCCGCGGCGGCCGCCACGTCCGCGGCGGTGGTCTCCCGGGCTCCACTCCTGTCACCGCCGCCGCTGCCGCAGGCGGTGGCTCCGGCCAACAGGGCACAGCACAGGGTGAGCGCCACTGCGAGGCGCTGTATCGGTACGCGCACGAGAAGTCCTCCGGCGTGTCCTCCCCGAGCGGGCGTTTGCCTCCGACAGCCTCACCCGGGACGGGCGGGCGCGCCACTCGGGCGAAGCCGTCCGGGTTTCAAGATGCGATCCGGTTTCATATGGGATTCGGCGGCAATCCGGAAACCATGTCTCGATACAGAAGCGGCAATCGGGCCGGCGCGGTCATAGCGATCGTCGCCGACGTCATGGCCCTCATCCTGGGCCTGTGGATTCTGATGTACCTCCTGGACGCCAACCGGGCCAACGACCTGGTGCAGTTCGTCCACAACATCGCCTACTGGCTGGCCGGCTGGTCGCGCGACCTGTTCACCTTCGACGAGGCGTGGGCACGTGTGGTCGCGGGCTACGGACTGGCGGCGGTCGTCTACCTCTTCATCGGCCACGCCATCGCCGGACGCATGCAGCGCCACTGAGACGACAACGGCCTGACGTCTCAGTCGCAGCAGTCCGGGTCCAGCCCCCTGGGCAGGTGTTCGCCGCCGAACACCGCGCAGGTGGCCTCGTGGCCGCCCAGTGCGGCGACCGCGAGGAGGAGCGAGCCGGCCGTCCAGGTGGTGAGTTCCTGGGGCCAGACCGTCTCGTCCTCGAAGACGTAGCCGGTCCAGTACAGGCCGGTCTCCGGATCGCGCAGGTGCTGGATCGACTGGAGGATCTCCAGCGCACGGTCGGACTCGCCCATCGCCCAGAGCGCGAGGGCGAGTTCGGCCGATTCGCCGCCCGTCACCCACGGGTTGGGGACCACGCAGCGCACACCGAGGCCGGGCACGACGAAGCGCTGCCAGCCGTCCTCTATCCGGGACTTGGCCTCCGTACCGGTCAACGCCCCGCCCAGCACCGGGTAGTACCAGTCCATCGAGTAGCGGTCCTTGTCCAGGAACCGCTCCGGGTGCCGGCGGATCGCGTGCCGCAGTGCGCCGACCGCCAACTCCCAGTCGGGCTGCGGCTCTTCACGCTGTTCGGCGATGGCGAGCGCGCAGCACAGGGCGTGGTGGACGGAGGACGACCCGGTCAGCAGCGCGTCCGACGTGAAGCTGCCGTCGTCCTCGCCCTTCCAGCCGATCTGCCCGCCGGGCTGCTGGAGCCGCAGCACGTACTCGACGGCCGCGTACACGGTCGGCCACATGCGGTCCAGGAACGTGTCGTCGCCGGTGGAGAGGTAGTGGTGCCAGACGCCGACGGCCGCGTACGCCACGAAGTTCGTCTCGCGGCCGCGGTCGGTGACGTCGGCGAAGTCCCCGTCGGCGTAGGCCGCGTACCAGGAACCGTCCCCGTTCTGGTGCCGTGCGAGCCACTCGTAGGCCCGCTCGGCGGCCTCGTGCTCGCCGGCCGCGTCCAAGGCCATCGCGGCCTCGGTGTGGTCCCACGGGTCGAGGTGGTGTCCGCGGAACCACGGGATCGCCCCGTCCTCCCGCTGCACCGCCAGGACGCCGTGCACGGTCGCGGCGGCCTCCTCCGCGGTGAGGACCCCGGGCAGGACGAGGTGTTCTGTCCGGGGGGTGGTCACTTGGCGGCCGCCTCGGCGAGGCCGGGCAGGTGCGGCTTGGTCGCGTAGGCCACGAAGCTCTTGCCGATCAGCGGGTTCAGCGCCTGTTCGGCGACCCGGGTGGCCAGGGGTTTCTTCATGATGTCCCAGACCAGGAGCTTGTGGTACGCCTGCACGGGCAGCGCCTTGTCGTTGTCGACGCCGAACGCGCACTTCAGCCACCAGTACGGGGAGTGCAGCGCGTGGGCGTGGTGCGTGCCGTAGGGGCGCAGGCCCGCCTCGCGCATCTTCGCGAGGAGTTCGTCGGCCTTGTAGATGCGGATGTGGCCGCCCTCGACCTCGTGGTAGGCGTCGGACAGCGCCCAGCAGACCTTCTCGGGTCCGTAGCGCGGGACGGTGACGGCGATCCGGCCGCCGGGCTTCAACACCCGTACCATCTCGGCGAGTACGCCCTTGTCGTCGGGGATGTGCTCCATCACCTCGGAGATGATGACGACGTCGAAGGACTCGTCGGGGAAGGGCAGCGCGAGGGCGTCGCCCTCCATCGCGGTCGCGGTCGCGCCGGCCGGTGCCTCGCCCGCCTCCTCCATCGCCGCGAACCACTTGGCGACCTCGCGGATCTCCTCGCCGTTCTGGTCCAGCGCGACGACCCGGGCGCCGCGCCGGTAGCACTCGAACGCGTGCCGGCCGGCTCCGCAGCCGAGGTCCAGGACGCGGTCGCCCGGCGCGAGCGGGAACCGGGAGAAGTCGACGGTCAGCACGTGGCCCTGCTTTCGGATGAGATGCCTGCAACACTGACGGCCGCCGGGCGGCCGGAGCTGTGGGCCGCGGCGGCGGCGATCGCCTCGCGGTAGCGGGCCACCGTCTCCTCGGCGGCGCGGGCCCAGGTGAAGCGGGCCAGCACCCGCTCACGCCCGGCCCGGCCGAGCCGCTCGCGCAGCTCGGGGTCGCCCAGCAGTCGGCTCAACCCCGCGGCCAGCGCCCCGGGATCGCCGGGCGGCACCGCGAGACAGGTCTCCCCATCCGGCCCGGCCACCTCGGGAATCGCGCCGCCCGTCGTGGCGACCAGCGGCGTCCCGGTGGCCATGGCCTCGGCGGCCGGCAGGGAGAAGCCCTCGTACAGGGACGGCACGCAGGCGACCTCGGCGGAGCGGATCAGGTCGACCAGTTCGGCGTCCGAGATGCCCTTGACGAACTCGACGGCGCCTTCGAGCCCGTAGCGCTCCATCGCCTGCGCGACGGGCCCCTCGGCGGGCCGCTTGCCGACGACGACGAGGTGCGCGTCGGGGTGTTCGGTACGGACCTTGGCGAGCGCCTCGACCAGGAAGACCAGGCCCTTGAGGGGGACGTCCGCGCTGGACGTGGTGACGATCCGGCCGGGTACGACGGGCACCGCGGGGTCGGGCGAGAAGAGCTCGGCGTTCGCGCCGATGTGGACCACGTGGATACGGTCGTCCCGCACCCCCAGCTGGTCGACGATCTCCCGGCGGGAGGTGCCCGAGACGGTGAGGACCGAAAGCAGCCGGCGGGCGACCCGGCGCTGCATGCGGGTGAAGGCGTACCAGCGTCGCTTGGACAGCCGTTGACGCCAGTTCTCGGCGGCGTCGATCTCCAACTGCCGGTCCACGGTGATGGGGTGGTGGATGGTCGTCACCAGCGGCGCGCCCACCTCCCCCAACAACCCGTACCCCAGGGTCTGGTTGTCGTGCACGACGTCGAACTCACCGCGCCGGGCGCGCAGATGACGGCGGGCGCGCAGGGAGAACGTCAGCGGCTCCGGGAAGCCGCCGGTCCACATCGTGGCGACTTCGAGCGCGTCGACCCAGTCGCGGTACTCGTCGCGCTTGGGGGTGCGGAAGGGATCCGGCGAGCGGTAGAGGTCCAGGCTCGGCAGCTCGGTGAGGCTCAGCCGCCCCGCGTGGTCCTCGACCTCGTCGAGCACCGGGTAGGGCTGGGATCCGATGACCTCGACATGGTGGCCGAGGCGGGCCAGCTCGCGCGACAGATGCCGGACGTAGACGCCCTGGCCGCCGCAGAACGGGTTCCCTTTATAGGTGAGGAGTGCGATACGGAGCGGTCGCTCGCCGTCTGTGGCGAGGTCTTCCTGGAGACCCGCCTGACTGGCCTCAGCGGTCACTCTGAGCCCCCTTCTGCCTGCACTGTCCCGCGAGATTACGCCGGGACGCTAATCTAGAACAAGTTTCAGACTTGATCGTCCAGGAGGCTCTGAATCTACCGGCTGGTAGGGGCGCCGTGAGAAGTGGATCAGGTGATTCACACCACGACGGAGCCCCTGTCATGATCGGTCCGATCACTCGCCCTCACCGACCGTCACGGAACGGGACCCATGCCTGCGGAAGCCAAGCCGGCCAAGGCGGAGGCCAGAACCTCCCCGCCGCCCTCCCCGTCGTCGCCCCTGCCTTCCACCCTGCCGTCCTCCGCGCCGCTGACCGAGCGCCAGGAGGCACGTCGGCGCCGGATCCTGCACGCGAGCGCGCAGTTGGCCAGCCGGGGCGGTTTCGACGCGGTGCAGATGCGGGAGGTCGCGGAGTCCTCCCAGGTGGCCCTCGGCACCCTCTACCGGTACTTCCCGTCCAAGGTCCACCTCCTGGTCGCCACCATGCAGGACCAGCTGGAACACATGCACGGCACGCTCCGCAAGAAGCCGCCCCAGGGCGAGACCTCGGCCCAGCGGGTCGCGGAGACCCTGATGCGGGCCTTCCGCGCCCTTCAGCGCGAGCCGCACCTGGCCGACGCGATGGTCCGCGCCCTGACCTTCGCGGACCGCAGCGTCTCCCCCGAGGTCGACCAGGTCTCCCGCCAGACCACGGTGATCATCCTGGACGCCATGGGCCTGGAGAACCCGACCCCGGAACAGCTCTCCGCGGTCCGCGTCATCGAGCACACCTGGCACTCGGCCCTCATCACCTGGCTCTCGGGCCGCGCGTCCATCGCCCAGGTGAAGATCGACATCGAGACGGTGTGCCGGTTGATCGACCTGACGGAGACCAGGGAGCGGGAGTAGTCCCTGGTGGGGGGCGGGGTCAGGGTGTCGGCGTCGCCGTACCGCGCCCGCAGCCTCTGCCGAATCCGTAGAACATCACTCCCTTGAACCCGTCCTCTTTGCCGGGTACGGCGCCCGACAGCATCCCCGAGGCCATCTCCTCCGGCGACGCCTCACCGGAGACCACGGTCACCGTCCAGTCGTCCCGGTCCAACGCCCAGAGGACCGCGCGCCGGTCGGGAAACGGTTCGGTCGCCTTCCAGCCGCGGTCCTTCATCTCGGCGACCAACCGGTCGGCGGCCTTCCGGTCCGGCGCGGTACCGGTGCCCACCTCCCCGGCCACCTGGCACGGGCGCCCGTCCAGCAGCCTCGACTTCTCGTCCGTGAAGACCGGCCGACGCTCCAACCCCCCGGCCGCCACGGCGGCCCGGACGTCCTCCTTCACGGAGGTGACGGTCACGGCCCGCTCACCCCCGCCACCGTCTCCCCCGCCGCATCCCGCCAGCGCCACGACCACCACGGTCGTCACGGCCGCGGACAGCACGGCTCCCACCCCTCGCATGACTCTCCCGCCTCACAGTTCACACACAGTCGAGGCAGAGTTTCGCACGTACGAGCTACTCCTCCGGTGGAAAAACCGGCTCCCCGCTCCCCAGCAACGTGATCACGATCGCCTCCACCGGACAGCTCTCCGCCGCCTCCAGGATGAGTTCGTTCGCGTCGGTCTCCCGTTCCATCGGGTGGGACTGCATGGCCGAGTCGAGACGGAACGCGCCCGTGGCGCGGTGGACGCACTGGGCCGAGCCGATGCAGATGGAGCGGTCGACCTCTACCTCCCAGCGGTCGCCCATACCGCTCATGCCTCCCAGCCGGCCGGCAGGTGGATCATCTTGTGTTCGAGGAACTCGCCGTAGCCTTCGGGGCCGAACTCCCGTCCCAGACCTGAGGACTTGTAGCCGCCGAAGGGGCCGAGCATGTCCAGGCTGAAGGTGTTGACGGAGTACGTGCCGGTACGGACCTGGCGGGCGATGTCGATGCCGTGGGCCACGTCGGCCGTCCAGACGCTGCCGCTGAGGCCGTAGTCGGAGTCGTTCGCGATCTTCACCGCTTCCGTCTCGTCGCCGTACGGGAGCAGGCAGATGACCGGGCCGAAGATCTCCTCGCGGGCGATCCGCATGGAGTTGTCGACGTCTCCGAAGAGGGTCGGCTCGACGTACCAGCCGCGGTCGAGGCCCGGGGGACGGCCGCCGCCGGTGAGGATCTTGGCGCCCTCCTCCTGGCCTATGCGGATGTAGTCGAGGTTGCGCTGCTGCTGGCGTTTCGCCACCAACGGGCCCACCTGGGTCGCCGGGTCCAGCGGGTCGCCGACCACCAGCGCGCTCGCCGCCGCGGCGAAGGCGTCCGCGAACTCGTCGTAGCGCGAGCGCGGTACGAGGATGCGGGTCTGGGCCACGCAGGCCTGGCCGTTGTTCATCCAGGCGGCCGAGACGATGCCGGGGACGGACGTCGTGATGTCCGCGTCGGGCAGCACGACCGCCGCCGACTTGCCCCCCAACTCCAGTGTCACGCGGGTGAGGTTGCGCGCGGCGACCTCCATCACGCGCTTGCCGGCCGGGACCGAACCGGTGAAGGAGACCTTGTCGATGCCGGGGTGTCCGACCAGGTACTCGCTGACCTCGCGGTCGGCGGGCAGGATCGACAGCACGCCCTCCGGCAGGCCCGCCTCCTTCGCGATCTCGCCCAACAGATAGGCGTCCAGGGGCGATTCGGGCGACGGCTTGAGGATGACCGTGCAGCCGGTCAGCAGCGCGGGCGCGAGCTTGGCCGCGGCCACGAACTGCGGGACGTTCCAGGGGACGACGGCCGCCACGACGCCGACCGGCTCCCGGCGCACCAGGATCTTGCCGAGGACCCCGTCGCGGTACTCCTCGTACGTGAAGTTCCGCGCGACCGTGATCGCCGAGTCCCACACCATCATCGCGCCGAGCGCCTGCGCCAGGATGCTCCAGGAGTACGGCGACCCGTTCTCGGACGAGATCACGCGCGCGATCTCCTCGTGCCGTACGGCGATCGCGTCCTTGATCCGGCCGACCACCTCGATCCGTTCGTCGAGGGTCATCCGGGGCCAGGGCCCCTGGTCGAACGCCGTCCGGGCCGCCGCGACCGCCCGGTCCACGTCCGCCGGCGAGGCGTGCGGCACCCGCCCGATGACCTCCTCGGTGTGCGGCGAGACGACCTCGATGACGTCCTTGCCGAGGGGGTCGGTCAACTCCCCGCCGATGAAAAGCTGTCCGTGTTCCACGAGCTCGGCCATGGCCGACCGCCTCCCCGGATCCTCGCCCCTGAGTCTCCACTGAGTCTCTGACGATTCATTGAGTCTCTGACGATCCATCAGATACGCACTCAGTGGAACTGATACCAGTTCCACTCGGAGGAGTCCACGGAACGGGACGGACGGATGACTCGGGCTCCCATCGAAACGCGTTCTAGTTATAGTGGCCGGGACGCGGCGATAGGGGAACCCATGGTGGACACGGCCGATCACGGCGGGGGCGTACGGTCGATCAAGGTCCCCATCCCGGACAACCCGCTCGGCCACACCCTCGTCTACGTCGTCGACACCGACCGCGGCCCGGTCCTGATCGACACCGGCTGGGACGACCCGGCCTCCTGGGACACGCTCGCCGAGGGGCTGACGGGGTGCGGTACCTCGGTGGACGAGATCCATGGCGTGGTCGTCACCCACCATCACCCCGATCATCACGGCCTTTCGGGCAAGGTGCGGGAGGCGTCCGGGAGTTGGATCGCGATGCACGCGGCGGACACCGCGATCGTGCGGCGGACGCGGGAGACCCGGCCGGGGCGCTGGTTCTCGTACATGGCCAACAAGCTGGTCACCGTCGGCGCTCCGGAGGAGCACGTGGCGCCCCTGCGCGACGCCGCTCCGCGCAGCACCCTGCCGGGCTTCGCCCCCGCGCTGCCGGATTGCGAGATCGTCCCCGGTGAGCTGCTCGATCTTCCAGGGCGGCGGCTGCGCGCGATCTGGACCCCGGGGCACACGCCAGGGCATGTCTGCCTCCATCTGGAGGAGGCACACCCGGCTCAACTCCCCGGCCACGGACGCCTGTTCTCCGGCGATCACCTGCTCCCGGAGATCACCCCGCACATCGGCCTGTACGAGGATCCCGACGACGTCACGGTCACCGACCCGCTCGGCGACTACCTCGACTCCCTCGAACGCATCGGCCGCCTCGCCCCGGCCGAGGTCCTCCCCGCCCACCAGTACGCGTTCACCGACGGGCCGGGCCGGGTACGGGAGTTGCTCGACCACCACGAGGAACGGCTCACCGGTCTGCGCGCCCTCCTCGTCGAGCCGCTCACCCCCTGGCAGGTCGCCGAGCGCATGGAGTGGAACCGGCCCTGGGCCCAGATCCCGTACGGATCGAGGAACATCGCGGTCTCGGAGGCCGAGGCGCATCTACGGCGGCTCGTGAAGCTGGGGCGGGCGGAGGCCGTGCCGGGGACGGAGCCGGTGACGTACGTGGCCGTCTGAGTCGAGCGGACGGGCACACAGGCGGCTCCCGGAGTGGTTGCTACGGGCGGGTACAGTGGCCCGGTCGTCGTCACCCGTACGGGGGGAAGCCGGTGCAATTCCGGCGCTGACCCGCAACCGTGTGCCGGTCCGCGGAAGCCTGAGAGGCCCTGGGACCGGTGAGCCGGATCGCCCCGCGCGGATCGTGACCGGCTCAGGTGTGTCGGCAACCCGTCGGCGCACGGCACCGTCGAGGCATACGGAGCCGAGCCGCCCGGGGTGTCCCGTGCGCCTGCCCGGCTCCCGCAGGGAGAGGCATCCGCCGATCATGAACGCCGTCCGCCGCACCGCCGCGGCTCTGGCCGCCGCCAAAGCAGTCATCGGCTCCGTAACCGTCGGCACCGCAGTCATCGGCTCCGCGGTCATCAGCACCGCAGTCATCGGCTCCGCAGTCGTCGGCACCGCGGCACCCGCCCTCGCCGCGACGCCCTCGCCCTCGCCGTCCGTGGCGATCCCCGCCGGGCTCTACGGCACCGCCGACCCGACCTACGACGGCGTGTGGCGCCAGTCGCTCGCCCTGATCGCGCAGGACGCCGTGGGAGTGGTCCCGGCCGACAAGGCGGTGACCTGGCTGACCGGGCAGCAGTGCGCGAACGGTGCCTTCGGCGCCTTCCGCGCGGACGCCGGGAAGCCCTGCGCCGCCGACACCAACAGCACCGCCGTCGCCGTGCAGGCGCTCGCCGCGCTGGGCGGCCACGACACCGCGACCGACAACGCGCTGACCTGGCTGAAGTCCGTGCAGAACAAGGACGGCGGCTGGGGGTACACGGCGGGCGGGCCCAGCGACGCGAACTCGACGTCCGTCGTCATCGGCGCGTTCGCCACGGCCGGAACGAAGCCGCAGGACATCCGCAAGGGCGCCGGCTCCGGCAGCTCCGGCAAATCTCCCTACGACGCCCTGCTCGCGCTCGCGCTGCCCTGCACCGGCGCCGACGCGGGCGCCTTCGCCTACCAGCCGGACAAGAAGGGCGCCCTTAACGCCAACGCGGACGCCACCGCGGCGGCGGTCCTGGGCGCGCTCGGCAAGCCCATGACCGGCTCCTCCGGCAAGGAGACGGCCGGCACCCAGACCCCCTCCGCCTGCGCGAAGACCGCCGACCCCGAGCGCGCCGCGCTGAACGGCGCCGGTTATCTCGCCAAGGCCCTCGCCAAGGACGGCCACCTGACCTCCGCCCTCCCCGGCGCCGAGGACCAGCCCGACTACGGCAACACCGCCGACGCGGTCGTCGCCCTCACCTCGGCCGGCCTCGCCGACCAGGCGAAGCCCGCCGTGCGCTGGCTGGAGGCGAACTCCGCGAAGTGGGCGGCGCAGGCCGGCCCCGCCGCGTACGCGCAGCTGATCCTCGCCGCCACCGACGCGGGTGCCGATCCCCGGGACTTCGGCGGGCAGAACCTGGTCGACCAGCTCGGCGCGACCGGCCCGACGCCGAAGAAGACGTCCGGCGCGCGGGCCACCGACACGGCCACCCCCGCCACCAAGTCGGCGGACGGGGACGACGGCACCCCGAAGGCCGTCTGGGCGATCGGCGGCGGCCTCCTGATCGGCGCCCTGATCGGCGCCGCGCTGATGTTCCGCGGCCGACGGCGGCAGCAGCCGTGAGCCGCGCCCGGCACGTCCTGCACCTCGCCGTCCTCCTCCTCGTCGCCCTGGCCGCCGGCATCGGCCAGGCCGTCCCCGCCCAGGCCGCCGGCTACCGCTACTGGTCCTTCTGGGACCGCACCGGCGACACCTGGGCCTACGCCACCCAGGGCCCCTCCACCGCCCGCCCGTCCGACGGAGACGTCCAGGGCTTCCGTTTCTCGGTCAGCGAGGACTCCTCGGACTCGGCGCGGCCGCGCGGACCGGCGGTCTTCGCCGTGATCTGCGCGCGGACGCCCGCCAAGGACGGCGAGAAGCGCGTCGCGCTGGTCATCGACTTCGGTACGGCGGCGGACGCCCCGTCGGGCGAGACCCCGCCGGCCCGTCGTACGGCCTGTGCGCGGGTGGCGTCCGACGCGACGACGGCGCAGGCGCTCGCCTCGGTCGCGAAGCCCCTGCGGTACGACACCGGCGCGCTGCTCTGCGCGATCGCGGGGTATCCGCGGACGGGGTGCGGGGAGCAGGTGTCGGCCGGGAAGAAGCCGAGCACCGAGGTGCGGAAGAAGGCGCCGAAGGACGACGGCGGCGGACCCTCGGTCGGGCTGTGGGCCGGTGCCGGGGCCGTCGCCCTGCTGGGTGCGGCAGCGGTGTGGCAGGCGCGGCGACGCAGGCATGGCTGACGTCCGCGCACCCCGCCTCGGCGCGCGCACCGCTGCCGGTCACGGACGCCAACTCCACCCCGGTGCCTGGTGGTTGTGGTCACTGGGCCTCGGCACCGCCGCCACCCGCACCACCAACCCCCTCCTCCTCGCCCTGCTCGTCGCGGTCTCCGCGTACGTCGTGGCCACCTGCCGCCCCGACACCCCCTGGGCGCGCTCCTACGCGGCCTTCGTCAAGCTCGCCCTCGCCGTTCTCCTCATCCGTCTCTTCTTCGCCGTCGCCCTCGGCTCCCCCATCCCCGGCACGCACGTGCTCGTCACGCTCCCAGAAGTCCCGCTCCCGCACTGGGCGCAGGGCATCCGGCTCGGCGGCGAGGTCACCGCGGAGGCGCTCGTCTTCGCGCTCTACGACGGTCTCAAACTGGCCACCCTGCTGATCTGCGTGGGCGCGGCGAACGCCCTCGCCAATCCGGCCAGGCTGCTCAAGTCCCTGCCGGGCGCCCTGTACGAGATCGGCGTGGCGGTGGTCGTCGCGCTCACCTTCGCGCCGAACCTCATCGCCGACGTCCAACGCCTGCGCGCCGCACGCCGGTTGCGGGGCCGTCCGGACAAGGGCGTCCGCGGCCTGCTCCAGGTCGGACTCCCGGTCCTGGAGGGCGCGTTGGAGCGTTCCGTCTCCCTCGCCGCCGCGATGGACGCCCGCGGGTACGGCCGCACCGCCGACGTGCCCGCCCCGGTCCGCCGTACGACCGCCGCCCTCACCCTGGGCGGTCTGCTCGGCGTCTGCGCGGGCACGTACGGGCTGCTCACCGCCGAAGGGGGCACGTACGGGCTGCCGTTGCTGCTCGCGGGGCTCGTGGCGGCGCTCGGTGGGCTGCGGCTCGGGGGGCGGCGCAGCATCCGGACCCGCTATCGCCCCGACCGCTGGGGCGTACGCGCCTGGCTGGTCGCCGGTTCCGGCGCGGCCGTCGCCGCGCTGCTCGCCCTCGCCGCGAGCGCCGATCCGGACGCGCTGCATCCCGGTGTCGTCCCGCTGGTCGCACCCGCCCTCCCCCTGTGGCCGGCCGCGGCCGTCCTCGTCGGCCTGCTGCCCGCGTTCGTCGCACCCACCCCCGCCCCCGCTTCCGCCCCCGAGGAGCCGTCGTGATCCGCTTCGAGGATGTCTCCGTGACCTACGACGGAGCCGCCGAACCCGCCGTGCGGGGCGTGGATTTCGAGGTCCCCGAGGGCGAACTCGTCCTGCTCGTCGGCCCGTCGGGCACCGGCAAGTCGACGATCCTCAACTCCGTGAGCGGCCTTGTCCCGCACTTCACCGGCGGCACGCTGCGCGGTCGCGTCACGGTCGCCGGACGCGACACCCGTACGCACAAGCCGCGTGAACTCGCCGACGTCGTGGGCACGGTGGGCCAGGACCCGCTCTCTCACTTCGTGACGGACACCGTCGAGGACGAACTCGCCTACGGGATGGAGTCGTTGGGGCTGGCGCCGGACGTCATGCGCCGCCGGGTCGAGGAGACGCTCGACCTGCTGGGCCTCGCCGACCTCCGCGACCGCGCCATCGCCACGCTCTCCGGCGGACAGCAACAGCGCGTCGCCATCGGCTCGGTGCTCACCCCGCACCCCCGCGTCCTGGTCCTCGACGAACCGACCTCGGCCCTCGACCCGGCAGCGGCGGAGGAGGTCCTCGCGGTGCTCCAACGCCTCGTCCACGACCTGGGCACGACGGTCCTGCTGGCGGAGCACCGGCTGGAACGGGTCGTCCAGTACGCCGACCAGGTCGCCGTCCTGCCCGCCCCCGGCGCCGCCCCGCTGCTCGGCACACCGGCCGAGATGATGGCCGTATCGCCGGTGTATCCACCGGTGGTGGGGCTGGGGCGGCTGGCGGGGTGGTCGCCACTGCCGTTGTCGGTCAGGGATGCGCGGCGCCGGGCGGGTGCGCTGCGGGAGCGGCTGGCGGACCACGAGGTGCCGCCCACCCCGACCCCCGCCGCCTCCTCAACTCCCGCGCCCATCATGGAAATTCGCGCCCTCGCCGTCCGCCGTGCCCGCGTTCAAGCTCTCCGGCACGTGGACCTGACCGTCTCCCCCGGCGAGACCGTCGCCCTCATGGGCCGTAACGGCGCCGGGAAGTCGACGCTCCTCGGGGCGCTCGTCGGGCTGGTCGAGCCGAGCGGCGGGACGGTACGCGTCGACGGCCTCACCCCGCACCGCACGCGGCCCCGGGACCTCGTACGGAAGGTCGGGCTGGTCCCGCAGGAACCGCGCGATCTGCTGTACGCCGACACGGTCGCCGGTGAGTGTGCGGCGGCCGACCGGGACGCGGAGGCCGAGCCCGGTAGCTGCCGTGCGCTGCTGTCGGACCTCCTCCCCGGTGTCGCCGACGACGTCCACCCCCGTGACCTCTCCGAGGGCCAGCGGCTCACGCTCGCGCTGGCCGTCGTCCTGACCGCACGCCCGCCGCTGCTCCTGCTCGACGAGCCGACGCGGGGGCTGGACTACGCGGCGAAGGCACGGCTCGTAGGGCTGTTGCGGTCGCTCGCCGCCGAGGGGCACGCCATCGTCCTCGCGACGCACGACGTGGAGCTGGCGGCCGAACTCGCCCACCGGGTCGTCCTGTTGGCCGAGGGCGAGGTGATCGCCGACGGTCCGACGACCGAGGTGGTCGTGTCCTCGCCGTCCTTCGCACCACAGGTGACGAAGATCCTGGCACCGCAGCAATGGCTCACGGTGGCGCAGGTGCGGGAGGCTCTCGCATGACCGGGCGATGGATCAGGAAGGCGATCCCGCGCGGCCTCTGGCAGGCAGCCGCGCACGGGACCGCGAAGACGCCCCCGCCCGCCCGCGAGGACGCCACCCCGCCGGAGCACGGCCACGCGACCCGGCACACGCCCGGGGCGCCGACCCCGCACACACCCGCGCCCCCAACCCCGCACAGACCGGCGCCGCCCACCCCGCACACGCCCCCAACCCCACACAAGCCCGCGCCGCCCACCCCGCTCACGCCCACCGAAGCGCCCTCGTCATCGCCCGGCGTCGCTACCCGCCAAGCCCGCCCTGTCCGCCTGGGCCCCCGATCCGTCGCCGCTCTCCTCCTCGTCAGCGCCGTAGGCGTCGTCGGGTTCGGGTGGCCCTTTCTCGCGCCGCCCGGGTCGCAGGTGGCGGCGCACGCGCAGGACGCGCCGTGGCTGTTCGCGGGGTTGCTCGTGCTGTTGGTGGGGGTCGTGGCGGCGACGATCTCGGAGTCCGGGCTCGGGCCGAAGGCCGTGGCGATGCTGGGGGTGCTCGCGGCGACCGGGGCCGCGCTACGGCCGATCGGGGCCGGGACCGCCGGGCTCGAGCCGATGTTCTTCCTGATGGTGCTGAGCGGGCGGGTGCTCGGGCCCGGCTTCGGGTTCACCCTCGGGTCGGTCACCATGTTCGCGTCCGCGCTGCTCACGGGTGGGGTGGGGCCGTGGCTGCCGTTCCAGATGCTCGCGATGGGGTGGTTCACCATGGGCGCGGGGCTGCTGCCGGGGCCCGACCGGCTGCGGGGCCGTACCGAGCTGGCGCTGCTGGCCTGCTACGGCTTCCTGGCCGCGTTCGCCTACGGCACGATCATGAACCTGGCGGGATGGCCCTTCATGGGCGCGCTCGCCTCGGGCATCGGTTTCGATCCGCAGGCCGCGGTCCCGGCGAACCTGGCCCGTTTCGTCGCGTACTGCGTGGCCACCTCGCTGGGCTGGGACCTGGGCCGGGCGGTGGTCACCGTCGTCCTCACCCTCGCCGTCGGTCCGGCCGTGCTCAAGGCGCTACGCAGAGCCACCCGGCGGGCCGCGTTCGAGACCGCGGTCACATTCGAGGCCGGTTGAGCGGTGAACCACCCCACATGACCCACATCACCAACTATCTTCCCTCGTAGGGCATATCGGACGCCATGAGCATGCCATAACCCGCTCTGACCTGCACATTGAGAGCCAGGTCACACGACCGGCCATTCCGCTCGATTCGACCACAACTAGTAAAAGGGGTCATTGCGGACGCCCCTCAAGCCTGTTTCTCTGGACAACGTCGCACGGCGCCGACGAGCCCACTGGGCCTCGGCGCCGACGCATGCCGAAGGTGTGCGCGACCGTCCCGTCCCCGAAGAAAAGGTTCCTCGTGATCGTCTCCCGCATCGCCCGCAGCATCGCGTCCCCGAAGAAGGCCCTCGCCTCCGCCGCCGTGGCCGCCGCCACCGCCGGCATGGTGCTGACCGCGGCTCCCGCCCATGCCGCGACCGCCGACTCGGCCACCGAGGCCAAGGCGATCGCGCACAAGCTGATCCCGAGCTCCGCGCAGTACAACGCCTTCAGCAACATCGTCGAGCACGAGAGCGGCTGGGACGTCGACGCCAGCAACGCCTCCTCCGGCGCGTACGGCCTGGTCCAGGCGCTCCCCGGCTCCAAGATGGCGTCGGCCGGTTCGGACTGGAAGACCAACGCCAAGACCCAGATCAAGTGGGGTCTCGACTACATGAACTCCCGCTACGGCAGCCCGGCCGGCGCGTGGGCCTTCTGGCAGGCGAACGGCTGGTACTGAGCCGTCCCGCAGTGGCTTCGCACATAGTCGCCCAAGCAAAAGTGCCTCCCAGGTCGGACCGACCTCGGGGGCACTTCGTGGTTTTCTGGGTCGATGAGCGCCAGTCCCGAGACCCCGGAGACGCCTGAGTCACCGGAGACGTCCGACACCGACGCCCGCGGCCTGCGGTTGGTGTTCGTGCTGCTGGGGCTGACCGTCGTCAGCGGGCTCATCGACGCCGTGGCCTATCTCGGTCTCGGCCATCTCTTCACCGCCAACATGACCGGCAACGTCGTGGTGCTGGGTTTCGCGGCGGCCGGGGCGCCCGGGTTCTCGGTGCCGCACACGGTGACCTCACTGGGCTGCTTCCTGGTCGGCGCGGTGGTCGGCGGCCGGATCGAGGGGTGGTTGGGCGGCGGCCCGAAGCGGCGCTGGGCACGGCTCACGCTGACCGCCGAGGCGCTGCTGGTCGGCGCGGCGGCGGTGGTCGCCTTCGCCGCCCCGGACGCGGGCGGCACCCGCTACGCCGTGATCGCCCTCACCGCCTTCGCGATGGGCCTGCGCACCGCGACGGTCCGCAAACTCGGCGTGACCGCCCTGCCGACCACGGTAGTCGTCACCACCACCCTGACCGGTCTCGCCGCCGAGTCGCCCGCCGGCGGCGGCCCGGGCACCCACGGCGCGCGCCGCACGGCCTCCGTGGTCGCGCTGGCGGCCGGCGCCTGCCTGGGCGCCTGGCTGGTGACCCACCACGGCCTGGGCATCCCCCTGCTGGTCGCCGCGGCCCTGACCGGGATCCTGGCCGTGGTCGCGTCCGGGCGGGACTAATTGGGTTGAGCGCGGGACGGCCGTCATGGAACGTCTGTGCGGTGAACCCGGAGCTGCTCCCCTACGACCTCGCCTGGACCGACGTCGACCCGCGCACGCACGCCTTCGACCCCACCGACGCGCCCGACAACGTGCGCGCGCTGGAGCCGGCGAGCCGCGTCCCGGTGCGGCCGGTCCAGAAACGTACGTCCGAACCCGTCGAGGCCGCCGAGCAGTACCGCAGGCTCTGCCACTGGTCCCACAACGAGGGCTGGGCCTGGGCCGACGACATGACCCAGGCGCTGGCCGAGCGGTACGGCAGGTGGAGTACGGGCTGGCGGTGGGCGCACGACGAGGGCGACCTGGGCGGCGGGCCCGTCGGCGCCTGGTGCTGCACCCTGCACACGATCGGCACCTCCGAGGAGACCCTGGACCGGGTCGCCGCCGCGCTGTGCGAGTGGCGGGAGTGGCTGGAGTTCCTGGCCGACTGGTTCGACCGCTTCCCCTTGGACGGGCCGCCCGTCACCCACCGCCTGATCCTCCAGGTCCTGGACCGCACCGGCGCGGGGGACGCCTGGTACGGCCACTGCCGACAGGTCCTGACCTGGTACCTCACCCGCTGGGACACGGACCCGGCGACGGCACGGGCCCTGGTCGAGGAGGCGATCGGCGGCCGGTTCGAGAGCTGGGTCGCGCCGGAGGGGAAGCTGGTGGAGGAAGTGGCGGACCAGCTGGCCGCCGCGCTGGGCGCCGAGGAACCGGCCGACCCCGGCGGCACGTACACCTACACGTCCGCCCGCATCCAGTCCCACCTCGACGAATGACCACCGACCCGACCGGTGCCCTGGTCACTCCCGTCGCTCCCGTCACCCCGGACCACCTCCGCGCCTGGCTCACCCTCCGCACCCAGGTGCCCTGGCACCGGACCCGCCCGGTCACCCTCCCCGCCCGCCGCCCCGCCCGCGACGGCGCCGTCCACGACATTCGCACCCACGACCACGCCCGTTCCCCGCACCGCGCGCGCTCCCTGCTGACCGCGCTCGCCCTGGCCCGCGCGGACGCCGCATCCGGTACGCCGCTGACGTTCGCGACGATCGGCGCCTGGCAGCGGCACGTCCTGGACGTCCCCGAGGCCCCGTTCCGCCGACACCCGGCCTACGCGAAGGGAGGCCGCGAGCGGTACGGCACCGGCGCGGACCTCCCCGCCCTCCTGAACGCCTGCCTCACCGAGGCCGAGACCGACACCCCGTCCCTCCCCCTCACCGCCCGCGCGGCCCGTGCCTACCTCGACGTCTGCTTCTTCCACCCCTTCGACGACGGCAACGCCCGTTCGGCCTTCCTGACCCTCACGTACGTCCTGGCGCGCGCCGGCGTCACCCTCGAACAGGTCGGTCCCGTCCGCCGCGTCCAGCGTCACGCCGACGACCCCGAGGGCGCGCTCGCGCTCGCCGACCTGCTGGCCGTCCTCATCGGCCGATAGCCCGCCGCCCACCCTGGCCGCGTCACCGTCTCCAGCACTCGAACCACACCCTCTTCCCACCCCCGCTGACCCGCTCCGCACCCCACTTGTCGGCCACGGCGTCGAGCAGTACGAGCCCGCGGGCGCCCTCCGCGTCCATGGACAACTCGGCCGCCATCACCGGCAGTTCGGGCACCCCGTCGGACACCTCCACCCTCATCCCCGCCGCCACCCGCAGCATCAGCACGGTGCAGCGCCGGTCCGGGACATGGCGGACGACGTTGGTGATGAGCTCGCTGACGCCCAACTCCGCGGCGTCACACAGCTCCAGCAGCTCCCACTCGTCGAGCAGCGAGCGCACGATACGGCGAATGTGACGTACCGAGTGTTCGCCTACGGTCAGGCGCATGCGGTACGTAGGGGGAAGGTATCCGTTCACAGGACGAGGGTGACCCCGACTGACTACCCTGGGCTACCGAATGGACACAACCGGTCCGTCTGTGGACCGAGTTGCCCGAGAGGGGGCCCTGCGTGACCAACATCAACGTCCTCGACCCCGGCGCCTCGCCACTCGACTACTACGGCTACGAACTGCGCCGTTACCGCGAGGCGGCGGCCCTGACCCAACGGCAGCTCGGCGACATCGTCAACTACACCGGGTCACTGGTCGGCCAGATCGAAACGGCGAGGAAGCTGCCGACGCGGGAGTTCAGCGAACGGGTGGACGCGGCGTTGGGGACGGGCGGGTCGCTGTCCCGGCTCGTGGAGCTGGTGCTGCGAAGTCAACTTCCGGCGTGGTTTCAGCAGGTTGCGGAGCTGCAGGCGCGGGCCACGCAGATCTATTCGTTCAACGCGCAGATGATCCACGGTCTGCTTCAGACCCCGGCCTACGCGCGTGCCGTCCTAGGCGTGCTCGACGGCAACAACCTGGACGACCGCACGGCTGTCAGGTTGGCCCGGCAGAGCATCTTCGAGAAGGAGACGCCGCCGGTCTACTGGTTGGTGCTGAGCGAGGCCGCGCTCTACCAGGAAATCGGCGGCCCCGAGGTCATGCGCGAACAACTGGCCCACCTGTTGTCGTACGAGACCAACCCCCGGATCAACATCCAGATCCTGCCGTACTCGGCAGGGGCGCATGCGGGTATGCAGGGCTCATTCGACGTCTACCACTTCAGCAGCGACCCGACCATCGTCTATACCGAGGGCTACGGAAGCGGGCATCCCACTGCCAACCCGGACACCGTCAAGGACTGTTCACTCCGTTACGATCATCTCCAGGCCGCCGCTCTATCCCTCAAGGACTCGGCGGAGTTGATCCGGCGCTTGATGGAGGACCGCTATGGAGACCAAGTGGCGTAAGTCGTCGTACAGCGGAGACCAGGGCGGCAACTGCGTCGAGGTCGCCGAAACCTCCTCCCCCGCCACCCCCACCATCGCCCTCCGCGACTCAAAGAACCCGGCGGGACCGATCCTCCAGATCGACCCCGCCGCCTTCACCACGTTCCTGAACTGGACGTCTACAGCCGCTGAATGATCGTGCCCGTGGCCAGACCGCCACCCGCACACATCGTCACCAGCGCGAACTCCTTGTCCGCGCGCTCCAGTTCATGCAGGGCCGTCGTGATGAGCCGCGCACCCGTCGCTCCCACCGGGTGCCCGAGCGCGATCCCGCCGCCGTTGACGTTGACCTTCTCCAGGTCCTGCTCGAAGACCTGCGCCCAGCTCAACACCACCGACGCGAACGCCTCGTTGATCTCGACGACGTCGATGTCCTTCAGGGTCATGCCCGCCTTGCCGAGCACGGCCCGCGTGGCGTCGATCGGCCCGTCCAGGTGGAAGTGCGGGTCGGAACCCACCAAGGCTTGCGCCACGATCCGCGCCCGCGGCTTCAGCTTCAGGGCGCGAGCCATCCGCTTCGACGCCCACATGATGGCCGCCGCTCCGTCGGAGATCTGCGACGAGTTGCCCGCCGTATGGATCGCCGTCGGCATCACCGGCTTGAGGCGGGCCAGCGCCTCCATGGACGTGTCGCGCAGGCCCTCGTCCTTGTCGACGAGCCGCCACATGCCCTGACCGGCCCGCTGCTCCTCCTCCGTGGTCGGCACCTGGACCGCGAACGTCTCCCGCTTGAAGCGCTCCTCGGACCAGGCGTTGGCCGCCCGCTCCTGCGAGATGAGGCCGAGCGAGTCGACGTTCTCCCGGGTCAGGCCCCGGTGGCGAGCGATCCGCTCCGCCGCCTCGAACTGGTTGGGCAGGTCGACGTTCCACTCGTCGGGGAACGGCTTGCCCGGACCGTGCTTGGAGCCCGAGCCCAGCGGCACGCGGGACATCGCCTCGATGCCGCAGCTGATGCCGACGTCGATGACACCGGCCGCGATCATGTTGGCGGTCATGTGCGAGGCCTGCTGCGAGGAGCCGCACTGACAGTCGACGGTCGTCGCCGCCGTCTCGTACGGCAGGCCCACGGTCAGCCAGGCCGTACGCGCGGGGTTCATGGACTGCTCGCCGGCGTGGGTCACGGTGCCGCCGACGATCTGCTCGACCGCATCGGCGGGAATGCCGGTGCGGCCCAGGAGTTCACGGTAGGTCTCGCCAAGAAGGTAGGCAGGGTGCAGATTGGCCAGCGCGCCGCCGCGCTTGCCTATGGGGGTGCGTACGGCTTCGACGATCACGGGTTCCGCGGCCATGAGGGTGGATCCTCTCCATCCGGTACCCGCGCGGCGCGGGCGTCCCGGCCCACCCGCCACGCAGAACTAGTACGTGTTCTAGTTCTTTGTGCAGTCTGCTGACAGTCCGTCCGCAACCGCAAGGGGCGTGCAGGTAATTAGGGCTGCCATACCCCTTGCCTCTTGTAGAACCCGTTACTACCTTCACGGCAATTCCTGATGGACCGTCAGAACTCAGCTGGAGACATCCATGGCCTGTCCAGCTCTCCCCGACGGGTTCGACCTCACCGACCCCGACGTGCTTCACCACCGCGTTCCCCTACCGGAGTTCGCCGAACTGCGCCGGGTCGAACCGGTCTGCTGGATCCCCCAGCGGGCAGGCATCGCCGGTTTCCAGGACGAGGGCTACTGGGCCGTGACCCGGCACGCCGACGTCAAGTACGTGTCCACGCACCCGGAGTTGTTCTCCTCGACGACCAACACGGCGATCATCCGCTTCCACGAGCACATGGAGCGCGACGCGATCGACGCGCAGCAGCTGATCCTGCTGAACATGGACCCGCCGGAACACACCCGGGTCCGCCAGATCGTGCAGCGCATCTTCACCCCGCGGGCCATCCGCGCCCTGGAGGACCGTCTGCGCGAGCGCGCCCGCGCCATCGCGGCCAACGCCCGTACCCACGCGGGCCCGTTCGACTTCGTCACCGAGGTCGCCTGCGAACTGCCCCTCCAGGCCATCGCCGAACTCATCGGCATCCCGCAGGACGACCGGACCAAGATCTTCGACTGGTCCAACAAGATGATCTCGTACGACGATCCCGAGTACGCGATCACCGAGGAGGTCGGCGCCGAGTCGGCCACCGAACTCATCGCCTACGCGATGAACATGGCCGCCGACCGCAAGCAGTGCCCGGCCAAGGACATCGTCACCACCCTGGTGGCCGCGGAGGACGAAGGGAACCTGAACTCCGACGAGTTCGGCTTCTTCGTGCTGATGCTGGCGGTCGCCGGCAACGAGACGACCCGCAACGCGATCACGCACGGGATGCACGCCTTCCTCACCCATCCCGAGCAGTGGGAGCTGTACAAGCGGGACCGGCCCGCGACGGCGGCCGAGGAGATCGTCCGCTGGGCGACCCCGGTCAACGCCTTCCAGCGCACCGCGACCCAGGACACCGAACTCGGCGGGAAACTCATCAAGAAGGGCGACCGGGTCGGCGTCTTCTACGCCTCCGCCAACCACGACCCCGAGGTCTTCACCGACCCCGACGCCTTCGACATCACCCGCGACCCCAACCCCCACCTCGGCTTCGGCGGGGGCGGCCCGCACTACTGCCTGGGCAAGTCCCTGGCCGTCCTGGAGATCGACCTCATCTTCAACGCGATCGCCGACGCCCTCCCGGACCTCACCCTGGCCGGCGACCCCGACCGGCTGCGCTCGGCGTGGATCAACGGCGTGAAGCACCTTCAGGTCCGGACGGGCTGACGCCCACCGGCTCGGAACTCGGGTCGGCGGCCTTCCCGGCGCCGCCGGCCCGTCCCGCGAAGCGTGCCCGCGGTCCCTGGAGCAGGTAGGAAAGGCCGAACCCGGCGCCGACGACCGCCGCGCCGCCGGCCGCGTCCAGCACCCAGTGGTTGCCGGTCGCGACGATGGCCGAGACGGTGAAGAACGGGTGCAGCAGGCCCAGCGCCTTCATCCACCACTTCGGCGCGATGATCGCGATGACGACACCGCACCACAGGGCCCAGCCGAAGTGCAGGGACGGCATCGCCGCGTACTGGTTGGTGAGGGCCGTCAGGGTGCCGTAGTCCGGCTTGGAGAAGTCCTGGACGCCGTGCACGGTGTCGATGATGCCCAGGCCGGGCAGCAGGCGCGGCGGGGCCAGCGGGTAGAGCCAGAAGCCGACCAGCGCGAGCAGGGTCGCGAAGCCGAGGGACGTACGGGCCCAGCGGTAGTCGATTGGGCGGCGCACATACAGGACGGCCATGACGCTCAGCGGGACGATGAAGTGGAACGACTCGTAGTAGAAGTCGAAGAAGTTCCGCAGGAAGTCGACCTTCACCACCGCGTGGTTGACCCAGTGCTCGACGTCGATGTGCAGGAAGCGCTCGATGTCGAGGATCTGGTGCCCGTGCTCCTCCGCCCGCACCCGGCCCGCCGAGTTGGAGCCGCCGGTCGCCGCGAGACGGACCTTCTGGTAGGCGGCGTAGGTGACGCGGATGAGGAGCAGTTCCAGCAGCAGGTTCGGGCGGGTCAGCACGCGGCGCAGGAACGGCAGCAGCGGCACGTGCTTGAGGCGGGCCGGCACGGGGGCGGCGTACTCGGTCGGGATCGGCGAGCGGTAGTACGGCGAGGTGCGCGACAGGAACGGGATGACGGTGGCCGCGGCGAGGGCGGCGAGCAGGACGACGTTGTCGCGCAGGGCGTACATCGCCGACATGTTCGGCAGCATCATCTTGGCGGGCAGCGTCATCACCAGGACGACGGCGACCGGCCACACGTACCGGTCGGAGGCGCGCTTGCCGACCCGTCCGACGACCGCGAGCAGCACCCACAGCAGCTGGTGCTGCCAGGTGGTCGGGGACACGGCGATGGCCGCGCAGCCGGTGATGGCGACCGCGAGGAGCAGCTGTCCGTCGCGCGCGTAGTGGACGGCGCGGCGCACTCCGAGGACGGCGACGGCGGCACCGAGCGTGAGGAAGAGGCCGATCTCCAGCGGTCCTGACAGGCCGAGCCGCAGCAGGGCGCCGTGCAGGGACTGGTTGGCGAGGTCGTCGGCGGGGCCGCCGAGTCCGGTGCCCGCCATGTGGTGCACCCAGTAGGTGTACGAGTCGTGCGCCATCGCGGCCCAGGCGATCGCCGTACAGGCCGCGAAGGTGACCCCTGCGGAGACGGCGGCACGGCGGCGGCCGGTGAACCACAGGAGCGGCGCGAAGAGCAGCACGGTCGGCTGGAGGGCCGCGGCGATGCCGATCAGCAGGCCGCCGGTCCGCTCGCCGCGGACGGTGAAGCAGCCGAGCAGCACGAGCAGGACCGGGATGATGCTGGTCTGGCCGAGCCACAGCGTGTTGCGCACCGGCAGCGACAGCATCAGCAGGCTGATCGCGACGGGCGCGGCCAGCAGCGCGCTGCGGCGGGTGACGGGCTTGGGCAGGGCGCGGGCGGCGATCAGCCCGAGGGCGACGACCAGGAGCAGCGTGCCGAAGGTCCAGCCCCAGCCGAGGGCCTGTTCGGCGGCCTTGGTCAGGGGCTTCAGGACGAGTCCGCCGAAGGGCGTACCCGTGAAGCGCGTCGAGTCGTACAGCGACCCGTTCACGTGCAGGACACCGTCGGGACCGACCCAGGTCTCCAGGTCCGTCAGCCGTTCGCCCTTGGGGGTGCTCAGGACGACGACCACCTGACGGACGGCCAGGACCGCGGCCACCAGCCACAACCCCAGACGTGCCACGCGCAGCCGCCCTCTGACGGCTCCGGCGGCCGTCGCCCGGAAGGCATCCGCCGGTCGCCCGCTGTGCTCCACGTTCGCCACGCCTCGTAGGCCTCCCGCCCCGTTTTCTGTGTGCCCCCACAGAGAGACGCAGGCTACCCCGGCTTCACCTGTCGTCCGTTCTCCTTTTGTCTGGACGACGATAGTGCGCCGGAGGTTGGGTTGCCTCGGCGGGACGCGAGATGGATCACAGTGGCGTCCGCCGGGAACCGCCCGCGGCCGGGTGAGCGGCGCTGCGCACCCGCCCTTTTGCTGCCCTGCGCAACTGATTGCATACGCCACGTACACACCGCGACCGCCCCTATGGTCGGTCGGATATGTCCCTCCTAGACACGACCCCCGGTCCCCCGTCCGAGTACCCCGCTCCCTCCCGCCCTACCGACGCTCCCGACGCTCCCGACGTCACCGTCACCGATCCCGCGCTGGTCCGGCGGGCCGTGAAGGCCGCCGCGCTGGGCAACGCGATGGAGTGGTTCGACTTCGGCGTCTACAGCTACATCGCGGTGACGCTCGGCAAGGTGTTCTTCCCTTCCGGGAATCCGACCGCCCAGTTGCTGTCCACCTTCGGCGCCTTCGCCGCGGCCTTCCTGGTCCGCCCGCTCGGCGGCCTGGTCTTCGGCCCGCTGGGCGACCGGATCGGCCGCCAGAAGGTCCTCGCGCTGACGATGGTCATGATGGCCGCGGGCACGTTCGCGATCGGCCTGATCCCGTCGTACGGGTCGATCGGCGTCGGCGCCCCGCTGCTGCTCCTGGCCGCGCGCCTGGTCCAGGGCTTCTCGACCGGCGGTGAGTACGCGGGCGCGTCCACCTTCATCGCCGAGTACGCGCCGGACAGGCGGCGCGGGTTCCTCGGGAGCTGGCTGGAGTTCGGCACGCTGGCCGGTTACGTCGGCGGCGCGGGCCTGGTCACGCTGATGACGGCCCTGCTGTCCACGGACGACCTGACGTCCTGGGGCTGGCGGATCCCGTTCCTGATCGCGGGCCCGATGGGGATCATCGGCCTGTATCTGCGGCTGCGCCTGGAGGAGACCCCGGCCTTCGCCGCCGAGGTCGCGAAGTCCGAGGCCAGCCGCCCCAAGGTGCCGCTGCGCGAGATGGTGACGGGCCAGTGGCGGGCGCTGCTCCTGTGCGTGGGCCTGGTCCTGGTCTTCAACGTCACCGACTACATGCTGCTGTCGTACATGCCGAGCTACCTCACCAGTGAGCTCGAGTACGACGAGACGCACGGGCTGCTCGTGGTCCTGGGCGTGATGGCGCTGATGATGGTCGTCCAGCCGTTCGCGGGCGCCCTGACGGACCGCGTCGGCCGCCGCCCGGTGATCGCGGCGGGCTGCGCGGGCTTCCTGCTCCTGTCGGTCCCCGCCCTGCTGCTGATCCGCCAGGGCAGCCTGGTCGCGGTCGCGCTCGGCATGGCCGCCCTGGGCCTGCTCCTGGTCTGCTTCACGGCCGCGATGCCGTCCGCGCTCCCGGCCCTGTTCCCGACGCGGGTGCGCTACGGCTCCCTCTCGATCGGCTTCAACGTGTCGGTGTCGCTGTTCGGCGGCACGACCCCGCTGGTGGTGACGGCCCTGGTGGGCGCGACCGGCGACCTGATGATGCCCGCGTACTACATGATGGCAGCGGCCGTGATCGGCGGCTTCGCCGTCTGGCGCATGACCGAGTCGGCGGGCCGCCCGCTGCCGGGCTCTGCACCCTCGGTGGAGCCCCGATGACTGTCCGGAAACACCTCCGCCCCTCGCCGCCGCGCCGTAGCCTCTGAACCCCTGTCGACGGCATCAGGAGGCTTCGGGGCATGGGCTGGTTCCTACGGCGGGGCAGTGCCCACGCGCGCGTGCTCGCCGTGGTCGTGACACTGCTCGGGATCCAGCTGGGGTCGCTGATCGCGCCGGCCTACGCGTGCGGCTGCGGGGCGATGATCCCGGGGGCGCGGACACAGGTGACCGTGGGGCGCGAGGAGTCCGTCGTGCGGTGGGACGGGCACCAGGAGCAGATCGTGATGAGCCTGACCGTCGGCGGGGACGCCGAGCGGGCCGCGTGGATCATGCCCGTGCCGCACCGGGCGACCGTGCGGCTCGGCGACCCGGCGCTGTTCACCCGGCTCGCCGCCCTCACCGCGCCCGTCCACCGCACCCGCTACCACTTCTGGCCCCAGGACGGCGACTGGCCGCTGGTCATGGGCGACGAGGCGGGCGCACCGCCGCCGGGTCCCGGGGCCGGCCCGGGCGTGGGCGTGGTGGGCCGGCAGCGGCTCGGCCCCTTCGACGTGGCCCGCCTCACGGCCACCGACCCGGCCGCGCTGGACAGCTGGCTCGGCAGCAACGGCTTCGCCCTCCCACCGCGCCTGTCGACCGCCCTGCGCCCGTACGTCGACCTCCGCTGGGAGTACGTGGCGGTCCGGCTGGCGCCCGACAGCGCCGGCGCCCCGCTCGACGGCACCCTCGACCCGCTCCACCTCACCTTCGCGGCCGACCTGCCCGTCTATCCGATGCGCCTGTCCGCCCTCGCGGCCACACCGCAGTCCCTGGGCCTGTACGTCCTCGCCGCGCACCGCATGGAACCCCGCTCCGCGATCGGCGGCGAGCCGATCCGTGTGACCTACGCCGGGCGCGTCAGCGGCGCGTCTGGCCCGCTCGCCGCGCTGGCCGCGGGCACGCCGTTCCTGACCGCCGTGGCGCAGGAGTTCCCGCGCCCCGCGTCGATCACCGGCGACCACGTCCTGCGCCGGGCCGCCGCGGACACCCCGTTCCAGCAGGTGATCCACGAGGAGCGGCTGCGCACGGTGGCCGGGGTGCCGGCCTGGCTGCTCACGGTCCTCGGCGCCTTCCTGCTGGCGGTCACGGCCGCGACGGCCTGGGCGGTACGGCGGTCACGGCGGTCGGCGGAGCACGCGCGGAGTGGTGACGCGGCTGACGGGGAACCCGCACAGGGCTATGTTCGTTAGCGCACCTAGTTAGAAACTCTAATGAGACATCCGCGAGGCCACGGGAGGCACGGACTCATGAGCCAGTCGCAGGTCTGGGACGCCGTCGACGACTACTTCACCGCCCACCTCACCCCGGAGGACGAAGCCCTGACGGCGGCCACGCGCGACAGCGAGGCGGCCGGTCTGCCGCACGCGGCGGTGACCGCCCCGCAGGGCAAGCTCCTGCATCTCCTCGCCCAGATCCACGGCGCCTCCAGGATCCTGGAGATCGGCACCCTGGGCGGCTACAGCACCATCTGGCTCTCCCGCGCGCTGCCCGCCGACGGCCGGCTGATCTCCCTGGAGTTCAGCGCGAAGCACGCCGAGGTCGCGACGAGCAACATCGCGCGGGCCGGCCTCGACCACCTCGTCGAGGTACGGGTGGGCCCGGCCCTGGAGTCGCTGCCCAAGCTGGCGGAGGAGAACCCGGCCCCCTTCGACCTGGTCTTCATCGACGCCGACAAGGGCAACAACCCGCACTACGTCGAGTGGGCGCTCAAGCTGACCCGCCCCGGCAGCCTGATCATCGTCGACAACATCGTCCGGGAGGGCCGGGTCACCGACACGGACAGCACCGCGGCGGACGTGGTGGGCACCCGCGCCGCCATCGAACTGATCGGCGCCCACCCGAAGTTGAGCGCCACGGCGATCCAGACGGTGGGCACGAAGGGGTACGACGGGTTCGCGCTGGCGCGGGTGCTGGCGTAGGCCCCTTCTGGTGCTCAACCCTCGTGGTAGAAGCCGACGTTGACGCTGCGCGGGGCGGTGCGGTCCTGGACGACGATCTCGCCGCTGCCGCCCCGGGGCAGGGTCACGCTGCCGCCGTAGACGAGGGGCTGTGCGTACTCCCCCACGATCAGGCGGACTTCGGACGACGGGTCGGGCTGCGAACCGCGCAGCCAGGAGACCTGCCAGACGCCCTCCGGGCCGCACAGGAACTCCAGATGGACCCGTGAGACGAACAGCCAGTCGTCCGGCGTCGCCAGCCGGCACACGGACTTGTCCCGCCCCACCCGGAGCACGGCACCGGGTTCGCTCGGCGCTTCGGCCATGAGCATGCCGGCCGTGGCCCCCTCTTCCGTCCCGGAGACGGTGGCCATGGTGAGTTCGAGCACGCGGCGCTCCTCCTGAAGTGTCCTTATGCAGCCGCCGCATGATAAATCGCCCGGCCATGTCGCGTCCGGCACACTGGACTCATGACCGAGCGAAAGCCTCCCGGCGTGCCGTTCGAATCCTGGGTGGACAAGCAGATCCGCGACGCAGAGGCGCGCGGCGACTTCGCCGAGCTCCCCGGCGCGGGCAAGCCCCTGCCGAACGGCGCGGACACGTCCTACGACGAACTCTGGTGGATCAGGCAGAAGCTGGCCCGAGAGGGCTTCTCGGTCCTGCCGCCCACACTGGCCCTGCGCAAGGAGGCCGAGGACGCGCTCGCGGCGGCGTACGCGGCCCCTTCCGAACGTATCGTCCGCAAGATCATCACCGAAGTCAACGTCAAGATCCGCGAGATGATGTTCAAGCCGCCGCCCGGCCCTCCCCTGGGCAAGAAGCCCTACGACGTCGAGGACGTCGTGCGTGAGTGGCGGGAGCGCCGGGCGGGGGACGGGTCGGGCGGGACGGTCTGATCGAGCGGGTCGGGCGGATCGGGCGAGTCAGGCGTGCAGCAGCCGCTCGGCGATCTCGCGGTAGTCCCGCAGGGCCAGCCGGAGTTGCTCGGTGTCGGAGTGGTCGTCGGACTTCGCGTCACCCTCCTGCCAGGACCTGCGCAGGGTGCGACGGCGCTGGGTCAGCGCGTCCGTGTAGCGGCCGGTGATCTCCTCCACGACGTGGTCGGCTTCCTCGACGGCCGTACGAGGGTCGTCGACGAACCCGGCCAGGGCGTGCTGGAGCCGCTCGGCGAGCTTGTCGGTCTCGTCGCGCGGAAGCAGCGGGGACGAGGACGAGGACGGCGTCGAGGACGAAGACGACGACGGGGTGGAGGAGTTCGGGCGCGAGGACGTCTGCGCCGGGGTCCTGCCGTCGGTCGACCGCGTGGACGTCGGTGCGGGTGTCTCCGTGCGGGCGGGGGTGTCCGTACGCGCGGAGGTGGAGGTGGGAGTGGGTGCGGGGACCCTGCTCCCGTCGGTGCGGGCGGACGTCTTGGTCTCGTCCGTGCCCGTACGCGTGGGCGTCTCGGTACGGTCCGAGCGGTCCGGACGGTCCAGGCGCTCCGAACGGTCCGAGCCGTCCGAGCCGTCCGAGCGGTCCGAGCGGTCCGAGCGGTCCGAACGCGCGGACATCGGTATCGGCGTCGGTGTCGCTGCGGGCGTGGAACCGGGTGTGGAACCAGGTGTGGATGCGGGTGTGGAACTCTTGGTCTCGTCGGCCATGGTTGTGTCAACCCCCCTTGATCGTCTGTTGCTTGTCGGATGAGGTGTCGTGCGACCGCCTGGCCGTCTTGCCAGGGAGCCTGTCGGACAGCTTGTGGGACGTCTTGCCGTGCGACCTGTCGTGGGACGTGCCGGACGACGTGCGGGCGCCGGCGACGAGCGACTCGAAGAGCGCGCGGGCCTCGACCATCGCCTCGCGCAGTTCCTCGGTGTCGGCGCGGGTGTCGTCGGCGCGGGCCACGCTGTGCACGTGGCGGTAGCCGTTGACGTCGGGCGCGTGGTGGACGGAGAGGGCGGCGAGCTGCTCCTCGTACTGGGCGCCGTCGGGGAAACCGCGGACGGTGGCGAGTTCGCCGAGCAGCTGGTCCGCGTCGGCGACGGCCTCTCGGGGCGAGTCGACGAACCGCTCCTGCGCGGCCGCCCAACGGGCCTCGAACTGCTCACGCCGGGCCGGCTCCAACGGCTGCTCACGCAGCGATCCGTGCCGCTCAACGCGCTCTGCGAGCTCACGTTCGGCGGCCTTGGTGTCGCCGTCGTGGCGGGTCACCGCGCGGTCGTACTCGGGCCCGAAGCGGTGCTTCAGGTCCCGACCACCGACGCCGCCGCGGGCTCGCAGGGTGAGGGCGGCCGCGACAACGACCACGGCCGCCACGATCACGATAACGATGATGATCATGCCTGTGGACATGGGTGCCTTCCGGATGCTTCGGCCCAACGGGCCGGTTCTCCCTCCGGGTTGCCCGGAACCGGGCACTCAAACTGGGAGCGCACCCTGCGTCGGCGCGGCCCCCACTGGGGGCTCCGCCCCCAGACCCCCGATCGGCCCTGAAGGGGCCTCGTCCTCAAACGCCGGACAGGCTGATTTTCGCCGACCTGCGTCGAGAGACACCGAGGACGTCACCACAAAGGAGCGGATCCTCGACACCCGCAGCGACCTCGTGGAGGCCCGTGCCCTGTACGCGCGGCTCGGGTACGCGGAGACCGGGCCGCACAACGACGATCAGTACGCCGAGCACTGGTTCCGGAAAAAGCTGGTCGGGTGAGGGGTCCTGGGCGCCCGTTCAACTGATCCGCGGCGCCGACCCGTTGTGGGGCTGTTCTCTGTCCGAGCCGCAGAGTTCGTCGGTGAGTTCGGTGACCAGTCGGTTGAGGTCGGTGGGGCGGTCGGGGGTCCACCAGTCGCCCAGGAGGGTGGCGAGGGACTCCTCGCGGGCCTTGGAGAGGTGGTCGGCCGTTTCTCGGCCCTCGGGGGTGAGGACCAGGTCCAGGCCCTCGCGGGTGGCGAGGCGGCGTTCCTCGACCTGGCGGGCCGCGGCGAGGATGACCGGGAGGGGCACGGTGCTGCGTTCGGCGAGGACCGCCGGTTCCGCCCAGCCGTCGCGGCGGATGCGCAGCAGGAGCCAACTGGCGGCCGGGAGAAGGTCGTAGCCCGCCCGGTCGGTGATCTTCTGGTAGATCTCGCGCCGGCCGTCCCGCGTACCGAGCACGGACAGGGCGCGGCACACCTCGTCGTAGGAGGAGCGCTCGACCGGGTTGCTGGCCAGCGTCTCCGTGAGGTCGGGCGCCGTGACCGAGCCGCGCAGGCGGTCCTCCTTGAGGAACCACGCCAGGACGAAGCCGAGGAGGGCGACGGGGGCCGCGTACAGGAACACGTCCGTGATCGAGGACGCGTACGCGTGGATGGCCGGGTCCCGCAGCGCCGGTGGCAGGGAGCCGATGCCTCTCGGGTCGGACTTCAAGGTGTCCGCCGAGATGCCCGTGGGGAGGCTGGTGCCGCGGAAGGCGTCCGTCAGTTTGTCGGCCAGGCGGCTCGCGAAGATCGCGCCGAAGATGGCCACACCGAAGGACGCGCCGATCGAGCGGAAGAAGGTCGCGCCCGAGGTGGCGACGCCGAGATCCTCGTACGAGACCGCGTTCTGCACGATGAGGACCAACACCTGCATGACCAGGCCGAGTCCGAGGCCGAAGACGAAGAAGTACGCGCTCATCTCCGTCGTCGAACTGTTCTCGTCGAGGCGGTGCAGGAGGAGCAGGCCGATCGTCGTGACGCCCGTGCCCGCCACCGGGAACACCTTCCAGCGGCCCGTCCGGCTGACGATCTGCCCGGACGCCGTCGACGACAGCAGCAGCCCGATCACCATCGGCAGCATGTGCACGCCCGACATGGTCGGCGAGATGCCCTGCACCACCTGGAGGAACGTCGGCAGATACGTCATCGCGCCGAACATCGCGAATCCGACGACGAAGCTGATGACCGCGGAGAGGGTGAAGGTGCGGACGGTGAAGAGCTTGAGGGGGAGGACGGGTTCCGCGGCCCGACGCTCCACCTGTACGAAGACGACCGCCAGGACCACACCCAGCACCGCCAGACCGATGATCTGCGGCGAACCCCAGCCCCACGTCGTACCGCCCAGCGAGGCGACCAGCACCAGACAGGTCGCGACCGACGCGATCAGGAACGTACCGAGATAGTCGATGACGTGCCGCGTCGACTTGCGCGGGATACGCAGCGCGGTCGCGATCACCGCGAGGGCGACCAGGCCGACGGGCAGGTTGATGTAGAACACCCAGCGCCAGCTGAGGTGTTCGGTGAACAGCCCGCCGAGCAGCGGGCCCAGCACGCTCGTCGCCCCGAACACCGCGCCGAACAGCCCCTGGTAGCGCCCGCGTTCGCGCGGCGACACGACATCCCCGACGATCGCCATCGACAGCACCATCAGGCCACCGCCGCCCAGCCCCTGGAGCGCGCGGAAGGCGATGAGCTGCGGCATGTTCTGCGCCATTCCGCACAGCGCCGAACCGATCAGGAAGATCACGATCGCCGTCTGGAAGAGCCGCTTGCGCCCGTACTGGTCACCGAGCTTGCCCCACAGCGGGGTCGCGGCGGTCGACGCCAGCAGATACGCGGTGACCACCCAGGACAGGTGCTCCAGACCGCCGAGGTCGCTGACGATGGTGGGCAGCGCGGTCGACACGATCGTCTGGTCGAGGGCGGCGAGCAGCATGCCGAGCAGCAGGGCACCGATGGAGACCAGCACATTGCCGGGCACATGTTCCTCGGCGGCACTGCCCTTCTTGGGAGCACTGCCCCGCATCGGTACGTCTCGCATATTTCCCGTCATACCGTGCGCATCCTCGGCCATGAAGACCTCCAACGGCTCTCGTTACACAGCACCCTCGCCTGCACATCCCTCACATCCATGGTGATCGGTGCGCACCGTTATGGCCTGTCGAGTCCCGTTGCCGCCCGATTTACCGGGACCCTCCCCAGGGGGCTTCCGACAGCGGCTGTGGAGACGGTCTGCATAATCTCTGGAGTTCGTGGGGGGAATGCGGAGGGAGGGACGACGCGTGACAGAGCCGACAGGCCACGAGTGCCCGGAGTGCGGGGCACCCAGAGGGGCCGACAACACCCCGTCGTGCGGCTGCACACAGCGGGCGTCCGACGCCCTGCGCGATGCCCGCACGGCGGAGGCGGCCGCGGCGGAGGACTTCGACCCGCTGCGCATACGGCCGTACGTGGAACTGACGGGCGAGGGGGGCGCGGGCAGCGAGGGCCACGAGGCGGTGCCGCCCGCACCGCCACCGGTGACGCCCACGCCGTCGGCCTTACCGGCGGACGAGACGGTCCCGCTCCAGGCCGTGGACGCCACGTCCCTGCTGCCGCCGGTGCCGTCGGTTCCGTCGGTTCCGTCGGTTCCGTCGGTTCCGTCGATGGACGAGCCCGAGGCCGAGGAAGGCGTCAGGCCCGTACGCCGTCGCCGCACCGTCCTGCTCGCGGCCGGCGGAGCCGTCGTCGCCGTGGTGGCCGCGACCGGGCTGGCGAGCGGGTTCCTGTCGTACCAGACGCCGTCCCGCGACGACGCGGCCTCGGGCGGGGTACGGGCGAGTGTGCCGGCGTCGAGCGCGACGGCGTCCGTGTCGCCGTCCGAGGAGACCGGCTCCCCGTCGCCGACGACCTCGTCGCCGTCACCGTCCGTCAGCACGAGCCCTACGCCCTCGACGTCACCGTCGGCGACCGCCGTCTCGCCGAGGCCGACCCGGTCGACCGAGCCCACCCACACGCCGTCGACCGTCGGCGCCACCGGCACGATCCAGGAGGGCGGCGGCGACAGCACCACGCCACCGGTGCTGCGGCGCGGCGACCACGGCGCCGAGGTGGTCGAACTCCAGGAACGGCTCGGCCAGTTGAACCTGTACATCGGCAAGGACGACGGCGACTTCGGCACGGCGGTGGAGAGTTCGGTGCGGACGTTCCAGGTGGCCAGGGGGATCACCGGGGACGAGTCCGGGGTGTACGGGGCGGCTACGCGGGCGAAGCTGGAGTCCGAGACGACGGAGCCGTAGCTCCGCAGTCGCAGGTCGCCAGGGCGGGGACCAGCAGATGGTGGACGTAGGCGGGCGGCAGGTTGGAGACGACGATCTCGCTGCCCACCACGTGCGGGGCTATGGCCTCGCGCAGCACGCGCCGGGAGCGGGCCTGCCTGGGGTCGAGGTGCTGTACGGCCCGCCCGCCGACGTAGCTGAAGAAGGAGAGCCGGCCGCCGGGCCCGAGCGACGACAGGAGTTGGCCGACGACGGCTTCGACCTGTGCGGGCGGGAGGTTCGCGAAGGGCAGCCCGCACACGATGTTGTCGTACTGCCCGAGTTGCTGGTCCTGGACGAGGCCGTGGTGCAGGCGGGTGCGGTGGGCGATGGCGGCCAGTCGTGTGTCGTGCCGCAGGGCCGTGGTCAGGTGGTCGACGAACGGGCCGTTGGCCTCCACGAGTTCGAGCGTGTCGTGCGGGCCGAGACGCCGGGCGAGGTGCCGGGTGACGGCTCCCGTGCCCGGTCCGACCTCCAGCACGGCGCGCGGCCGCTGCGCGCTGCCGGGTCGGATGTGCCGGGTGAGAGCTCGGGACAGGGCGGCCCCGCTGGGCACGACGGATCCCGTCGTTCTCGCCGTGCGGGCGAACTGGAGGAGGAAGGCCAGGGCTTCCGCCAGAGCGGCCGGCGCGGTGGGGAGGGTCACGTGGGCACCTTCGCCTTGCTGAGGGAACAGGGTGAGTCGAAGCCGTGGGCGGGGCAGGTCATACCGCGGCCGGGTCGGGAAGGCGCAGGACGGCGAGGGCCTGGGTCACGGCGGTGGTGACGTTCGGGTCGTGGGCGGCCCGCTTCCCGTCGAGGGTGCGCAGGCTCAGCACGGGGGTCGGGGCCGGGACGGTACGGGCGCCGGCGGCGCGCAGGATCGTCTCCAGGTGGCCCTCCGCACCCTGGGAGCGGTAGCCGACGACCAGCCCTGTGGTGGGCTTGCCGGCGAGGGGGGCGTCGTCGCGGGGCCGGGAGAGCCAGTCGAGCGCGTTCTTCAGGGGGGCCGAGATGCTGGCGTTGTTGACCGGGCTCAGGACCAGCAGGCTGCCGGCGTCGGCGACCTGGGCCCGCAGCGCGGCCACGACGGGCGGGGCCGGATCGGTGTCCAAGTCCTCGTTGAACAGCGGCAGTTCATCCAGGCCGGTGGCCAGGACGACTTCGTGTCCGGGGCGGTTCTGCGCCACGGCCGCGTGGGCGACCTGGGTGGTGACGGCCCCGGCGCGCAGGCTCCCGGACAGGACCAGCGTGCGGTGACGGGCGGCGGGCGACTGTGACATGAAGGCGAACTCCAGTGGGAGGAAGGGAAGGACCAGGAGAGGAAGGACAGGGCAGGTCAGGGCGAGCCAGAGAAGTGCCATGCGGCGGGGCCGGACGGGCCGGCGGGGTCAGCGGGCCGGGTCGGCGATGGCGTCCAGGGTGCGCAGCGTCTCCGCGGACAGACCGATCGCGGCGGCGGCGATGTTCTCGGTGAGGTGGGCGCGGGTGGAGGTGCCGGGGATCAGCAGCATCGTCGGAGAGCGGTGCAGCAGCCAGGCCAGGGCGATCTGCCGGGGGGTGGCACCGAGGTCGGCCGCGACCTCTTCCAGCGCCTTGACCTGGAGCGGCCGGAACCCGCCCAGCGGCCAGAAGGGCACGAACGCGATGCCCTGCTCGGCGCACCGGTCCACCAGGGAGTCGTCCTCGCGGAAGGCGATGTTGTAGTGGTTCTGCACCGCGACCACCGGGGCGATCCGCCGGGCGGCCTCGACCTGCTCCGCGCTGACGTTGCTGACGCCGAGGTTGCGGATCAGGCCCTGTTCGCGCAGCTCGGCCAGGACCGTGAACGGCTCGACGATGTCGTCCGCCGCCAGGGTGTCGGTCATCCGCAGATTCACCAGGTCCAGCGCCTCAAGACCCAGGTGGTCCAGGTTGTCGTGGACGGCCTGCACCAGCTCCGGGCGCGACAGCGCCGCGGGCCACCCGCGCTCGGCCGTGCGGCGCGCGCCGACCTTGGTGGCGATGTGGAGACCCTCGGGGTAGGGGTGCAGGGCCTCACGGACCAGCCCGTTCACGACATGCGGACCGTAGTAGTCGCTGGTGTCGAGATGCGTGATCCCCGCCTCGACCGCGGCACGCAGGACAGCCAGGGCTTCGTCGCGGTCGCGTGGTGGGCCGTAGGCCATGGGCCCGGCCAGCTGGAGGGCGCCGTAGCCGACGCGGGTCACGGTCAGGGTCTCGGACAGGCGCAGGGTGCCGCCGGGAAGGTCGTTGCTCATAGCGAGCTCCTTGCTGAGAACACACTCGGGGGGTGGTTCTCAACCCTGCCGCCGCGACGACGGAACCGACAGTCGATCACGGCGAAAGCGCGCCGAACCTCCAGATTGGAAGACCGAAGCTTCCCGTACTTCCGCCATGGATGGCGCTGCCCGGCGCATCGTGCATCACCACGATGCCGGTCAGGTCGGGATCAGGCGGCCGTCGCGGAGTCGGGTGCCCGCCTGCTTGAGGCGGTGCAGGACCGGGACGACGTCGACCTGACGGACCGCGTCGAGGGCGCCGACCTTGGTGGTGACGTAGGCGAAGAGGTCGTCCATGGTGCGGCAGGTGACGGTCACCAGGAGGTTGGCGGAGCCGGTGACCGCGGCGGCGAAGGTGGTCTCGGGATGGGCGGAGAGTGTCTCGCCGGTGGCGTTCAGCCGGCCGGGGGCGACGGTGAGCCACAGGTAGGCGGGGGCGTGGAAGCCGAAGCGCGGGTAGGCCAGGTCCACGGCGACCCGCAGGGCCCCCGCCGCCAGCAGTTCCTCCAGGCGGGCGGAGACCCGGGACTTCGACCAGCCGCAGGCACGGGCGAGTTCGACGACTCCGGCGCGGCCGTCGCGGGCGAGTTCGGCCATCAGCGGGGCGTCCTGGTCGCGGGGGGCCGCGGCGTCGCGGAGTTCCGGGGCGGTCGTGCCGACGGTGGCCCGCTGCTGCGGGTCGGAGGCGTGGAGCAGAGCCGCCTGGTCGTCGGTGAGAGGGTCGTCGAAGGCGAGCCACTTGGCGCCGCTGCCCAGGTACATGTGCATGACCGCACAGGCGTCGAAGCCCAGCACCTTGGCGGTGCGCGGCAGGCGTTGCAGGACGGAGCCGCCCTGGTCGCGCAGCCCGGTGCGGGCCTGGCACACGATCTCGGAGCCGCCGGAGGTGACGCTGACGTAGGAGGTGTCGTCGCGGGCGGCCAGCGCGTCCGCCAGGGCGTCGGTGGCGTCGGGACGGCACTGGACCCGGACGAACCAGGTCTGGTCGCCGGGCAGTCCGTGCCGGGGCAGGGCGCGCACGCGGACGGCTCCGTCGGCGACCAGGGCGCGGTAGCGGCGGGCCACGGTCTGCTCGGAAACCTCGGCCACCTCGGCGATGCGCCGGAAGGACGCCCGCGCGTCGCGCAGCAGGCATTGAACGATCCGCCGGTCGGTCACATCCATGACGGAATTATAGAGGCGCAGGATCGATCGGCATGGAGCTTCGGCCGCGGTATGGCGGTCTGGCTGGGAGTACGAGGCGGGCCGGACGGACAGTGGTGGCATGACTGAATCCCCACACACCGACCGGGCCGGCGTCATGCGCGCTGTCGCGTTCACCGAGTTCGGCGGCCCGGATGTCCTGACCGTCGACGAGCGCCCGATTCCCGAGGTCCCCGACGGGCACGTAAGGGTCAGGGTCCAGGCGGCCGCCGTACACCCGCTGGACGTGGTCGCGAGGGCGGGTTGGCTGGGCCCGATGGTGCCCGCGGGACCGACGTACGTGCTCGGTGTCGACGCCGCCGGCACCGTCGACGCGATCGGCGACGGCGTGTCCGGCTTCGGCCTCGGGCAGCCCGTGCTGGCGATGTCGAACTGGCCGGAGACCAAGGTCGGCACGCAGGCGGAGTTCGTGGTGCTGCCCGCGGCCTTCCTCGCGCCCGCCCCGGCAGGCGTGGAGCCGGCCGCCGCGGCGACGCTGCCGCTCAACGCCCACACCGCGGCGCAGGCGCTGCGGATCCTCGGGCTGGGGGCCGGTGACCGGATCGCCGTCACCGGAGCGGCGGGCGCCATCGGCGCGTTCGCGGTCCAGTTGGCCCGGCACCAGGGCCTGGACGTGGTCGCTGTCGCCGCTCCGGAGGACGAGTCGTACCTCACCGGCCTCGGGGCGACCTTCGTGGCCCGGAGCTCGGATCCCGCCGACGCGGTGCGCAAGGCCGTGCCGGGCGGGGTCGACGGACTCCTCGACGCCGCGTCCGTCGGGTCCGCGGCGATCGGGGCCGTACGCGACGGCGGTTCCTTCGTCGCGGTGACACCACCCAGCGTTCCGCCGTCGGAGCGCGGCATCGGGGTCGGCCTGGTGCAGGCCCGTGCGAACGGCGCCGAACTCACCGAGCTGGTGGGCCTGGTGGAGAGCGGCCGACTGGACCTGCGCGTCGCCAGGACGTTCCCGTTCGAGCGCGCCGCGGAAGCGCACGCGATGCTGGCGAAGGGCGGATTCCGGGGCGGCGTCGTGCTCGTCGCCGACCGGGAGACCGCCTAGGTCACATCGTCGTCGCCGACCCGGAGACCCCTCGGGAACCGGAGTCCGCAGACCGCCTAGGCCACGTAGAGCCGGATCCCCCCGCCCGCAACGCCTTCGACCCGCACCTGCGTCAGATCCCGCACCACGACATCCGGCTCGTGGAAGTCGGCCCGAGGACCCACCCCCACCACCCGCATCCCCGCGGATCGCCCCGCCGCGATGCCCGCCGCCGAGTCCTCGAAGACGATGCAGTCGGCGGGGTCGACGCCCAGTTCGGCGGCGCCCTTGAGGAAGCCCTCGGGGTCCGGCTTGCTCGCGCCGACCGACTCCGCGGTGATGCGGATGTCCGGGAGGGAGAGGCCGGCCGCGCCCATGCGGGCCGTCGAGAGGGCCACGTCGGCCGAGGTCACCAGGGCGTGCGGAAGGCCCGCCAGGGACGCGAGGAACTCCTGGGCGCCCGGGACGGGGACCACGCCGTCCAGGTCGGCGGTCTCCTCGGCGAGCATGCGCGCGTTGTCGGCCATGTTCTGCTCCATGGGCCGGTCGGGCAGCAGGACCGCCATGGAGGCGTAGCCCTGGCGGCCGTGCACCACCTTCATGACCTCGTCCGCGTCCAGCCCGTTCCGCTCGGACCAGCGCCGCCAGCAGCGCTCGACGACGGCGTCCGAGTTGACGAGGGTGCCGTCCATGTCCAGCAGGAGGGCGTGGGCGGTGAGGACGGTGGGCACGGTGGTGGCCGTCATCGGCAGCTCCAAGGCGGCGGGAAGGGGCGCCAGAGGCTTACGGGTCGAGCCCATGGCGGTACAGCCGGAGGGACAAAGCGCCCCGCCCGCCGGTCAGGGAGAACGGACGGGAGCCACTTTGTTCCTCTACGGTACAAAACATCTCCCGCATCCGCCACCGACTCCGGGAACAGTTCACCGAACGTTCAGCTCGGCCGATCCCTCACCTCGGACCCTCCACCCCCCGGCCCCGAACCTCAGCCCGCCACCGCCTCCCACAGGCTCCACACCCCGAGCCCCAGCATCAGCAGCGCCGCGATCTTCGTGATCAGCGCCAGCGGAACCCGCTTCATCAGCGCCTTTCCGCCGACGATGCCGAGCCCGGCGACCGCCCACAGCGCGAGCACCGCGCCGAGACCGACGGAGAGCGGATCGTCGTAGCGGGCCGCGAGGTTGGCCGTCATGATCTGGGTCAGGTCACCGAACTCGGCGACCAGGATGAGCATGAACCCGGCGCCGGAGACCTTCCAGAAGGACTGGTCCCTGGGCTTGCGGACCTCTTCCTCGTCGTCGTCCTTCTTGAAGAGGAGCACCGCGGCCCCGCCCAGGAAGAGCACACCGGTCACGGCGGCCACGAGCTGCTGCGGCAGCAGCGTGAGCACACTGCCCGCCGCCACGGCGAGCACCACATGCAGCAGGAACGCGGCGGCGACGCCCGCGAAGACGTACGAGGCGCGGTAGCGGGTGCCCAGGACGAGCCCGGCGAGCGCGGTCTTGTCGGGGAGTTCGGCCAGGAAGACGACGCCGAAGACGACCGCCGTGACGCTGAAGGTGATCAAGGTTCCTCTATCGGTCGGGGCTGCCCCACCGAGAGTGTGATTGCTGTCCGCGGACACCTCGGCACGGCAGCACACACAAAAACAACTGGTGCACTGCTTACCGAAGGTCTCGCTGGCCGGCCGTGACGAACCACGGACCTGCCTCTGGGCGCCGGCTCAGACGAGCTGAGCAGTATGTCGACGGTCCAGCGAAGAGCTACTCCCCTTCTGCGCCGTCCACTGTACGCGACCGACGCACAGGGCAGAAGTTCGACCGTAAACCTTGTCATGTCATGTACGCGTCACTAGCTTCTTACCCAACGCACACCCCACCGCAACACGGCACCGCGAGCATTCCTTCGCTCGCACTCCAACGTCCCCCCACCCCAAGGGAGTTCGTATGCCGAAACTCTACGCGCGTCGACGGCTGAGCATACTCGCGGCGTTCACCGGACTCATAGCCTCCGTCGCCCTGTTCAACGGACCGAACGCCTCCGCCGCCCTCCCCACCCCCATCAGCGCCTCCACCGCCCGCACCTACCTCGCCTCCCTCCCCGTGGCGACCGAGGTCAGGACCGGCTACGACCGGGACCTGTTCCCGACCTGGATCACCATCAGCGGCACCTGCAACACCCGCGAGTACATCCTCAAGCGGGACGGCACGAACGTCGTCACCACCTCCGCCTGCGTCGCCACCAGCGGCAGCTGGTACTCCCCCTACGACGGCGCCACCTGGACCGCCGCCTCGGACGTCGACATCGACCACCTCGTGCCGCTGGCCGAGGCCTGGGACTCCGGCGCCCGCAACTGGACCACCGCGCAGCGCCAGTCCTTCGCCAACGACGTCACCCGCCCGCAGCTCCTCGCGGTCACCGACAACGTCAACCAGTCCAAGGGCGACCAGGACCCGGCCACCTGGATGCCGTCCCTCACGTCCTACCGCTGCACCTACGTCCGCGCCTGGGTGCAGGTGAAGTACTACTACGACCTCTCCGTCGACTCGGCCGAGAAGTCCGCGCTGACGAGCTACCTCTCCGGCTGCTGATCCGGCGACGGCTGCTGATTCGGTAACGGTGATCGCCGGACACTGTCCGCCCTCCCCCGTCGTTCAATACCGTACGGTGCGACGGAGGAGGGGCGATCATCGTGGCCGAACTGTGCCTGGGACCACTGCTGAGGTATGCCGACGGCTCGTCCGCGACCGTTTGGGTCGAGGCGAGCCGTCCGTGCACCGCCGAGGTGCGCTGCGCGGACGGCAGCGCCGGACAGACCCGCACCTTCCAGGTCGCGGGCCATCACTACGCGCTGGTGGCGTTGACCGGGCTGACCCCCGGCACGACGACCGCGTACGAGGTGTTCCTGGACGGCACGCGCGTGTGGCCGCTGCCGGACTCCCGTTTCCCGCCCTCCGTGATCCGCACCGGCGTCCTGGACGACGGCGTCCGCGTCACCTTCGGCTCCTGCCGCTGGGCCGCACCGCCGGCCGGCGGTCACGACCCCGTCGGACCCGACGCCCTGGACTCCCTCGCCACCCGCATGGCGGCCGACCCGGACGGTGAACGCCCGGACGTGCTCCTGCTGTTGGGCGACCAGGTGTACGCCGACGAGACCTCGGACGCGACGAAGCGGTGGCTGGCGGCCCGGCGCGATCTGAGCGACGCCCCGGGCAGCGAGGTCGCGGACTACGAGGAGTACACGCGGCTCTACTACGAGTCCTGGCTCGACCCCGAGGTGCGCTGGCTGCTGTCCACCGTGCCCAGCTGCATGATCTTCGACGACCACGACGTGATCGACGACTGGAACACCTCCGCCGCCTGGCTCGAGGACATGCGCGCCACCGCCTGGTGGCGGGAGCGGATCCTGAGCGGCCTGATGTCGTACTGGGTCCACCAGCACCTGGGCAACCTCTCCCCCGACGAACTGGCCGACGACCCCCTCTACGCGGCCGTCCGCGCGGTCCCCGACGCCACCGACGACCTGCGCGCCTTCGCCTCCAAGGCCGACGCCGACGCGGCCTCGGTGCGCTGGAGCTACCGGCGCGACTTCGGCCGGGTCCGGCTGCTGATGGTGGACAGCCGGGCGGCCCGCGTCCTGGACGAGGAGTCCCGCTCGATGCTCGACCCGGGCGAGGCGCGGTGGCTGCGCGAACAGGCCCTGGCGGACCGGGAGTCGTACGACCACCTCCTGATCGGCACCTCCCTGCCCTGGCTGCTGCCGCATCTGGTGCACGACGCCGAGCAGTGGGACGCGGCCCTGTGCCGGGGGGAGCGCGGGGCACGCTGGGCGCGGTTCGGGGAGAACCTGCGGCGCACCGGGGACCTGGAGCACTGGGCGGCCTTCCCGACGTCCTTCGCGGCCCTGGCCGAGCTGATCGCCGAGGTCGGTTCCGGGCCCACCGCGCCGGCGAGCGTGCTCGTCCTCTCGGGAGACGTGCATCACGCGTACGTGGCCGAGGCGACCTGGGACGAGGGCGCGCCGGACGCGCGGGTGCTGCAACTGACCTGCTCGCCGGTCCACAACTCCGTACCGGCCTATGTCCGCGTCGGCTTCCGCTTCGGCTGGAGCGCGGTGGCCCGTGCGCTGGGGCGACGGTTCCTGCGGCACGGCCGGTGCGCGCCGCTGAAGGTCAAGTGGCGCAAGAAGGGCGGGCCCTGGTTCGGCAACCAGCTCATGACGCTGACGCTGCGCGGGCGTTCGGCGGGGCTGCGGCTGGAGCAGGCACGGGTGCGGCCGGGGGCGGTACCGGGGACGGTCGGTGATCTGGAGACGGTGACCGAGTCCGTCCTCACCACCAAGTAGTCCCGACTCACCACCGAGTAATCCGGCCCTCACCACCGTATGCGGGGCAATTGGGGCGGGTGGGGCCCACGTTGGCTTACGTGACTGCCGCAGGCATGATGATGCGGACCGTCTGCTTCCAGTAGGCGGTTTGCTGCCAAGCGCCCCACACGCCCGGGAGTCCCCGTTTTGTCTGCACCGACCGCGGAACCGCCCTCCGTCTCGCTCGCCGTGGTCGGCGCCGGACCGCGCGGCACCGGTGTCCTGGAGCGCCTCTGCGCCTCGGTGCCCGAACTCCTGCCGCCGGGTGTCCGGTTGACCGTGCACGTCGTCGACCCCGCCCCGCCGGGCGCGGGCAGCGTGTGGCGCACCGGCCAGTCGCCCGAGCTGCTGATGAACACCGTGGCCTGCCAGGTGACCCTCTTCACCGACGACAGCGTGGACTGCTCGGGGCCCGTACGGCCCGGTCCGAGCCTGTACGAGTGGGCGGACGGCGAGCTGGGCGCGGACGAGTACCCGACCCGCGCGCACTACGGGCGGTACCTGGAGTGGGCGTTCGCGAAGGCCGTGCGCGAGGCCCCGGCGGCGGTCCGGGTCGTCCCGCACCGGGCGCGCGCGGTGCGCCTCGACGACACCTCCGACGGCCGCCAGCTGCTGACCCTGGACGACGGCGGGCTGCTCACCGGCCTCGCCGCGGTCGTCCTGGCCCAGGGCCACCTGCCGACCGTCGCCGACGGCACGCAGCAACGCCTCGCGGCCTACGCCGAGCGGCACGGCCTGCGCCATGTCCCGCCCGCCAACCCGGCCGACGTCGACCTGTCCGCCGTACCGCCCGGCGAACCCGTGCTGTTGCGCGGCCTGGGCCTCAACTTCTTCGACCACACGGCCCTGTTGACCACCGGCCGCGGCGGCCGCTTCGTCCCCGCCCGCCGCGGCGGTCTGCGGTACGTCCCCTCCGGCCGCGAGCCCCGCCTGTACGCCGGCTCCCGACGCGGTGTCCCCTACCAGGCGCGCGGCGACAACGCGAAGGGCCCCTACGGCCGGCACACCCCGCGCGTCCTCACCCCGGACGTGATCGCCGGCTTCCGCAAACGCGCCGAGAACGGCGAGGCGCCCGACTTCCTCGCCGAGATATGGCCGTTGGTGGCGAAGGAGGTCGAGACGGTCTACTACACGGCGCTGCTACGACGCCCACGGCGCCCGGAGTTTACGGCGTGCTTCCTCTCCGTACCGCACGGCGATCCCCAAGAGGCGGGCGTACTCGACGAGTTCGGGATACCGGCCGCCCGGCGCTGGAGCTGGGACCGGGTCTCCCGGCCGTACCGGGAAAGGGAGTTCGCGCATCCCGGGCAGTGGCGCGAGTGGCTCCTCGCCCATCTGCGCGAGGACGCGGCGCAGGCCGCCCTCGGCACGGTGGACGGGCCCCTCAAAGCGGCCCTCGACGTCCTGCGCGACCTGCGCAACGAGCTGCGGCTGGTGGTCGACCACGGCGGCCTGACCGGCATCTCCCGCCGCGACCACCTGGACCGCTGGTACACCCCGCTCAACGCCTTCCTCTCCATCGGCCCGCCCCGCCGCCGCATCGAGGAACTGGCCGCGCTGGTGGAGGCGGGCGTGGTGCAGGTCCTCGGCCCCCGCCTGGAGATCACCGAGGAGGACGGCGCCTGGCTGGCCCGCTCCCCCGAGATACCGGGCTCCGCGACCCGCGTGACCACCCTCGTGGAGGCCCGTCTCCCGGAACCCGACCTGCGCCGCACCGCCGACCCCCTCCTCGCCCGGCTGCTGAAGACGGGCCGCTGCCGACCGCACACCGTCGACGGCTACGAGACCGGCGGCCTCGACGTCACGGAACGGCCCTACCGCCTGATGGACCGTCAAGGCCGCCCCCACGCACGGCGGTTCGCCTTCGGCGTGCCGACGGAGGGCGTCCACTGGGTGACGGCCGCGGGTGCCCGCCCCGGGGTGGACTCGGTGACGCTCTCGGACGCGGACGCGGTGGCGAGAGCGGTGCTGCGGGTGGCGGCGGCCGAGGTGGGGCCGGCGGCAGAGGCGGCGGCGGAGGCGGGTCCGTGGCCGGACGCCCGGCTCGCCCGCGTCGACTAGTTCACCCGGCTTGACCGGATCACCCGGCGACCCAGCCGAACGGCACCGTGAAGCAGCCCACGCGGGCGGCGTGCGTGCCCGGCATGTCGTGGATGACGACCGAGGACGCCTCGCCCCGCCGGAAGCCCCAGTCGTGGCGGGCGCTCGCCTCGCCCGAGCCGTCCTTGCCCGCGGTGAAGTCGAGCCAGACCTCGTTGTCCGCGTTCACGTGGGCCGCGTCGGTGCCCACCTCGTGCTGGTAGTGCCCGCCCGCGGCGGCCGGATCGGCGGCACAGGGCTTCTGGTGCACGTGGACGGCGTACGCGTGCCCGGGCACCAGCCCCTCGACCCGCAGTCGCACGGTCGTCGCCCCGTTCTCGGCGGTCCGCTGGTCCACCTCGATCCACGAACCCGCCGGCACCAGCTTCATGTCGTACGTCTTCGCCGCCGACGGGACGAAGGCGGTGGGCGGCGCGAACCGCGCGTCCGTGTGCATCGAGTAGCCGTGGGCGCCGCCAGGGCCTGCCGCGAGCACGGCCGCCGCGACGGCGCCCGCGCATATGCCTGCCACCATGATCTGTACCGTTCCTCACGTCGTACGGCCGCTGCGGCCGAAGGTCGCCCCCTCTCCGTGCTACGGGACACCGGCGGCCCGCGCCCGCCGGGGGACGGCAGCCGGGTGAACGTCGTGTGCCGATCCCACGTGCCCCCCATGAATCTGCTGTCACACTCCAGGCGTACGCTGTATGGCTGTTGATGGCCGCCCCTGCCGCTCCCCCGCGACAATGCGGCACGGTCTGGCCACGGGGGAGTTCACGGGGAGTCGCGGTGCTGGAGAGTGTGGGGACGCTGACAGGCAGTCCATGGATCTATGCCATGGTCGCGCTGTCGGTCCTGCTTGATGTGTTCCTGCCGGTGCTGCCGAGCGGAGTGCTGGTGATCACGGCCGCGACGGCCGCCGCCGCGGGCTCGGCGACCGGGCAGGTGCCGAGCCAGGTCCCGACCCAGGTGCCCGACATCCTGGCGCTCATCTTCTGCGCGGCCACCGCGTCCGTGCTCGGCGACCTGGTGGCGTACCGGCTGGCCTGGCGGGGCGGCGAACGCCTGGACCGCGCCATCGCCCGCTCCCGCCGGCTGACCCTGGCGCAGGAACGTCTCGGCGTCGCGCTGGCCCGCGGCGGCGGTGCCCTGGTCATCCTCGCCCGCTTCGCCCCGGCCGGCCGCTCGGTCGTCTCCCTCGGCGCGGGCGCCGCCCACCGCCGGGTCCGCGAGTTCCTGCCCTGGTCCGCCCTGGCGGGCCTGGCCTGGGCCGCGTACAGCGTCGCCCTCGGCTACTACGGCGGCCGCTGGCTCGGTACGACCTGGCTGGGCACCGGGGTGTCCGTACTCGCGTTGTTCGGGGCGGGCGCGGGGGCGGCGTACGTGATGCGACGGCCGGAGAAGACGGCCGTGGTGGACGCCCCCTGAGCCCCTATGCGCTGGTCTTCTGTCCCTGACCCCGCACCTGCAGCCCGGCGAGCAGTTCCGCCGTGGCCTCGGCGATCGCGTCGACGGCCTGGTCGAAGACCTCCTGGTTGTGGGCGGCGGGGGCCCGGAAGCCGGACACCTTGCGTACGTACTGCAGGGCCGCGGCCCTGATCTCCTCCTCCGTCGCCTCCTCGGGCAGCGCGGGCGGGCGGAGTGTCTTGATGCTTCGGCACATGCGCCCAGTCTCCACCGGTCTCCCCCGATTCGGCGAGGCCTGGGATGATCCCGTTCGAGGCGGCCACCGGCAAGGGGCCGACCGACGAAGGGGACAGAAGAATCATGGCGAACGACGAACTCACCGTGGCGGTGCTCGGCCCCGGCGGTATCGGCGGACTGCTGGCGGGGCTGCTGGCGCGCGCCGGACACCGGGTGATCTGCCTGGCCGGTGACGCGACGGCCCGGACGCTGCGGACGGACGGGATCCGGGTCCGCAGCGGCCTGTTCGGCGACTTCACGGCCCGGGTCGAGGCGGACGCGGTGCTGCGCGAGCCGGTCGACGCGTGCCTGGTGGCGGTCAAGGCCACCGCCCTGGACGCGGCCCTGGAGCGCGTACCGCCCGCCGCCCTGGGCGACGCGCTCCTCGTACCGTTCCTGAACGGCGTCGAACACCCGGCGGCCCTGCGCGCCCGCTACCGCCCCGAGCTGGTCGCCCCGGCCGTCATCCGCGCCGAGTCCACCCGGCTCGCACCGGGCGTGATCGAACTGGGCAGCCCGTTCGCGGAGATCGACCTGACCGGCGACCCGGTCCCCCGCGAGCGGCTCGACACCCTGTCGCGGACCCTGAACGCGGCCGGCCCCACCACCCGCGTCCTCGACGACGAGACGGCGACGCTGTGGGCGAAGATGTCGTTCCTGGCCCCCTTCGCCCTGCTCACCACCCGCTACGCCCTCCCCCTGGACCAGGTCCGCACCCGCCACCGCGCCGAACTGACGGCCCTGGTGGCGGAGACGGCCGCGGTCAGTCGGGCCTGCGGCGGCCCGTCGGACCCGGCCCAGGCCCTGGCCCGCTACGACGCCTTCCCACCCGGCGCCAAGTCCTCGATGCAACGCGACGCGGAGGCCGGCCGCCCGCTCGAACTGGACGCCATCGGCGGGGCGTTGCTGCGGGCGGCGGAACGGCACGGGGTGACTGTGCCGGTCGCTGCGCGGCTGGTGCGGGAGTTGGAGGATTCGGCGGGCTGAGAGCGCCGGGGGAAGCGGGGTGGGTCGGGCGTCGGGACGTGTCGAATGCGCCGGTGCCCGATCGACGTGAGGGTGAAGGCAGTACTTCCATGACGCACAGGAGTCAGGAGCGCCAGGGCATGACGGGCGGGGAGGACAACCAGGACTCCGAGCTGATGCGCGAGTGGTTCGACGCCACGGGGGCGGTGGTGATGGGCCGGATGATGTACGACACCGGCGAGGAGTTCTGGGGCGACGACCCGCCCTTCCGGACCCCGGAACGTCGACATCGCGGGCGGCGCGCACACGGTCCGCCAGTACCTCGCGGAGGGCCTCGTCGACGAGCTCCAACTGCACGTGGTGCCCGCCCTGTTGGGGGACGGACTACGGCTGTTCGAAGGACTGGGCACCGGACAGCGGCCGCGCCCCGTCGAGCCGGTCCGGGTGGTCCACACTCCTCTCGCCGTCCATCTGAAGTACCGTCTCCCCAACGTACGAGAGACTTCTGCCCGGTGACGGAGTCGGCGTGGGGTGTGTGTCCCCGTTCCGCGCCACCACTGGACGGTTCCAGGCGATGACCACGGGTCGGTGAAGCTGGGCGCCGACGACCCCGGGTGGTCCGCCCCGCCGGGCAGCGAAGAGGATTCGCCGTGTCGTCGGCGCCCTACCCCCGTCTGCTGCGCACCCCTGGTGCCACGGGCTTCTTCCTGACCGCGACCGTCGGCCGCGTCGGCATCGCGATGACCGGCCTCGGCATTGTCTGGCTCGTGCACGGCCGCACCGGCTCCTACGCCTCGGCCGGTCTGGTGAGCGGCGGTTTCGCCGTGGCCGAGGCCCTGGTCGGACCTCAACTCGCCCGCCTGATCGACCACTTCGGCCAGACCCGGGTACTGCCACCCCTCCTGCTCGCGCACGCGGCGGCGGTGGCCACGCTGCTGGCCCTGGTCGCCGGTGACAGCCCGCCCGGGCTCATGACAGCGGGCGGAGTCCTGGTCGGCGCCACCATCCCTCAGCTCGGCGCGCTGTCCGCGGCCCGCTGGGTGGCGCTGCTGGGCGAGCAGCGGCCCGCGGAACTGCCCGGCGCCTTCTCGCTGGAGTCGCTCGGCAACGCGGTGGGCTACCTGGCGGGACCGACCCTGGTCAGCGCCCTCGGCGCGAACGGGCATCCGGCCCTGGGCACCGTACTGGCAGCCGCCCTGGTGGTGACCGGCGGAGGCCTCCTCGCCGCCCAACACGGCACCGCGCCAACGCCGTTGACGTCGCCATCCGAAGCAGCCGAACGTTCCCGCGCGGGGCGCTCGCTCCTACGCCCCGCATTCACGGCCCTGATCGGCCTCAACCTCGCCATCGGCGTGTTCTTCGGCGCCGTACAGGTCTCGGTGACCGCCTTCGCGGTCGAGCACCACGCGGCGGCCGCGACGGCACCGATCTTCGCGGCATCGAACTGCGCCGGACTGCTCGCCGGTTGGCTGTACGGGGTACGCCGATGGCGGGCGACCCCGCAGCGACAACTTGCCGTGGCCACGGCCGTGTTGGCACTCGGCAGCCTGCTCCTCCCCACCGCCGGCTCACCGTTGGCACTTGGATCCGTGATCGTCCTCACCGGCGCGGCGGTCCCACCCGTCCTGGTACTCCTCTCGGTCCTGGCCGAGTCCACCGTCCACCGAGCCGTCCTCACCCAGGCCTTCACCTGGCTGAACTCCGCCGGCGCGGCCGGCTCGGCGGGCGCGGCGGCACTCTCCGGCCGAGCGGTGGACGCCTTCGGCGCGACGGGCGGCTTCGCGCTGGCCGCGGCGGGGACGGTGGGGATGGCGGTACTGGCGGTGGGGTTCTGGTTGTCGGGCGGCGGGGAGGGAAAGGTGGCGGGCGGGGCGGCTGACGCGCGGTGAGCGGTGAGGCGTGGTTGCGGCCGTGGCCCGGTTTCGAGGCGGAGGCATCCTTTGTGGACTCAACCCACTTGAGGACTCGACCGACAGGCGAGCGGGACTCGCCGGAGTGAGGAGCTGCGGATGCGGGCCGATGAAACGGTCGTACTGGGGCGTACAGAGTTGCGGGTCACCCGGCTCGGACTCGGACTCGCGTCCCTGGGAGGCCTGTTCACGCCGGTCTCCGACGAGGACGCGGCACGGACCGTCGACCGCGCGTGGGACGTCGGCGTCCGGCTTTTCGACACCGCGCCCGTCTACGGATACGGCCGCTCCGAGTGCCGCGCCGGGGCGGCGCTTCGCAGCCGTCCGCGCGAGCGGTACACGCTGTGCACCAAGGTCGGCCGCCTGATCGTGCCGGGAGGCGGCGACACCCAGCCGATCTGGGCCGATCCGCCGCCCGGTGTCGGACCGCGGCGCGACTACTCCTACGCCGGGGTCATGCGCTCGGTCGAGGACAGCCTGGAGCGGCTGGGGCTGGATCGGATCGACGTGCTCCATGTGCACGACCCCGACGAGGACTTCCCCACGGCGGTGACGGACGCCTACCGGGCGCTGGCGGAGTTGCGCCGCCGGGGCACTGTCGGCGCGGTGTCGATCGGCGTCAACCACGCCCCGGTGGCGGCCCGTTACCTGGAGGAGGTGGCCGCGCCCGGGCCCGACTGCGTCATGCTCGCGGGACGGTACAACCTCCTCGACCAGTCCGGCCTCGACGCGCTGCTGCCGCTGTGCGCCGCGAGGGGTGTCGCCGTCATGGCCGCCGGCGTCTACCAGTCCGGACTCCTGGCCGACCCCCGCCCCGACGCACCGCACGGCTACACCCGGCTCCCGGCCGAACTGTCCCGTCAGGTCACCGCCTGGTACGCCCTCTGCGACCGCTTCGACGTGCCCCCGAAGGCGGCGGCCGTCCAATTCCCCTTCGGACACCCCGCGGTGACGAGCGTCGTGGTCGGCGCCCGGACACCGGCCGAGGTCGAGGAGACCGCCCGTATGCTCGCGCATCCGCTACCGGGCGCATTCTGGACCGCCGTCCGGCAGGCCGGGCTGCTGCACGCGCGGGTACCGCTTCCCGCCGAGTGAGTGCGCCACCCACTGCTCAGGCGGAGACCATCTGGAGGGGCAGTTCGACGATCGCGTACGCGAGGAGCGCGCAGGGCACGGCCGTCGCCAGGGTGAGGGCGCGCTCCCGGTGTGTGCGGGCCATGATCAGGGGAACGAGGGCGAACACCGTGAAACAGCCCCAGGCTTGGGGCGCGTAGTGGAGGTCCCGGGCGAACATCACGCCTTCCATCCCGAAGAGCCCGGCGAACGCGGCAAGCCCGGCGACACGGCTCCACGCGTCCCGGCCGCGCACGCGCTTGCCGCTACGCCACGCGTACCCCGCGACGCCGAACAACGGCCCCGCCACACCCGCCATCCCGAGCCAGACCAGCGGAAAGAACAGCGCGCCCATGCCGTCGCGCCCGAACTCGACGTAGCCGTAGTACCCGACGACAAGTCCGGCCTCCGCTCCCAGCCCACCGACCGCGGACCGGACCACCGTGCCGCCCCGCCCGGCGAGCAGCGCTCCGGCGACGAACGCGACCGCCGACCACACGGCGCCCGAGTTGGCGATCTGGTTCCAGGCTCCCGGCAGCCATCCCTGGGCGAGGTTGGTGAGTACGCCGAGCAGCACTCCGCCGCCTGTCGCCACCACTGCGGCAGTTGACACACCGAGGCCACCGCCCGCTTCCGCCAAGTCACCCAAGCCGTCCGGGGTCGCAGTCGTCGCCATGGCGGCCACTATACATACGATGTATACGCGCCGCGTATAGCCATCTGATCCTGAGGAGTCACATCACGGCGTCGGCACCGGGCGGCGGGGGAAGCGACCGAGAACGAAGTGGGTGGGGACGACCGCGACCCAGAACCACATGGCCGCGTCCGTGTTGACGAAGGCCAGGGGGATGGAGAGGCCGAAGACCAGCACGCTGGAGCCGAGTTGGGCGGTGAGTCGGCGGCGGGCCACGGCGGCGGGTGAGGTGGGAGTGGGGTGCACCTGGCGTTGCGTGAGCAGCAGCAGGGCGGTGTGCACCGCGTGGATCGCGGCCATCGCACCGGCGTAGAGGGCGACGGCGACGGGCTGGGAGGCGTACTCGGCCAGGAGCCCGGTGGGGAAGGGCAACAGGGCGACCAGGCCCAGGCCGAGCAGGATCAACTCGGTGATCACGAACGACTCGACGGGCAGCGAGGCGAGGATGCGGCGGTGGTCGCGCCAGAAGCCGGAGAGGAGGGTGAAGCTGAGGGCGAAGGCGCCGAGGCTGGGGAGTTCGTCGCTCAGGGCCCGGTGGAAGGCGGCGTCGTTCAGACCCGCGGGGACCGCCACGTCGATGACGAGAAGGGTCATCGCGATGGCGTATATGCCGTCGGACAAAGCGATCAGGCGTGCCACGCCCGGGGCGTTCTCGTGGGTGCGCGTCTGTGCCACTGGCTCTGTCATGGCGACGAGAGTAGGGCGTCCGCCTTGGCCGGATCGCACCGGCCAAGGCTCGGTCGGCTCACACCGTCACGCCGTCACCGGCGGCCGTACGTCAGCAGGTACGGCCCACGTAGTGGGCTCCCTGGATCTTGTCGGCGGAGCCCAGCCAGGTCGTGCCGGGCGCGACACAGCGCTCGTAGTCCGGCGCCAGGGCGACCCTGACCTGGATGACGACACGCGAGCCGTCGGAGGTGCAGTGGTTGTAGTAGGCGTCGCTGGAGGTCTCGTAGAACCCGCACGGGTCGGCGGCGGCCGGTCCGGCGGCGACGGTCCCCGTGGCCAGGGAGGCGAACGCGAATGCGGTGACACCGAGGACGCGGGTCACCATACGACGAATAGGCAAGCGGAACTCCTGGATCAGTGCAGGCCGACGACACGAACAGGCTTGTGCCTGCCGGTCAGTTGGTTGGATGCCCGAGTATTGCGACGTATCCCGGCGGGATTGAGGGGCCGCCCGCGTTGTTCACCTGGCGAATCGTTCACCCACTACGCCGAACGGATGGTCCGATGTCCGACCTCCACCACCAGACCGCCTACTGGGACGCGGTCGCGGAGACCAAGCGCTTCACGCATCCGCTGCACGCACCGTGGCTCGACGGCCTCGGCCGGGACGCCGTGATCCTCGACTACGGCTGCGGATACGGCCGGACCATGGACGCCCTCGAACAGCAGGGCTTCGGTGACCTCTTCGGCGTCGACACCTCGCCGGGGATGATCTCCCGCGCCCGCCGTCTGCACCCCGCGATGCGCTTCGAGGTGCTGGACGCCCCGCCGACCCTGCCGTGCCCGGACGCGAGCATCGACCTGGTCGTCCTCTTCGCGGTACTGACCTGCGTCCCCGACGACCAGGCACAGCGCCGGCTGATCGGCGAGGTGCGCCGCGTCCTGAAACCGGGCGGACGTCTCTACCTCAGCGATCTGCTCCTCCAGAACGACCAGCGAAATCGCGACCGCTACACCGAGTACAGCGAACGCCACGGCGGCCCCTACGGAGTCTTCCGCACCGATGACGGCGCCGTCTGCCGCCACCACCCCGACGACTGGTTCACCGACCTGCTCAGCGACTTCACGTCCATCGACACCCGCCCGATCACGGTCGCCACGATGAACGGGCATGAGGCGGCCGGGGTGCAGATCCTGGCCGGCACCCCGACCTCCGCTACCCCTCGTACGGTCGAACGCCCCGGCCCTACCAGCTGAGTTCGAGGCTCCCGCCCACCGGCAAGGCGTGCCAGCGGTCCGCGTACGTGTCGAAGCGGGCCACGATGTGGTCGACGACCGGGGGGAGTTGGTCGGCACGGACATACGCCGGGAGCGTCTTCGCGTGCCCGCGGCGGACCTCCCAGACGGGGACCGCGACGGCCGCCAGTTCCTCCGAGCGGGCCATGTCCGCGCGGGCCTGCGGGGACGGTGTCGTCGGCTTCGACCTGCGGCGGCGGGCCGCCTTGTTCCGCTCGGCGGGATCCGCGGGCCAGAACAGGCCGTTGTCACCGGCGGCCAGTCGCCCGTACACCCCGAGCCTGATCCCCGCCTCCGCCTCCACGAGGAAGTGCACCAGGTCGTGCGGCAGATACGGATGCCCACCGGGACCGTTGCGCGGAGCCAGCGCCGCGCCGGTCTCGCGGTGCACGGCGATGTCGTAACTCGTGCCGGGGCCCTTGGTGAAGACGACGCGCATGGCACTCACGCTAGGCGCCGGGCCCGCACCCACGCATCTCGTTTTCCTGCTCCGCGAGTCGGCCGATCCGGCGGTCCTACGGGAGCCGATCCGGCGGTCTACGGGCTCAGCACGATCCTGCCGAACACCTCTCCGGCGTCCATCTTCCGGTGCGCCACCACCGCCTCGTCCAACGGCAGCACCTCGTGGACCACCGCCTCCAGTCCGCCGCGGCCCGCGGCGGCGAACTGCGCGCTCCGCTCGGCCCGCAGGTCGGCCTGGTCCACGGTGTCGAGGCTGAAGGTGGCGAAGGTCAGCGAACTCCGGAACGCGGCCATGAGCTTCGTACCGAAGTCCGCGGGCGGCCGGCCGCCGACCATGCCGACGGCGACGAGGCGGCCGTTCGGGTTGAGCCGGTCGAAGAACGCGGGCAGGTCGGGGCCGGCGACGATGTCGATGATGACGTCGTAGCCGGCGGGCGTGTCCGCGCTGCCGTTGCCGTGGTCGTTCCCGTTGCCTGAGCGGTCGAGGACGTGGGTCGCCCCGAGCGCGCGCAGGCGCTCGCCCCGCTCGGCGGACGACGTCGTGACCGCCACCGCCGCGGCCCCACCGCGCGCCGCCAGTTGTACGGTCATGAGCCCGAGGCTGCCGGACGCGCCGCGCACCAGGACCGTCTCCCCGGGCACGAAATGGGCGTGCGCGAGGGCGAAGTGCGCGACGGACCCGGCGCTGCCGAGGGTCACCGCGTCGACGGCGGACAGGTCGGCGGGGAGCGGAATGACCCGCTCCGCCGAGGCGACGGCCTGTTCGGCGTAGCCGCCGCCCGCGCCGGGGGATCCCCACACCCGGCGGCCGATCCACGACCCGTCGACACCGTCCCCGACGGCGGTGACGGTGCCCGCCACCTCGCCGCCGGGGACGAATCCCTCCGTGAAGCCGTAGGAGGCCAGCGCACCGCTCCGGATCAGGGTGTCCACGCCGCCGACGCCCACCGCCTCCACGGAGATGAGGACCTGGCCGGCGGCAGGCAGCGGCGCCGGAAGATCCACCACGGCCAGACCTTCCGGTCCTCCGAACGACTTGATCTCGATGGCCTTCAACGTGGTCTCCGTCCGGGTCGGGGATGTTCGAGGCGGTTGCGGCCGCCGTTTCGGACCGTAACGGACGCCCCCGTCCGTTTGGCTAAAGTGAGAGCGTGACCGACGATTTGCCTCACACCCTGCGCTCCGACGCCCAGCTCAACCGCGAACGCATCCTCGACGCGGCCCGCGCGCTCTTCCGCGCCGAGGGCCTGAACGTGCCGATGCGCGAGGTCGCCCGGCACGCCGAGGTCGGGCCCGCCACCCTGTACCGGCACTTCGCGACCAAGCAGGCGCTGGTGACCGCCGCCTTCGCGGACCAACTGCGCGCCTGCCGTGACATCGTCGACGCGGCCTGCGCCGATCCCGATCCGTGGCGTGGTTTCCGTACGGTCGTCGAGAAGGTCTGCGAACTGCACGCGCGTGACCGGGGGTTCACCGAGGCGTTCATGTCGACGCTCCCGGGAGCGGACGCGGCGGCCGTGGTGGCGAGCAGTGAGTACCAGTTCAAGGCGGTCGACGCGCTGGCTCAACGAGCCAAGGACGCGGGGCGCCTGCGGCCCGACTTCACGCTCGACGACCTCGTCCTGATGCTCATGGCCAACAAGGGGATCCACGCCCCGTCACCCACCCTCCAGGCCAACGCCTCCCGCCGTTTCGCGGGCTTCGTGATCCAGGCGTTCGAGGCCTGCCCGCACCAGAGCGCACTGCCGCCGGCGGTGACGTTCGAGCGGTACGAGTCGCTCGGCGGCCCGTCCCGGCATTAATCGCCTTTCCCACCCGGCCAGTTGAGGACTAGCCTGCGAGCGACCCACGAGGAGCGAAGAGACATGCCCGGTCGTCCGAGCGCGCGTTGACGTCGTAGGCCGTGATCGGCCCGTCAATCGCGTGCTGCCCTTGATGTCGCGGCACAGCGAGCCTTCTTCCTTGTCGTTGTCGGCAACCCGAGGACTCCCGTGCCGTCCGCTTCTCCCTCCCCCATTCCGTCGAGCCTGTGGCGGGACCGCGACTTCCGTAGCCTCTGGGCCGGTCAGACCGTCTCCCAACTCGGCGAGCACACAAGCCTGTTGGTGCTGCCGCTCGTCGCCGTCCTGACCCTCGACGCCAGTGCCGGCGAGTTGGGCGCGCTCCGCGCGGTGGGGCAGGCGCCGATCCTGTTGCTCTCGCTCTTCGTCGGTGCGTGGGTGGACCGTTGGCGGACCCGCACGGTGATGGTGCTGGCGGACGTCGGCCGGACCCTGGCGCTGGGCGTCGCCGCGCTGGCCGCTCTCCTCGGCCGGCTCGACCTGCCCACGCTGTTCGCGGTCACCTTCGCCGTCGGCGCCCTGTCCGTGTTCTTCGACGTGTCCTACCAGGCGTCTCTCGTAAGGCTGGTGACACATGATCAGCTGGTGCGAGGCAACAGCGCCCTCGAAGGCAGCAGATCCGTGGCCCAGATCGGCGGCCCCGCGCTCGGCGGCACGTTGGTGACCTTGCTGTCGGCACCGGTCGCCGCCGCCTCCGGCGCCCTGTTCTTCGCGCTGTCGTTCCTTTCGATACGACGGATCCGGCACCGCGAATCGATGCCGAAGCGCACGCGACGCCCCCCGCACATAGGGCGCCGGATCCACGACGGCATCCGCTTCGTCCTCGACGACACCTCACTGCGGACGGTCTGCCTCGCCTCGGCCGCCTTCCAGTTCTTCTTCGCCGCCACGATGACCGCCTATCTGCTCTACCTCCCCCGGGAACTGCATCTCTCGGGCACGGCGGTAGGGCTGGCACTCGCGGCGACGGGACCGGGCGCGCTCCTGGGCTCGGTGCTGGCGGCCCGCCTGCCGCGCCGGTTCGGCCACGGCCCGGTGCTCGTGTCCGCGGCGGTACTCGGCGACGGCGCGTTCCTGTGCGTACCCGCGTTGCACAGCTCCTCCGCGATCACGGTTCCGGTACTCCTCGCGGTTGGCTTCGCGTTCGGGACCGGCGGCCAGTTGGTGAACGTCACGGTCATGGCCGTACGGCAGGCGGTCACGCCGGACGGGATGCAGGCGCGCGCGGCCGCCACGATCACGTTCGCCGGCATGGGAATGACTCCGCTCGGCTCCCTCCTGGGCGGCTTCCTCGCACAGGAATGGACCCTGCGGGCCGGCCTCCTGACAACAGCGGCAGGGATGCTGCTCTCCCCCGCGCTGATGGCACTGTCCCCACTCGCCCGCCTGGGCCGGACGCTCCCCTGACCACCCTCACATTATGGACTTGCCAGTCCATTTTTTCCGAAGCACAGTGGCACCCGCGTCGAACCGACGCCGGAGAACCGAGCAACGGAGTGGAACATGTCGATGCGGCTCGCGGGCAAGACCGCCTTGGTGACCGGAGCGACCAGCAACATCGGACGGGCGATCGCGGAGGCCTTCGCCGCCCAGGGGGCGCACGTCGCCGTGTCCGGCCGCAGCGCCGAGCGGGGCCAGGAGGTCGTCGACGGCATCCGCGCCCGCGGCGGCCGCGCCGACTTCGTACGGGCCGACCTGGACGGCAGCGCCGCCGCCTCGCAGGCGCTGGCCCAGGAGGCGACGCGGGTCCTGGGCGGCCGTATCGACGTCCTGGTCAACAACGCCGGCATCTACCCCGGCGACACCACGGCGGCCACCGACGAGAAGACCTTCGACCAGGTCTACGCCGTGAACGTGAAGGCCCCGTTCTTCCTGACCGCGGCCGTCGCCCCCGCCATGGTGACGGCCGGTGGCGGGGCGATCATCAACCTGGGCTCCTGGATCGCCCGCCTGGGCCTTCCGATCGCCGCGCTCTACAGCTCCACCAAGGGGGCCGTGGAGACCCTGACCCGGGCCTGGGCCGCGGAGTTCGGACCGCAGGGGGTGCGGGTGAACGCGATCTCCCCGGGCGTGGTGCAGACGCCCGTACCGGGCGAGTCCCACCCGGCCGAGATCATGATGAAGGGCACCCCGGCAGGCACGATGGGCACGCCGGACGCGGTCGCGAACGCGGCCGTGTACCTGGCCGCCGACGAGTCCTCGTTCGTGCACGGCATCGTGCTCGACGTGGACGGCGGCCGTACGACCGCTGCGGTCATCGCGGGCTGAGACCTGATGGGAGTGGGTGATCAGGGGGCCGGAGCCGGTGCTGGGGGTCGGAGCCGGTGCTGGGGGTCGGAGCCGGGGACTAGGGCCGGGAGCCGCGGCCCGCGTCACGCCAGGACGCTGCCGGCGTGCCGCAGGTCGGCGATCCCCTGATCGAGCGCGGCACGCAGGTGGGTGGACTCCCCCGTCGACAGCAGGATCGCCACGCCCCCTTGGAGCGCGGCGAGCAGCGCCGCGGCCCGGGTGTCGACATCGAGGTCGGCGGGAACCAGGCAGGCCGCCTGCAACGCCCTGATACCCGTGGCCAGGTTCTCCTGCCACTGGCGCGTCAGCTCGATCACGATCGCCCGCATCCCGGGAGTCGAACGCCCGACCTGATAGAGCAGCGACCCGAGCGGACACTGCTCCCCCTGCGCCTCGTAGCGCTCGACCACGACGTCCCGCCACCGCCCCCAGGCCTCCCACGAGTCGAGACACCCCAGATACGGCTGCTGGTCCGCGAGCACCTGATCCGCCTCGAACTGGGCCACCGCGACGAGGAGTTCGTCCTTGCCCGCCGGGAAGTAGTGGAACAGCTGACTCTTGCTGGTCCGGGTCCGCGCCATGACGTCGTCCAACGTCGCCGAGGCGACACCCTTCTCCCGCAACACCGCCGCGGCCCCCTCGACGATCCGACTCCGGGTCGCCTTGCCCTTGGCGGTCAGCTCACCACGCATGCCATGACTCCCTGAAAATGGACTCTCTAGTCCACTATATGCCTCCGGCCGCCCGTTGCGACTGAGCGGGCTTGACCTTGACGCCGGGTCAACCCTCCATCCTCCCGGTACGAGCCCTCCTCGCAGCCGCCTGGAAGAGCTCCGCGAAGGAGGCAGATGACCATGACGGCCCCACCGATCGCCGGTCCGGTGATTCGCGTACAGGGTCTGGAGAAGTCGTACGGGAAGCTCGAAGTGCTGCGCGGCGTGGACTTCGACGTGGCGCGAGGCAGCGTCTTCGCCCTGCTCGGCTCCAACGGATCGGGCAAGACCACGACCGTGCGGATCCTCTCCACGCTTCTCAAGGCTGATGCGGGGCGGGCGAGCGTCAACGGCTTCGACGTCGCCTCCCAAGCGGGGAACACGCGGGAGTCCATCAGCCTCACCGGTCAGTTCGCGGCCGTCGACGGGATCCTCAGCGGCCGGGAAAACCTCGTACTGGTCGCCAGGTTGCGCCACCTCAAGGACCCGGGCGCGATCGCCGACGACCTGCTGAGGCGTTTCTCGCTGACCGAGGCGGGCGCGCGCCGAGTGGCGACGTATTCGGGTGGGATGCGCCGGCGGCTGGACATCGCGATGAGCCTCATCGGGAACTCGCCGGTGATCTTCCTGGACGAGCCGACGGCCGGGCTCGACCCCGAGGCACGCGTCGAGGTGTGGCAAGCGGTCAAGGAACTCACCGGCCGCGGAACGACTGTGCTGCTCACCACTCAACACCTGGACGAGGCTGAGCAGTTGGCCGACCGGATCGCGATCCTCCACCAGGGCCGGATCATCGTGACGGGCACCCTCACGGAGCTCAAACAGCTCTTCCCGCCCGCGACGGTCGAGTACGTCGAGAAGCAGCCGACCCTGGAGGAGATCTTCCTCGCGATCATCGGCGGCGCCGACAAGAGCACCACCGACGGCACGACAACTGGGGGACAAGGATGACCGCGTACTTCCTCAGCGACACCGCCACGCTCACGGGGCGGACCCTGCGCCACGTCACACGCAGCGTGGACACCGTCATCACGACCGTCATCACGCCGGTCGCCATGATGCTGATGTTCGTCTACGTCTTCGGCGGCGCGATCGACACGGGGTCGGTCCCGTACGTGAACTACATGCTGCCCGGCATCCTGCTCATCACCGTCGCGTCGGGCATCTCCTACACCGCGTACCGGCTGTTCACCGACCTGCAGAGCGGGATCTTCGAGCGATTCCAGTCCCTGCCGATCGCACGGTCGGGTGTGCTGTGGGCACACGTCCTCACCTCTCTGGTCGCCAACCTGATCTCGCTCGTGATCGTCGTGGGCGTCGCCCTGCTCATGGGCTTCCGCACGGGAGCCGGAGTGCCGGCCTGGCTCGCGGTCGTCGGCATCCTGTTCCTGTTCACCCTGGCGCTGACCTGGATCGCCGTGATCCCCGGGCTGTCCGCGGCGTCGGTCGAGGGCGCGGGCGCGTTCGCCTACCCGCTCGTCTTCCTGCCTTTCGTCAGCTCGGCGTTCGTGCCCACGGGGACCATGCCCGGCCCGGTGCGCTGGTTCGCCGAGCACCAGCCGGTGACGTCGATCGTCGACACGATCCGCGATCTGTTCGCCCGGCGGCCGGTCGGCGACGACATCTGGACGGCGCTCGCGTGGTGCGTCGGCATTCTCGTGGTGGCGTACGTCCTCGCGATGGCCGCCTACCGCCGGAAGATCGCCTGAGGCAGGCTGAGACCCATGCTGACCATCAGCCGGCTCGCGGCGCACGCCGGGGTGACGGTGCGGGCGGTACGCCACTACCACCGGATCGGGCTGCTGCCGGAGCCCGAACGCGACCGGTCCGGGTACCGGAGCTACGACGCCGCCGCGGTCGTACGCCTGATCAGGATCCGCACCCTGGCGGACGCCGGCGTGCCGCTGGCCCGGGTGCAGGAACTCCTCGACGCCGGCCCGGACGAATTCGGCGACGGCGTCCAGGAGATCGACAGGACTCTGCGCGCCGAGATCCGACGACTGCGGGACACCCGTGGCCGACTCGCCCGACTCGCCGCCGGAGAACACCTGGCGCTCCCGCAGAGCGTCGTGGACTACCTCGACCGACTGCGTGAACTCGGCGTCGAGGAGCGGTACATCGAGATGGAACGGGATGCCTGGATCATGGTCGCCGCCCAGGCACCACACCTGATCGAAGCGGTGATCGCCAGGAAGCACGAACAGCTGGACGACCCCGACATGGCGAAGCTCTACAGCCTTCTCAGCGAGGAACTCGAACGACCGGAAGACGATCCGCGGCCGAAAGACACTCCACAGCCGGAAGACGGTCCACAGCCGGTCGACGATCCACGACTGGTCGAGATCGCCGACATCGTGGAGCGCCTGATGATGCGCGCCGTGAAGGCCGGCGAGGTGGGTACCGACGTCTTCGACGACCAGTTCGTCGACCTCCTGGACTCGACCATGGTCGAGTCCTCACCGGGCGCCGAACGACTCATGGCGATCCTGGAGGAACGCGGCTGGAGAGGCTGGACGCGCATCGAGCGAGTACCTGCCGACAGGCTCGACACCGAGTCGTGAGGGCGCCGACCGAGCTGCCAGGATGCGGAGATGACCACTCACGACCTTGACCCCATGGCGCGCCTATTGGCGGAACGCAGCTGCGAACGCGTGATCCTGGAACTCGTCCGCCGGCTGGACCTGGGTGACCCGAGCACGGTCTGCGATCTGTTCACCCCGGACGGCTTCTGGGAATGGCCGCATGACGGGCGCCGGGTCGAAGGCCGGGAAGCCCTGCGCGCATACTTCGGCTCGCGACCGGCGGACCGCCTGTCCCGTCGGATGTGCACGAACGTCCTGGTCACGGTCGACTCGCCGGACACCGCGACAGCGACCACGTACTTCGCCACCTACCGGGTCGACGGCTATACCGACGGCACACTGATTCCCCCTCGCCTGCCCGCGAACATCGGCCACTACGAGGACACCTTCCGCAAGATCGACGACGTCTGGCTCCTCGCGACACGCACCCTCGTCCTGCCTTTCGGCGGACCGACGGAACGCCTGGACACTCCACGCCGATCCTGATTCCGAGGTGGACCCCCAAACCCCCTTTGAGGCGGTCCGCGATTCCTCCTAGGTTGGCCCGGATGACGATCGAGGTGCCCTACCGGCCGATTCCGGTTGACCAGACGGACGTTCGCTACGCCCACGGCCCCGACTCGGTTCCGCAGCCGGACGTGCCCGTCGGGGAGACGGTCGAGTTCGACTGGAACGACAGCGCGATCTACCCGGGAACGGCACGGAAGTTCTGGGTCCATGCGCCCGCGCGGTACGACTCCGCCGTACCGGCGTCGCTGATGGTGTTCCAGGACGGCTGGTGGTACCTGGATCCCGGAGGGGAGGTCCGCGGTGCGACAGTCCTGGACAACCTCGTCCACCGCGGGCACATCCCGGTCACCATCGGCGTGTTCGTCGACCCCGGCGTCTTCCCCGACGCCGAGGACCCGAAGAACCGCAACACCGAGTACGACGCATACGACGATTCGTACGTCGGCTTCCTCCTGAACGAGATCATCCCCGAGGTCAGGAAGCACTGGTCGATCGCCGAGGACCCCGATCGGTGGGGCATCTGCGGTGGCAGCAGCGGTGGCAACTGCGCCTTCACCGCGGCGTGGCTGCGCCCGGACAGATTCCGCCGGGTGATCGGGTTCCTGTCGAGCTTCGCGCAGATGCCGGACGGCAACCCGTACCCCGAAGCCATTCCCCGCGCTCCGCGCAAGCCGTTACGGATCTTCCTCCAGGCCGGCCATCGTGACCTGCGCTGGAACGAACCCGAGGCGAACTGGCTCGCCGCCAACCTGCGCGTCGCGGCGGCGCTCGCGGAGGCCGGCTACGACTTCCGCCTCGTCCTGGGCGACGGCGGCCACAGTCCCAACCACGGTGGCGTCCTGCTCCCGGATGCCCTGCGCTGGTTGTGGCGGTCGGACGACCACCCGAAGCGGCCGACGGGCTCGACCGGAGCGACTTCGTAGAAGCGGCCGAAGCCCCCGCCCGCGCGACGCGGAACGGGGGCCTCGGAAGAGCTCGGTGCTGTCCCTCACCACCAGGGCGTGATCGAAACGGCGACCGAGCTGGAGCAGAGTTCCCAATTGGGTACGACGCAGGCCCGGAACGCTCGGCTGGAGCTCGAGCTCGTCTGCGTTCCGGTCGTCCAGATGGTCGCGGCCGTGCTGTGGGTCCATGCCGCGCAGTCCCAGACGCGGTCGCCGTCGATGTCCACCTCGAAGACGACCGAACGGCCGCCCGAACCACCCACCACACGACCCCAGCCGTACTGCGCGCCGTTGGCGTACCCGGTCCGCACCTGCGCGGTGCCCGACGAAGTGGCGGGCCCCTGCACGGCGGTGCTGACGCTGGTGGCGGTGGTCGAATCCTCCAGGCCGGGCACCCCGAAGCACTCCAGGGTGGGTCCCGCACTCCGCGCCGCGTCAGCCGCGCCGGCCGCGCCGGCGGTCCCTGCCAGCAACGACCCCGCGAGTACGAGAACCCCCGCCGCGGCGGTCGCCGTTCTGCTCAACCCTCGTCCCATGTTCTCCCCCTTGCTCTGCCTTGGTCTGCCGAACTGGTCCGGAAGGTCTCGGTGACGCTTCCGAGCCCAGGTTGCCGTTCGCCTTCGAGCCGCCGCCACACACTGAAAGCGTGGTTTGAACGACCGGCAACCGAAGCGCCCGGCCGCACCCGTTCGCATGAACCCCGTGAAGGAACTCGCATCCCAAATTCGAACAGGCGTACCATTGCGCCGTGGCTACGACCTACGACTTTCCGAGTGACCTCCTCGCCGGTCAGGAGGAGCTGCATCAGGTCCGGGCCGAGCTGTCGGCCCTGCTCAAGCGGTTGCCCTGGTCGGTCGTCCCCCTCGACGGGTTCAGCGACCAGGCCGGCTGGCGCAAGGTGGAGCGCCCCGCCTCCCCGGGCTGGACGTCCGACGAACAGGCCGAGGTGGAGAAGCTCCGCCAGCGCGAACACGAACTGGCCGTCTTCGTCACCACCCACCGCTTCTGGGTGGAGGTCACACAAGGGGAGCGCGTCCAGGCACGGATGCGGCTGAAGCACGCACACGGGGACGGGGACAGAAACGAGAACGGGGACAACTGACGCGTTCCTCGAACACCGAAGGCCCCGGGAACACAGAAGGCCCCGGCCGATGCGGCCGGGGCCTTCCCATGTCGTTCCTACGTGGGCGCGGACGGTTTCGAACCGCCGACATGCTGCTTGTAAGGCAGCCGCTCTACCCCTGAGCTACGCACCCGGGACAAGACGAGTCGACAGCCTACCTTGCCCTGGGCACTGCCCCGCAAACGCGTATCAGGGAGAACCCTGAGTCGGACCGGGGGTTATCCCCACCCCAGATCCGGGAGCGGCCCGGATCCCTCCGCGGCCCCCCGCTCCGTACGGTCGTAGAGCCTGCACAACCGCCTCAGGGGGAGATCGCCATGGACCGCACCACCACAGCCCGTACCGCCCTTGCCATCGGAGCCGTCGCACTGCTCGTCGGGGGTGTCAGCGCCTGTGGGGCGTCCGCCGGGGACGACAAGGATCCTGATCACCGGACGTTCGCGTTGGAGGGGAAGACGCTCACCGTCGACTCCGACGACTCGGCGTTGGAGATCGTCGCGGCGGATTCGAACGCGGCGGGGAAGATCGAGGTGACCCGGTGGTTCCAGGGGAGCGTCGCCATCGGGTCGGACCCGAAGGTGACCTGGTCCATGAAGGGTGACCGGCTGGTGCTCAGGATGAAGTGCAGCGGCGTCGTCGCCGACTGCTCCGCCAAGCACCGGATCGAGGTGCCGCGCGGGGTCGCCGTGAAGGTGGAGGACGGGGACGGGAGCGTGCGGGCCCGTGGCTTCAAGGACGCGCTGAACATCCGTACGGGTGACGGGTCCGTGCATGTCACCGACTCCAGCGGGCGGCTCCAGGTCCGTACCGGCGACGGATCCGTGCACGCCGACGTCTCCTCGCGGCAGGTGCGTACGCAGACCGGTGACGGTTCCGTCCACCTCGAACTGGGCGCCGTACCGGACCTGGTGGAGTCCCGCTCCGGCGACGGCTCCGTGACCATCGCGCTGCCGCGTGCCTCGTACCGGGTGACCACCGAGACCGGCGACGGCGGGGTCGATGTCTCCGTGCCCCGCGACAGCAGCAGCACGCATGTCGTGACCGCGCACACCGGTGATGGAAAAGTCACTTTGAAGACCGCGAACTAACCGGCCCGTGTGTTCGTCCTTAACCGGTGGGAGAATGAAACGAGACACCGGTAACGGGTAAGGACGGATGACAGCTCGGGAGAGGCACGTGACGGCGACACCTGGGAAGCCGTACTCGCCGTCGGTGCGGGACACCCTCACCCTCCTCGCGCTGCCCCTCGTCGTCGCCCTCGCCCTGCCGGCCGCGTTCGCCGGCGGCGGCACCCGGCGCTGGTTCGGCGGCCGGGCCGAGAGCCAGCGGGCCGAGGCGCAGGCCGCGAAGGACGCGGCGGCGGCCGCGTTCTACGAGCTGGACACCGCCCAGCGGGATCTGCGGATCTCGATAGAGACCATCACGGCCGTGGACGACTCGCCGGCCGCCCGGCGCGTGGTCGCCGACTTCGAGGCGCTGGGCCGTCGCATCGACGAGGCCAGCCGGCAGTACATCGAGGCGGTGGACGCGCACGACCTGGACCGGGACGAGCTGGAGGCGTCGGTCGCGGCCCACGCGCGCACCGAACTGACCAAGGCCAAGGACGAGCTGGCGAACGTCAAGCGCGAGCTGGACCGCTTCGGCGACAGCCTCGGCCCGCTGATCGGCAAGGCCGAGACCCAGCTGGCCCGCCTCGCCCCGGCGGTCGAACGGGCCCGGCAGGGCCTGCTCGCCGCGTCGAACGCCCTGGACGCGGTACGGGAGTCGGGGCTGCGCGCCGACGACCTCGCCGCCCGGCTCGCCACCCTCGCCCCCGAGCTGACCAAGCTCAACCAGGGCGCGGGACAGCACGGCGTACCGGAGACCCTGGAGCGGGCCGAGCGGGTGGCCCGGGAGGCCGAGACGATCCGGGTGGAGGCCGAGCGGCTGCCGGAGAAGGCCGCCGAGATCGACCACCGGCTGGTCTCGCTGCGCACGCGCGCGCAGGCGCTCACCACCCGTGCCGGGCAGGTCGATCCGGTGCTGAGCGAGCTGCGCCGCCGGTTCACCGCGGCCTGCTGGCAGGACCTCCAGCACGTGCCCGACCAGGCCGGGGAGAACGTACGGCAGGCGGAGCTGAAGCTGAAGGAGGCGCAGTCCGCGCGGGACGCCCAGCGCTGGCCGGACGCGACCGCGCTGCTGTCGACGGTCCGCGCGCTGCTGAACACGACGGACGAGTCGGTCTCGGCCGCCGGCGACCGGCTGCGCCGGCTCAACGCCGTGCAGAAGGACCCCCAGCAGGAGATCGACCGCACCCGCTTCGCCATCCGGGACGCCCAGCGCCTGGCCATGTCCGGCCGCAGCACCCCCGACCCCCGCCAGGCCCGCCCGCTGGACGAAGCTGTCGCCCGGCTGGACCGGGCGATCACCGGCCTGGAGGGCCGGCACCCCGACTACTGGCACTTCCTGACGGAGACGGAAGCGGTCCGGCAGTCGGTGGCGCGCGTGGTCGCGCAGATCCGGGAGGAGCGCGGGGGCGTCCACTGAGAGTGGTACGGCCGTCGCACGACGGCTCGCCTTGCCTGTACGCCCTTGTCTGTACGCCCTGTCTGTACGACTTGTCTGTACGACGATCCCGCGCCGCCGGTTAACCTGTGCCCATGCCTCGCTACGAGTACCGCTGCCGGACCTGCGGCGACACGTTCGAACTGAACCGCCCGATGGCCGAGTCCGGCGCGCCCGCCGACTGTCCGGCCGGCCACGACGACACGGTCAAGCTGCTGTCGACGGTGGCCGTGGGAGGCGGCAGCAAGTCCGCCCCCGCGCCCCAGGCGGGCGGCGGAGGCGGCGGCGGTTGCTGCGGCGGGGGCTGCTGCTCCTGACCTGCCGACTGCTGCTCCTGACCCGCGTCAGCGGGGCGCGGCGGACGCCTTCAGGAACTCCCGGAGGATCCGTTCGCCGGCCAGCACGCCCCGCTCGGGCAGCGCGGTGATGCCGGGAGCCGCGAACTCCGTCTCGGCCAACTCCCCGTGCCCCGGCCGCCATCCGCGGTCCGCGGCCAGCAGCAGGTCGGCGTCGAGGAGCGAGTCACCGGCGGCCAGCGTGAGTTCGGCGCCGGTGCGGCGGGCCACCTCGTGCATGGCGGCACTCTTGGTGAGCGGCTTGGGGACGGCGTAGATCTTGCGGCCCTGCAAGGAGACCGTCCAGCCGCGGTTCTCGGCCCAGGCGGCCAGTTCCTTCACCCACTCCTCGGGCAGCAGCTCACGCTCGACGACGAGGTAGGCGAACAGGTCCTCCGCGTTGCGCTGCTTGCGCAGCCAGAGGGGGTCGGCGGAGGACGCGAGGTAGTCCTCCACCTCCGCCAGCGGCGCGCACTCGTCCGCCAGCCGCTCCGTCACCCGCGCGTGCCAGTCCGCGTCGGTGACACCGTCCACGAGCAGGTGCCCGCCGTTGGCGCAGATCGCGAACTTCGGTTCGGGGCCTGGCAGGTTGATGCGCTGGTACTGCTTGCGCGTGCGGGTCGTCGTCGGTACGAAGACCGCCGCGTCGCCGAGTTCGGTGAGCAGCCCGGCCGCCGTCTCCGTCATGAAGGACAGCGGCCTGCTCTCGTGCACCTCGACACAGAGCAGCCGGGGTGCCCGTGCGTCGGGCATGGTCAGCGCGAGGGCCGCCGCGGAGTAGATGAGCGTACGGTCGAGGTCGCTCGCCACCAGTACCGGCATCAGACCGCCACCGCCTTGCCGTCGGCGCCGGTCGCGCCGCGGGTGAAGCGGGGGTGGATCAACCCCACGCAGGTGTACGGGAGTTCGCCTACCTCCTCGACCGGTACGCCGCGCTGCTGTGCCAGCAGGCGTACGTGGTCCAGGTCGGCGCCGGCGCCCGCCCGGGCCAGGATCTTCCAGGGCACCCGGCGCAACAGCACGCGGGTGGTCTCGCCGACACCGGGCTTGACGAGGTTCACGTCGTGGATGCCGTACTCCTCGCTGATGCGCTCAACTGCCGCCCACCCTTCCCAGGTTGGCGTGCGGTCGCCGGACAACAGCTCCTTGGCCTGGGCGTCGACCGCGTCCGTGACTTCGGGGAAGCGGGCGGCCACCGCGTCCAGGAAGTCCACCGACACGTCGGCGCCGGCGAGTTCGCGGTAGAACTTGGCGCCGTGGAAGTCGTGCGGGCCGACCAGGTCGGAACGCAGGACGGTGCGTGAAATGAGCCCCGACACGGTCGAGTTGAGGCAGGCGGAGGGGATGAGGAAGTCCGCGCGGGTGCCGTAGGTGCGCACGCAGGAGCCCGGGTCGGCCAGTACCGCGATCTCCGGGTCGAAGCCGGTGACTCCCTCGGCGGCCTCGAACTCCCGCACCGCCTGGGTGAGTTCACGGGTGATCGCGCCCTTGCCGGTCCAGCCGTCGACGAACACGACGTCGGCCGGGTCGTGGTGGGCGGCCAGCCAGCGCAGCGCGTTGACGTCGATACCGCGGCCGCGCACGATCGAGACGGCGTAGTGCGGCAGGTCGACGCCGTGCCGGAACTGGGCCCAGCGGCGCATCAGGACGCCGACCGGGGTGCCGGCGCGGGCCAGCGAGACGAGGACCGGGCGGGGCGAGCGCTCGGCGAGCACGATCTCGGTGACGGCGCCGACCGCCTGCGCGATGCGGGTGGCGGACGTCTTGAGCGCGGCCTGGAACAGCTCCTGGTACTGCTCGCTGGGCTGGTACTCCACCGGCAGCGACTCCGCGTAGTGGGCGCCGCCGCTCTGGATGGCCTCCTCGCGCTCCTCGGTCGGTGCCTCCAGGGTCACGTCCGAGAGGTCCTGGAGCAGCCAGCCGACCTCGTCGGGCGGGTACGAGGAGAACGCGGGGCCGCGGAGGGGCTCGGGCAGCATCGGGGGCCTTTCGGGGACGTACAGGGGCTCGGGCACGTAGGAGGGGACGACCGCGAGCAGGATCTGCGGGGCGTGTGCCGCGAGCTGGGCCAACAGGCCGTCCGGCGCGTGCAGTTCGGGGGTGTCGGCGGTGGAGTCGACGACGGCGACGACGGCGTCGAAGCCGGGGGTGCTCGTGCTGGCGGCGACGTTGTAGGCGTAGCGCTCGCCGGGGCCGTCGGCCGGGGTGTCGTGGGCCGGGAAGACTATGCGGTTGCGTATCGCGTAGCCGGGGTCGTCGACGGCGAGGACGGGTGAGCGGGTGGTGGTGGAGTAGCGGACCTCGGCGTCGGCGACCTGTTCGAGTTCGCGGGCGAGTCTGAGGGGCGCGTACATCAGCTCCTCGAACCCGAGTATCAGGACGCGGCGGGCTTGGGCGGGGATCGCCTCTGCGAGGCGGGCGGCCATGGCGGGGAGGGCGTTCTCGAGACGGGCTCGGTGGGCGGGGGTGAAGCCGTGTCTGCCACCGTCGGGGAGGCCTCGCGGCCAGCAGAGTTCGACGCGGTCTATGCGGCCGAGGGGAGGTTCGGTGGTGAGCGGTTGCGGCCCGGTGGGGGCTGGTCGCGCAGTTCCCCGCGCCCCTAGGGAGTGGGGGTTCGAGTTGGCTTCAACGTTCAAGTCGGCCTCGGCGCCGACGCCCCTGTCTTTTAGGGGCGCGGGGAACTGCGCGACCAGCCCCGACGGCGCAGCAGACGACCGACTACCTGCCGTCTCATACTGCGCCACCAACTCCTGCCCCCTCTCCAACACCCCCTCCGGGAGCCGCACGGTCCCAGAAGCCGCCGTCACCAGATCAACCCGCGCACCGATCTCCCGCGCGAACGCCGAGAGGCGCCCCGCATCCGCCGCCGACCGCATGTCGACCAACGCCACCACGACATAACGCCCTCGCGGATACCGCTCGTGCAGATCACGGATCGTGTTCAGGACCGTGTTCCCCGTCGAGAACTCGTCGTCCACCAGCACCAACGGCCCGTCGCCGACGAGGAGTTCGGGATCCTCCGGGAGCAGAAGGTGCGACGTCGCGTGGGAGTGGGCCTCCTCGAAACCGCCCGCCGCCGCGACACCCGCGACGGGGCGGCGCGTGGAGTGGAGGTAGGGGGCGAGGCCGATGCCGTCGGCGACCGAGTGGCCGAGGCCCGTCGCCGTCTCCGCGTAGCCGAGGACGACCGCCGTGCGGGCCTCTTCCGTGCCCAGAAGCTCCCGTACCCGGCGACCGAGGGCGAACCCGTAGCCGTAGACGACGGACGGCGCCTGCGGTACGTGCTTGCCGAGCACGTTGGAGACCAGGAGATGCGCGCGCTTGGGGTTGCGGCGCAGGGCGAGGCCCAGCAGGTCGGTGAGTTTGGTGTCGCCCACGAGTTCGAGCCCGAGTCGCTCGGCGACCCAGGTCCCGGACCAGACCCCGTTGTTCACTGCGTTGATGACGATTCCCTAGTTAGTCCCGAGACGGTCCCGGATGGTGACGCTCAGCCGGGGATGCCCGCGGCGAGCAGGTCCACGAAGCTGACGTCCTCGTGCGCTACGCCGAAGATCTCGGCCCGCAGCATGGTCCGCTCGGCCCAGGCGCGGTGCGGCTTCACCTCGTTCATCTTGTTCGTGTACGCCGATCTCAGCACGCCTCCGCCGTCCCGGCCGGGGCGCACGATGTCCGCGGCGTCGCTGAACTCCTCGTGGCTGACCACGGACAGCGCGTGCACGGGCAGGACGTGGGAGGGGTGGATGCAGGTCTTGCCCATCAGGCCGTTGGCCTGGTCCAGGGAGATCTCCCGCAGCAGCCCGTCCATGGCGTGCTCGATCAGTTTGATCCGCAGCTCCACCGCCTGTCCTTCCAGGAAGGGGCTGGTGCGCAGCATCGGCTTGAACATGCGCTCGGGGACGCGGAAGTACTCCCACACCGGCCCGGTCACGGTGAATCCGGTGCCGTCGGCCCGGCCCAGCATGTTCACCACGTCCGAGATCACGGAGGCGATGACGTGGACGTCGTACGCCGTCATGTCGGGGGCGCGGCGCAGGCCGTAGGAGGAGCAGAAGTCGGTGACGCCGAGGCGCAGCGCGAGGACCCGGTCGCGGTACTTGTCGACGGCGCGGAAGATGCCCTCCAGGGTCTCGACCCGGGACTCGCGGTAGAGCAGCTCGGGCGACTCCAGGACGGGCATGGCGAACAGCCGGCGGCCGCTCGCGGTCTCGGCGCTGGCCAGGGCCTCCAGGAACGGGATGCCGCGTTCCTCGGTGAACTTCGGGAAGACGAATCCGGACAGCAGCCGGACGGTGTCGCCGAGGCGCCGGACGAGGTCGGGGATCTGTTCGGGCGTGCGCACCCTGATGAACAGCAGCGGGACGCCCGTGTCCGCGCGCGCGTCGAGGTCGGCGAACTGCCGGACGAGGTTCTCCTCGCCCGCGGCGACGTCCGCGTCGTCGATCGAGTCCTCGAGGCACAGCACCATCGAGACCACGCCGAGTGCCGCCTGCTTGACGATGTCGTCGGCGAGTCGCGGCCTGGTGGCGGGGCTGTAGAGCGTGGCGCCCAGGGCCGCGGAGAGCAGCCGGGCCGGGGAGTCGGCGGAGAACTCGCACGGCTCCTGATGGAAGAGACGCTGTCGCACCTCAGGGGCGATGTGCCCGAAATGACGCATAAAGCTCCCCCGTGGCGCAAGGTGGGCCTGTGGATTCTGAGAACAGGTGGCCGGTAATAGTACGTATGGACCTATGTCAAGAGTTCCCGTCGGTCATGAATTTCTGGTAACGCCAACGGGCACAACGGTGGTGGGCCACAGGCCCCCCGCATTGTCGTGACCAGGACCGAGAGGGCAGGATGACCGCATGACGCACGCGATGCTGAAGGGATCGAACGTCCCACTGGAAGCCACCACGGTACGCGCCGTGCTGCGCTGGACGCCCGGGCAGGGGGCTCCGGACGTCGACGCCTCCGCGCTGCTCCTCGGCCCCGACAGTCGCGTGCGCTCCGACGAGGACTTCGTCTTCTACAACCAGCCCCGGCACCCTTCCGGGAAGGTCTGGTGGCTCGGCAAGAAGCGTGCCGCCGATGGCCCCACCGACACGATCCAGACAGATCTGGCCGGTGTCGAGCCCGCCATCCGTCAGATTCTGCTGGTCGCTTCGGCGGAGGACGTCACCTTCGACCGGGTACAGGGGCTACGCATCCTGCTGTACGACGCGTCGGTCGCGGACGGCGAGCCGCTGCTCCAGTTCGACATCAAGCCGGAGACCGGCAAGGAGACGGCACTGATCTGTGGCGAGCTCTACCGCCGCGGGGACGGCTGGAAGTTCCGCGCCCTGGGCGAGGGCTACTCGAACGGTCTGCGGGGGCTCGCGACCGTCTACGGCATCACGGTGGACGAGTCGGAGGCGGTCCAGGAGCCGTTCCCGCAGGCGCCGGACGCGTCGTCCCCCCTCCAGCCGGAGGCCCCCGCCCAGCCGCTGCCCCCGGAGCAGCCGCCGGTCACGGTCCCGGCCCAGCCGGACTACGGCTATCCGCAGCAGCCGCCCGCCACCCAGCCCGCGTACGGCTATCCGCAGCCCACCAGCCAGCCGGCCTACGGCGGCTACGGCTACCCGCCGCCGGTGACGACGGCGCCCGCGCCGGACGTCCGGCTGCCTCCCCAGGGGCCGCAGTTCATCCGGCCCTGAGGACAGTGACGGTGCAGTAGCAGGCGAGGGCGGACCCGGCCGGTGCGGCCGCTAACGGTCCGCCTTCGCCTTGTAGCCCCGGCCCCATTGCAGTCCCCAGCCGTACAGCCGGTCCAGCTCGGCCTGGAAGCCGTAGACGAACTTCACCTCGCGGCGCACGATCAGTTCGCCCTTGATGTTCTCGATCATCACGACCGCGCAGGAGCGGGCCTGGGGGTGGCGTTCGTCGAGGTGGATCTCGATGCGGGGGCCGTTGCTCGGGTAGAGCGTGACGCTCGCGTGGGTGCGGTCGAACGCCGGGGTCTGGTCGTAGATGTAGACGAAGACCAGCAGGCGCTTGATCTCGTCCCGGTGGTCGAGGTTGATGTAGATCGTCTCGCCGGACGCCGAACCGAACCGGTCGTCACCGCTGAGCTTGACGTACGGCGGTCCGTTGGTGTCCCCGAGGTAGCCGCCGAGGGGTTGTACGACGCCCTTGGAGCCGTCCATCAGTTCGTAGAGGCAGCCGAGGTCGAGGTCGACGTTGACCATGCTCTGGCTGTGGCCCATGACCTCCGGCGGCTTCAGGGCCTTGAAGGGGTGCCGCAGCAGGGACTCGCGGGGCGAGCCGCCTATGTCGGAGGTCCGCATCCGCCAGTTCAGGTTGACGCGCAGGTGTCCGGTGGCCGCTCCCTGCTTGGTGAGGGAGACCTGATGGTGCCGTTTGGTCAGCTCGATGGCGTTCGTGGCCGCGCTGCCGGAGTCGAACTCGCCCTTCCGGCCACCCATGAGTCCGTCAAAGAAGCCCATTCCCGCCCGCCCCTACGTCCGCCGTGTGCACGGCGCCCACTTGGAAAAACCGGCGGGGCGGCCGGAGGCTTCCGGCCGCCCCGCTGAGAGCGTTCCCGCCCCCTGAGGGGTGTCACACCCCGGACGAGACCTCAGTCTTCTCGTCCGTGCCCGTCGCTTTTCCCTCTGCCGCTGCCAGGGCCCGGTTGCGGCGGACGGAGGACCAGAAGGACCAGCCGATCAGGATGACGCCGACGAGGCCGGTGATGACCTCGTTGATCTGGTACTGGATGGTGACCATGAGGATCACGGCCAGGGCGCCGATCGCGTAGTGCGCCCCGTGCTCCAGGTACACGTAGTCGTCGAGCGTGCCCTGCCGGACCAGGTAGACCGTCAGCGAACGGACGTACATCGCGCCGATGCCCAGACCCAACGCCATCAGCACGATGTCGTTCGTGATGGCGAAGGCGCCGATCACGCCGTCGAAAGAGAACGAGGCGTCCAGGACTTCGAGGTAGAGGAACATGAAGAAGGCTGCCTGGCCGGCCAGGACGATCGGCGGGCGCTTCTTGCCGGTACGTTCCGCCTCTTCCTCCTCCTCGTGCTCGCGTTCCTCCGCTTCTTCGAGGCGGTCCTCGAAGAAGCCGGAGAGACCACCGACGACCATGTACGTGATCAGACCCGCGATGCCGGAGATGAGGACCGTCTGCGCCTTGTCCGCGTGCCCGCCGCCGTGCTGGTGGGCGTGGGTCGCGAAGGTGAACGCGGTGATCAGCAGGACGATCAGGGCGATGCAGACCGACAGCATGTCGACCTTGCCGAGCTTGGCGAGCGGGCGCTCGATCCAGCGCAGCCACTGGATGTCCCGGTCCTCGAAGATGAAGTCGAGGAAGATCATCAGCAGGAACATGCCACCGAACGCGGCGATCGCCGGGTGCGCGTCGGTGACCAGTTCCTGGTAGTGGTCCTTGTTGTTGAGTGCGAGGTCGACCGCGTCGATCGGGCCGATCTTGGCGGTGACGGCGACGATCACGACCGGGAAGACCAGCCGCATGCCGAAGACCGCGATGAGGACACCGATCGTGAGGAAGATCTTCTGCCAGAAGGCGGACATCTTCTTCAGGATTCCGGCATTGACCACCGCGTTGTCGAACGACAGCGAGATCTCGAGGATGGAGAGGATCGCGACGATGCCGAAGGCCTCCCACCCCCCGTAGAGGACCGCCGCGACCAGGCCGATCGCGGTAATCGCGAACGACCAGCCGAAGGTTTTCAGAAGCACTGGCTACCCAATCCTGTATGTACGGGTCTCCCCCGCGCCGTACTCGGCTTTACTCACTGTTGACCACGAAGTCTAGGGCTTCGCTCTCCAGCCGGAACAGTAGGGGCGTTCCGCCGATGAAGGCGCAGGTCGGAGGGGTCGTCGTAGGGGATCGGGGCATGGTCCCGGCGGACCTTACGAAACGTTGACCCCGAAGTCGAGGGCGATGCCGCGCAGTCCGGAGGCGTACCCCTGGCCCACGGCGCGGAACTTCCACTCGCCCTGGTAGCGGTAGAGCTCGCCGAAGATCATGGCCGTCTCGGTGGACGCGTCCTCGCTGAGGTCGTAGCGGGCGAGTTCCTGGCCGTCCGCCTGGTTGACGACGCGGATGAAGGCGTTGCTGACCTGGCCGAAGGTCTGGCCGCGGTTGTCGGCGTCGTGGATGGAGACCGGGAAGATGATCTTGTCGCAGGTGGCCGGCACCTTCGGCAGGTCGACGATGATCGACTCGTCGTCGCCCTCGCCCTCACCGGTGAGGTTGTCGCCGGTGTGCTCGACGGAGCCGTCCGGGCTCTTGAGCTGGTTGTAGAAGATGAACCACTCGTCCCCCATCACCCGGCCGCCGGTGCACAGCAGCGCACTGGCGTCCAGGTCGAAGTCGGCTCCGGTGGTGGAACGTGCGTCCCAGCCGAGCCCGACCAACACCTGCGTGAGGTTGGGTGCGGCCTTGGACAGGGAGACGTTGCCCCCCTTGGCGAGCGTGACGCCCATAGTGCTGGTCCTCCCCGAGGTGATGCTTCTTTGGTTGTCCTGCGCCTCCGGCGCCGCACCCAAACGGTGCGGCGCCGGACGATTGCCCTGAGGGCGTCCCCGTTGCCGGGGCAGCGCCTCAGACGTTGACGCCGAAGTCCTGGGCGATACCGCGCAGGCCCGAGGCGTAGCCCTGGCCGATGGCGCGGAACTTCCACTCCGCGCCGTTGCGGTACAGCTCGCCGAAGACCATGGCCGTCTCCGTGGAGGCGTCCTCGGAGAGGTCGTAGCGGGCGATCTCGGCGCCGCCGGCCTGGTTCACCACGCGGATGAACGCGTTGCGGACCTGGCCGAAGGACTGCTGGCGGTTCTCGGCGTCGTAGATCGAGACCGGGAAGGTGATCTTGTCGACGTCGGCCGGGACCGCCGCCAGGTTCACCTTGATCGCCTCGTCGTCGCCCTCGCCCTCACCGGTGGTGTTGTCACCGGTGTGCTCGACGGAGCCGTCCGGGCTCTTGAGGTTGTTGAAGAAGACGAAGTTCGCGTCACTGGCGACCTTGCCCGCGCTGTTCAGGAGCAGGGCGCTGGCGTCCAGGTCGAAGTCCGTACCGGTCGTGGTGCGGACGTCCCACCCCAGACCGACGATGACCGCGGTCAGGCCCGGGGCCTCCTTGGTCAGTGAAACGTTGCCGCCCTTGCTGAGGCTGACTCCCACGAGTCCTCCATTGGTTTGTGGGGGCGGGGAGCCCCGACGTGCGTTGCTATCGGATCAACGTCTCGATCCTAGTGACGGGTTCCCGTACCACGCAGGCCCTGGAACCGAACAATCACAGGGTGTCGAGCGCCTTGACGTACGAGTTCAGGTCGCGGGCGTCCGGCAGGGCGTTGACGACGGTCCAGCGGACCACGCCCTCCTTGTCGATGACGAAGGTGCCGCGCACCGCGCAGCCCTTGTCCTCGGCGAAGACTCCGTAGGCGCGGGAGACCTCGCCGTGCGGCCAGAAGTCGCTGAGCAGCGGGTAGTCCAGGCCCTCCTGCTCGGCGAAGACGCGCAGGGTGTGGATGGAGTCGTTGGAGACCGCGAGCACCTGGGTGTCGCGGTCGGCGAACTTCGGCAGGTTGTCCCGCACCTCGCACAGCTCGCCGGTGCACACACCGGTGAAGGCGAAGGGGTAGAAGAGCACCACCACGTTCTGCGCGCCACGGAAGTCGGAAAGCTTCACGGTGGCGCCGTGGTTGTCCTTGAGCTCGAAGTCAGGGGCCTTGTCGCCGACCTGGATCGCCATTGTCGCGGTTGTCCCTTCGGTGGGCTGTTCGGGTGGCCTCCCACCCTACGCAGCGATCACCGGGAACCGGCGGACGGGCCGGGCGAACCGGCCCGTCCGGGGTCAATGGGTCACTTCTTGGACTTGGCCGCCTTGGGAGTCACCAGCCGGCTGCCGCTCCAGTCCTTCCCCACGCTGACGCTCTTGGAGGCCGACAGCCCCGCCGTCGTCGCGGCTTCGGAGATGTCGCTGGGCTCGACGTATCCGTCACGGCCGGTCTTCGGCGTGAGGAGCAGGATCGAGCCGCCTTCCTCGATGTACGTGGTGGCGTCCACCAGCACATCGGTCAGGTCGCCGTCCTCGTCGCGGAACCAGAGCACCACGGCATCGGCGACGTCGTCATAGTCCTCGTCCACAAGGTCGCTGCCGATGACTTCCTCAATGGCCTCGCGGAGCTCCTGGTCTACGTCGTCGTCGTAGCCGATCTCCTGGACCACCTGCTCGGGCTGGAACCCCAGCCTCACGGCAGGGCTCGTCTCCGCGTGGTCCGCGGTCGCGCTCACGGGTTGCCTCCTGATCATGTCTTGATGAGTGTCTCAGCGTCGCGCACGCGCGAAGCATTGGCCGTAGTCCACACGGGCGGGGCGGATCGCGCAAGTACCCGGCCGTTCAGACCGCCGAAACGGTGACGTTCCTGGCCGTGTCACCCCAACTCCAGGCACGCCGACACGGCCATAAGTGACCCACACCACACCTTTCTGCCCCCTTTGTGGCATTGAGAACCAGCCGGAGCTCACGTAGGTCTCGGTTACCTCTCAGTAGAGATGACGTTTGCTTTCCCGAGGTACACGATGGGGAACGGTGCAGACAGACCGAAAAGCAGCCTCACAGCAGCCCTCTGACAGGTAAGGAACAGCGTGGCTTCCGGATCCGATCGCAACCCGATCATCATTGGCGGCCTTCCGAGTCAGGTTCCTGACTTCGACCCCGAGGAAACGCAGGAGTGGCTCGACTCCCTCGACGCCGCCGTCGACGAGCGCGGCCGTGAGCGGGCCCGCTACCTGATGCTCCGGCTGATCGAGCGGGCCCGCGAGCGGCGCGTGGCCGTGCCCGAGATGCGCAGCACGGACTACGTGAACACCATCGCGACCAAGGACGAGCCGTTCTTCCCCGGCAACGAGGAGATCGAGCGCAAGGTCCTGAACGCGACCCGCTGGAACGCGGCGGTGATGGTCTCGCGCGCGCAGCGGCCCGGCATCGGGGTCGGCGGCCACATCGCCACCTTCGCCTCCTCCGCGTCCCTCTACGACGTGGGCTTCAACCACTTCTTCCGCGGCAAGGACGAGGGCGACGGCGGTGACCAGGTCTTCTTCCAGGGCCACGCCTCCCCCGGCATCTACGCGCGCGCGTTCCTGCTGGACCGCCTCAGCGAGCAGAACATGGACGGCTTCCGCCAGGAGAAGTCCAAGGCGCCCAACGGGCTGTCCTCGTATCCGCACCCGCGGCTGATGCCGGACTTCTGGGAGTTCCCGACCGTGTCGATGGGCCTCGGCCCGATCGGCGCGATCTACCAGGCGCGGATGAACCGCTACATGCACGCGCGCGGGATCGCCGACACGTCGAAGTCGCACGTGTGGGCCTTCCTCGGCGACGGCGAGATGGACGAGCCGGAGTCGCTGGGCCAGCTGACCATCGCGGCCCGCGAGAACCTGGACAACCTGACCTTCGTCGTCAACTGCAACCTCCAGCGCCTGGACGGTCCGGTGCGCGGCAACGGCAAGGTGATCCAGGAGCTGGAGTCGGTCTTCCGGGGCGCCGGCTGGAACGTGATCAAGCTGGTCTGGGACCGCTCCTGGGACCCGCTGCTCGCCCAGGACCGCGACGGCGTGCTGGTCAACCGGATGAACACGACGCCGGACGGCCAGTACCAGACGTACGCGACCGAGTCCGGCTCCTACATCCGCGAGCACTTCTTCGGGGACGACCAGCGGCTGCGCGCGATGGTCGAGGGCATGTCCGACGAGCAGATCCTGCACCTGGGCCGCGGCGGTCACGACCACCGCAAGGTCTACGCGGCGTTCAAGGCGGCCAACGAGCACCGGGGCCAGCCGACGGTCATCCTCGCCAAGACCATCAAGGGCTGGACGCTGGGCCCCAACTTCGAGGGCCGCAACGCCACGCACCAGATGAAGAAGCTGACGGTCGCCGACCTCAAGGGCTTCCGGGACCGGCTGCACCTGCCGATCTCCGACAAGGAGCTGGAGTCCGGCCCGCCGCCGTACTACCACCCGGGTCGCGACTCGGAGGAGATCCAGTACATGCACGACCGGCGCAAGTCGCTGGGCGGGTACGTCCCCACCCGTGTCGTGCGCGCCAAGCCGCTCGCGCTGCCGGACGACAAGGTGTACGCGAGTGTGAAGAAGGGCTCGGGCCACCAGTCCATCGCGACGACCATGGCTTTCGTCCGGCTCCTCAAGGACCTCATGCGGGACAAGGAGCTCGGCAAGCGCTTCGTGCTGATCGCGCCGGACGAGTACCGCACGTTCGGCATGGACTCCTTCTTCCCGAGCGCGAAGATCTACAACCCGCTGGGCCAGCAGTACGAGTCGGTCGACCGTGATCTGCTGCTCGCCTACAAGGAGTCGCCGACCGGCCAGATGCTGCACGACGGCATCTCGGAGGCCGGCTGCACGGCGTCCCTGATCGCGGCGGGCTCGGCGTACGCCACCCACGGCGAACCGCTCATCCCGGTCTACGTCTTCTACTCGATGTTCGGTTTCCAGCGCACCGGCGACCAGTTCTGGCAGATGGCCGACCAGTTGGCGCGCGGTTTCGTCCTGGGTGCGACCGCCGGACGGACGACGCTGACCGGTGAGGGGCTCCAGCACGCCGACGGCCACTCGCAGCTGCTCGCCTCGACCAACCCGGGCTGTGTCGCGTACGACCCGGCGTACTCGTACGAGATCGCGCACATCGTGCAGGACGGGCTGCGGCGGATGTACGGGCCGACCGCGGACGGCAAGCCGGGCGAGGACGTCTTCTACTACCTGACCGTCTACAACGAGCCGATCCTGCACCCGGCCGAGCCGGAGAACGTGGACGTCGACGGCATCGTCAAGGGCATCCACCGCATCGGCGAGGGCACCTCGGGCTCCATCCCGGCGCAGATCATCGCCTCGGGCGTGGCCGTGCCGTGGGCGGTCGAGGCGCAGCGGATCCTCGCGGAGGACTGGAACGTGCGGGCCGATGTCTGGTCGGCGACCTCCTGGAACGAGCTGCGGCGCGAGGCGGTCGACGTGGAGCGGCACAACCTGCTGCACCCGGAGGAGGAGCAGCTCGTTCCGTACGTGACGCGGAAGTTGGGCAACGCGCAGGGTCCGTTCGTGGCCGTGTCCGACTGGATGCGGTCGGTTCCGGACCAGATCGCGCGCTGGGTGCCGGGGACGTATCAGTCCCTGGGCGCGGACGGGTTCGGGTTCGCGGACACCCGGGGGGCTGCTCGGCGGTTCTTCCACATCGACGCGCAGTCGATCGTGGTGGCCGTGCTGACGGAGCTGGCCCGGGAAGGGAAGGTCGACCGGTCGGCGCTGAAGCAGGCCATCGACCGGTACCAGCTGCTCGATGTCGCGGCTGCCGATCCTGGCGCCGCGGGCGGCGACGCATAGGTTGAACGACCGAAGGGTGGTGCGGCCGATGGCCTCACCACCCTTCGGTGTTTCTTTACGATGCGGGCATGAAGGAACTGTCGGCGCAAGCCCGTTGGGAGCAGCGCACCCAGCGGCCGCTGCTGGCGCTCGCGGTGGCGTTCGCCGTTGCCTACGCCGTGCCGATCGTGGACAAGACCGCCGGGCACTCGCTGACGACGGTGTGCACGACGGTCGAGTGGGTGGTGTGGGGCGCCTTCGCCGGGGACTACCTGGTGCGGCTGGCGATGAGCGAGCAGCGCAAGCAGTTCGTACGGACGCACTGGCTGGACCTGTGCGCCGTACTGCTGCCGCTGCTCCAGCCGTTGCGGCTGCTGCGCATGGTGTCCACGCTGATGCTGGTGGGGCGGCGGGCGCGGATGGCCTCGCAGATCCAGCTGACGACGTATGTCGTGGGGGCCGTCGTCGGGCTGCTGATGTTCGGGTCGCTGGCCGTGCTGTCGGTCGAGCAGGAGTCGCCGAACGGGAACATCCGGACGTTGGGTGACGCCCTGTGGTGGTCGTTCACGACGATGACGACCGTGGGGTACGGGGACCACGCGCCGACCACCGGTCTGGGCCGGATGGTCGCCGTCGGGCTGATGCTGTCCGGCATCGCGCTGCTCGGTGTGGTCACCGCGAACATCGCCACGTGGTTCCTCGCGCGGTTCGAGAAGGACGACGTGGAGGAGCGGCGGCAGACCGAGGCCATCGAGGCGCTGACCGCGGAGGTGCGGGCGCTGCGCGCCGAGGTCGCGGCGCTGCGCGAGCCGTCCGCGCCGTTGCGGGAGCCGTCGGCCAAGACGTGATCGGCGGTGCGCCGGAGGATGTGGCGGGCTCGGTCAGAGGAACAGCCAGTAGATCGCCAGGAGCGTGTCGAGCGCGCCCAGCACCAGGGCCACGAGGGCGGGGACCGGACGGGTCCTGCCCCAGGTGCGGCCCATGGCGAGCCAGCCGCAGACGACCGCCACCGGGCCGAGGATGAGGCCCAGTACGAAGAATCCGGCGATCGCGCAGACGACTCCGACGATTCCCAGCGTCGCGCGGTCCGGCCCGGTCCGTGACCTCGTGCGGCCACGCGAGCGGGGGTGCCTGCGCGTTCGGCTTCCGAAGCCCGCCATCATCAACTCCCTCTGCCCCGGAGTCTGTTCGGGGCTCGGAAGTTCGGGTACCCCCGATGCGGCCGCTCATCGCCCCGGGCCTGCGGCGCGCTGTCCCCCTCCGGCAGCGCGCCGCGGTCCGAGTCACCCCCTGCGGAGGGCTTGACCCACTGTGACCTGCGGCGCGTGCCGAACTGAAGGAATCTTTAGCGTCTTCACCCTGATAGGCGAAGTCCGTTGAAAACCCGTCAGGCGAGCCCGACCGGCCGTCCCCGGACCCCGTCCCGTCAGATGTGGCCCACGCCCGCGCCGGCGTCCGCGTTCGCACCGCGCTTGGTGAGGAAGGCGACGAAGACGGCCACGACCGCCACCCCGCACGCGACGAGGGAGGCGAGGCTCATGCCGGAGATGAACGTGTCGTGCGCGACGTCGGCGATCTTCGCGGCGATCGCCTCGGGTGTGCCCTTGGCGACCGGTGCCACGCCGACCTGGACGGCCTCGGAGGCCTGGTCCAGCTGGCTCGGGGTGAGCTCGGGAAGCCCGGCGCCCTTCCAGTTGGCCGCCAGGTCGCTGTCCACCTTGGACGCCATCACGCCGCCGAGGACCGCGGTGCCGAGGCTGCCGCCGATCTGCATCGCGGCCTGCTGGAGACCGCCGGCGACGCCGGAGAGCTCCATCGGAGCGTTGCCGACGATGACCTCGGTGGCGCCGACCATGACCGGCGCGAGGCCGAGGCCGAGCAGGGCGAACCAGATGGACATGACGGCGCTGCTGGTGTCCGTCTCCAGCGTCGACATGCCGTACATGGCGATCGCGACGGACGCCATGCCGCCGGCCAGCGGGATGCGCGGGCCGAGCTTGGTGATCAGGGCGCCCGCGAGCGGGGAGCCGACGATCATCATGCCGGTGAGGGGAAGCAGGTGCAGGCCCGCGTCGATCGGGCTCATGCCGTGCACGTTCTGGAGGTAGAACGTCACGAAGAACAGTCCGCCCATGAAGGCGATGGCCATCAGGACCATCAGCACGACACCCGCGGACAGCGCGACCGAGCGGAACAGGCCCAGCGGGATCAGCGGCTCCTTGACCTTCGTCTCCCAGAAGGCGAAGAGGGCGAAGCCCAGGACGGCCGCGGCCAGGAACGCCCAGGTCTTGCCGTCGCCCCAGCCCCACGCCGGAGCCTTGATGAGAGCCCAGACCAGGCAGAACATCGCGCCGGACAGCAGGCCGATGCCCGGGAGGTCGAAGGAGCGCGGCGCGTTCTCCGCGCGGTGGTCCAGCAGGATCACCAGGCCGAGGACCAGGGCGATGATGCCGACCGGCACGTTGATGAAGAACACCGACTGCCAGTTGACGTGCTCGACGAGGACACCGCCGAGGATCGGGCCGCCGGCGGTGGAGGCGCCGATGACCATGCCCCAGATGCCGATCGCCATGTTGAGCTTCTCGGCCGGGAAGGTGGCGCGCAGCAGGCCGAGCGCGGCCGGCATCAGCAGCGCGCCGAACAGGCCCTGGAGCACGCGGAAGGTGACGACCGCGGCGATGCTGCTGGACAGGCCGATGGCGCCGGACGCGGCGGCGAAGCCGGTGACGCCGATCAGGAAGGTCTGGCGGTGCCCGAAGCGGTCGCCGAGCTTGCCGGCGGTGATCAGGGAGACCGCGAGGGCCAGGAAGTAGCCGTTGGTGATCCACTGGACGTCGGCGAAGCTCGCGCCCAGGTCCTTCTGGATGGCCGGGTTGGCGATGGCCACGATGGTGCCGTCCAGGGCCACCATCATGACGCCGACGGCGACCGTGATGAGGGTGAACCAGGGGTGGCCGCGCAGCCCGGCGGACGGCGCCTTGTCCGACGGGAGCGTCGGTGCCTTGTCCCCCGACCCCGCCGTCTCGATGGTGGTCTGACTAGTCATACCGCGAGGCTAATGACAGCCGCTGACAATTGACAAACCAATTCACAAGTCGGTAACTGACGCATATGGAAACACTGCGCGAACGCAAGAAACAGCGCACCCGGGACGAGCTGCTGCGCGCCGCCGTCGAGTTGTTCACCTCCCGCGGCTACGAGCGGACCACCGTCGACGACATCGCCGCCGCCGTCGACGTCTCGCAGCGCACCTTCTTCCGCTACTTCGCCGGCAAGGACGAGGCCGCCCTCGCACTGCACGACCTGGTCACCGAACGCTTCATCGAGGCGGTGCGCGAGCGTCCCGCCCACGAGGCGCCCCTGGAGGCGCTGCGCCGGGCGGTGCTCGGGAACTGGGACGACCTCAACGAGATCGTCGAGTCGGTCGTACCGCTGGAGAGTTTCCTGCGCATGTACCGGGTGATCGAGTCGACGCCGGTGCTGCTCGCCGCGCATCTGCGGCACAGCGAGGAGACCGAGGAGACCATCGCGCGGGTGCTCGCCGAGCGCGAGGGCCTCGACGTGGACGCCGATCCGCGGCCGCGGCTGGCCGTGGCGGTCTTCGGCGGGGTGATGCGGGTGGCGGAGCGGCAGTGGACCCGGCGCGAGGACCTCGGTCTGGCGGCGATGCGCGAGCTGACGAACACCTACCTCGAACAGGTGGGACCCGCACTCACGGACAGCTGGCGAACACACTGAGGAACCTTCGGAACCTTTGAGGTCAACGCCACGTTTATCGAAACGTGATCTCGGTCACTCGGCTCACGCGAGACCGTCCCGTTCTCCTAGTGTGTCCTCCCAGTGACTTCCTTCGACACCTCCCCGCAACTGAACGTCTGGCGCGCGCTGCTCGCGCTGGCCGTCGTCTTCGTGATGCTGGCGACCACGGGCTGGACGGCCCTGCGCAGCCACCACGACAAGACCCCGCTCCAGGCTTCCCGCTCCTCCTGGGAACACGGCCGCCTGCACGGACACCGGCTCCCGGACCCGGACGCGGCCCCCGCCGTGCTCTCCCGGTTCTTCGCCTCGCTCACCGTGCAGCAGCGCACCGATCTCGCCCACCGCTATCCCCTCGCGGTCGGCAACATGAACGGTGCCCCCGTCGCCCTGCGCTACCGCGCCAACCACCTCGCGCTCGCCAAGCAGCGCCGGGTGGAGGCCAACCGCATGCACGACAGCCGGCTCTCGCCCACCGGGCAGCACGAGGCCGGCCGCCGGATGCACCGCTACGAGGCGCTGATGCACCAGGGCCGGCACATCCTCGCCTTCGACCCCGAGGGCACCGGCCGGGTCGCCGAGGTCTTCGGCAACCTCCAGCACGCCGAGCGCGTCTCGGTCGTCGTCCCCGGCGTCGACACCGACCTGCTCACCTTCCAGAAGACCAACAAGCCGTACTCGGCACCGGTCGGCATGGCCAAGTCGCTCTACACCGCGGAGCAGGCCGCCGACCCCTCGACGCGTACGGCCGTGATCGCCTGGGCCGACTACACCGCGCCCGCCGGACTCGGCATCGACTCGGCGACCGCGATGCGCGCCAAGGACGGCGCCGTGCGGCTGAACGCCCTGGTGCGCGCCCTGCCCGGCAAGGCGCCGGTCTCGCTCTTCTGCCACAGCTACGGCTCCGTGGTGTGCGGGATCGCCGCGCACACGCTGCCGCGCCGGGTGGCCGACATAGCGGTGGCCGGCAGCCCCGGCATGCGCACCGAGAAGGCCTCCCACCTGCACACCTCCGCACAGGTGTGGTCGATGCGGGACGCCACCGACTGGATCCAGGACGTGCCCTACCTGGAGCTCGGCGGGCTCGGCCACGGCGCCGACCCGGTCTCCTCGGCCTTCGGGGCACGGGTGCTGTCGGCACAGGGCGCGAAGGGACACGGCGGCTATTTCGAGCCGGACACCGAGAGCCTCCTCAACTTCGCCGAGATCGGCGTCGGCGCGTACGGCTCGGTGCGGTGCGCGCGTGACAACGACGCGTGTCTCGCCGGTTTGTCCGGCGCGGCGACGACCGGACGCGCGTAGAGGCGCAGGAACTGCGGTCTGCGCGAGATGGCGACGAAGAAGCGGTCCGCGCATACGATGAGCCGCATGGGTGACGTACTGGCCGGATTTCACGCTGCCTGGGAGTTCGAGTCCGACTCCGTGCTCATCCGCTACGAACGCGGGATTCGGACACCCAAGCTCTTTCAGGCGCTGGGGGAACGGCGTGTTCCGCTCGACGCGATCGCCGGGGTGACGCTGACGCCCGGCAAGCGCGGCACGGTGGTCCTGCGGATCGTTCCACGGGTCGGGGCGGATCCACTGGTCGAGGCGGCGGCGGGGCAGCTGAAGGAAGCGTGCGATCCGTATCGGCTGGTGCTGTCCGCCGAACGCGAGACGCTCGCCGAGTACTACGCCGACGAGCTGCGGGCACGGCTGAGCGGGGACGACGAGCCCGCGGAGCGGTTCCTGGTGGCCGCGCCCGAGGCACCGCGGGCGTTCAAGGCGTACGACGCGAAGGCGTCCTTCGACGGGAAGACCGTGCACTTCCGGTGGTTCTGGACCGGCGCGTCGTCCGCGAAGTGGAAGGCCGGCGACCAGAGTTTCCCGGTGACCGAGCTGAGTGGTGTCGAGTGGCGGTCGCCCGAGGTCTTCGAAGGGCATCTGCGGTTGCTGCGGCGGGATGTGGGCGCGCAGCCGGCGCAGGCCGATCAGGATCCGGCGGCCGTGGTGTTCGGGCTGGGGTACGGGCCCGTGCACGAGTCGTTGCCGTTCGCTGCGGCGGTTTTGGCGGCGGTTCGGGATCGTGGGCCCGTTGCGGCTGTGTCGGCCGGGGCACCGAGGCGCGATCCGGCCGACATCGCCGAGAGGATCCGTCATCTTGGGGAACTGCATCAGGCCGGGTTGGTCACCGATGAGGAGTTCTCCGTGAAGAAGGCGGAGTTGCTGGCGGAGCTGTGAGGTACCTCTACTCGCGGCCCGCTGATGAGAACCGCATGTCTGCGTAGCGGTCGCCTGCCACCTTGGAGGCGATGGGTTCCAGGGCTGCCAGCTCGGCCTCCGTCAGGACGATGGCCGTTGCTCCGGCGTTCTCCTCCACCCTGCTCGGCTTGCGCGTGCCCGGGATCGGGACGACCGGCAGGTTGTGGACCGTTGCCTGTTGCTGGGCCCAGGCCAGGGCGATCTGGCCGAGGGAGGCGTCGTGGGCCGCGGCGATGGTGCGGATGGGGTCCAGGAGGGCCGCGTTGGCCGCCGCGTTCTCGCCCGTGTAGCGGGGCTGCTGGCGGCGGAAGTCGTCGGAGGTGAGTTCCTTGTCGGCGTGGGTGAAGGAGCCGGTGAGGAAGCCCCGGCCGAGCGGGGAGTAGGGGACGAGGGCCACGCCCAGTTCCCGCGCCGCCGGCACCACGTTGGGCTCGATGTCCCGGCTGAACAGGGACCACTCGGACTGGACGGCCGCGATCGGATGGATCGCGTGCGCCGCGCGCAGTTCCGCCGCCGTGACCTCGCTCAGGCCCAGGTGCTTGACCTTGCCCTGGCGGACCAGTTCGGCCATGGCACCGACGGACTCCTCGATCGGTACGTTCACATCGCGCCGGTGCATGTAGTAGAGGTCGATCTCGTCGACGTCCAGGCGCTTCATGCTCGCCTCGACGGCCTGGCGGATGTAGGGCGGGTCGTTGCGGATGACCCGGCGCGTGGGCTCGCCCGGCGGGATCGACAGGGCGAACTTGGTCGCGATGACGACCTGGTCACGATTGGCCTTGAAGAACGGGGACAGGAAGCGCTCGTTCTCGCCCTGGCCGTACGCGTCCGCCGTGTCGTACAGCGTGATCCCCAGTTCGAGGGCGCGCTCCAGGGTGGCGCGGGACTCCTGCGCGTCCGAGGGGCCGTAGGCGAAGCTCATGCCCATGCAGCCCAGGCCCTGCACGCCGACCTCCGGACCGGTGGCGCCGAGTCGTACGGTCGGGATCCTGCCGTTCGTCATCGCACTTTCTCCGCCTCGTAGGCACGGGCGCCGTCGGCGTCCGCGTAGAAACTGATCTTCCGGTCGAGCACCGCGAGCGTGTCCTGGAGCTCGGCGATCCGGGCCACGACGTCCCGGCGGGTCGCTTCGAGCAGCTCGAAACGGTCGCCGAACGTGTGGTCGCCCTCGCGCACGAGTTCCGCGTACCGGACCATGTCGGCGACCGGCATGCCGGTGAGCCGCAGCTTTCCGACGAGGTCGAGCCAGTCGAGGTCGCGGTTGCTGTAGCGGCGCTGGCCGGTGTGGGAGCGGTCGACGTGCGGCATGAGCCCGATGCGCTCGTACCAGCGCAGGGTGTGCGCGGTGAGGCCGGTGAACGCGACGACCTCGCTGATCGTGTAGCTGTCCTCGCCCTCGGGGCGCCGGTGCGGGTGGGGCGGGGCGCCGCAGAGGTCGGTCCTGGTGGGGGTGGTCTCCATCACCGTCATGCGCTCAACGCTATGGCCTTGGAGTGCACTCCAAGCAAGCGGAACAGGTAATAAATCGGCAGGACGTGGTGGCGGGGCGGTGGCTAGCGTACGGGCATGAGTCTCGTACGTCGTGCGGTACCCGAGGATGCGCCGGAAGTGCTGCGTCTGCGCCAGGTGATGATCGACGCCCTGCCGGGGTCGGACGGGTCCACGGAGTGGCATGCGGAGTCGCTGCCGACCCTGCGGAAGAAGCTGGGTGAGCGGGACGGGGACTTCGCCGCGTTCGTCGTGGATCACCCAGCGCGGCCCGAGGGGCTGGCCGCGCTGGTGGTCGGCACCGTCGACTACCGGATCGGGAAGTCCGGGGATCCGCGCGGGGCGGTCGGTTTCGTCTTCAGCGTGGCGACCGATCCCGACGCCCGGCGCCGGGGGTACGCGCGCGCGTGCATGGCGGAGCTGCTGTCCTGGTTCCGCGAGCGGGGCGCCGCCCGGGTCCACCTGACCGCGTCGCCGCAGGCCGAGCCGCTGTACGTCTCCCTGGGCTTCCGCCCCAAGCCGGACCCCTTGCTGGAGCTGCACCTGTGAGCGCATAGGCTCGACGGCATGTCGCTGAAGAGCCTCGCGCTGATCGAGAACTGGCCGGTGCCCACCGCCGCGGCGGGCGCCGTGCGCGCGGACGGCACCCTCCTGGGCACGCACGGCCCGGCGGACCACCGCTTCCCGCTGGCCTCGGTCACCAAGCCGCTCGCGGCGTACGCCGCCCTCGTCGCGTACGAGGAGGGGGCGATCGACCTCGACGAACCGGCCGGTCCGCCCGGCGCGACGGTGCGGCATCTGCTCGCGCACACCTCGGGCCTCGCCTTCGACGAGCACCGCGTGACGGCTCCGCCCGGTGAGCGGCGGCTGTACTCCAACGCCGGTTTCGAGCAGCTCGGCGAGCACATCGCCGCGGCGACGGAGATCCCCTTCGCCGACTACCTGCACCAGGCGGTGCTCGAGCCGCTCGGGATGACCGCCACCTCCCTCGACGGCTCCCCCGCGAAGGACGGCGTCTCGACGGTCGACGACCTGCTCCGGTTCGCCGCCGAGGTCCAGGCCCCGCGCCTGCTCGACCCGCGCACGGTCGCCGAGGCGATGACGGTCCAGTACCCGGGCACCAAGGGCGTCCTGCCCGGCTACGGCCACCAGAACCCCAACGACTGGGGCCTCGGCTTCGAGATCCGCGACTCCAAGTCCCCGCACTGGACGGGCGGTTCGTCCTCCCCGCGCACCTTCGGCCACTTCGGCCAGGCGGGTACGTTCCTGTGGCTCGACCCGGACGCGGGCGCGGCCTGCGTGGCCCTGACGGACCGGGCGTTCGGACCGTGGGCGGTCGAGGTGTGGCCGGCGTTCACGGATGCCGTGCTCGCCGAACTCCCTTAATCCGGGCCCTAGTTCCGGTCCTGGCCCGCCATCTCCCACACCAGCAGCTCGACGGGCGTCACCCCCACCGCCTCGACCCCCTTGGCGTCGGTGATGCGGGCCGCGTCGCCCGCCGCCAACTCCTCGCCGTCCAGCCGGACTTCACCGCGCACGACATGCACGTACACGAAAGCCCCGTCCGGCACGGCCGTCCGCTCCCCCGCCACCAGTCGCCGCACATGCAGCATCGCGCCCGCCTCCGGAACGGCGTACGGCGTGGAGTCGGCGATGCCGTGGACGATCTCGTAGGCGGGATCGCCACCGGGCTCCAGCGGGGCGAGCCACATCTGGACGAAGACAAGGGGCATGGGCCCGACGTTGCGCTCGACATGCCGTACCCCCGCCCCGGAGCTGAGCCGCTGCACGTCCCCGGCCCTGACGACGGTCTCGTGCCCGGCGGAGTCCCGATGGGTGAGTTCCCCCTCCACCACCCACGTCACGATCTCGGTATGGCTGTGCGGGTGCTCGTCGAACCCGGCACCGGGAGCGAGCCGCTCCTCGTTGCAGGCGATCACGGCCCCGAACCGAAGGTTGTCGGGCTCGTAGTGCGGCCCGAAGGAGAACGCGTGCCAGGACTCGATGCCGGCCGCCGGCTCCCCGCCTGGATAGCGCTCAGCAGCGCGCCGCACATCCATCACACCCCCACGGTAGCCCCGACCCCCCACACCCCCGTCCCGATAAGGCAGTCTTGTCCCCGTGCCCGAACCCGAAGCCAGCAAGCCCGGCGCCCCGGTGCCCGTCCATTCGCACTCCGCGACCCTGAGGCGACTGGAGAAGTCGTCCGGAAGTCTCGCCGCGCAGGCCATCGCGCGGATGGACGAGACGCTGCCGTGGTACCGGGCGATGCCCCCGGAGAACCGTTCCTGGATCGGTCTTGTCGCCCAGGCGGGTATCGCCGCGTTCACCGAGTGGTTCCGGCGCCCCGACGCCCCGCAGGCCATCTCCACCGACGTGTTCGGCACCGCGCCCCGTGAGCTGACCCGGGCGATCACGCTGCGGCAGACGGTCGAGATGGTGCGGACCACCATCGAGGTCATGGAGTCCGCGATCGACGAGGTCGCGGCCCCCGGCGACGAGAGCGTGCTGCGCGAGGCGCTGCTGGTGTACGCCCGGGAGATCGCCTTCGCCACCGCCCAGGTCTACGCCCAGGCCGCCGAGGCACGCGGTGCCTGGGACGCGCGCCTGGAGTCGCTCGTGGTCAACGCGGTGCTGAGCGGGGAGGCCGACGAGGGCGCCGTCAGCCGGGCCGCCGCCCTCGGGTGGAACGCGCCCGAACATGTCTGCGTCGTCCTCGGGACCGCGCCCGACGGGGACTCCGAGCTGACCGTCGAGGCCATCCGGCGGGCCGCCCGCCACGCCAAGCTCCAGGTACTCACCGGCGTGCTCGGCGACCGGCTCGTGGTGATCGCCGGCGGCAGCGACAACCCGATCGCCGTCGCCAAGTCGCTGATCGGGCCCTTCGCCGCGGGTCCCGTGGTGGCCGGGCCCGTGGTGCCCGACCTGCTCGCCGGGACCCGGTCCGCGCAGGCCGCCGCCGCCGGACTCAAGGCGTGTTCCGCCTGGCAGGACGCCCCGCGGCCGGTGCTCGCGGACGATCTGCTGCCGGAGCGCGCGATGGCCGGTGATCCCGGCGCGCGGGAGCAGTTGGTGGAGGAGATCTACAGACCGCTGGAGGAAGCCGGGTCGGCGCTTCTGGAGACGCTCTCCGTCTATCTCGAACAGGCGAGCAGTCTCGAAGGCGCCGCCCGGATGCTCTTCGTGCACCCGAACACCGTGCGCTACCGGCTTCGACGTGTGACTGACGTCACCGGCTGGTCGCCATCGGATGTACGGTCGGCGTTCACGCTGCGGATCGCGCTGATCCTGGGGCGTCTGGCCGATGGAGATCCCCAGACCTAGCCTTTTGTCGGGGCTCCACAAAACCGCCTCGTGTTCTTCGTCCCTGTCCCCACGGGCGGTCGTGGCCGTCCACAAGAGAGAGTGTGAGAGTGCTCGTACTCGTCGCTCCCGGCCAGGGCGCTCAGACGCCCGGCTTCCTGACTCCCTGGCTCGACCTCCCCGGTGCCGCCGACCGCGTCGCCGCGTGGTCGGACGCCATCGGCCTGGACCTCGCCCACTACGGCACGCAGGCCGACGCGGACGCGATCCGTGACACCGCCGTCGCCCAGCCGCTGCTGGTCGCCGCCGGGCTGCTGTCCGCCACCGCCCTGGGCGACGTCACCCCGGGCGCGGTCGCGGGCCACTCCGTCGGCGAGATCACCGCGGCCGCCTTCGCGGGCGTCCTGGACGACTCCGCCGCCCTCACCCTCGTACGCAAGCGGGGTCTGGCCATGGCCGAGGCCGCCGCGATCACCGAGACCGGCATGTCGGCGCTGCTCGGCGGCGACCCCGACGTCTCCGTCGCGCACCTGGAGAAGCTGGGTCTGACCCCGGCGAACGTGAACGGCGCGGGCCAGATCGTCGCGGCCGGCACGCTGGAGCAGCTCGCCGCGCTGGCCGAGGACAAGCCCGAGGGCGTCCGCAAGGTCGTCCCGCTCAAGGTCGCCGGCGCCTTCCACACCCACCACATGGCCCCGGCCGTCGACGCGCTGGCCAAGGCCGCCGCCGACCTCGCGCCGGGCGACCCGAAGCTCCCGTACGTCTCCAACAAGGACGGTCGTACGGTCGCCACCGGCGCCGAGATCCTTCAGCGGCTGGTCGGCCAGGTCGCCAACCCGGTCCGCTGGGACCTGTGCATGGAGACCTTCAAGGAGCTCGGCGTCACGGCCCTGATCGAGGTGTGCCCCGGCGGTACCCTCACCGGCCTCGCCAAGCGCGCACTGCCCGGCGTGAAGACGCTGGCCCTCAAGACCCCGGACGACCTCGACGCGGCCCGCGAGCTCATCACCGAGCACGCCAACGCCTGAAGAAGGAGCCGTACGAACATGTCGAAGATCAAGCCGAGCAAGGGCGCACCGTACGCGCGCATCCTCGGTGTGGGCGGCTACCGGCCGGTCCGTGTCGTGCCGAACGAGGTGATCCTCGAGACGATCGACTCCTCCGACGAGTGGATCCGTTCGCGCTCGGGCATCGAGACCAGGCACTGGGCGAACGCCGAGGAGACCGTCGCCGCGATGTCCATCGAGGCGTCCGGCAAGGCGATCGCCGACGCGGGGATCACCGCCGAGCAGATCGGCGGCGTGATCGTGTCGACGGTCTCGCACTTCAAGCAGACCCCGGCCGTGGCGACGGAGATCGCCGACAAGCTGGGCACGAACAAGGCCGCCGCGTTCGACATCTCGGCGGGCTGCGCCGGCTTCGGCTACGGCCTCACGCTCGCCAAGGGCATGGTCGTCGAGGGCAGCGCGGAGTACGTGCTCGTCATCGGTGTCGAGCGGCTGTCCGACCTGACCGATCTGGAGGACCGCGCGACGGCCTTCCTGTTCGGTGACGGCGCGGGCGCGGTCGTGGTCGGCCCCGCCAAGGAACCGCACATCGGTCCGACCGTGTGGGGCTCGGAGGGCGACAAGTCCGAGACCATCAAGCAGACGGTGCCGTGGACGGACTACCGCGACGGCACGGTCGACAAGTTCCCTGCGATCACGCAGGAGGGCCAGGCGGTGTTCCGCTGGGCCGTGTTCGAGATGGCGAAGGTCGCCCAGCAGGCGCTGGACGCGGCCGGAATCACCGCGGACGACCTGGACGTCTTCATTCCCCACCAGGCCAACGAGCGGATCATCGACTCGATGGTGAAGACACTGAAACTGCCGGAGCACGTCACGGTCGCGCGTGACGTACGCACCACCGGCAACACCTCGGCCGCCTCGATTCCGCTCGCGATGGAGCGGCTTCTGGCGACCGGTGAGGCGAAGAGCGGCGACACCGCGCTCGTCATCGGCTTCGGGGCGGGTCTCGTGTACGCCGCGACGGTCGTTACCCTCCCCTAGGCACTGCGTGCCGGATCTTCACCAAGGATCCGGCACGGCACCACCGCCAAACCCTCTGGATCACAAAGAAGGAGCGCCTGACATGGCCGCCACTCAAGAAGAGATCGTCGCCGGTCTCGCCGACATCGTGAACGAGATCGCCGGCATCCCGGTTGAGGACGTCCAGCTGGACAAGTCCTTCACCGACGACCTGGACGTCGACTCGCTGTCCATGGTCGAGGTCGTCGTCGCCGCCGAAGAGCGCTTCGACGTCAAGATCCCGGACGAGGACGTCAAGAACCTCAAGACGGTCGGCGACGCGACCGACTACATCCTCAAGCACCAGGGCTGAGTCACCTCCTAGCCCCGACTGCATGGCCCCGCCACCCGGCGGTGGCGCCGCTGAATCCTCGTAATCGTTGGAGAAAGAATTCCCGTGAGCCCGACCAATCGCACCGTGGTCGTCACCGGTATCGGCGCAACCACACCGCTGGGTGGCGACGCAGCCTCGACCTGGGAGGGACTGGTCGCCGGACGTTCCGGCGTGAAGCCCCTGGAGCAGGAGTGGGCCGCCGAACAGGCGGTCCGTATCGCCGCGCCGGCCGCCGTGGACCCCTCCGAGGTCATCCCGCGTCCGCAGGCCCGCCGACTGGACCGCTCGGCGCAGTTCGCGCTGATCGCGGCCAAGGAGGCGTGGGCCGACGCCGGTTTCACCGACAAGGCCGGTGAGGACGCCGCGGTCGACCCCGACCGTCTCGGCACCGTCATCGCCTCCGGGATCGGCGGTGTGACCACCCTGCTCGACCAGTACGACGTGCTGAAGGAGAAGGGCGTCCGCCGCGTCTCCCCGCACACCGTCCCCATGCTGATGCCGAACGGCCCGTCCGCCAACGTGGGTCTGCTCGTGGGCGCCCGCGCGGGCGTGCACACGCCGGTCTCCGCGTGCGCCTCGGGCGCCGAGGCCATCGGCTACGGCATCGAGATGATCCGCACCGGCCGCGCCGACGTCGTCGTCGCGGGTGGCACGGAGGCGGCCATCCACCCGCTGCCCATCGCCGCGTTCGGCAACATGATGGCGATGTCCAAGAACAACGACGACCCGCAGGGCGCCTCGCGTCCCTACGACACCGCCCGGGACGGCTTCGTCCTCGGCGAGGGCGCCGGCGTGATCGTCCTGGAGTCCGCCGAGCACGCCGCCAAGCGCGGGGCCCGCGTGTACGCCGAGGCCGTCGGGCAGGGCATCTCCGCCGACGGCCACGACATCGTGCAGCCGGAGCCGGAGGGGCGTGGCATCTCGCACGCCCTGCAGAACCTGCTCGACAACACCGACCTGGACCCGGCGGAGATCGTGCACGTGAACGCGCACGCGACCTCGACGCCGGCCGGTGACGTGGCCGAACTGAAGGCGCTGCGCAAGGTGTTCGGCGACGACGCGGACCACATGGCGGTCTCCGCGACCAAGTCGATGACCGGTCACCTGCTCGGCGGGGCCGGCGGCGTCGAGACGGTCGCGACCGTGCTGGCGCTCTACAACCGGCTCGCGCCGCCGACGATCAACGTCGACAACCTCGACCCGGAGGCGGAGGCCAACGCGGACGTCGTCCGCGGGGAGGCTCGCAAGCTGCCGGTCGAAGGCCGTATCGCCGCCCTGAACGACTCGTTCGGGTTCGGTGGGCACAACGTGGTGCTGGCGTTCCGGACGGTCTGAGAATCGCCCGTACGCACTCTCGTACGTAACTGAAGGGCCCCCACCGGTCGGTGGGGGCCCTTCGGCGTGCAGGAGGAATCGGCGTCTGCCGACCTCACACCACCTGGTGCAGCCAGCGCACCGGCGCGCCCTCACCGGCATACCTGAAGGGCTCCAACTCGTCGTCCCACGGCTTGCCCAGGAGTTTGGCGATCTCCGCCTCCAGGTCCGTCTCACCCTGCTGGGAGCGGATCAGGGCCGCGCGCAGGCGGTCCTCCGGGATGAGGATGTCGCCGTGGATGCCGGTGACGGCGTGGAAGATGCCGAGTTCGGGGGTGCAGCTGTAGCGCTCGCCCTCGGCGGTGGCGGTGGGCTCGGCGGTGACCTCGAAGCGCAGCAGGTGCCAGCCGCGCAGCGCCGAGGCGAGTTTGGACGCGGTGCCGGGCTGGCCCTGCCAGGAGAACTCCGAGCGCCAGGTGCCGGGTGCGGCCGGTTGCCGGATCCAGTCGAGGTTGACTCGGGTGCCGAGCACGCCGGCTACGGCCCATTCGACGTGTGGGCACAGCGCGCGCGGCGCGGAGTGCACGTACAGAACTCCACGTGTCGTCACCGGGACCTCCGGGCTGAGCGGGACATCTTGCTGACTGGCGGGCGGTTGTGGCGGGCGGGCCACGTTGATGGCGAGGCTACCGTGCGGCGGCGCAAGGAGTGTGACGTACCGTCCGTCCTGATGCCCACAAACGCCTGCCATTCACCCGGCAGGACGCCTGTACGGCGTGAACCGTTGCACGCCGCGTGGATCGGGAACTCTCGCGCGTTGTTATGTACGGAGACCGGTTGATGTCTGCCGGTGTGCGCCGACCGAGGGGATCATCGCCGATGCGGAAGCCCAGCCACCGCTCCCGGACCGTGCTGGCCGCCGTGACGGCGACCGTCCTGGGGGTCGCGGGCTGCGACGCCGCCGGTGGCAATTCCCCGGCGCCGGACGGCACCAAGGCGCAGAAGGCGAAGCCGTCGCCGACCTCGGCCTGGGACGTGAGTCCGGGCTCCGTCGCCGCCGTGGGCGACTCCATCACGCGCGGCTTCGACGCCTGTTCGGTGCTGGCGGACTGCCCGGAGGTGTCGTGGGCGACGGGTGACAGCGAGGAGGTGGACAGTCTCGCCGTACGGCTGCTGGGGCGGGCGAAGGCGGCCGAGCACAGTTGGAACTACGCGGTGACCGGGGCCCGGATGGCCGACCTGTCCGCGCAGATCACGCAGGCGGCCGTGAAGAAGCCGCAGTTGGTGACGGTGATGGCGGGCGCGAACGACGCCTGTCGCGCCTCGACCTCGGCGATGACCTCGGTGGCCGACTTCCGCACCGAGTTCGAGGACGCCCTGGGCACCCTGCGCACGCGACTGCCGAAGACACAGGTGTACGTGGCGAGCGTGCCGAACCTGAAGCGGCTGTGGTCCCAGGGGCGCACCAACGCCATGGGCAAGCAGGTGTGGAAGCTCGGCATCTGCCCCTCGATGCTGGCCGACGCGGACGCGCTGGACTCGGCGGCGACCCTGCGCCGGGACACCGTGCAGCAGCGGGTCGAGGACTACAACCGGGTGCTCAAGGAGGTCTGCGCCAAGGACGAGCGGTGCCGGTTCGACGGCGGCGCGGTCTACGACTACCGGTTCGGCACCGACCAGTTGAGCCACTGGGACTGGTTCCACCCGAGTGTGAACGGGCAGGCCCGACTGGCGGAGATGGCCTACCGTGCCGTCGTCGCCAAAGAGGCGTGACTTAGGGTTCCGCCCATGAGCGAACAGTTCGGCACACTTCCCGACGGCACCCCGGTGCACCGCTGGACCCTGGAGCGGTCCGGCGTCCGGGTGCGGATCCTCTCGTACGGCGGGATCGTGCAGTCCGTCGAGATCCCGGACCGGGAGGGGCGGACCGGGAACGTGGTGCTCGGGTTCGCCGACCTGGACGGCTATCTCACGCATCCGGACCCGTATCTCGGCGCCCTGGTCGGCCGGTACGCCAACCGGATCGCGGGCGGCCGCTTCCCGCTGGACGGCGTGACGTACGCGCTCGCGCAGAACACCCCGCCCAACTCCCTGCACGGCGGCGAGCGCGGCTTCGACAAGCGCGTCTGGGAGATGACGCCGGTGACCGCGGACGAGGGGCACGGGGTGCGGCTGAGCCGCGTCAGTCCGCACGGTGAGGAGGGGTTTCCGGGCCGGCTGGAGGTCTCGGCGACGTACACGCTCGACGACTCCGGCGCGCTGCGCATCGCGTACGAGGCGGTCACGGACGCGCCGACCGTGGTGAACCTGACGAACCACTCGTACTGGAACCTGGCCGGTGGCGGCAACGCCGGCGGTCACGAACTGCGGCTCGCCGCCTCGCAGTACACCCCCGTCGACGCCGATCTGATCCCGACCGGTGTGCTGGAGGGGGTCGCGGGCACGCGGTTCGACTTCCGGGAGACGCGGAAGGTCGGGGCGGGCTACGACCACAACTTCGTGCTGGACGGCGGGGTGACGTCCGCTCCTCGCGAGGTCGGTGAGCTGTACGACCCGGCGTCCGGGCGCGTGCTGACCGTCTCGACCACCGAACCCGGTCTCCAGCTGTACACCGGGGAGCACCTGCCCGAGCCCTTCTCCCCCGGCGACGCCGTCGCCCTGGAGACCCAGCACTTCCCCGACTCCCCCAACCGGCCCGACTTCCCGAGCACGGTGCTGCGGCCGGGCGAGGTGTACCGGTCGGAGACGGTGTACGGGTTCGCGACCCGCTGAGGCCGCCCGAACACCACGTGCCCGAGAACCACTTCGCCCCGGTCCAGGGGTCAGGTCCCGGACCGGGGCAGTTCGTGGGGAGGCTCGTCCCGCCTCAGACGTTAATCGTCGCGGTGATCCTGCGGTCGGTGATCGAGCGGCCGACCTGGATCTCGTACGAACCCTTCACAAACGACCACCCGTTGGCCGTCTCGTCCCAGATCTCGAAGGCGCGGCGCGGGAGTTCGATGACGGCCTCGGTGGTCTCGCCCGGACCGGCCTCCACGCTCGCGAATCCGGCCAGCCAGCGGCCGGGGCGGTCGGCGGTGGGCCGGGCGGGGGCGAGGTAGAGCTGGACGATCTCGCGGCCGGGGCGCGCGCCGGAGTTGCGGACGCGGATCCTGGCGGTCATGCCGTCCACGTCGACGGACTGATAGGTCCAGTCGGTGTAGCCGAGGCCGTGGCCGAAGGGGTACGAGGGGGTGCGGCCCTCCTTCTCCCAGGCGCGGTAGCCGATGAAGACGCCCTCGGTGTACGGGAGTTCACCGTCGACGGGGGTCACCTGGGTGACCGGGGCGTCGGCCAGGGCGCCCCAGGTGGTGGGCAGTCGGCCGCCCGGCTCGTGCGCGCCGGTGAGGACGTCGGCGAGGGCCTCGCCGCCCTCCTGGCCGGGGAACCAGCTGAGCAGGACGGCGGACACGTCCTCGCGCCAGGGCAGTTCGACCGGGGAGCCGGAGTTGACGACCACGACCGTGTTCGGGTTGACAGCGGCGACGGCGCGGACCAAGTCGTCCTGGCGGCCGGGGAGTCGGAGGTCCTTGCGGTCGAAGCCCTCCGACTCGACGCGCTCGGTGGTGGCGACCACGACGACCGCGGTGTCGGCGGCGCGGGCCGACTCGACGGCCTCGGCGATCAGTTCGTCCTCGTCGCGCTGCGGTTCCTGGTGGGCGAGGGCGAAGGCGACGACCTTGAAGGGGACGCCCTCGGGGAGCGAGAAGACGTGGGTGAGGGAGATCTGCACCGGTTCGCCTGCGACGAGTTCGGCCTGGGCGCGGGGCACCGGGGCGCCGAAGATGGCCTCGAAGGGGTCGGAGTCGTCGGCGGGGCGCTGGACGTCGTCGTAGTACGTGGTGCCGGCGAGGGTGAGGGTGAAGGGGCCCATGCCCTTGATGCCGAAGGTGTGCGGGCCGCTGTCGCGCGGGGTGAAGGTGCCGGTCAACTCGACGGTGTGGAGGTTCTCGTGGGTGACGCCCACCGGGAGGTCCGAACCCATCCACTGGATGTGCCCGTTGGGCACGGAACGGGTGCCGATGACCTCGCCGGCCGCGTCGCGGCAGATCGTGGTCAGCTCGAACCCCTTGTCGGCGACGGCGAGTTCGGTGGCGGGGTCGGCGCCGACGGAGTAGGTGAGGGTGCCGTCGGGGAGGGTCGCGGTGAGGCCGTCGAGCGGGGAGACGATGTGGGAGGGGAAGACGGTGGCGGAGCCGCCGCCGAGGACGCGGGCGTCGCGGGCGGCGGCGCCGATGAGGGCGACCGTGCCGTTCGCCCGCAGCGGGAGGGCGCCCTGCTCGTTGCGGACGAGGACGAAGGAGCGGCGGGCGATCTCGCGGGCCAGCGCCTCGCCGTCGACGGTCTCGGGCAGGTCGGTGACGGCGGGCTCGGCGCCCTCCAGGATGCCGACGCGGGCGGCGAGCCGCAGGACGCGGCGCACGGCCTCGTCGACGGTGGCCTCCTCGACCTCGCCGTTGCGGACGGCCTTCGCCAGGGCCTCGCCGTACACGGTCCGCGGGCCCGGCATGGCGACGTCCAGACCGCCCTCGACGGCCGCGACCGTGTGGCGGGCGGCGCTCCAGTCGGAGACGTTGTAGCCGTCGAAGCCCCATTCGCCGCGCAGGACTTCGTTCACCAGATACCGGTGCTCGGTCATCGTCGTGCCGTTGACCGTGTTGTAGGCGGTCATGATGCCCCACGGGTGGGCGTTCTCGACGATGTGCTCGAAGGGGGCCAAGTACAGCTCGCGCAGGGCGCGTTCGGAGACGGAGTTGTCGACGGTGAAGCGGTCGGTCTCGGCGTCGTTGGCGACGAAGTGCTTGACGGTGGTGCCGACACCGCCCGCCTGTACGCCGCCGACGTACGCGGCGCCGATCCGCCCCGTCAGGTACGGGTCCTCGCTGTACGCCTCGAAGTGCCGTCCGCCGAGCGGGGACCGGTGCAGGTTGACCGTGGGCGCGAGGAGCACGTGGACGCCCTTGCGGCGGGCCTCCTGGGCGAGCAGCGTGCCGGCCCGGCGGGCCAGCTCCGGGTCCCAGGTGGCCGCGAGGGCGGTCGGGGAGGGCAGGGCGACGGACGGGTCGTCGGCGCTCCAGCGCACACCCCGGACGCCGATCGGGCCGTCGGACATGACGAGGGACCGCAGGCCGATCTCCGGCAGCGCGGGCAGGGACCAGGTGTCCTGGCCGGCCAGGAGATGGGCCTTGGCGTCCAGGTCCAGCTTGCCGAGCGCGGCCTCGACGGCTGATTCCGTTCCCCCCATGGGAGTGCCTCCTCATTGAGTGCCTTCGGTTCTCCTCATCCTGCCTCGATTGCCTGTAGAGCGGTAGGTTTCGTTACCTCCCAGTTATTTTTCGTGCGCCGTGTGCCGTACCGTGACGGCATGAGGGCCAGGAGCGAGGAGCGGCGGGCGGAGATCGTCCGGGCCGCCCTTGAGGTGATCGCCGAGCGCGGCTATCGGGGGGCGAGCCTCGCAGCGGTGGCCGAGCGGGTCGGGCTGACCCAGCAGGGGCTGCTGCACCACTTCCCGACGAAGGAGGCGCTGCTGGTGGCCGTCCTGAAGGAACGGGACCGGTGGGACGCGATGCCGGACACCGCCTGGCGGGTGGATCTGCTCGCCGCCCTCGTCGAGTACAACGCCATGCGCCCGGCGATCATCCAGACCTTCTCGGCGCTGCTCGGCGAGAGCGTGACGGAGGGGCATCCGGCGCGGGAGTACTTCACCGAGCGGTACACGCGGGTGCGGGCGAACATGGCGGCGGTGCTGCGCGCCGAGTACGGCGACCGTCTCCCGAACGGCCTCACGCCCGAGCGGGGCGCTCCGCTGCTGGTCGCGGTGATGGACGGGCTCCAGTACCAGTGGCTGCTGGACCCGGAGTCGGTGGACATGCCGGGGGCGTTCCGGGACTTCCTCGCGCTGCTGGGCGAGGAAACGGACGGGGAAAGGGGCAGGGAAAGGGGCAGGGAGGCCTGAGCCGGCCGGACAGTGATCAGTGCGGCGCGGGCACCGCCGCCACGACCTCGATCTCGATCTGCGCCTCCGGCCGGAACAGCCGCGAGGCCTCGAAGGTCATGCTCGTCGGCGGAGTCCCGGTGAGGAACTCCCTTCGTACGGCGCCGTATTCGGGCAGCTTGTCGATGTCGGTCAGGTACGAGCGGATGTTGATGACGTGGTCCAGGGTCGCCCCGTGGGCCCTCAGCAGAGCCTCCAGTGCCTCGAAGATCCCGCGCGTCTGCTCGGCCATGGTGTCGCCCTCGGCGATCTGCCCCGAGACGAACAACAGGGCGCTGCCGTCGGGGTGTTCGACGCGGGCGACCTGGGAGTAGTAGGGGCTCGCGGGCTGGGGCGCGGTGGGCGGACTGTCCAGGGTGATACGCATGCCGTCGACGCTAGGCGCGGCCGTCACGATGCGACAAGCGAGTGTCTAGCATGCCTGACATGCCGAATCAGCATCGCGCGACTTCACGGAAGACCCCCACCGCACCGGATGTCTCGACGGTCTGGCTGCGCGTCTTCCTGGAGGTCGCCCGGCACGGTTCGTTCACGGTGGCCGCGCGGGCGCTCGGCTGGACCCAGTCGGCCGTGTCCCGCCAGATCTCCGCACTGGAAGGGGCGTTGGGCGGCACACCGCTCTTCGACCGGTTGCCGCGCGGGGTGCGGCTCACGGAGGCCGGCCGGGTCCTCGTGCCGCACGCGGAGTCCGTCGCCGAGATCCTGTACGGCGTGGCCCGCGAGTTGACCGACCTGCGCGAAGTGGCGGGCGGGCGGCTCCGGTTCGGGGCGTTCCCGACGGCGGACGCGGAGCTGGTGCCGCACGCCCTGGCCGCGTTCCGCGCCCGGCACCCCGGCGTGCACGTCTCCCGCGAGGAGGGCCTCACCCCCAGGCTCCTGGACCGCCTCACCACCGGCCACCTCGACCTGGCGGTCGTCTCGACGACGGCCGGCGCCCCGCTGGACCCGTACGAACTGCACCACCTCCTCGACGAGTCCCTGTACGTAGCCGTCCCCGCCGACCACCCCCTGTCGAACTCCACCTCCCCGATCCCCCTCGGCCGCTTCGCCGACGCCGACTGGATCTCCGGCAGCCCCCACCCCGAAGGCACCCTCCTGGACGCGGCCCTGCGCCAGGACTTCCGCCCCCGCGTGGCCCACGTCGTAGCCGAGTGGACCGCCAAACAGGGCTACGTCGCCGCCGGCCTCGGCGTCGCCCTGGTCCCGGCCCTCGCCGCCGGGTCCGTACGCCCGGACATCGTGCTGCTACGGGTGCTCGACGAGGGAGCCCCTGCCCGGGCGGTGTACGCGGCGACGGCCCGGGGGCGGACGCCGGCGGCGGCGGTGGAGGCGTTCGTGGGGGTGCTGCGGGAGGGGGCGGGGCGGGTGCCGGGGTGACTGGCCGAGGAAGTCCCCGTGGCAGGCGGAGTCGGACGGCTTTTCGGACAGTCTTTAGGTACGGCTACTCAGGCGCCGACCGTCCCCCGTCGCGACGATGGTGTCCATGCGGAACTTCGTGGCGGCGCTCGCGCTTCTGCCCCTCAATGCCCTTCTCGTGGGATACGGGTGGCTGGCGGCCGGGATGACCGGGTGGGCGGCGAGTTGGGACGAGGAGGCGTACGAGCCGCCGTTGACCGAACTGGGCGTGGCCTGCGGGGTGGTGGTGGCCGTCGGGGTGGCGCTGTGGGTGGGGCGGCTGCGCGGGGCGGCGGTGTTCCAGACGGTGCCGTTGCTCGTCCTCGTGCTGCTGATGATGCCCACGTGATCGGTCCGACCGCCTGACCTGCCCGATCCGGCTGTCCCACCTGCCCCATGGCGTGGACCGCTTCCCTCGGGCGATACTGCGGCCGTCCGGTACCACGCACCCCACGGCGACGGAAGGACCCGACTCCCTTGAGTTCTCTACGTGTTCGGATCGGCGTACTCGGCCTGGCCCTGATGGCCGGCCTTGCCACCCCCACTGCGGCGACGGCCGCCGAGACGGTTCCCGCGCCCACCGTCGAGGAACAGCGGCTCGACCGGGCCGTACCGCAGGAGATCCTTCAGCGGTCCGGATTCGACAACGTGGCACCGGGGTTCGCGCGGGCGCTGGAGCGGGCCCGTTCCTATGCCGAGGCGCGGCGGATCGTCGTACGCGAGGGGTCGGCGTTGTGGCGGCGGGCCGTGGACCGGGCGCAGGGGCGCGGGCCGGCGGGCGGGGATCTGAGCCGGGACGACGACCGGCCGCTGTACTGGGCGCGGCTCGGGTTGACGAAGGAAGTACGCACCTGGGAGCCGGGGTTCGGGCTGAGTGACACTCGACGCGCGGCGCTGATCGACGCGTTGGAGCGGACGTCCAGGGGGCAGGAGGACGTCCGTTACTCGCGCAAGTCGTCGTCGGGCAAGGGCGTCAACTCATCGCACGGGAAAGGCGTCAAGCGGATCCTCGTGACCGGCTTCGACCCGTTCACGCTGGACCGGGACATCCGGATCTCCAACCCCTCCGGGGCCACCGCGCTCGCGCTCGACGGCACGGTGATCAGGACGGCGGAGGGGCCGGCGCGGATCGAGACGGTCGTCTTCCCGGTGCGGTGGCAGGACTTCGCGGACGGAACCGTGGAGCGGACGTTGCGGCCGTATCTGAAGCAGGTGGACCTGTTCACGACCGTGAGTCAGGGGCGGGTCGGCCGGATCGACGTGGAGCGGACCAACGGGGCCTGGCGGGGCGGGTTCCCGGACAACGACAACGTCAGCAGGACGGAGACCGTGCCGGTCACGGACCCGGCCTCGCAGCCGCAGTGGACGACCACGACATTGCCGTATGCCGCGATCGTGGCGGCTCAGACGGGGCGGTTCCCGGTGTACGACCACACGGCGGTCACCGAGATACCGGCGGGCGGCACGGTTCCGGTCGTGCGGGAGGACGGGCCGACGGCGGGGTCGACCGCGCGGGCCGGGGGCGGTGGGGACTATCTCTCCAACGAGATCGCGTACCGCGCGACGCTGTTGCGCGACCGGCTCGGTCTGCACGACACGCTGCCGGGTGGGCATGTGCACACGCCGGTACTGCAGTTCGGGGCGGGGAACACGGATCCGGCGACGGGGGCGGTGACGGATCCGCAGTTCGTACAGAACCGGTTGGACATCATCGATCAGGTGCGGGCGATCGTGACGGTGGCGGCGGACGTGACGTTCGGGAAGTGACGTTCAGAAGGTGAGCCGCTTGTTGTCGGGCTCGGGCTCGGGATCAGGTTCCGCCGTTCCCTCGTCCAACAGGTCGCGGGCCATCATGGTGGCGCCCGCGACCGCGCCCGGCATCAGGAAGACGGCCACGAACGGGACCAGGAAGGCCACGGCCAACGGGGTGCCGAAGCCCCAGACCAGGGTCTTGCGGGAGCGCAGGAGGGTGAGGCGGGCGCGCAGGTCGACGCCTCGGCGCTGAAGCGCGACAGCGGTGAGTTCCTCGGTGAGGAAGAACCCGGTGACGAAGAAGCCGATCACCGGGATCGCCGTCTGCCCGACGAAGGGCAGGAAGCCGAGGCCGAAGAGCAGGACGCCCCAGACCGCGGCGCGGACGAGAATCCGCAGACTGTCACGGGCTGAGATCCACAACTCCCGCCAGAGCGGCAGCCCGGACTCGGGCGCGGTGCCGTCCGGGGACAGATCCCGGTCGACCTTCTCGGAGAGGTTCTCGTAGAAGGGCTGCCCTATCAGCAGAGTCATCGCGGTGAACGTAAGCACGGAGAGAAGCAGGGCGAGCGCGAACAGCACGGCGGTCAGGAACCCCCGGAACAGACCGAGCCACGGACTCGACCAGTCGTCGGCGAACGGCGTGGCCCAGGTGACGAAGTCCTCGCCCCAGAGAGCCAGCGCGATCAGCGCCGCGAGGTAGAGCACCAGCGTGATGAGCCCCGGCAACAGCCCGAACCCATACTGCTTGCCGTGCCGGGCCGCCCACTGATGGCCCTTCAGAAGGTACGTGAAGCCGGCCCCTAGATCTCGCATGTGGGAAGCCTATCGGCGAGCGGGGGTGGGGTGGGGGCCGGTGTCTGTGAGGGGCCTTTGGGGGGCCGCGGTCCGAAGACGGCTGCGTGCGTACGAGGATGCCGCCATGCGTCAAACCGCTGAAGAAGCCGAACTGTTCAGATTGACCCGTCGCTATGTCACTCCCGGACGCCGGTATCTCAAACTGGGCGGCGCTCTTCTCTTTCTGAGCAGGCGCGACCGAGCCAAGTTCACGCGGAAGCTGGGCAAGGACGCCGGGAAGATCACCCCTCGAGAACTGAGGCTGTTGCTCGACTGGGGATGGCGTGAGAGCAAGACGGCGGCCTGGCTGATCGCTGTCGCCGGCCGAACCGAGTTCCGGGAACGTCTCGGCGAAGTCCTGCTCGCCAGCAAGGGTCCCTATGCGGGCCAGGCGTACTGTGTCGCGCTGGCCACCTTCGGCACCGCCGCCGACGCCGACCTCTTGGTCGCCTACCTCGACCACTACCTGCGTCGCCCCGACCTCGACTATGACCAGACGGACGCCCTCGGTGCGCTCCTCCTGCTCGACGCCAAGCTCGGCACCGACCACGCGGCCCGATTCCTCGCCCCGGACGGCCTCTGGCAGCAGTGGATCACCGGGCCGCCCGCCAAGGACCTCGATTACCCCGCCGAGTACCGGGAGTTCATCGGTCAGCTCTGCGTTTTCGCTGACGAGAGTGCCAAGCACTGTCCGACGCGCAGGCACGACGTGACGTGACCCCTCGCCGACGGTAGGCATCCTTCCAAGGACCCTCAGTCGATGCAGAACTCGTTGCCCTCGATGTCCTGCATCGGGATGCAGGCGTCGGTGCCGTCGTACAGGGTTTGTACGTGGACCGCGCCCAGTGGGAGCAGGCGGGCGCACTCGGCCTCCAGGGCGGCGAGGCGTTCCGGGCCCACCAGGCCGGTGCCGACCCGTACGTCGAGGTGTACGCGGTTCTTGACGGCCTTTCCTTCGGGGACGCGTTGGAAGTACAGGCGCGGGCCCACGCCCGAGGGGTCGACGCACGCGAACCACGCGTCCCGCTCCTCAGGGGACTGCGCGTTCCTGTAGTCGTCCCAGGTGGTGAAACCCTCCGGGGGCGGCGGTACGACGTATCCCAGCACCTCGCACCAGAAGCGAGCCAGACGCTCGGGTTCCGCGCAGTCGAAGGTGACCTGGAACTGCTTGATCGATGGCATCGGCGCACCCTAGCAAGGGGCTCAGCACCCTCACGATCGGCGTTCGATCACCTTCGCGTGCAGGAGCCTTCCGGTGAGTTCGACGCGGAGGCGGGGAGCCTCGGTGGAGATCTTGCGGCGGAGTTTGAGCTTGGAGTACGTGAGGTTGAGTTCGTCCGTGTCGATCGTGATGTCCCGCGCGCCGACGAAGAACAGCTTGCCGTGCACCATGTCCGTCTCGATGCGCAGGACGTCCGAGGTGATCTCCGCGTGGGTGAAGTCGAAGGTGACTCGGCAGAGTTGGGTGCGGAGTTCGATGCGGGTGGGTACCTGCCAGCGGCCCTCACGGATGTATTTGCCGCCGTGTTGTTCCACCACCAGGACGTCTTTGGCTTTGGTCGCCGGCGCGCTCGGCAGGTCCGCGGTCAGCTCCGCCAGCTCGCCCAACGTCCGGGCCGTCAGCGCGCTTTCCAGCCTGATGTCGAGTTCCTCGGCGTCGAGTCGGCCGTCGCCCGCGGCGATCCGCAGGACGTCCACGACCCGGTCGCGGTCCTCGTGCGATGCCCGGAGGGCGGGGAGGTCGGGGAGGTCATTCGGCATGGCAGTCACGTTAGCGGGGCCGTGCCGTGGCCACCAGGCGATGTGTCTCCCACGCCGCGCCTCAAGCCGGCACCGCCACCACAACCCCCCGCTCCCCCGCCGGCGCCATCGCCGCACTCACCCGTACCGCCGCCGAACGCGCCAATCGTCCCGTCCTCGATGCCACCGTCAGGAGGAGCGGCTGGAGTTGTTCGAGGGTCGACACCACCAGCTCCTCTCCCGCGATCAGTACCGGCCGGACCGTCTGGGTCGTCGCCGCTGCCGCCTCCGTGAGGTCCGCCAGGGGGGACAGGGTCGCGCGGGCCACGCCCGCTCCTGCCGTGGCCGCTCGTTCCGCCAACGCCACCTGGAGGGGCAGCAGGGGCGCCAGCGCCGACGTCAACGCGTCGGCCATGCGGCGGAGTTCGGGGGACGCGTCTCGCAGCACCTCCGCCGTCGAGCGGATCACCGGGGTCGCCGCGAGGAGCACGCCCGCTATCACCCCGGCCACGGCCGGCAGCAGCGGAGAGCTCGCCTCCAGCAGGTCTCCGAGCGCCGTCGCGAACTCCTCCACCGCCGGCTCCACCGCGTCCAGCACCGGCAACAGGCTGTCGCCGAGCGCCGCGAGGAGGACCTGGGCGGGTTCACTGACCGGGTGCACGGCCAGCGGCGCGCCGGTCGTGCCCAGGCGGGTCAGCGTGTCGACGATCCGGTAGAAGGCCTCCTGGGCCTGCGGCGACGCGCTCGCCTCGGCCAACTCCGCCGTCGTCTCGCGCAGTACGCGCAGTGCCTCCGCACCCGAACCGTCCCTCGGATCGAAGGTGTTGATCGCGATCCTGGTGATGTTGCCGGCCGTGTCCAGGAGCTGGCCGGTGATGTCGGTCGTGCTGCGTGCCATGCGCAGTACGTCGTCCCTGCTGGGGAGCGAAGGGATCGTTGCCACGGGGTCTCTCCTCGCCTCGCACACCGCCGCCGGTGGTCGCCGCCGCTCTCAGCATGCCCCGATCGCACCCATCGGGATGCGCCATCCGGGGCATCGGTGCCGGGAACTCCCTCTTGTTGCGGTTGAGTCGAACAGGTACATCTCGCCGTACCGATCTCAGGAAGCCCCGGAGGAGGTACACGTGCGCATCACGCGAACCGTCCCTGCGAGACCCCTGCTCACCGCCCTCGCGCTCACCACGGCAGGCTCACTCCTGCTCACCCCCCACACCGCCGGCGCCGACCCGAAGCCACCCGTCCGGGAGGGCTCGGCCCTCGACAGCGACAGCAGCGACACCGGTGCGGCCCGCAGTCCCCTGAGCGCCGCCCTGCGCGCCCTCGCCGACCCGTCGGCCGGCGGTGCCGATACCAGCACCGGCGCCAGCACTCCCCTCGGCTATCCCCGCCGCCAAGTCCTCTCCCCCGACCCCGAGAACCCCGCCGACAAGTCCCTCAAGCTCGGCCTCACCCCGTACCACGCCATCGCCCCGAAGCTGAACTCCCTTCAGCGGCTCGGTGATCGGGTGAGTGTCGAGGTGACCGGGCGGTCGGCCGGTGGGCATCGGCTGTTTCTGGTCACCGTCACCGCCCCGGAGACCGCCCGCGAGGCCTCGGCCCAGGAGCGGATGCGGGAGCTGATCGAGAACGCGCCCGCCACGGCCGCCAAGTCCCCGGAGGTCAAGGCGCGTTACAAGGCGCCCGTGTTCTTCAACAACAACATCCACGGCAACGAGTGGGAGGGCACCGACGCCTCCCTCGCGCTCATCGAGCGACTCGCCACCGCCAAGGACACGAAGACGAAGGACCTGCTCGCGCACACCCGCCTCTACTTCAACGTCACCGCGAACCCCGACGGCCGTATCGCCGGCACCCGCACCAACGCCAACGGCTTCGATCTGAACCGGGACTTCGTGACCGCCTCGCAGCCCGAGGTGCGGGCCATGCGGCAGACCGAGATCGACAAGCAGCCGGCCGTGATGCTGGATCTGCACGGGTACGTCAACGGCACCCTGATCGAGCCGACCACTCCCCCGCACGGCGAGAACTACGAGTACGACCTCTTCCTGAAGAACACCTACGCCAACGCCCTCGGCATGGAGGCCGCCGTCAACGGCCTCGGTTACACCCCGGCGGCGGACGGCGTCGAGCCGGCTCAGATCCCCTTCCGCGACCAGGAGGAGGGCTGGGACGACTGGCCGCCGATCTTCACCCCGCAGTACGCGGCCTTCCACGGCACGGTCGCCGCGCACACGGTGGAGATCCCGCTCCAGGTCAACAACGCGGCCTACGACAACCTGCCGGTCACCGAACTCCGCCGCCGGGCCGCGATCAACGTGGACGTGGCGGGCGCCGCCCTGCGCGCCACCCTCGACTTCGTCGGCACCCGCCGCACCTCCCTGATCGCCGACCAGATCGAGGTCTTCCGCCGCGGAGCCACCGGCGCCGCCCAGGTGCCGGTGTCGGAGCGGACCGTACCGGGCGTGCCGGGCATCGGCCCGGAGGACGTCTACACGACCGACTTCCCGCGCGCCTACGTCATCCCAGGCCCCGCCACCACGGCCGCCGCCCGGCTCGTCGACCACCTCCTCGCCAACGACGTCCGCGTCACCCGCGCGAGCAGGGCGATCCGGCTCGGCGGACGGACGTACGCCAAGGGCTCGTACGTCGTCGACATGCGCCAGCCCAAGCGGGGGCTCGCGAACGTGCTCCTCGCGGACGGGCGGGACATCAGCGACAAGGTGTCGGTGATGTACGACATCTCGGGCTGGAGTCTGGGGCGGCTGTGGGGTGCGACCGTGCGGCCCGTACCGGACGGACGCCTCGCCGGTCTGCCGCTGCGCCCCGTCTCGGCCGCGGCGCGCGTCGGATACGTCGCCCCGCGCGGCGCCCTCCGCCTGAAGCTCACCGATCCGGCCGAACTCGCGGCGCTCAACTCCCTGCTCCGGCAAGGCGTTCCGGTACGGCGGGCCGCCGACGGCAGCGCGCTCGTCCCCGAGCCGGTGTCCGCCTCGGTGCGCGCGAAAGTGGAGGCCGCGGCCCGTGCGTACGACGTCGCCTTCGACGCGACGAGGCAGGCCGGTCCGACGACGCCCCTGCACCGCGTCCGGGTCGCCGCCGCCGTCACCGCGGGCGAGCTGTTCGCGCTGCGCGAGATGGACTTCGACGTCACCCCGGTCTCGACCGGTGCCCTCAACGCCGGCTTCGACTGGTCGGCGACGGACGTGCTGTTCGTCTCCGCCGGGCTGGACCGGGGCGGCCTCACGGACACCGCACGGGCCGCCCTGGACGCCTTCCTCGCCGGTCACGGACTGGTGGGGCGGGGAGCGACCGGTGCGGAGCTGAGTTCGGCGGCGGGGCTGCTGAAGGCGCGGGCCGTCGAGGGCAACGGGGACGCCAACGGCGTGGTGCGCGTGGTGAATTCGGGCCCGGTCACCGCAGGCGCCCCCGACCACGGCTTCGTCTACGCGCCGGTGTGGTTCACGGAGCTCGGCCCGGACGTCCGGGTGGAGCAGTCGTACGCGACCGGCGATCCTCTTCTCTCCGGGCACTGGCGGCCGCTCGCCGACGGCTCGGGGGGTCCCGCCGCGGCGGGCGGACAGGCGTCCGTCGTCAGCGGCCCACAGGTCGTCCTGTTCGGCACGGAGCCTCTCTTCCGGGATCACCCGAAGGGGGAACTCCCGCAGGTCGGACGGGCGTTGTTCAGCATGGCGCACGCGAGCAGCGGCTGAGATCGAGGAGAGCGGATGACTCAGGAGATCCACGGCACCGTCGCGGACGGGTACGAGGCGGTACGCGAGGAGTTCACCGCGTTCGTGGCCACGGAACGGGCGGACTACGAGGGCCAGTTGTGCGCGTACGTGCACGGCCGGCGGGTTGTCGACCTGTGGGCGGGCGACGGCGGTCCCGACGCGCTGTTCGGGGTGTTCTCGTCCACGAAGGGCGCCGCGCATCTGGTGGTGGCGCTCCTGGTCCAGGAGGGCACTCTGGAGCTGGACCGCAAGGTGACCTACTACTGGCCGGAGTTCGCGGCCGAGGGCAAGGGCGCCCTCACGCTGCGCGAGCTGATGTCCCACCAGGCGGGTGTCGTCGGCACGGACACCGGCTTCACCCCCGCCGAGCTCGCCGACGACCGGCAGATCGCCGAACGCCTCGCCGACCAGCGCCCGTTCTGGCGCCCGGGGACGGCCTTCGGCTACCACGCGCTGGTCATCGGCGCCCTCACCGGCGAGGTCGTCCGCCGCGCCACCGGCCGCACCCTCCAGGACGTCTTCGAGGAACGCGTGCGCGTCCCGTACGAGTTGGCCCTCCACCTGGGTCTGCCCGCGGCCCTCGAACCCCGCTTCCGTCCCGCGCAGCCGATGATCCCCACCGCGCCGGAGCAGGCGGTGCTGGACTCGGTGCCGACCGGTCCGCACACCCTGGCCTCGATCGCGTTCAACGAGCACGCGCCGGACGCCGTGGGTCTCGTGGACTACATCAACTCCCGTGCCGTACGCGCCAAGGGACCGGCGTCCGCGGGCGGTGTCGCCGCCGCGCGCGGGCTCGCCGGGATGTACGCGGCGACGATCAGCGAGGTGGACGGGCGGCCGCCGCTGCTCAAGCCGGACACCATCGCCGAGGTCGGCCAGATCCACTCGGCCGGCTACGACCTGGTCACCCGCACCCACCGCTCCTACGGCCTGGGCTTCCAGGCCACGGCGGACACCTGGCACGCGTTCCTGGGCGCGGGCGCCTTCGGGCACAGCGGAGCGGCGGGCTCCCAGGCCTTCGCCGACCCCCGCTCGGGCCTGGCCTACGGCTACACCCGCCGCCGCTTCGCCTTCCCCGGCGGGGCGGCACCGGAGAACAACCGGCTGGTCATGGCCGTACACGCGGCCGCTCTCGCGGGTCGGGCGGCGGGGTGAGCAGCGGCGGCTTATCCAGCGGGCAGAGGCCGCACCCCACGTCCAGGGGTGCGGCCTCCAGCAGTCCGACGGCCGAACGGGCCGTACGTCCTACAGCTTGACGATCATCTTCCCGGTGTTGTCCCCGCGGAGCTGGCCGAGGAACGCCTCCAGGTTGTTCTCGATGCCCTCGACGACGGTCTCGCGGTACTTCAGGGCGCCCGAGGCGACCCAGGGTCCGACCTCGGCCACGAACTCCGGCTGGAGGTCGTAGTGGTCGCCGACCAGGAAGCCCTCGATGCGGCCGCGGGTCTGGATCAGGCGGCCGAGGTTCTTCGGGCCGGGGACCGGCTCGGTGCTGTTGTAGACGGAGATCATGCCGCAGATCGCGATCCGGCCGCCCTGGTTCAGCGAGCCGATGGCCGCCTCCAGGTGGTCGCCGCCGACGTTGTCGAAGTAGACGTCGACGCCGTCGGGTGCGGCGGCGCGCAGCTGCTCGCTCACCGGCCCGTTCTTGTAGTTGAACGCGGCGTCGAAGCCGTACTCCTCGACCAGCAGCTTGACCTTCTCGTCGGAGCCGGCCGAGCCGATGACCCGCGAGGCGCCCTTGAGCTTGGCGATCTGGCCGACCTGGCTGCCGACGGCACCGGCGGCGCCGGAGACGAAGACGGAGTCGCCCTCCTTGAAGGAGGCGGTGCGCAGCAGGCCGGCGTAGGCGGTGAGGCCGGTCATGCCGAGGACGCCGAGGTAGGTGGACAGGGGCGCGGTGCCGGGGTCGACCTTGACGACGTTCTTCGCGTCGGTGGCCGCGTACTCGCGCCAGCCGAGGAAGTGCAGGACGTGGTCGCCGACGGCGATGCCCTCGGCCTTGGACTCGACGACCTCGCCGACCGCGCCGCCCTGCATGACCTTGCCCAGCTCGAAGGGGGCGACGTACGACTTGGCGGCGCTCATGCGGCCCCGCATGTAGGGGTCGACGGAGAGGTACTTGTTCCGCACCAGCACCTGACCCTCGCGGGGCGTCGGGATCTCCGCCTCGACCAGGGCGAAGTCCTCGGACTTCGGCCAGCCGACGGGACGGCTGAGGAGGTGCCATTCGCGGTTGATCATGACGGAACCTTTCACGCTTGCCACTGCAGAAATGCTTCAGTACCTGAAATAACCATGCAGCTAACATTTCATGATGTCAAGTAACGGGGTATCCTGAAGCCATGGCCACACCGCAGAGGACCCGCCGCCCCGACCCGCTGACCATGGAGGTCGTCGAGCTGATCGGCGATGTCGTGGCCCGGTTCTACGAGGACTACGAGGACGCGGCCGGCGAGCACGCCCTGACCGGGGCGCAGGCCCGGCTGCTGAGTCTGCTGTCGCTGGAGCCGCTGCCGATGCGCAAGCTGGCGCGGAAGCTGAAGTGCGAGCCGTCGAACGTGACGGGGATAGTGGACCGGCTGGAGTCACGCGGCCTGGTGGAGCGGCGGACCGACCCGGCGGACCGCAGGGTGAAGCTGGCGGCGGCGACGGACGAGGGACTGCGGGTCGCCCGGGAACTGCGCGAGGACCTGCGCTTCGCCCGCGCACCACTGGCCGGCCTGTCGGACGAAGAGCGGCTGTCTTTGCGGGATTTGCTGCAGAGGATGCTCAACGCCTAGGCGTCGAGACGGAGTTGCCGGCCGGGACAGAGGTGCCGGCTTACGCGCACCACCACAGGAACCGGTCGCACGTCTCCGACGGCGAGGGGTCCGGGCTCGGGTCGGACGTCGTCGGGTCCGAGGTGGGTGTGGGCGTCGAGGCCGGCGCGCTCTCGGCGGGCGCCGACGAGGTGACGCCCGGTCGTGAAGTCCGCGTGGGCGACGGTGAGTCGGTGTCGTCCTCGCCCTTCTTGTCCTTGTCCTTCTCGGACTCGGAGGCCGAGGGCGAGGCGGAGTCGTCCGGTGACGGGGAGTCCGACCCGCTCCCCTTGTCCGACCTGTCGTCCAGCGGCTTTGCCGTCCCGCCGGCCTCCTCGCCGGAACCGCCCTCCGCCGAGGCGTCGCCCGCCGCGGCCGGCTTGGGGGTGGAGAAGGGGGCGTCCACGCCGAGTTCCGCGAGGCTCAGACCGGCGGCGGCCAGGACGAAGCCGGCGGTTATCAGCAGGGTTCTGCGTCTGCGACGTCGGTGTGCCGCGGCTTTGCGATCGCGGCGACTGGCGCCACCGCCGGGCCCTTCGGCGTCCGTGCCACGGCCTCGACCGCGCCCGCGTCCCCGGTCCTGCGCACGCCGTGCGGCACGCCCGGCCGGCGCGTCCTCGTCGTCGTGGGCCTCGCCGGTCTCCCCGGCTTCCTCCGCCTCGTCCGCGCCGACGTCGACCCGTGCGGTGCCCTCACCGTCGTACGAACTCGCCTGCGGGCGCTCCTCGTTGGGCTGCTGCCCCGCTTGCGCGCGGAGTTCTTCTACGGGTGCACCGCACCCCGGGCAGGCGAGGGCGCCGTTGAGGTGCCGGCGGCAGGGGAGGCAGTAGTCCATGACGCGGGAAGACTAAGTTCCCGGACGGTCAGGTTCCTAGGCGCGTCTGTGAAGGTTCTGTGGGAGACGGCACTGGTGACCGAAAGGTCCCCCGAATGCTTGTCGAAACCGTTACCCGTTCGACCCATTGACACTTCTCATGCCCCGTCCTTACTGTCACGCCAGCATTTCGAACGTGTGACGAAATCTCGAACAGCGAATCTCGAACAGCTGAGGGGCAACTGCCGTGCGCATCACCGGAATCAGCACACACGTGGTCGGGACGCCCTGGCGCAACCTGACCTACGTCCAGGTGCACACCGACGAAGGGGTCACCGGAGTCGGCGAGACCCGGATGCTGGGGCACACCGACGCGCTGATCGGCTATCTGCGGGAGGCGGAGGCCAATCACATTCTGGGTTCCGACCCGTTCGCGGTGGAAGACCTCGTACGACGCATGAAGTACGGCGACTACGGCCGGGCCGGCGAGATCGTCATGTCCGGTATCGCCGTCATCGAGATGGCCTGCTGGGACATCAAGGGCAAGGCCCTCGGGGTGCCCGTCTGGCAGCTGCTCGGCGGCAAGGTGACCGACAAGGTCAAGGCGTACGCCAACGGCTGGTACACCACCGAGCGCACGCCCGAGGCGTACCACAAGGCCGCGCAGGGCGTGATCGAGCGCGGGTACCGGGCGCTGAAGATCGACCCCTTCGGCACCGGGCACTTCGAGCTGGACCACGAGCAGACCCTGTACGCCGTCTCGCTGATCGAGGCCGTGCGGGACGCCATCGGTCCGGACGCCGAGCTGATGCTGGAGATGCACGGCCGCTTCTCCCCCGCCACCGCCGTCCGCCTCGCCCACGAGCTGGCGCCCTTCAAGCCGGCCTGGCTGGAGGAGCCGTGCCCGCCGGAGAACCTGAAGGCGCTGGAGAAGGTCGCGGCCAAGGTCGACATCCCGGTCGCCACCGGTGAACGCATCCACGACCGCATCGAGTTCCGCGAGCTGTTCGAGAGCCAGGCCGTCGACATCATCCAGCCGGACGTCGGCCATGTCGGTGGCATCTGGGAGACCCGCAAGCTCGCCGCCACGGCCGAGACGCACTACGTGCTCGTCGCACCGCACAACGTGGGCGGTTCCGTACTGACCGCCGCCTCCCTCCAGGTCGGCTTCAGCACCCCCAACTTCAAGATCCTGGAGCACTTCAACGACTTCGCGGACGCGGAGATCAAGAAGATCGTCAAGGGCGCGCCGGAGGTCGTGGACGGCTACTTCCACCTCTCCGACAAGCCCGGTCTCGGCGTCGAGTTCGATGCCGACGCGGCGGCCGAATTCCCGCAGCAGCAGGCCCGGTTCGACCTGTGGGCCGAGGGCTGGGAGCAGCGCAAGCCGAAGGGCACCGAGCAGTGAGTGGCGCCGTCGTCATCGACGCGCCGGGCGAGCACCGGCTGGCCGCGCACGAGCCCCGGCGCCCGGAGGCCGGCGAGGCGCTGGTGAGCGTCCACGCGGTCGGCATCTGCGGCAGCGACCGCGAGGTGTACCAGGGCAACCGGCCCGAGGGGTACGTCCGTTACCCGCTGACGCCCGGGCATGAGTGGTCCGGGACGGTGACGGCGGTCGGCGCCGGGGTGCCGTCAAGTCTCGTGGGGCGCAAGGTCGTCGGCGAGGGGTTCCGCAACTGCCAGGTGTGCGACCGCTGTCACGCGGGCGAGACCACGCTGTGCACGGCCGGGTACGAGGAGACCGGGTTCACCCAGCCGGGTGCGATGGCCCCGACGCTGACCCTGCCCGCCCGGCTGCTCCATGTCCTGCCGGACGAGGCCGACTTGACGGCCGCGGCGCTCCTCGAGCCCGCGGCCTGCATCGCGGCGGCGGCGCTCAAGGCGAACGCTCGGCCCGGTGAGCGGGTCGCCGTCGTCGGCACGGGAACGCTCGGCATGTTCGCGATCCAGTTCCTCAAGGCGGGTTCGCCCGCGGAGCTGCTCGTGGTGGGCACGCGCCCCGACCGCGCGGAGCTTTCGCGGACGTTCGGCGCCACCGACTTCCGTACCAAGGACCAGGAGCTGCCGGACGACTTCGACGTGGTGATCGAGACCGCGGGCTCCGCGGACGCGGCCCGTACCGCCGCAGGACTGCTCCGGCGGGGCGGCCGGCTGGTGCTCACGGGGATCCCGGCGCCGGGCGCCGAGGGACTCGACCCGACCGACCTGGTCGTGCGGCAGCTGGAGGTGCACACCGTCTTCGGTGCTCCGCCGGACGCCTGGGCGCACACGGTACGGGTCTTCGGCGCGGGGCTGCTCGACCCGCTGCCGCTGGTCACGCACGAGCTGCCGCTGGACGAGTTCCCGCACGCCATCGAGCTGGTCGGGTCCGGCGATCCGAAGGTCGGCAAGGTGCTCCTTCGCCCCTAGACGTACGCCGGTACGGGGGCGACCTGACGGTCCCCGTACCGGCGTACCACCCAGCCTTTCCGTACCCAGAGCCGCGAACCTCGTCCGAAATACCGAACGCGAAGGACAGCTTGTGAACGACGTCTCCGCTCCGGCGGCCCGCCGCCCCGGTGAGCAGGTGCTCACCGCGCTCGGCCTGGGTGCGCCCGCCCTCGACCCCGCCGACGCCTCGCCGCACACCTTCCCCGACGGTGGCCGCTGGCGCACCGAGATCCCCTCGTGCGAGGGTCCCGAGGCGCTGGCCGTCGTCCTCAAGGAGTCCTCCCGCCTCGACGTGCCGATCCACCGGATCAGCCAGGGCAGCGGGGTGTGGATGCTGACCGACTCCGAGATCACCGAGATGGTCGAGGCGACCGCCGCGCGCGACATCGAGCTGTGTCTGTTCACGGGCCCGCGCGGCACCTGGGACATCGGCGGCTCGGTGCGGTCCGACTCGCGCGGCGGCGGCCTGCGGGCCCGCGGTCACGACGCGGTCGCCGGCTGCGTCGAAGACGCCGTGCGGGCGACGGAGTTGGGCGTCAAGTGCCTGCTCGTCGCCGACGAGGGCGTGCTGTGGACGCTGCACCGGGCGCGGGTCGCCGGGATCATCCCGGCCGACACCACGCTGAAGGTGTCGGCGCTGATCGGCCCGGTCAACCCGGCGTCGTACGCCGTCTTCGAGCACCTGGGCGCCGACTCGCTGAACGTGCCCAGCGATCTGACGCTCGCTCATCTCACCGAGATCCGGCGGGTGTCCGCCGCGCCGATGGACATGTACATCGAGGCTCCGGACGACCTCGGCGGCTACATCCGGATGTACGAGGTCGCCGAGCTGATCCGGCGCGGCGCACCGCTGTACCTGAAGTTCGGTCTGTCCAGGGCTCCCGGGATCTACCCGTGGGGCACCCACCTGCGGGACGTGACGCTGGACACCGCGCGGGAGCGGGTACGGCGCGGCCGGCTCGCCCTCGACCTGCTCGAACGGCACGGCGCGGGTGGGGACATGGCTCCGCTCGGCTCCCGACTGCCCGGAACGCTCAACCGCTTCCCGGCCAACTGACATCCCCCACACCCCTGCCAGGGCCCAGCACATCTCAACGACGAGAAAGAACAGGGACGATCACCATGCGCACTCGTAGAAGCGCCCTCACCCTCATAGCCGGCGCCGCCTCGCTCGCTCTCACCCTGTCCGCCTGCGGGCAGGACAGCGAAGGGGGCAGCAAGGCGAGTTCGAGCGATGCCAAGGGCGGCACCATCGGTATCGCGATGCCGACCAAGTCCTCGGAGCGCTGGATCGCCGACGGCAAGAACGTCGTCACCAACCTGGAGTCCAAGGGCTACAAGACCAAGCTGGTCTACGGCGAGGACGACCCCGACCAGCAGGTCTCGCAGATCGAGAACCTGATCACGCAGGGCGTCAAGGGCCTGATCATCGCGGCGATCGACAACAAGTCGCTCAACAACGTGCTCCAGCAGGCCGCGGACGCCAAGATCCCGGTGATCTCCTACGACCGCCTGATCCTGGGCACGAAGAACGTCGACTACTACGCGTCCTTCGACAACACCAAGGTCGGTGAGCTCCAGGCCAACTACATCGTCGAGAAGCTGGGCCTGGCGAGCGGCAAGGGCCCGTTCAACATCGAGCTGTTCGCCGGCTCCAACGACGACAACAACACCAAGTACTTCTTCAACGGCGCGATGAGCGTGCTCCAGCCGTACATCGACAGCAAGAAGCTCGTCGTCAAGTCCAAGCAGACCGGGCTCACCCAGGTCACCACCCTGCGCTGGGACGGCACCACCGCGCAGAAGCGCATGGAGGACGTCCTGACCTCCTCCTACAAGACCGGCCGCGTCGACGCGGTGCTCTCGCCCTACGACGGCATCTCCATCGGCATCCTCTCCGCGCTGAAGTCCGACGGCTACGGCTCCGCCAGCAAGCCGCTGCCGGTCATCACCGGCCAGGACGCCGAGCTGGCCTCGGTGAAGTCGATCATCGCCGGTGAGCAGACACAGACCGTCTACAAGGACACCCGGCAGCTCGCCAAGGTCGCCGCGACCATGGTCGACGACGTCCTCAACGGCAAGAAGCCCGAGGTCAACGACACCAAGACGTACGACAACGGCACCAAGGTCGTGCCCGCGTACCTGCTCCAGCCGGTGAGCGTCGACAAGACCAACTACAGCAAGGAACTGGTCGACACCGGCTACTACAAGGCGAGCGAACTCCAGTAGCCGGCCCGTAGCAGCCATTCGGTCATTCCGTCATTCGCACGGATCGATCAATTCCCACGGATTGGAAGGGCACGACCATGGCGGGACCCGTCCTGGAAATGCGCTCGATCGTCAAGACCTTTCCCGGCGTAAAGGCGCTGTCGGACGTCACGTTGACGGTCCGTCAGGGCGAGGTCCATGCCATCTGCGGTGAGAACGGCGCCGGGAAGTCCACCTTGATGAAGGTGCTCTCCGGCGTCCATCCGCACGGCACGTACGAGGGCGAGATCCTCTTCGAGGGAGAGGAGTGCTCGTTCAAGGACATCCGGGCCAGCGAGCACCACGGCATCGTGATCATCCATCAGGAGCTGGCGCTGGTGCCGTTCTTGTCGATCGCGGAGAACATCTTCCTCGGCAACGAACACGCCTCGGGCGGGTTCATCAACTGGAACGAGACGCTCAAGCACGCCACCGAGCTGCTGCGCCGGGTCGGTCTCACCGACCACCCGGAGACCCGGATCGCCGACATCGGCGTGGGCAAGCAGCAGTTGGTGGAGATCGCCAAGGCGCTGTCGAAGAAGGTGAAGCTGCTCATCCTGGACGAGCCGACGGCGGCTCTGAACGACGAGGACAGCGGCAAACTCCTGGATCTCATCCTGGAGCTGAAGAAGCAGGGCATCACCGCGATCATCATCTCGCACAAGCTGAACGAGATCCGGCGGGTCGCCGACTCGGTGACGATCCTGCGCGACGGACGGTCCATCGAGACCCTCGACGTGAAGGCGGCGGAGACCACCGAGGACCGGATCATCTCCGGCATGGTCGGCCGCGACCTCGACCACCGCTTCCCCGAACGCACGCCGTACGAGGGCGAGGTGGACGCGGCGCCGGCCCTGGAGATCCGCGGCTGGACCGTGCACCACCCGATCGACCAGCAGCGCAAGGTGGTCGACGACGTGTCGATCACCGTACGGCGCGGGGAGATCGTCGGCATCGCGGGCCTGATGGGCGCGGGCCGCACCGAGCTGGCGATGAGCGTGTTCGGGCGCGCCTACGGCCGGTACGCGGGCGGCACGGTCCTCAAGGACGGCACGGAGATCCGTACGAAGACCGTCGCGGAGGCGGTCGGGCACGGCATCGCGTACGTCACCGAGGACCGTAAGCACTACGGGCTCAACCTCATCGACAACATCAACCGGAACATCTCGCTGACCGCCCTGGACAAGGTCGCCAGGCGCGGTGTGGTCGACGAGCACGAGGAGCGGCAGGTCTCCGAGGGCTTCCGGAAGTCGATGAACATCAAGGCGCCGACCGTGTTCGAGACGGTCGGCCGGCTGTCCGGCGGCAACCAGCAGAAGGTCGTCCTCAGCAAGTGGATCTTCGCGGGTCCCGAGGTGCTGATCCTGGACGAGCCGACCCGCGGGATCGACGTGGGCGCCAAGTACGAGATCTACACGGTCATCGACCAGCTCGCCGCCGAGGGCAAGGCGGTCGTCTTCATCTCCTCCGAGCTGCCCGAACTGCTCGGCATGTGCGACCGCATCTACACCATGGCCGCCGGGCGGCTGACCGGCGAGGTCCCGCGGGCCGAGGCCACGCAGGAAGTGCTGATGCGCCAGATGACGAAGGACAAAGAGGTATCCCGATGAGCACCGATGTGACGGACAAGGTCCCGGCCGCCGCGCCGCCCGGCAAGGGCGGCGGGTCCGCCTCCGGCGGCGGCCTGTTGCAGCTGATGCTGGGCGGCCTGCGCCGCAACATGCGCCAGTACGGCATGCTGATCGCGCTCGGCCTGATCGTGGTGCTGTTCCAGGTGTGGACCGGCGGCGACCTGCTGCTGCCGCGCAACGTCTCCAACCTGGTGCTCCAGAACAGCTACATCCTGATCCTCGCGATCGGCATGATGCTGGTGATCATCGCGGGCCATATCGACCTGTCGGTCGGCTCGTTGACCGCGTTCGTGGGCGCGTTCGCGGCCGTGCTCACGGTGCAGCACGGGGTGGCCTGGCCGGTCGCGCTGGTGCTGTGCCTGGTGGTGGGCGCGCTGGCCGGCTCGGTGCAGGGCTTCCTGATCGCGTATCTCGGCATACCGTCGTTCATCGTCACCCTCGCCGGCATGCTGCTCTTCCGCGGTCTGACGGAGATCTTCCTGGAGGGCCAGACCCTCGGCCCGTTCCCGGACGGTCTGCAGAAGCTCGGCAACGGCTTCCTGCCGGAGGTCGGCCCGGACACCAACTACCACAACCTCACGCTGCTGTTGGGCTTCGCGCTGCTGGCCTTCGTGATCTTCCAGGAGGTCCGCGACCGGGGCCGCCAGCAGGAGTTCTCGCTCGAGGTGCTGCCGCGCAACGCCTTCCTGCTGAAGCTCGTCGCCATCGCCGCCGCGATCCTCGCGGTCACCATGCTGCTGGCCAGCTATCAGGGTGCGCCGATCATCCTGATCGTGCTCGGTGTGCTGGTGGTCGGCTACGGCTACGTCATGCGCAACGCGGTCTTCGGGCGGCACATCTACGCCATCGGCGGCAACCTGCCGGCGGCGAAGCTGTCCGGGGTGAAGGACAAGAAGGTCACCTTCCTGGTCTTCCTGAACATGGGCGTGCTCGCGGCCCTGGCGGGTCTGGTGGTCGCCGCCCGTCTGAACGCGGCCTCGCCGAAGGCGGGCCTGAACTTCGAACTCGAGGCGATCGCCTCGGCGTTCATCGGTGGCGCGTCCATGAGCGGCGGTGTGGGTACCGTCCTCGGCGCGATCATCGGTGGTCTCGTCCTCGGTGTGCTGAACAACGGCATGAACCTCCTCAGCGTCGGCACCGACTGGCAACAGGTCATCAAGGGGCTCGCCCTGCTGGCCGCGGTCGGCTTCGATGTGTGGAACAAGCGCAAGTCCGGTTCGTAAATCAGCTAAGGGCCCCGCCGGAGAGATCCACGGGGCCCAATTCCTTTACAGGAGCCGCTAGATGGAACTGAACAGACGCACGGTCATCGCGGGTGCGGCGGCGGCGGGACTCGCCGCGACCACCCTCGGTACGGGTACCGCCGAGGCCTCCGGCGGCAGGACACCCTCGAAGAAGCTCTTCGGCAAGCTCGCGGACGGCACGAAGGTCTGGATCTGGTCGCTGGCCAACGGCGGCACGAAACTGAAGGTCCTGTCCTGGGGCGGCGTGGTGCAGTCGCTGGAGATCCCCGACCGGCACGGCCACTTGGCGAACGTCTCCCTCGGCTTCGACAACATCGAGGACTACGTCGCCAAGACCCCGTACTTCGGCGCGCTGATCGGCCGCTACGGAAACCGCATAGGCAAGGGGCAGTTCACGCTCGACGGCAAGAGCTACCAGCTCTCCGTCAACGACGGCGTGAACAGCCTGCACGGCGGCACCCAGGGCTTCGACAAGCACGTGTGGGACGTCGAGCCGTTCACCAAGGGCTCCGACGTCGGCCTGCATCTCCACTACACCAGCATCGACGGGGAGATGGGCTACCCCGGCACTCTCAAGGTGAAGGTCACGTACACGCTGAACAAGCACGGCGACTGGACCATCGACTACGAGGCCACCACCGACAAGGCCACCGTCGTCAACCTCACCAGTCACGTCTACTGGAACCTGGCCGGCGAGGGCAGCGGCACGATCGAGGACCACGAGCTCCAGATCGCCGCCGCCCGCTACACGCCCACCGACACGGGGCTGATCCCGACCGGCGAACTGGCGAAGGTCTCCGGCACCCCCTTCGACTTCCGCAAGACGAAGACGATCGGCCGGGACATCCGGGCCGGCCACGTCCAGCAGGTGCAGGCGAAGGGCTTCGACCACAACTGGGTTCTGGACAAGGGCATCACGGCCAAACCGGAGCATGTCGCCACCCTGCGCGAGCCGCGCTCGGGCCGCACCCTGAAGATCGCCACCGACCAGCCGGGGCTGCAGTTCTACTCGGGCAACTTCCTCGACGGAACCCTCACCGGCACCGGCGGCAGCGTCTACCGGCAGGGCGACGCGCTGTGCCTGGAGACGCAGCACTTCCCGGACTCGCCCAACCAGCCGTCGTTCCCGACGACGACGCTGCGACCTGGGCAGACGTACCGCACGAGGACGGTGCACACGTTCAGCGCGTGATCTGGTGAACCGTGTCACAGGCCGCCGGATGCGTCCGGCGGCCTGGTGGTTCCCACACTCACACCACTTTCACACGCGTTGAACAACGCCACCCCAGACTCCGTATGTAAGAGCGGCCCGTGCTCCCCCGCGCGGGCCACCCAAGACGACGGACCCGGCCGTCCCCGACGGGTCCGCCCCATACGGAGGTTCCATGGCCGACAACGTCACCTCGTTGTTCCGCAGCACGGCGGCGCACAGCCCGTCGATGGCGGCGCTGACGCGGGAGGGCGGCGAGGGAGCCGGCCCGGTGGACTTCTGCATTCCGTGCAACCCGTACTTCCCCACACCGGCCATGTTCGACACGATGTCGGCGAGACTGCGCGACATCATCACGTACTACCCGAGCAGCGCGGACACGATCACCGCCGAGCTGTGCAACCTGCTCCAACTCCCGCCGCAGGCGGTCGCGATGGGCAACGGTTCCACCGAACTCATCACCTGGATCGACCACTTGCTGGTCCGCGAGTCCCTCGCCATCCCCGTCCCCACCTTCGGCCGCTGGACCGACCAGCCGATGGAGACCGGCAAGCGGGTCGACATGTTCCCGCTCCAGGAGTCCAGCGGCTTCGCCCTGGACCTCGGCCAGTACGCCGAGTTCATCCGCGCCCGCGGGACCCGGGTCGCCGTCATCTGCAACCCCAACAACCCCGACGGCGGCTACCTCCACAAGCAGTCGCTCGTGCAGTTCATGGACGCGATGGCCGACCTCGATCTGATCGTCATCGACGAGTCGTTCCTGGAGTTCGCCGACGCCGAGGCCGAACCCAGCGTCGTCCAGGAGGCGATGCTGCGCCCCAACGTCGTCGTGCTGCGCAGCCTCGGCAAGAACTTCGGCCTGCACGGCATACGGTTCGGCTACATGGTCGCGAACCCCTCGCTGGCCGGCCGGGTCCGCTCGATGCTGCCGAAGTGGAACCTCAACGCCTTCGCCGAGTACGTGGTGTTCATGCTCAAGGAGCACGGCGCCGAGTACGCGCAGAGCCTGCACCAGGTGTATCGGGACCGTCTGGACATGTCGAGCCAGCTCTCGGCCCTCCCCGGCCTGACGGTCTACCCCTCGCAGGGCAACTTCCTCTTCGTACGCCTGCCCGTGGGCGCCGAAGGCACGGTGGTCCGGGACCGGATGCTCACCGAGCACCGGATCCTGGTCCGCGAATGCGGCAACAAGATCGGTTCGTCCAGCCGCTTCCTGAGGCTCGTGGTGCGCCCCCAGGTGGACGTGCGTCGCCTGGTGTCCGGCCTGGAACAGGTGCTCTACGGGACCAGGAGGGGAGCCGCCGTGCCCGAGCTGGGTACCGGGACCAACTACAGCTCGGGTACGGCGGCCGTGGACCGGCTGGTCAGCGAGACGAACGGGGCGGGTATTCCGCTCGTCGCGCAGGCCATCGGGGGCGGTATGCCCATGCAGATGCCGATGCCGGCCGCTGCGCAAACTGGCGGGGTGGGGATGCCGATGCCGGCGGTGGCCCAGATGCCCATGCCTGCCGTGGCGCAGATGCCCATGCCGGCGGTGGCCCAGATGCCGATGCAGCCTCAGCCGCAGGTCATTCAGCCGCAGGTTCCTCAGCAGCAGCCTCAGTACGCGCCGGCCATGAGTACGCCGTCGCAGCCGCAGATGCCCATGCCTGCGGCGGCTGCCACGCCGCCCGGGGTTCCTGCGCGGGGTGGGCTCACCGCCGCGCAGGTTCGGGGTACTACAGGTCCCGGGCTCGCGCCCGCGCCCGCCACCGGGTGGCCCAACGCGCAGAGTTGGCCCAATGCGGCGGGGATGGGGCAGACGGGCTAGGGCTCGTTGCCGGGTGCGGGTGGAGTGTGGCTGGTCGCGCGGACGCGGCGGAGCCGCACAATGTCACAGCCCCGCGCCCCTGGGTGGGTTGTCGCTGAGGCGTAGTTCGAAGCGGCTGTCGGCTTTGGTGCGGAAGTACTGGACGGTTACGCGCTCGTGGGCGTTGTGGCCCCCGCCGTCCGGTACTGCGCCACGCTCCTTGAGAAGATTCCGCACCTCGGCCGGTACCGTCGTCGCCGCGAACGCGTGGTGGGACTCGTGTTCCGTCTCGCGTTCGTCGGCTGCCACGGCTTCCAGGGCGGAGCCCGGCGTCACCGGCAGGGCGAAGATCTCCACGCTTCGGCCTGCCACCGCCGCGTGCACGATGGCGACCGGGGTATCGCCTACGACTGTGCCGTACCGTCTCGCCAGCCTTCCTCGGACCACCACGCTCGGCGAGACCGGACCCGATTCGAAGCCCAGGTTGCCGAGTTCTTCGCGCAGGCCGTCGAGGACGTCGGGGAAGACCAGGACCGCGGTGTGGTCGTAGCTCAAGTAGCGGCTGGCGTAAGCCCGTTCAGACTCCGCCAGGTCGGGAAACAGTTCCGCCAGGACCTGGTCCGTGTCGTGGGTCTCGACGTAGGCGGCGGCTTGTTTGATGCGCAGCACGTCGGGCTCGGTGAGGCTCATGGGGAGGGTTCCTCGGGTCAGATGCCGGTGTAGTTCTCGGCGAAGAAATCCTGGTGGGCGCGGGAGGTGCGCAGGCTGTCCAGGCGGGCGTACTGGAGGGCGCGGCCGTACTGGGCCTCGGGGTCGTCGGCGGACGGGCCGTGCAGGAGGCCGCTCATCCAGTGCGAGAACTCGTGGGCCCGCCAGACCCGGGGCAGGCAGTACGAGGCATAGCGGGCGAAGTCCGTCTCGTCGCCGCGCGTGAGGGCTGCCACGAAGGCTTCCGCGAGGCGTTCGGCCTGGAGTACGGCGAGGTTGGCGCCCTTGGCCGCGGAGGGGCTGATGAGTCCGGCGGCGTCGCCCGCCAGCCAGAGGCGGCCGGTGCCCGGGGAGTCCAGGACGTCGGAGCGCAGGTCGACGACCGTCCTCTCCAGGACCGGACCGTGCTTCAAGGGGCCGAACTCGTCCGTGCGGAGCCGCTGCGCCAGTTCGGTCCAGACGCGGTCCCCGTCCCAGTCCGCCGGATCGGTGCCTCGCGGGCACTGGAGGTAGTAGCGGGTGACCGTCTCCGTGCGGGCCATGTGGCCGGCGAATCCGCGGTCGTGCAGGGCGTATCCGACGGCGGCGAGGCTGGGCGGGGCCGCCACCAGGACGGCCAGCCAGGTCACCCCGTGGTCCCAGCGGGCGGTACGGATGCCGTGCGCGGCGAGGGCCTGGCGTCCGACACCCCGGTGCCCGTCGCAGCCGGCGACATAGCGTCCGGTCACGTCCTCCGCTCCCCGGACCCGTACCCGGCCCTCGGCGATCTCCTCGACCTCGGCGCCGAAGCGGATCTCGCCGCCGCGTCGCAGGTACTCGGCGAGGAGGTCCCGGACCAACTCCTGCTGGGGGTAGACGGTGTGGACCTCGCCCTGACCCAACTTCCCGTAGTCCAGGGTGAATTCGCCCTGCTCGCTGCGGAAGAGGCAAGTGCCGTGCGGCCGGCCGCGTTCCAACAGTCCGGCGGCCAGGCCGTGTTCGGTCAGGACGCGTACGGAGTGGGCGGCCAGGAAGCCCGCCCTGGCCCGCCCCTCCACGGCCTCGCGGTCCCGCCGTTCCAGGATCACGCAGTCGATGCCCTGGGCCAGGAGCAGGTTCCCCAGGACCAGCCCCGCCGGGCCCGCCCCGACGATCACCACCCCGGTCCGTGCTCCGGAGTCGAATCGTTTCGCCACATCCACCCCTGATCTTGCTTTTTCGGCCAAGTGGTTTCATATCAGCCAGATCAGGGAGATGAGCAATCGAAGGTCGCCTATTAGCCCATAAGGGCCCAACTTGGCATATGTCAGTGGTCGTTGTCCAAATGCAGCTTCAGCAGGTCCACGCCGTAGTCGCCGCCGTTGGGGGTGCGGATGATGGTGTGGATGTGTTCCTGGGAGGGGGTGCCGCCGCCCATGCCCATACCGCCGCCAGGGGGACCGCCGGCGTCGGAGCTCGCGCTCGCACCGGCGCTCGCGCTCGGGCTCTCCGAGGACGCCTCGTGGTAGAAGAGCGGGGCCTGGGCGTCGTACTCGATGAGCACTACGGGGCTGTGGACGCGGTAGTAGAAGGCGGAGTCGTCCTTCGTCCCGCCCATCCAGTAGAAGTACGTGTCGTCGAGGTGCTTCTCGACCTCGGTCATCTTGACCTCGGCGTGTCCCTCGTTGATGTAGCCGATGTAGACGCGGGCCACGGCCAGGAGCTTCTCCCGCTGGGCGGAGGTGAGTTCGGAGCCGCGCAGGCCCACGTAGGCGAGCTTGAGGTTGTCCGCGCCGGCGCCGGCCTTCATGTCCTCGTTGCCGTTGTCCTGCGAGGAGACCGCCTTGGCGAGCTGTGCCTCGGTGAGGGAACGGATCATCGCCAGACCGGCCTTGGTCTCCGGCCGGAACAGGCTGATCCTCTCGCCCTTGTACGTGGCCGTCGTCGGCTCGGAGCCCATGAAGGTCGGTGTCATCACGACCTGGTCGCCCAGGACGAAGTAGTTGATGGCGACGTGGTGACCCTCGTACTGGAAGCCCCACGGCTTCGTGGTCGACGGGGTGCCCATGAAGGTGAAGAAGTAGTGGCCCTCCGTCAGGGTCTTCTGGTTGCCGCCGTTGGAGTCGCCGAGGAACTGGTTGAGCTTCATGATGTTGCGGGTCTGGGTGAGGCCGTCGGCGGACAGCGCGACGCCGAGCAGGGAGTAGCCGAGGTCGCGCTTCTTGTCGGTGAGGTCGCCCATGCGGACGCCCTTGCGGTCGTAGCCGTCGACGTTGCTCCAGGCCGTCCATTCGTCGGCGTCGACGGCAAAGGTGCAGGACGTGCGCTCCTTCGCGGAGAGCCCGTCGAGGAACGCCTGCGCGGCCTTGACCAGTCCGTCCGTGGAGACGCCGGTCGAGTGGACGGTGAACAGGTCGTCGACGACCGTGCCGTCGGTGGTGACGCCCTTGAGGTCCTTGTACTTGACCTGGGAGGCCCCGGGGCCCATGCCGCCCCCGCCACCGCCTCCCGCGCCGGGCCCGCCCGACGGCATACCGCTCGGGGCACCGGCGGACGGGGAGGCGGTGGACGAACTCGCGGTGTCCGACGAGTCGTTGGAGCAGCCGGTCATGGTCGCCACGGCGGCGACACCGCCGGCGAGCAGCGCCTTGTTCATGAACCAGCGGCGGCTGCGCTCGGAGGCGGGGGTGTGGGGTCGGTGTCCATGCATGGGCGTCAGCGTCCCGGCCCAACCTGAAGCGTTCCTGGGCGAAGCCTGTGAGCCCGGGTCGGGGCCGAGGGCCGCGGACCCGGTTCAGCTGCCGCCGTTGTCGCCCTCCCGCTTCGGTGCCTGGAAGCCGCCGAGCTCCCGCTCCAGCAGTTCGGCCAGCCGCAGCGGGGTGCGGTCCTCGTACATCGGGCCGATGAGCTGCACTCCCACCGGCAGCCCCTCGGGGGACAGGCCCGTCGGTACGGCGGTGGCGGGCAGGCCGGGCATGGTGGCAAGACCGGCCCAGACGAGCTGGTCGAGGTACGGGTACGCGACGCCGTCGATGTCGAGCCGGCGTTTCATCGAATCCGGTTCGTGGTCGTGCGGGAACGCCGGAGTGGGCGTGATCGGGCACACCACGGCGTCGAACTCGGCGAAGAACCGACGCCAGCCGTGCCGGTGCAGCTCGCGGCGGTTGTCCGCGTCGACCCAGTCGCGGTGACTCGACACGAGCCCCCGCAGCCGCGCCGCGTCCAGACCCTGATCGTCCGCGCTCAATCCGGCGGCGAGGCCGCGCAGTTGCTCGTACGTCTCGGCGGGAAAACGTGCGCCGACTCCCGCGAACCACAACTGCGTGTAGATCAGCGCCGATTCGGCGAGGCTGGGCAGCAGGGCGCTGTGCCGTTCGACGCGCGCGCCGCCGTCGGCGAGCGCGTCGGCCACGCGTTGCACGCCCGCCCGCACGGCGGTCCCGGTCGGGATGAACGGGTGCTCGTCGATGACCAGGACCCGGAAGCCGTCGAGCCGCTCGTGGCGCGCGGGCGGCAGCGCCAGTTCGTACGCCACACCGTGGGTCAGCGGATCCGGTCCGGCCATGACGTCGAGCAGGAGCGTGAGGTCGTGTGCGGTGCGCGCCATCGGACCGACGACGGCGAGGTCGGAGGCGACCGGCCGGGCCGGCACGGCGGGCGGGACCGAGCCGCGGGTGGGGACCAGGTCGACCGTCGGCTTGTGCGCGTAGATCCCGCAGAAGTGTGCGGGGGTACGCAGCGAACCGCCGATGTCGGAGCCGATGGACAGCGCGCCGAACCCGGCCGCCAGGGCCGCCGACGATCCGCCGGAGGAGCCGCCCGGCGTACGGCCGTGATCCCAGGGGTTGTTGGTGGTGCCGTAGATCTCGTTGAAGCTCTGCACGTCCCGCAGCCCCAAGGGCACGTTGGTCTTGCCGAGCACCACCGCGCCGGCGTCCTTGAGGCGGGACACCTGCACCGCGTCCTCGGCGGGCAGGAAGTCCCGGTGTTCCGGCATGCCCCAGGTCGTGGGCAGTCCGGCGATGTTGTAGGACTCCTTGACCGTGACCGGGATGCCGAGCAGCGGCCGGTCCTCACCTTGCGCCCGCGCCCGGTCGGCATCGCGCGCGGCGTCCCGCGCCCGGTCGAAGTCCGGCACGCAGATCGCGTTGATCGCCTTGTCGTCCCGCTCGATACGGGCGATCGCCTCGTCGGTCAGTTCCACCGAGGTCACCTCGCCGGCACGCAGGGCGGTGGTGAGTTCTTCGGCCGAGTGATAGCTCCAGTCCATGATTTCGACCGTAACCGCCGTCGGAGTGAGCCACGAAATACCTTTTGACGCAACGGAATTGGCGTCGCGATGGGCCGACCGCGCGATCACCGCCACAGCACCGCCCACCCTGGCAGATCGACCTCCGCGCGGACCGTCTTGCCCGGCGGTTCCCGCTCCAGTACCTCCCACCGGTCCGCGACGGCGTCCACGAGGAGCAGTCCGCGGCCGGATTCGTCGAGGGGGTCGTGGGGTCCGGCCATCTCGCCGGGTGCGGGCGGGCGCTTCTCGGCGAGCGTGTCCGTCACCTCCACCCGGACGCTGCCCGTGACGAGGGACAGCCGCAGCTCGAAGTCCCGCCCCGGCACCCGGCCGTGCGTCACCGCGTTCGCAGCCAGCTCGGCGACGACCAGTGCGACGGCGTCGGAGGCGTCACAACCGGGCGGGATGCCCCAGGTGTGGAGCTGGGCCACGGCGAGGTGCCGGGCGAGGCGGGCGGCGCGGGGGGTTGCGCTCAGTCGCTGCGCGAACGCACGTACGGTGACCGGTTGTTGTGGGGTGGGGAGCGCTGTCATGCGCCCAATCTGGCGGGCCGGAACGGCTGTTATCCAGGTGAGCGCCGCGTACAGCGCGGCAGCGTACGCGGTTACGGACTGGACAGTACGAGTGACGGAACGTGACCATGGGTGCGGGAGGTGACCGACTGTGGTCGATGAGCCGGAGGCGTCGGACAGCTTGCGGACGTTCGGCGCGGTGCTTCAGGCGCTGCGCGAGCATGCGGGACTTGGGCGGGAGGAGTTCGGCGCGCTGGTGGGGTATTCCAAACATACGGTGGCGTCGATCGAGTTGGGGCGGCGGATGCCGGATCGGGCGCTGATGGAGCGGGCGGAGGAGGCCCTGGGCAACGCGGGTGCGCTGCGGCGGGCGTTTCCGACGCTGGCTCGGCAGCCGGGGTTGGCGGCTTGGTTTCGGCGGTGGGCGCGGTTGGAGGGGGAGGCGATCACGCTCTACACGTATGAATGCCGGTTGATTCCGGGGCTGTTGCAGACCGAGGCGTATGCGCGGACGCTGTTCGCCAACCAACTCCCGCCGCTGGACGACGAACAGATCGAGGCGCAGTGGGTGGCGCGGGCGGAGCGGCAGCGGTTGCTGCGGGAGCGGCCCAACACGGCGTTCGGCTTCATCCTGGAGGAGGGGTTGTTCCTGCGGCGGACGGGCGGGGTCGAGGTCACGCGGGAGCTGATCGACCATGTGCTGGCGATCGCGGAGTTGCGGAACGTGGAGATCCAGATCATGCCGCAGGTGCGGGAGACGCACGCTGGGCTGGATGGCCCCATGCAGTTGTTGGAGACCCCGGAAAACTCGTGGTTCGTCTATTGCGAGGGGCAGCGAGGCGGCCTTCTCGTCTCGGAACCGAAAGAGATCAGCGTCCTCCAAAGGCGTTATGCCAGGATGCGTTCACAGGCTCTCACCTTCGATGACTCGAAGAGTCTGTTGGAACGGATGCGAGGAGCGTTATGAGCACCAGCGGACTGACGTGGTTCAAGTCGAGCTACAGCAGCGGTGGCGACGGGGACTGCGTTGAGGTCGCCGCCTGCCCGGGCACCGTGCACGTGCGTGACTCCAAGGACCGGCAAGGGCCCCAACTCGCCGTCTCGCCCGGTACTTGGGCCGACTTTCTCGCTCACGCGCGTGGGAGCGCTCAGTAGACCGGAACACCTTCATGGAGCTGCAGCCGGTCGCCGAAGGCCTCCGCTCCGAAGAGGGTGACCTTTCCCCAATGCGTGCTCCAGAGGTCCAGTCGCAGGTCGTACATGCCGTGCAGTGACCGCAGATCGAGTGTGTCCGGACCCGAGGTCACCAACCCCATCGCCAGTCTGCGCAGGTTGGGGAAGACCCGGCTCAACTGATCGATGTCGCTGTGTTCTTGCAGGTCGGTGATCATCAGCCGCTCCATCTGCGGGATCGGGTCCAGCCGCCGCAGTTCCTGGAGGGAGCCGATCGCCAGCGCGATCCGGGTGAGCCGGGGCGCGCTCAGGGCGGTGTTCAGGATCCACACCGGATCGCGGCTGTACCCCTCGACCGTCAGCGTCCGCAGTTCGGTCCACGCCTCCAGGGTGTCGAACCGTCCGATGTTCTCGACCCCCACCTCAAGGTGGCGCACGCGCGGATGCGGCCTGAGGGGTTCGCCGCCGCCTCCGGTCACCCTGAGCACCGTCAGGTCGAGGTCGGTCAGCACGGCGAGACCCCGCAGGGACCTGCACTCCTGTACTTCGAGGCTTCTCAGATCCACTCGGCTGTGCAGGAATTCGAGGCTCAGGTCGGCCTCGTTGTTCCAGATGGCGAGGGATTCGAGCTGCCGCACCGGCAGGTTGGCGTCCAGCTCCATCGGGTCGTACGAGCCCCGCACGATGAGCTTGGTGACGGCCGCGAGCCGGGGTAACCGTACGAGCTGTTCCCGCTTGCCGACGAGCAGTTCGGGAACGGACGCCCCTTCCAGCACCTCGCTGACGAACTCCTCCAGCGGGTGCAGGTCCCAGCCCCTCGCCACCTCGCTGCGGATGAGCGGTGCCAGATGGAGCGCGCACTGCCGCAGCTTCCGCCGGGACTTCGCGCTGCGCACCCGGGCCAGTAAGCGCACGGTGTTCAGGGCCACCCGATCACGCAGTTGCTCCCCGTCGGGCAGCACGCCCACGATCCAGTCGCCCAGGCCGGCGAGTTCCTCGACCTCCTCGGGATCCCGCGGCGGCATGAGGGCGTCCACCCGCGCCTTCACCGCGTCCATCACCGGCTGGCTCAGCACCTCGGCGTTGGTCGCGCACCGCGCCGCCAGCACATGGAGGCGGAAACGGTCGGCCCGGCGCTCGGTGGCCTCGTCCCCCAGGCCCAGCAGTGCCTCGATGAGGCGGCTCGCCTCCGGACGGGCCGCGTGTCCGACGGCCAGCACGATCACGTCCTGCCAGGCCTCGTCGCCGGCATGTTTGACGAGTTCGGGGAGACAGCCGCTCTCGTGGAACTCCTTGGCCGCCAGGAAGTCCTGGAACGTGCGGTGGATGAACTGGATCGTGTCGTCGGCCCGTTCCTGGAGGAGCCCGCTGCGGTCGAGCATGAAGCGCAGCACCTGCTCGGGCGAGCCCTGCTCCTGGACGGGCGGCATGTCCCGTATGGCGAGGTCGAGTTGCTGCACCGCCTCGCCGTGCGTCATCTGCTGCTGTCCGGTGCGTACCAGCCAGATGGCCAACCGCTGGAGCAGCGTGTGCTGTTGACCGGACTCCAGCTTGACCTGGCCGGTGTGCCGCACGCCTCGCCCGGCGTCCCGTCCGCCCAGGAGCATGCCGAGGGCGGCCTGGTACAACTGCCAGCGGGTGGTGGGTAGCAGACCGCGGCGGCTGCGGTGCAGGGCACAGATCACGGCGCACAGCAGCGGGGTACGGGCGAGGTCGCCCAGGGCCGCGTTCTGCGCCAACTGGTGCACCAGGTCCTGTTCCAGGGAGGAGAGGAGTTCGTACTCCTCCCGGCCGCGCCGACCGTCGTAGAAGCTGTCGCACTCCACACGGGCGGCGTTGTACCAGGCATGCACGAAGGCGCGGATGTCGTCGTCGCTCATCGGCAGCAGGGCCAGCTCGGCGAAGCCGTCCCCGTCGAGCCACTGCTTGTCGACCGCGTTCGGGCGCACGGTCGCCAGGCATCGGGTGCCGGGGTAGCGGTCGAGGAGAGCCGCCAGCCAGCGTCGGGCCTCCTCGCGCTGTGCCTCCGGGACCTCGTCCAGACCGTCCACCAGGAGGAAGCCACGCCGCGCGTCCAGCACGCGGTGGGCCCAGCCGTCGGGCTGTCCGTCCGTGATCGTCCGTCCGGCGGCCAGGAGTTCCGACACCGCGGGGAAGCGTCCACCGCCGGCGTGCACCGCGCGCAGGGGGACGACGAAGGGGACGAGGCCGTTGAGCTCGGCGAGATCGTCGCTGAGCGTGCCGTTGGCGGCGTGGGCGGCGAGCCACCAGACGAGGGTCGTCTTGCCGGCGCCCGCCTCGCCGCGCAGCAGGGCGCGGGGCCGATCGGTCAACAGGGAATCAATGCGCTGGGCACCTCCCCATGTCCTGCGACGCCGCCCGCGTTCCACGGGCACGTACCCGTGCGCGGGGGCCTCGGCACGCAGGCTCAGATACGCGGTGTCGAGGTCCCATCGGGACTCGCTGCGGCCGAGTTCCTCGATGCCGAAGATCTCCGTCCTGCGGTACTGGGAGCTCAGGTCCTTGGCGTACCGGGCCTCGAAGTACTCGTCCTGGGGATGGACTTCGGCGATCTCCTCCAGGAGCGCGCCGCGGAAGATCGCCGTCCATCGCTGCACGACCTCCGCCATCGACACGCCTTCGATCCGGAGGTGCTGTCGGCCCTGGGGCACCTGGGTCACGACGCCGAGCAGCACGGGGCCGGCGAAGATCGGCGCGCCGGACAGCCCGCCGAGCGGGGAACCGTCGTATCCCCGCTCCTCGGCGGCCGGTCGGTCGAGTTCGCAGGTGAGGACGCCCTTGATCCGTCCGGCCATGGGCAGCACGCTCGCCCGGTACTGGTCGTAGTCGAGGTCGTCGCCGTACTGCCCGTAGCGCATGATCTCCGGGAAGCCGACGATCTCGCAGTACGGCAGCGGGGCGGCGGTGGCGACCCTGCCGAGCCTGAGCCGGCCCATGGGAGCGGCGAGGTCGGCGCCGATCACGTCCGTCGCCGCGGTCAGCACGGCCACGTCGAGCAACTCGTCCGCTCCGCTGATGTGGCAGGGCACGAGCTTGCCCGACGACGGATGGACCACCTCGACGACCCCGCTGTCGACCACCACGTGCAACGCCGTGAGGACCGTCCGCCGGTCGAGCAGCACCCCGCTGCCCTGCCCGTTCCCCCGCACCACGACAACCCGCCCCAGTGCCCTCCCCCGATTCACAACCAATCCCCCCTCGCCGTTCACGCGGCCCAAGCTAGAGACCCCGCGCCACCCGCCGCCAGCGGTTCCGGCCAAGTGCACCCGATACTGGGGAACATGGGATTCGCCGTTTTCATGACCCTGCCAGGACTGGTCATCCTGCTCACCGTCATCGCCTTCGCCGACCAACTCCTCCTCCGCGCAGGCCGAGCCGGCCTGCTCCCCTGGCGCAACAGCGCCCGCCACGGCCAGATATCGGCGACCGGCTTCGAACAACTCCACGCCAGCTTCTCCCCCGGCAAACAGAACGAACTCAAACAACGCCAGTCGTCCCTGATCATGCGAGACGACGAGGAGGACGGCGCCCCACCGAACCGCACGACGGTGAACCTCGACGGCGGAACGGCGGTCGTACGCCTACGACAGGGACCCCGCTAGCCCCCGGTAGCACCAGGGGCAAATTGGAGTGCGGGCGGGCACCACGCCGGTCAGACTCGCGGACATGACCGAGAAGATCACCCGCATCAACCCTGAGCAGCTCCACCAGACACCCGGCTACCACCACATCACCGTGGTCGAGGCAGGCCGTACAGCCCATCTGGCGGGACAGTGCCCGCTGGACAGGAACGGTGACCTCGTCGGTGCCGGTTCCCTCGAATCCCAGGTCGACCAGGTCGTCGCGAACGCGCTCACCGCGCTGGCAGCGGTGAGCGCCGGACCGCACCACGTGGTGCGGTCGGTGATCTACGTACGGAGCGACGAGAGGCCTGACCTCGCAGCCGCGTGGCACCGACTCACCAACTCGGCCCTGGCACCGGCGTTCACCACGGCCAGCACGCTCCTGGGCGTCGCCCAACTGGGCTTTCCCGAACAGCTCGTCGAGGTGGACCTCACGGTGGCACTGCCTGACTGAGCCTCCTCGGAGACGGCGGCACGACGCCGGCGTTCCACGCGACCGAACCGCTCACTCACGCGTCGGCAGCACCGGCCCCGTTCGTCACCCGGAAGCGCGCAATGTCTCGCCCCGTGGCGATCGCCACGCTCACGAACGCCACCAGGGCGAGCGCACCCAGTCCGTACCGGCCGGCCGTGAGGAGCAGGACGCCCAGGCCTGCCACCGCGACCCCGGTGACCGCGGAGCAACCCACGTGTCCGACAAGTAACTTGACGCCCCATCACTTTGCCCAATCCACAGCCCCTCGACAGAGTCCCTCCCTAATCTGCCGTGTTCATGACAGACACTTCGGAAGCAACCCCCACCCCGATCGGCCGCCGAACCGTGCTGATCGCCACCGGCGCCACCGCAGCCACGCTCGCCGTAGGCGCCGTCGGCGCAGCCGCACCCGAAGCCCCCACGGACGCGACCCCCGCTGCCGCCGCAGCCGTCTGCACCCTCACCAAGGAAATGACCGAAGGCCCCTACTACCTCGACGGACAGTACGTCCGTGCCGACGTCACCGAAGGCAAGGCCGGTATCCCGCTCAAGCTCGCGCTCACCGTCGTGGACGACGACACCTGCGCCACCATCCCCAACGCCCTGGTCGAGATCTGGCACTGCGACGCCCTCGGCGAGTACTCCGGCTTCGTCGGCAACAACGGCCACACCGAGCCCGACGACGGCACCTTCCTGCGCGGCGGCGTGCTGACCAACAGTGCCGGCCTCGCGAGCATCACCACGATCTACCCCGGCTGGTACCGCGGGCGCTGCGTGCATATCCACGTCAAGGTGCACACCGGCGTCACCCTCACCGCCGACGGCTCGTTCACCGGCGGCACGGAACTGCACACCGGGCAGCTCTTCATCGACGAGTCGATCACCACCAAGGTCGCCGTGATCTCGCCGTACTCGACCAACACGGTCACCCGCACCACCCTCGCCCAGGACTCGATCTACGACGACGGCGGCGCCGCGTCCGGCCTCATGACGCTGACCGCGCTGGGCAGTTCGACCTCGGCCGGCTACACCGGCACGCTGACGCTGGGCGTCGAGCGGAGCTGACGCAGGGGTGGCCCGCAGACCGCGGGCCACCCCCTCACGCCCTGGTCAGGACGCCGGGCACTGCTGCCACGCCATGTGGTAGATCGTGCTGATGTCCCCGTCCGTCGAGTCCATCGTCATGAAGCTGACCTTGCCGGGGTTCGCCGACCCCGCGGTCACCCTCAGCTCGGTGTTGATGTTGAAGTTGCGCTGAACTCCGCAGGGCGCCCAGACCAGTTGGGCCCAGTCGGTCTCGTCGGTGGCCTGCCAGTTGTCGTTGTAGGGGCCGTTGAAGGGGTGGGTCTTGGCCACGGTCTGCGGAGAGCCCTGGAAGTAGTACGAGGCCCGCTGCGTGCCGTTCGCGCCGCCCTGAAGCGCGGCGAAGCCCCGGTAGTCGGCGCTGGCGATGGCGTACGTGAAGCCCGACGGGACGTGGACGACCAGGTTGAGCTGGCAGTTCCTGCGGAACGCCGTCGGGTCGGAGGTGCCGCCCGCCTGGGCGAGGTAGTCGCTGTAGGTGACCGTGAACGCGGTGTTGTCCTCGGACACGGCGACCGCGGTGGTGCCCTGCGGGCAGCCGGAGCCGTTCACCGTGGCGACCTTGATGATGATCTTGTCCGGGGGCGGGTCCTCGAACCCGCCCGACGGATTGTGCGCGGGAAGCGCGGTGGTGAGCAGAGCGGCGATGGCGCCGCCCAGCAGAAGTCCACCAGACATGGTGTCTCCGGTTCTGTGAGTGGGGGGTGGCACGCCCTCGGCCCTGTGCGGAATCTATGGGGATTCTGTGAAGGCCGGGGGCGATCGCATCGTAGGAACGCACACCGACGACGGTCAGGGCGAACTCAAGCCATTCACAGACGCGCTATTCACACTGTTCCCATAGCATGCGAACTCTGTTGAAATAAGGGGGCGTTGACCGATCCATCCCTAGCGCCTTCACAGCCGCACATTAAGGAATCCTTCAGGTACGCCCCTAGCTTCGTGGCCATGACGGGAAACACGGAGCACCACAATCAGCACAGCCAACAGCCCGCCCGGCACCGCCGGGACAAGGGCCTCCAGCGTCGCCGCGTCCTGATCGGCGGCGGCACCGCGGCCCTGGCGGGCGGTCTCGTGGCCGCCGGTCTCGCCTCGGCCGACACGCCCGCCACCGGGAGCGGGTCGACCACCGTCTTCACCGAGGCGGCTGCCACCGACTCGGCGACGAGCGGCGTCTGCACCCTCACCTCCGAGGTCACCGAAGGCCCGTACTCGCTCGACGGCGCCCTGATCCGCGAGGACATCAGAGAGGACAAGGAAGGCGTCGAGGTCCAGTACACCTTCACCGTCGTCGACCAGGACAACGACTGCGCGCCGCTCGCCGACGCCCTCGTCGAGCTCTGGCACTGCGACGCGCTCGGCGAGTACTCCGGCTTCGTCGGCAAGAACGGCCACACGGAGGACGACGACGGCACCTTCCTGCGCGGCGGGCAACTGACCGATTCCGACGGCCGGGCGACCATCACGTCCATCTGGCCGGGTCACTACGTCTCGCGCGCCGTCCACGTCCATATGCGGGTGCACACGGACGTGACCCTCGCCGACGGCACGTACACCGGCGGCACACTCGTCCACACCGGCCAGCTCTTCTTCGACACCGACATCAACGAGGAGGTGCAGGCCAGTTCGCCGTACTCGGACAACACCACCGCCGAGACGGCCCTCGCCGACGACTCCGTCTACGACGACGGCGGCGCCGCCTCCGGCCTGCTGACCCTGACCGCCCTCGGGTCCAGCGTGTCCGACGGCTACGCGGCCACCCTGACCGTGGGCGTCAGCACCAGTTGATCAGCCACCAGGTGAACGGCCACCGGCCGACCCGCCACCGCTGATCGCACCCCGACCGGCTGCCGCCCCTCGGCGGACTCGGACCCGGTTCCCGTCCCGCTCACCCTCTCCCGGTGCGGCGAGGGGCGCGGACCGGGACGCCGGGGCGGCAGCCCACCAGCCTCGCCCGACCCCGTACGACCTCGCTCGATCCTTTACGGGTTCTCCCAGGCCGCCGGTTCCGCCGCCAGCTCCCGCACGGGCTCCGGCAGGGCGTCCGCCGCGATGTCGGCGATCGTGACGCCCTCCAGGATCTTGCGCACATTGGCCCGCAGCGCGATCCACAGCGGCAGCAGCGGCTGGGCCGACCCGGTGTACTCCAGGCCGGTGGGCCGCTCGCCGCGTACGGACACGATCGGGCCGTCCACCGCCCGTATGACATCCGCGACCGTGATCTTCGCGGCCTCCCGGGCCAGCCGGTAGCCGCCGCCCCCGCCGCGCCTGCTGTCCACGACCCCGGCGCGCCGCAGATCGCCGAGGATCCCTTCCAGGAACTTGTGCGGGATGCCCTGCTCGGCGGCGATGGCCTCCGCCTTCACCGCTGCGCCGTCCTGCCGAACGGCGAGCTCAAGAACCGCCCGTACCGCGTAATCCGCCCGTGCCGAGATCCTCATACGACCATTGTGGGGTGTCCCTCCGTACACAATGACCCCGAATTCGCCCGCCGACGGACCCGCACGACGGAGGCTTCCTTGGGGCTCAGCAGACGTACCTTCAGCGCACTCGCCGGATCGGCCGCGCTCGGCCTGGCGCTCGGCGGCAGCGGGGCGGCGAGCTGCGCCTACGCCGCGCCGAGCGCGCCCACCGGCCCCTCGCCCGCGCCGCCGGGCGCGGACGGCCGCCGGCACACGATCGAATTCGACCGCTACTCGCTGCTCGTCGACGGCAGCCGCCTGGTCGTCTGGTCGGGCGAGCTGCACCCCTTCCGGCTGCCGAGCCCGTCCCTGTGGCGGGACGTCCTGCAGAAGATGCGCGCGCACGGCTACAACGCGGTCAGCATCTACGTCTCCTGGAACTACCACTCCCCCGCGCCCGGCAGCTACGACTTCACCGGCGTCCGCGACCTGGACCTGTTCCTGACGATGGCCGCCGAGACCGGCCTGTACGTGATCCTGCGCCCCGGCCCGTACATCAACGCCGAGATCGACGCGGGCGGCTACCCCGGCTGGCTGACCGTCACCAAGGGCACGGCCCGCACCTCCGACCCGACGTATCTCGGACACGTCGACGAGTTCCTCACCCGGGTGAACGCGATCGTCGCCCGCCACCTGTACACCGACGGCGCGGGCACGGTCCTGCTCTACCAGATCGAGAACGAGTACAACGCGTACGTCGACCAGCCGGCCGGCCGCGACTACATGGCCCACCTGTACGCGAAGGTGCGGGCCGACGGCATCGACGTGCCCCTCTTCCACAACGACAACGGCCGCAACGGCTACTGGACCCCCGGGAGCTTCGACATGGGTGGGGAGGAAGGGCGTTGGCTGTACGGCTTCGACGGCTACCCCTCCCCCAGCCAACCCGCCCCGGACTGGGGGCACTTCGGGATCGGCGGCGCGAAGGGCGGGGCCACGGCCAGCCCGGACACCCCGGGGTTCGTGCCGGAGTTCGGGGGCGGCTGGTTCGATCCGTGGGGCGGGGTCGAGTTCAAGGGGAAGGGGTACGCGGAGTCCCGGCGCACCCGGGACGCGGCGTACGAGCGGCGCTTCTACCTCACCAACCTCGCCAACGGCATCACCCTGCACAACGTCTACATGACCTACGGCGGAACCAGTTGGGGCTGGCTGCCCGCGCCGTGCGTGTACACCTCGTACGACTACGGGGCCGCCATCGACGAGGCTCGGCAGCCCACGGCGAAGCTGGTCCCCATGCACCAGCTCGGGCATCTGGTCCAGCACGTGCCCGACCTCGCCAAGCTGGACCGGGCGGCGGACGTCACGGTGACCGGTCTGAAGGCGTACCACCTGGCCAACCCCGACACCGGCGCCCAGGTCTACGTCCTGCGCAACGACGGTACGAAGGCGGTCACTTCGACCCTGCCCGGCATCGACGCGCCGGTCACCGTGCCGGCGAAGGACGCGCGACTGCTGGCCGCCTCGATCCAGCTCGGGCGGCGGAAGGTGCGGTACTCCACCGCCCAGCCCATGCTGGCGCTCACCGCCGGACGGCAGGAGATCGCCGTGCTCACCGGGCCCGCGGGCGAGCAGACCGTGACCGCGATCGAGTGCGAGGTCCAGCCGACGGTGGCCGTGCTGGACGGGGACGCCACCTCCACGTACACCGACGGGCTGCTGCGGATCGAGGCCGAACTGGGCGGACTCACCCGGGTGTTGGTGTCCGGTGGCGGCACTGCCACCCCGCTGCTCCTGCTGCTCGCCGACGACGAGACCTCCCTGCGGCTGTGGCCCTACGACACCCCGTCGGGGGCGGTCCTCGCCTACGGGCCCGCCCTGGTGCGGACGGTGACGGTCACCGGGGTGACGGTCGCGCTCACCGGGGACACCGTCACGGACGCCGAACTGGAGGTGTGGGGGCCGCGCGGAATCCTCGAAGTCACCTGGAACGACAACGACTTGACGACCGCCGCCGCGCCTTCCGGAAGCCTGCGGGCCACGCAGCCGCTGCCGGGTGTCGGTACGGTCGCCCTGCCCTCGCTGGCCGACGGCTGGCGCAAGAAGGCCGAGAACCCGGAGGCCGCCCTCGCCTTCGACGACTCCGCCTGGAAGACCGCCGACCGCACGACCTCGTTCAGCACCACACCGGTCCCCGCCGGACAGCCGGTGCTCTTCGCCGACGACTACGGCTTCCACTACGGAGACGTCTGGTACCGCGGCCACTTCGCCGACGCGACCGGCGCGCAGTCCGTGTCCCTCGCCTACAGCACGGGCACGCAGGGGCTGCTGCTCGCCTGGCTGGACGGGCAGCCGCTGGGCGCGCACCGGATGCCGGTGCCGGACAAGACCTCGGTCCGGCAGGGGAGTTGGACGGCCACGGCCGAGTTCGCGGTGCCGCAGGCGCTGCGCACCTCGGGCGCGCACGTGCTGTCCGTGCTGGTGCGGCGGATGCAGCACGACATGGACGGCAAGTCGACGGACACCCACAAGGTGGCCCGCGGGCTGACCGCGGTGACCTTCAAGGGGGCCGCTCCGAAGGTGAGTTGGCGGATCCAGGGCGAGGCGGCGTCCGATCCGGTGCGCGGGCCGCAGAACAACGGCGGGCTGTACGGGGAGCGCAACGGCTGGCATCTGCCGGAGTTCGGTGACGGCGAATGGGCTCTGGGCGAATTGGTGAACGCCGAGAAGCGGCAGGGCGTGACCTGGTACCGGCGCAGCTTCAAGCTCGCCGTCGACGCCGGGATCGACGCGTCGATCGGGCTGGTCCTCAACGACGACGTGGCCCGCGCCTATCGCGTCCAGATCTTCCTCAACGGCTGGAACATGGGCCAGTACATCAACGACGTCGGCCCGCAGCACACCTTCGTCCTGCCGAACGGGATCCTGCGCACCCGCGGCACCAACACCCTTGCCCTGGCGGTCCTTTCGGACGGCACCACGGCCTCGGGTCCGGCGGAGGTGGGCCTGACGCTGCTGGGTTCGGCGGCGGGAGGGGTGCCGGTGACGGCGGTGTGAGGGGCGCCAAGTGTCGGGCGCGGGCGTGACCTGAAAGGGACGTACGCCCGCATTGCCTTCTTCGGCAGGCTGGTTCACCGTGTGGGCCCATGGGCCGCGGACGGTGATGAGGGGGAACTCCCGTGCGAAGACGGCGATTCATCAGTGGCGTGGTGGGAGTCGGGGCCGGACTCGGTCTGGTCTCGGCGAGCACGGGAGCGGCCAGTGCGGCCGCGGCGAGGTCGGCGAGCGCCGGGGTGCCCCACGACTGGACCGCCGTCCCGGCTCCGGACTGCGCCCCGGCCGCCCAGCTGCTGGACGTGGCCGCCGCCGGCCCCGGTCTGGCCTGGGCGGTCGGCGAGGAGGGCCGCAACGGCGGCACGCGCGGGACCCCGTTGGCCCTCGTCTGGGACGGCTCGGTCTGGAGCCGCGTCGACCTCTCCCACCTCGGCTTCAGCGGATACCTGCACGCGGTCGCCGGCACCGCCGAGCGCGCCTGGGCACTCGGCCACGGCACGACGGGCGGGTACCGGCTGCTCGCCTGGGACGGCGTGACCTGGCAGGACGCCGACTTCCCCGGCCGCGGAGCCTCCGGCACCGACCTCACGGACGTCGCGCTCGGCCCCGACGGCGACACCTGGATCTCCGGGCGCTCCAGCGACGGCCTGCTCCTGCTGCACGGCCACGGCGCCGACTGGACCTGGGAGCCGGCGCCCCCGAGCGGCACCACCGCCACCCCGTCGGGCCTGCGCGTCCTGCCCTCCGGTGACGTCTGGGTCTACGACAGCGCCCTCATCGCGCGCTGGGACGGCACGGCGTGGACCGAACTGCCCACGCCACCCGGCATCCGCGCCTCCGTCACCGGCCTCCTCCCGGTCGCCGACGACGACATCTGGCTCACCGGCTACTCCTACGGGGTCGGCGGCCCGCCCGGCAAACCCCCGAGCGTCACGCTGATGCACGGCGACGGCAACTCCTGGACCTACGTCACCACCCCGTTCACGGTCGGCATGCTGTCCGGGATCGTCGACGACGGCCAGGGCGGCCCCGACCGCATCACCGGCTGGGACTTCTGGGACCAGACCCGCGCGCACCACCTCCGCTGGGAGAACGGGAGTTGGGTGAGCGAACGCGGCCCGACCGCGACCACTCCGGTCCTCCCCCTCGCCCTCGCGGCGGTCCCCGGCACGGGCGGCTACTGGGCCGTCGGCACGACGTCCTCGTACCCGTATCCGCCCGCACAGGTGCACATCGAGAACTAGGCCAGTCGGATCACGTTCCACGACAGGGGTTCCAGTACGGCGGTGAGGGTGCCGTCCGTGAGGGTGGTGCCCTCGACCGGGTGGGGGGTGACACGGTCGGGGTCGGCGAGGGTGTTGCGGGCGTCCGGGTCGGCGTCCGCGAGGGCCGTGTGTTCGGCGACGGAGGTCAAGTCCAGGCCGGACAGGGCGACTTCGAGGGGCAGCGGCTCGGTGCGGCTGCGGTTCACGGCGAAGACGGTGACGGTGCCGTCGTCGGCGCGGACCGCGGTGGCGTGCAGCAGGTCGGTCTCGCCGTACACCTTGGTGTCGTGGGTCGGCGAGTCGACGCGGACGTCGAGGACCTGGCCGCGGCCGAAGCGGGAGGCCTGGGCGAAGGGGAAGAAGGTCGTCTGGCGCCAGGCCGGGCCGCCCGGTTCGGTCATGATCGGCGCGATGACGTTGACGAGTTGGGCGAGGCAGGCGACCGTGACGCGGTCCGCGTGCCGGAGCAGGGCGATGAGCAGCGAGCCGAAGACGACGGCGTCCAGGACGCTGTAGTTGTCCTCCAGCAGGCGCGGCGCCTCCGGCCAGTCGGCCGGGTCCGCGTTCTTCGTCTGCTCCTCCCAGTCCGCCGTGTACCAGACGTTCCACTCGTCGAAGGAGAGGTTGATCTTCTTCTTCGACTTGAGGCGGGCGCCCACGTGGTCGGCGGTCGCGACCACATTCTCGATGAAGGACTCCATGTCGACGGCGGAGGCGAGGAAGGAGTCGAGGTCGCCGTCGTGCGGCTGGTAGTAGGCGTGCAGCGAGATGTAGTCGACCAGGTCGTACGTCTCCTGGAGGACGGTCGCCTCCCATGCGGCGAAGGTCGGCATGGCCTGGGACGAGGAGCCGCAGGCGACGAGTTCGACGTCGGAGTCGATCTGGCGCATCGCGCGGGCCGTCTCGGCGGCGATCCTGCCGTACTCCTCGGCCGTCTTGTGGCCGGTCTGCCAGGGGCCGTCCATCTCGTTGCCGAGACACCAGACCTTGATGCCGAAGGGGTCCTTGTCGCCGTGCGCGATCCGCTGCTCGGCGAGGGCGGTACCGGCGGGGTGGTTGGCGTACTCCTGGAGTTCCAGGGCCTCGGCGACGCCTCGGGTGCCCAGGTTGATCGCCATCATCGGCTCCGCCTGGGGGCCGACCTTCTTCAGGAACGCGATGTACTCGGAGAGACCGAACCGGTTCGTCTCCGTCGAGCGCCAGGCGAGGTCGAGGCGGCGGGGGCGGTCCTCGGCCGGGCCGACGGAGTCCTCCCACTTGTAGCCGGAGACGAAGTTGCCGCCGGGGTAGCGGATGGCGGTCACGCCGAGTTCGCGGACCAGGTCGAGGACGTCGGTGCGGATTCCGGCCTCGTCGGCGGCGGGGTGGTCCGGTTCGAAGATGCCGGTGTAGACGCAGCGGCCGAGGTGTTCGACGAAGGATCCGAAGAGTCGGGGGTTCACCTCGCCGACCGTGAAGGCGGGGTCGAGCGTGAAACGGGCGGTGGTGGTGCTCATGGGGACCCTTCGGGAACGGGGGCTGGAACGGGGTTGGTGGCCGTCCGGGATATCGACTCTCGCTCGCATCCTCGAACAGGACCGTAAGGAGGAAGCGCTTTCTCGGTCAATGGTCCGGGCGGAACTTTCCAGCCAGAGGGGTAGTTCCGCACTGAACCACTCGCACCGGATCACATGACGTGGACCGGACCTGCCGCGTACGCTCGAACAGCCCTGCCGCCCGGCGGCCGGGCGGGAAGGGGCACGATGGACATCGCGGGCGCGCGGAGGAAGGCGGCCGGGATCGCCGCTGCTCTCATGCGCTCGCGAAGAGCCGCCGGGCCGCGCGTCGGCACCCGTCTCGGCGCGTACTTCGGGACGCGCGCCGGCACCCGCTCGGGGATGCGGGAGCTGACGGCCCGCCTCGGAGCCGCGGTGGCGGCCAGACCCGACCCGCCGGCCGGGGTGCGCGAGCTGTGCCGGGCGCTGTGCGAGGAGATGAGCGCACTGCGCGGCGGACGGCCCCTCGATCTGCGCTTCGAGCGGTTCCCCGACGAGATCGAGGTCACCGGACTGTGGGTGGAGTTCCAGGACTTCGACCTGGTCATCGTCGAGGAGCGGGCCGAGGCGGTGCAGCAACTGGTCATCCTGGGCCATGAGTTGTGGCATCTGCACGCCGCGCACGGCCATCACCACGTGGCAGGACCTGTCGCCGCGCACGCCCTGGCCGACCGGCGGGAGTGGACCGACGCGGCGCTGACGGTGGCCGCGCGCAACGGCTCGCGGCAGAGCGACGAGGCCGAGGCCGACGACTTCGGGCACCGGCTCGCCGCCGCGTTCCGGCCAATGCTCGACGGGCGGACCCCCGGCGGGGACCTCGACCCCTTCCAGCGGTCCCTGGGCTACCGCGGGCGCGGCGGGCCGCCGCGGTGAGCTTCGTCAACGAGTTCTACCCGTCCTTCTGGTGGATCCCGGCCGGGGTGCTGACCGCCGCGCTGGCCATCAAACTGCCCACCATCATCCGGCTGTGGAGCGACCCGCTGCTGCGGGCCGTCGGCGGTCTGCTGCTGCTCGCCTGCGCGGTGTTCGTGTTCGTCGCGCCCGCCACGATCGCCTGGGTCAACCGGGTCACCGGCGTCACCAACATCTCGGCGCCCTGGGTGTATTCACTGCTCACCGCGTTCTGCGGCTCCTGCCTGCTGCTGATCATCGCCTGGCGCAACGGCCTCGCGGACCGCTCCGCGCAGACCGTCCGCGCGATGCGCTGGGTCGTCGCCACCTACTCGGGCGTGATCGTCGCGCTGTGGGTGCTGTTCGCGCTCGGCGACGCGCCCGTGGAGCGGCTGCGGGACCTGGACACGTATTACGCCAATACCGCGTACCTGCGCGAGATGATCCTGCTCTATCTCCTCGCCCACACCGTGGCCACGCTGATCACCTCGTGGCTGATCTGGAACTGGGTGCGCGCGGACGGCCTCGACGCGTGGCTGCGCTGGGGGCTGAAGTTCCTCGGCGTGGGCTACGCGATCCAGTTGGCCTTCGACGCGGCCAAACTCACGGCGGTCGCGGCCCGTTGGGCCGGGCGGAACCTGGACTGGCTCAGTACGGGGGTGGCGCCGCCGATCGCCTGTCTGTCGGCCATCCTGATCGCGATCGGCTTCATCCTGCCGCACGCCGGCCAGTACCTGCACGACCGCTGGCGGGTCCGGTTCGCGCACCGCGAACTGCGGCCGCTGTACCTGCTGTTGCGCACGGTCAACGGCGGCGGCACGCCGTTCCTGCTGCGGGCCACGCCCGAACTCCGGCTGATCCGCCGGGAGACGTTCATCCGGGACGTACTGCTGCCGCTGGCCCGGCACATCGACGAGGACCGCCGCCGCTCCGCCTACGACGCCGCGCTCGCCCTCGGCTTCGAGGCCGGCCGGGCCAAGGCGCTCGCCTCCGCCGTGAGCATCCAGGACGCCGTCGCCGCACGGCACCACGCGGCGGACGGGGCGGGCGACCACGACGGCGACACGACGGATCTGCTGCGGGAGATCGGCGCGGTGTCGCGTGCGCTGCGTCGGCCGGAGGAACTGTCGGCGGTGCGGTTGCGTGCGGGGGCAGGTGCGGGGACCGGGACACGGGTGGGGGCAGGTGCCGAGGCGGAGGTGACGGTTCGGTCGCCGTCCGCGACGCATCCCTCGCATCCTCCGGCGGAGGATCACGCGGTCTGAGAGCATGTCGGCTGTTGCACACACGGCCGTCGAACACCCGAGCAGCCCCGGGGAGCGCGGTGCGAGCCGACAGGGAGATGCGCGGTGGGGACCAACAGGGACATGCGTCGTCTCGCCGACGTCCTCGTCGACCCCATCCGCGTGCCGATCCCGGCCGACCCGGAGGTCCTGTTCGAGGCGCTGGTCGACTCCGTCAGCGCCTGGCGCGGCCGTGAAGTCCTGGTCCACCGCGCGGTGTTCCCGCCGCACACGGCCAGCGGACTGTGGCTGGAGGGCGAGGCCCACGACGACGTCGTCGTCGACCGGCGGGCCGCGCCCTGGCACCAACTCGTCATCTTCTGCCACGAGGTGTGGCACATGCGCCAGGGCGGCACCGGCGGTGCCCGTACCGACTTCAGCCTCGCCGAGGAGCAGGAGGCCGACCGGTTCGGGATGCTGATGGGCGGCCGGCTGCGCACCTGGCTGGAGGCGTCCACGGACTCCGTGTTCGCGTCCGCCGGCAACGACTCCCCCGACCTCGCCGGCCGCATAGGCGCCGCGCTCAACCACCGTGGGACACAGAGATGAGCGGTCTCATCAACTACGTCAGCTGCGGGATCCTCTGGCTCGGCCTGCTCGTCAAATCCCCCGACCTGCGCCGCCACCGCCACGACCCCTATCTCCGAGCGATCTGCGTGGTGCTGGGCCTGGCCGGCCTGTGCTTCTTCCTCGGGGCGCCGCCGACCGTGGCGTACGTCAACGGCGTCAGCGGAGTCCCCAACCTGGCCGCGCCGCTGACGTACGCGTCGATCACCGTGTACAGCGCCGCCGCGCAGGTCCTGATCGTGTACTGGCGGGGCGGGCCGCACGTGCACCGCGTCGCGCGCCGCTGGGTCGTGGCGTACGCGCTGATCGTGCTCGGCATCGCGACGACGTTCGCGCTCGGGGACGCGCCCGTGGAACGCCGCACGGACCTGGACACCTACTACGCGACCACCCCCTTCATCGCCGAGATGATCGTCCTCTACCTGGTCGGACACCTCGCCGCGACCACCGTCACCACGGTGTCGTCGCTGCGCTGGGCCCGCCAGGTCGACGGCTGGCTGCGCGCGAGCCTTTTGACGCTGGGCATCGGCACGCTGTGCAACGCCGGGTACAGCGTGAGCAAGCTGGTCGCCGTGATCGCCCGCTGGTGCGGGACGGACTGGCCGGTGCTCGGCTCCCAGGTCCCGCCGGCCGCGGCCGGGCTCGGCGCGGTCCTGACGGTCGTCGGCGTGCTCCTCCCGCTGATCGGACCCCGGCTGAGCGCGTGGCGCCGGTCCCGCCGGACATACGCCCGACTCGCTCCGCTGGAACGGGAGTTGGACGACCTCCTGACCCGGCGCGCGCTGCGCCTGCCGCGCCCTCGCTGGTCCTCCCCCACGACCCGGCTGGTCTGGCGCCAGACCAGCATCCACAACGGCCTCAGCCACCTCGACGCGTACTTCGACCACGCGCTGTACGAGCGCACGCGGGAGGAGGTCCTGCGCACGACCGCCGACGCCGACCGGGCCGAGGCCACGGCGTGGGCGACGGTCATCGTGGCGGCGATCGCGGAGGAACCGGAACGGGTGGACGCCGGGACGGCGGGGGCGTGGACGGCGCCCGGGGCTGGAGTCGGACTCGGGGGTGGAGTCGGGTTCGGGGACGAAGGCGAGCTTGTGGAGCGGGTGCTGCCGAGGGCGAGGGACGGCGGGCTCGGGGGGCGGGTCGGGGCCGAGGTGGCGGGCGTGGCGGGCAGGACAGAAGCCGGAGCGACGGGTGGCCCTCCGGGGCAAGCCGGCGCGTCCGGCTCAGGTGCGGGCGCAGGGTCACCCGGGCAGGTGTCGCCGGGCGTGCGGGACGACGGGCTCGTGGGGCGGACCGGGGCGGGGGCGGTCGGCAACTCCTCGGGGCAGGCCGGAACGTCCGGCGCGGGTGCGGGAACGGGGTCGCCCCGGCGCGTGTTGCCGGGCGCGACGGATGACGGGCTCGTGCGGCGGACCGGAGCCGGGACGGTCGGCAACTCCTCGGGGCAGGCCGGAACGTCCGGCGCGGGTGCGGGAACGGGGTCGCCCCGGCGCGTGTTGCCGGGCGCGACGGATGACGGGCTCGTGGGGCGGACCGGGGCCGGGGCGGCGGGCAGTCCCCCGGGGCGGGTCGCCGCGGCCGACGTGCCTGCGGGAGCCGGGTCGCCCGGGCGGGTGCCGGAAGTGGAGGTGTTGGTGCGGATCGCCGACGTGCTGGCCGAGGGGACCGTCGTCGCGGGGGTCCGGGTGCCGACGGGAGCCGCGTGAGTCTCGTCGTCTATGTGGCCGCGTGCGCGCTCGCGCTCTCCTCGGGCCTGCTGTTCCGTCGGCCGCGTACCGTCGCGCGGGATCCGCTGACCCTGTCGACCTGCGTGGCGATCGTGCTCGGCTCGCTCGTCTTCGCCTGCTCCGCGCCGCTGACGCTGGCCGCCGTCAACGACCTCACCGGCATCCCCAACTTCGGTGCCCCGCTGACCTACGGCATGCTCACCGCGTACAGCTGCTCCCTGATCGTGCTGCTGATCCACTGGCGGGGCGGGCCCCCCGCGCGGGTCCGGCGGGCGGTGCTGGCCTGCGTGACCGCGTACGGGCTGCTGGTCGTCGCGATCGTCGTGCTGTTCGCGCTCGCGGACGCGCCCGTGGAGCGGCTGCGGGACCTGGACACGTACTACGCGAACACGCCGTACATGCGCGAGATGATCCTGTGCTACCTGCTCGCGCACACCGCGGCCATGGTCGTCATGTGCGCCGTGTGCCTCAAGTGGGGCCGCGAGGTGACCGGTCTGCTGAGGATTGGGCTGCGGCTGATCCTCACCGGCGCACTACTGGACGTGCTGGGCTTCCAGCCGGCCAAGTACACGGCGGTGGTGGCGCGTTGGTACGGCCACGACCTCGACTTCCTCTCCACGTCGGTGGCGCCGCCGCTCGCCTCGCTCGGCGCGCTGTTCTGCTCGGCCGGCTTCGTGCTGCCGCGGCTGCTGCCGCCGGTCGCCGCGCACTGCCGCAGCCTGGGCGAGTACCGGCGCCTCGGTCCGCTGTGGGCACGGGTGCGGTTCGTGTCGACCGCGCCCAAACAGCCCTCCGCCTGGTGGCAGTTACCGCTCGCCCGGCTGCGCTGGCGTGAAGTCTCCATCCACGACGCGCTGTTGGCACTGGCGCCGTACTTCGACGACGGCGTACGCGAGAAGGCCCGGCGGGCGGCGCTGAGTTCGGGCCGGGACACGCATCAGGCGCGGGTGGTGGCGGAGGCCGCCATGCTCGCCGACGCCGCCCGCCGGGCCGCCGCACGGGCCCGGCCCCTCGACCCGCCGAGCACGTACCGCCTGCACGCGACCGAGGTGGCCGGTCCGGGCGGCCTGGTCGAGCTCGCCCAGGCCCTGGCGGAGACCCCCGCCTGCGACACGCTGCGTGAAGGTACCGTGAAGGCTTCCCATGGCTGAGTGCGCCCGTGGCTCCCGCCCCGTGGCCGACCCCGTGGCCGAGTGCGAGGAGCCCCATGCCGAGTAGAGCTGTCGTCATCGGTGCCGGCCTGGCCGGCATGCTGGCCGCGGCGGCCCTGTCCACCGCCGTGGACGAGGTGATCGTCCTCGAACGCGACGACCTGCCCACCGGACCGGAGCACCGCAGGGGCTTGCCGCAGGGCCGGCACGCCCACCTCCTCATGCCCGGTGGCCTGATCGCGATGGACGACCTCCTGCCGGGCATGGACATCCGCCGACGGCTGCTGGACAAGGGCGCCCACGAGATCTCCTTCAGCTCGGGCATGCTCGCCCGCACCCCGGAGGGCTGGCTGCGGCGATGGCGGCCCGAGGGGCCCCGGATGATCAGTTGCAGCCGGGCGCTGGTCGACTGGGCGGTACGGGACGCCGTGCTGGGCCTGGGCGGGGAGGAGGTCGGGCGGGCCCGGGTGGAGGTTCGGCGGGCCCAAGCGGTGGAGTTGCTGGGCGACGCGGGTCGCGTGCGGGGCGTGCGGGTGTCGACCGCCGCTAGGGGCGGGGAAGTCGACGCGGAACCGGGCATCGAGCGCGACGCTCTGCACGACCACGACCACGACCACGACCACGGCTCCGACGCCGACACCGACCTCGACGCCGATCTCGTCGTGGACGCGAGCGGGCGTGGCTCGCGGATCCTCAAGTGGCTCACGGCGCTGGGGATTTCGGAGGTCCGGGAGAAGACCGTCGACGCCGGTCTCGTCAACGCCACCCGGATCTACCGCACTCCGGCCGGCGCCGAGGACTTCCCGCTGACCGTCGTGCACGCCGACCCGTACTCCGGCCGGCCGGGTCGCAGCGGGATGGTGATGCCCATCGAGGGCGACCGCTGGATGGTCAGTCTCGCCGGGTCCCGTGGCGGCGAACCCTCGGCCGACCCCGACCAATTCCTGCGCCACGCCATGGAGTTGCCCGACCCCGTCGTGGGCCGGCTGATCTCCGGCGCCGAACCGCTCACCGACATCCACGTCGGCCGCGGCACCGCCAACGTGCGGCACTACGTGGAGAAGGCGCGCGACTGGCCCGACGGCCTCGTCGTGCTCGGCGACGCCCTGGCCACGTTCAACCCGACCTACGGACAGGGCATGTCGGTGGCCGCGCTCGGAGTCCAGGCCTTCGCACGGGAGTTGGCCCGCGGCGGGCCGACCGTGCCGGGTCTGTCGCGCCGGGTGCAGCGCGCGGCGGCACGGTCCGTGGACGCGGCCTGGGCGGTCGCCGTCGGGCAGGACGTCTGGTACCCGGGCACGCGGGGCGGGCAGCCGGGCACCGCCGACCGGCTGGTCGCTGCGTACTCCCGCCGCCTGACCAGAACCGCCACCGGTTCCTACCAGGCGGCGGCCGCCGTGTGGGACCTGTCCAGCCTGACCACGGGCCCGACCCGGGTGCTGCGCCCCCGGACTCTCCTCGCCACCCTCAACGGCCCCTTGCTGCCACCGCTTACGGAGCCGCCGTTGACCGAGTCCGAGCGGAAGATCCTGCGGTCGCTGGACCGGACGGGCCGGGCCGAGTAGTTGGGGGGGGCCGGGCGGAGAAGTGGCCCAGCCCCCATGGCTCTCAGCCCGCGAACGCCGGTTGTGCCAGTCCCTTCCCCGCGCCGGGCACCACCAGCAGCGAGCCGGCGGCCGGGAGGGGTGCGGTGAGACCCGTACGGGCCGTGGTGATGTACAGGTCGGTGAGGTCGGTGCCACCGAAGGCACAGGCGGTGGGCCTGGGCACGGGCAGCTCGATGACCCGGTCCAGCGCACCGGCGGGCGTGTAGCGGCGCACGGCCGAGCCGTCCCACAGCGCCACCCACACGCACCCGTCGGCGTCGACGGTGAGCCCGTCGGGGAACCCGGCGCCGTCCTCGATCTCGGCGAGGGGCCGCCGGTTGCCGACTCGCGCCGCACCCTCGTATCCCTGGTCTCCCGCGTAGTCGAAGACGTCGATACGACGGGTCGGGGAGTCGATGTAGTACATGAGGCGCCCGTCGGGGCTCCAGCCCGTGCCGTTGCTGACCGCCACGTCGTCGAGGACGGGTTCGACCGTGCCGTCGCCGGTGACGCGGGAGAGCGTGCCGCCGCCGGGGGCCTCGTCGTAGCGCATGGTGCCGGCCCAGAGGGAGCCGTCGGGGGCGACGGCGGCGTCGTTGGCGCGGCGGCCCGGAACGGGTTCGCGGTGCAGCCAGCGGAACGAGTCGTCGGGGTCGACGAGCCCGACGCCGTCCCGCAGATTCAGCACCAGCCCACCACCCACGCGCGGCTTGGCGGCGCCGACGTGCTGTTCGGTGGTGCGGACGGTGCGGTGTCCGGTGGCGGGGTCGTAGGTGTGGACGCGGCTGCCGAGGATGTCGACCCAGATGAGCCGCGCGGCGTCGGCGTCCCAGGTGGGACCTTCGCCGAGGGCGGCCTCGGCGAGCACGGCCACCTCGTACGCGTACGCCGTCATGCGACGCTCCGGTGGCCGAGGCGCTCGGAGAGCTCCACGGCACCCTTGGCGGCGAGCTGCTCCAGCTCGACCCGGCGCTCGTCGCTCCAGCGGATCATGGGTACGGAGATGGAGAGCGCGGCGACGACCTGCCCCGTGCGGTCGCGCACCGGCGCGGCGACGCAGCTGACGTCCGGGTTGGACTCACGGCTCTCCACGGCGATGCCCCGCAGCCGGATCTCCGCCAGGGCCTCGCGCAGGGCGGTCGGCTCGGTGATGCTGTTGGGCGTCATCGCGACGAGGTCGGCGTCTTCCGGGATGCGCGAGTCGAGCTCGGGCTGCGGGAGGGAGGCCAGCAGCATCTTGCCGACGGACGTGCAGTGGGCGGGCAGCCGGCGGCCGGCGGCCGACACCATGCGCACCGCGTGGGTGGAGTCCACCTTGGCGATGTAGATGACGTCGGTGCCTTCGAGGATGGCCACGTGCACGGTCTCGTCGCAGGTCTCGGCGACGGACCGGGCCACCTGCTGCCCCTCGGCGGCGAGGTCCAGCTGCTCGGCGTACCTGCTGCCGAGCTGGTACGGCCGCACCCCGAGCCGGTAGCGTCCCGGCTGCCCGGGCACCTGCACGATGTACGAACGGGCGGCGAGCGTGGTCACCAACTCGTGCACGGTGGTGCGCGGCAGCTGGAGCTTGCGCACTATGTCGGGGGCGGAGAGCGTCCCGTCCCCGTCGAGGAAGAGCTCAAGAATGTCGAGAGCCCGAGTCACGGCAGGTACGAGGCGTCCCACGACCGGCCCCCTCCCTTGGTTGTCTGTAGCGTCTGCGTTCGAGATTTCAACAGACGATCGGAATGACGAACGAGGACAGGCTAGCCATAGTGCGTTTGCCCGGGCAATGGTCCTGCGGGCACCACCTCGCGGGCCGGGTGAGTACTACTGTCTCCCATGTGCGACACGTCACATCATGTCGTGCGGTGGGCGGGCGAGGGCGGGAGGGGCCCTCGGCGTCCGGAAGGTGTGATTGGGGGGTTCCGTGCAAGAGACGCATGAAATGGCCAAGGGTTCGAACGTATCCCTTACGGCCCTGAGCGAGAACGTCGATTCGGTGATCGTCGGTCTGGGCTGGACCAGCCCGAGCGGCGAGGGCGACGCGGACGTCTCCGTCCTCCTCGTCGGCCCGAACGGCAAGGTGCGCAGCGATGGCGACTTCTACTTCTACAACAACCCGGTGGCCGCCGACGGCAGCGTGCAACTGCTGGGCAAGACGCCCACCGAGGACGGCAACGAGGACCGGATCGGCTTCGATCTGACCGCCGTTCCGCCGGACGTCGAGCGGATCGTCGTGGCCGCGAGCCGGTACGAGGGCGCCCGGTTCGGGGAGTTGGAGGGCTTACGGGTGACGCTGGCCGACGCGGCGGGCGAGCATCTGCTGCGGTTCTCGATCGACGACGCCGGCTCGGTGAGCGCGTTCATCTTCGGCGAGCTGTACCGGCGCGGGACGGAGTGGAAGTTCCGGGCCGTGGGACAGGGGTACGAGACCGGACTGGCCGGTCTGGCAACGGACTTCGGCGTCGACATCGATGACGAACCGGCCGAGGCGGGGGTCGAGACCGACATGGCCGGCGCCGAGGCGGGAGACGAGCCTGCGGGGGCTGTCCAGCCGACGCGGCCCGATCCGCAGCAGGATCCGCGGCCGAACCTGGAGGCCCTGCCCGCTCCCCGGCAGCCCGGCGACGACGCCGAGAACGGCCCGCGGAAACAGGGTGCGCGACCTCGTACGGCGAAGAAGAAGGTCACCTTGCCCAAGGTGACCAGGAAGTCCCTCGCGGACAACGAGACGTGGCGGGAGGCCCGGCTCTTCCCGGTCTCGGTGCTCAAGAGCGACCGCGACCGCGAGACGCGGGCCACGTCCGTGCTGTTGTCGGTGATGGCGCAGGTACCGGAGTTCGGCCGCAGGCTCACGGCGGCGTTCGGGGCGCCGGCCGGCCGTATGGAGACGTTCACCGAGGTGGCCCTGCCGCACGGCGACACGCCTCGGCGGCCCGACGGGGTGATCCGGATCGAACGGGCCGGAAAACTGTGGACGGCGCTCGTCGAGACCAAGACCAACGGCAACGCCCTCAAGGCCGAACAGGTGCAGGCGTACATGGACATCGCCGCCCGCCGCGGCTACGAGGCGGTGATCACGCTCTCCAACGACGTGGCCCTGGAGGGCAGTCCGCTCGTCGACGTCAGGATCGACGGCCGGCGCAAGCACAAGGTGGCGCTCTGGCATCTGTCCTGGGCCGAAGTCGCGCACCAGGCCCAGCTGTTGATCCGGCACGAGGGGGTCGGCAACGCGGCCCACGCCTGGCTGCTCCAGGAGTTGCTGCACTATCTCCAGCACGAGAACTCCGGCTGCCATGGCTTCCAGAACATGGGCGCGGCCTGGGTGCCGGTGCGCAACGGCATCGACGACGAGACCCTGTGCCAGGGCGATCCGCGGGCGCTGGAGGTCGTCGAGAACTGGGAGCGGCTCATCCGCCAGGTCTGCCTCGGCCTCGGCGGCGAACTCGGCCAGAAGGCGCTTCCCGTCCAGCGCACCAGGCGCGGCGCGGACCCGGGCACCCGTCGGGCCCGCCTCGCCGACCAGCTCTGCACCGACGGGCGGCTCCAGGCGGAGGTCCGTATCGAGGGCACCCCCGGCGTGCTCGCCCTCACCGCCGACCTGCGCACCGGCCGGCTGCGCACCTCCCTCGACCTCCCGGCACCGGACCAGGGATACCCCCTGACCTGGGCCAAACGCCTGATCCGCCGTCTGGACGAGGCACCGGCCGACCTGCACGTCGAGACCCTGGTCGAAGGCGAGACGGGAGGCCCCCGAGGCACCCTCGAACGCCTCCGCCCCGAACCGGCCGACGTCCTCCCCAAGAACCCCACCACCCGCATCACCGGCTTCCGCCTCTCCCTCATCAAGAACATGGGCAACGGCCGCGGCAACGCCGAAACGGGCTTCATCCGCAGCGTCAACGACGCGGTCAACCGCTTCTACACGACGGTGGTGGTCCAGGTGGAGGGGGCGACACCGCGGCGGGCGGGGGCGAAGGAACGGAGCGGAACGGGCTGATCCACTCCGATCCGCTGCTGATCCGCCGCCGATCCGAGCGTCGATCCGAGCGTCGAGCGATACCGTCCCTCTGACCGATCGGACGAGATCGACGCGCGAGGAGCGGCATGAGCGAGGGCTCGGGTGCGGAACCCGTCCTGGTGACCGGTGGCAGTGGGTTCGTCGGGAGTCATCTGGTCGCGCGATTGCTCGAGCGTGGGTATCGGGTGCGGGCCACCGTGCGGAGTGCGGGGAATTCCGCGAAGGTGGCTCCCCTCCGCGCGATGCAGAAGCAGCATCCGGACCAACTCGACCTCTTCGAAGCCGACTTGCTCGTCGACGGGGACTTCGACGCGGCGATGGAAGGGTGCGGGGTCGTGTTCCATGTGGCCTCGCCCTTCCTCATGCCGGAGAAGATCAAGGACGGGCAGCGGGACGTGGTCGAGCCCGCGCTCGTCGGGACGCGGAACGTGCTGGGGAGCGTGGAGCGGACGCCCAGCGTGCGGAGGGTGGTGTTCACCTCCACCGTGGGGGCCGTCTTCGGGGACTACGTCGACGTGCTGGAGATGGACGGGGGCGTGCTCAGCGAGAAGTACTTCAACACCACCAGCACCGTGGAGAACAACCCGTATCACTACGCCAAGACCGTTGCCGAGCAGGCCGCTTGGGAGGCCGCGGAGGGGCAGACGCGGTGGCGGCTCGTCTCCGTCAACCTGGGGCTCGTGCTCGGGCCGTCCCTCACCCCCGCCTCCGAGTCCGGCAGCCTCTTCCTGCTCGACGAGCTCTTCAAGGGCTATTTCTTCTACGGCGCCCCCGACTTCAGTTTCACGACCGTCGACGTCCGTGATGTCGCCGACGCCCACATCGCCGCCGCCGAGAACGCGGACGCGCACGGTCGGTACGTCGTCGCCGCCGAACGGATGGCCTCCTTCCACGACATGGCCCGGGTGCTGCGTGGGCGGTATCCGAAGAATCTGCGACTGCCCCGAACCCGACTGCCCCACTGGCCCGTTCGCATCCTCGGCCCCGCCTTCGGCCTGACCCAGGACTACATCCGCAAGCATCTCGGCATACGGTTCGAGGTCGACAACGGGCGTGGGGTACGGGAGTTGGGCATCAGCTATCGCCCCATCGAGGAGACGGTGCTCGATCACTACGAGGCCTGGCAGCGGCAGCGGGCTCGCTAGGGCGCCCTCCTCGCCTCCCCCAGCGTTCCCCTCAATCTCTGTGCTCGTAGCACCAGTTCGAGTTCGAAGCGGCGGTCCGGGTCGTCTATCTCGTCGCCCCAGAGTTCGCGGATCTGGCGGAGGCGGTAGCGGACGGTCTGGGGGTGGACGCCGAGGCGGGCGGCGACCTCCGGGGCGCCGCCTCTTGTCTCCAGCCAGGCAAGGAGCGTCTCCGCCAGGCGGCGGCCGTGGGTCGGGCCGCTGTGGGCGAGGGGGGCCAGGCAGCGTAAGGCCAAGTCGTCTATCAGTTCCTCGGGTTGGAGGAGGATCAGCGCCTCGGTGTGCTCGGTGCAGTGCAGGACGTCTCCGGCGGGCAGCAGGCCCCGCTCCACCAGCCGTACCGCCGCCTCCGCCCAGTGCAGCGACTTCGCCGCGTCGGCGAGTGGGACCGGTGGGCCTATCGCGCCCGACCAGCCGGTGAGGGCGCGGTGGAGGAGTTCGGGGCGGCCGGCGGCGTCCGGTTCGGGGACGACCATGCGGGGTTGCTCGTACTCCATGTCCAGGAGGACCCCCTCGCTCACGGCCGGGGCCACTGCCTCCCTTGCCGGGCGCAGCAGTACGCCCACCGCGACCTTCCTCGGCAGCGGCCAGCCGACCCGCGCGGCCCGTTCGGTGAGCGCCTCCGCCGGGTCACCGCCCCGGTGGTGCTCGGCCAACAGCAGTTCCATCAGGCGGCGTTGGAGGCGCAGACGTTCGCCGGCCTGACGTGCCGCCGCCTCCGCGTAGCCGCGTACCGACTGGTCGACCAGGCCGTCCAGGTACTCGTAGCCCGCGTCGACGAGTTCGTACATCGCCGGCGGCGGGATCTCCACGCGCTGGCCGATCTCGGCGAAACGGCGCCAGGCGAGCCGTACGCCCATGCGGTAGATCGCCTGGAGGGAGTCGAGGGAGCGGCCGTGCAGGCCCTCGCCGCGGCCGAACTCCTGGAAGACGCCCGGCGGTACGGTCGGGCGGCCCTCGGAGGTCTCCAGATGCTGGACGAAGACCTCGATGGCGCGACGGATGCCGACCATCGCCATCGGCTCGCCCGACTCGTCCAGGACGAACGGGAGATGGGGGTACTCGCGGCGGATCTCCCGCAGGATCTCCTCGGCGAGCGCGGGCGCCTCCGCCATGGCCAGCGCGGCGAACTCGCGGACCTGGAGGCGGGGCACGTCGTGCCAGGCCGAGAGCGTGGCGGTGGCGGGTGATCGAGCCGGCGTCACCCGTCAACTCCCCTGTCCGGCTTGCTCGTACGTGATCAACGGCGTGTTGGGCTGGTCCGGGGTCGCGTCGAGCAGCGCGACGATACCGAGCGCGGCGCCCACCGCGAGAACGGCGGCGGCCACGACGGTGAGTGCGGCGGCGAGCAGTCTGGACATCGCAGGGTCAGCCTCTCTGTCGGGAGGTCGTCCCCACCCCGCTGTCCCCACCCCTGCCCGTCGGCCCAGTGTCGACAAGCATTGACACCCCGTCAAGAGGCGCCTACGGTCCCGGGCCCATGGAACGGCCCGACTCCGTCATCCCTCCCCCCTGGAGTGCCCGGATGCGCCGTACAGCCTCACCAACCTCCTTGATACTCCTCGGTCTCGGCGTGTTTCTGCTGGTCCTGGCGCCGATGCTGGCGTGGTACGTGCAGCCGCGGGCCGCCGTGAACCCGATCGACATCGACACCACCGCCGTCTACCAGGGCACCGGTGCCTACTTCGACACCGACGAGCTGAAGACCGTCACCGACAAGCGCATCACCGTCACCCAGCAGGTCCGCGGCAACGTCGAGGACAGCGAGAAGAGCGGCGACGCGGTGTGGGACGTGACGACCACGGTCGACACGGACAAGTCGCTGCCGGCCGCCGATCCGCACGACGCGCTGGAGTTCTTCCTCAACCGCTGGGTCACCGACCGCAAGACCAACAAGCCGGTGCACTGCTGCGAGGAGAACCCGTACTTCGAGGGCGACGCCTACCTCAAGTTCCCCTTCGACGTGCACAAACGCTCCTACCAGTGGTGGGACAACTCGCTCGGCGACGTGATCACGCTGCACTACGCCGGCAAGCAGAAGGTCCAGGGCTACACCGGCCTCGCCTTCACCGGCACGGTCCCGCCGACGAAGATCGGCACCCGGCTGGTGCCGGGCAGCCTCGTCGACCAGCCGAACCAGCCCCAGGTGCTGGCCGAGGAGTGGTACTCCAACCACGGCGTCCGGCTCGTCGTCGACCAGCGCACCGGCCGCGTGATCTACGCCCAGGTCGGCCCGCGACGTACATTGCGCGCGCCGGGGCACTCGTACGACGCGGTGCTCCTCCTGGACGCCGAGAAACTGGTCTTCACGACCGCCACGCAGAAGTCCCAGGTGAAGTTGGCCAAAAAGGAGAGTGGTCAACTGCGCATGGTGGGGCAGACGTTGCCGATAGGAGCCGCTGTGGCCGGGTTCGTCCTGGCCGTAGTAGGGGGCGTTTTGGTGGTACGAGGGCGAAGGCGCCCCGGATCCCCCGATTCGTCCGGGACTGGGCTCACGATGTGACATGACGTCAGTTCTAATAAAGCCCGAAATTGTCATCTCGGTGAGTAGCCGTGGCGGACGGCGGGGCGAAAACTGTCCAACCCCACCCCCGCACAACCCGTCCACACCCCCCTCCTGAGAAGGGCTCAGTTCCCCCACAGCAACAGCACAGAAGTAGCCACGAAGTCGGCGCGGCAGCGCGGCGGTTCAGGTCGCCACGAGGTCGCCGAGACCTCGCCACTGAGTTCCGCACCCTGAGACGAGTTGGAGCACCCATGCCCCAGCACGTGCCTTCCTCGCTGCGTGCCGTGCCACCCCGGGCGGCGCCGCAGCACCCTTCGGCGCCTCCCCCACAACCGCGCCGAATCGTTTTCCTCGCCCACCGGGATCTGGACAACCCGGCGGCCGGCGGCTCCGAGCTGCTGGTCGACCGGCTCGCCGACGGACTGACCGGACTCGGCCATCAGGTGACGCTGCTGTGCGGCGGACCCGCGGCCTTCCGGGACTACCGCGTCGTGTCGGCGGGCGGTTCGTTCGACCACTACCTGCGCGCCCGCTCCGCCTTCGCCCGCCGGATCGGCGACTGCGACCTGCTGGTCGAGGTCTGCAACGGCATGCCGTACTTCGCGCCGGTCTGGCACCGCGGGCCCACGCTGTGCCTGGTCAACCACGTCCACTCCGACCTGTGGGCGATGCGGTTCGGCGGGCCGTTGACGCCGGCCGCAAGGCTCGGACGAAGACTTGAGCAGTGGGCGCTGACCGGCGCGAGCGGCTCCGCCGGTTCGCGGCGTGGGCTTCTGGTCGCGGTCTCGCCCTCCACCGCGCATGCGCTCCGCGGGATCGGCGTGGAGCGGGACCGGATCAGAGTCGTGCACAACGGAGTCGAGGAGCCGGGGCCCCGTGGTGATCGGTCGGCCGAGCCGTTGTTCGTGGCGGTGGGTCGGTTGGTCGAGTACAAGCGGATCGATCTGCTGCTGCGGCTGTGGGAACGGGTGCGGCCCGTGACCGGCGGGCGGCTGGTGATCGTCGGGGACGGGCCCGAGAGGGAGCGGCTCGAGCAACTCGCCGGTCCTGGGGTCGAGTTCGCCGGGCATGTGTCCGAGGAAGAGAAGCATCGGCTGTTGTGCGCGGCTTGGCTGTTGTTGCATCCGTCCGCCGTGGAGGGATGGGGGCTGGTCGTCACGGAGGCCGCCGCCCGGGAGACGCCGACCATCGCGTTCGACGTGCCCGGCTTGCGGGATTCTGTCGTGGACGGGGAGACGGGTGTGCTTGCGCACGGGGAGTCTTCCTTCGCTGCGGCCTGGTGCACGCTTGCCCTCTCGGGGGAGCGGCGGGAGTTGATGGGGAAGGTCGCTCGGGAGCGGGCTGCTCGTTTTCGGTGGGACCGTACGGTGAGACAGTTCCGGGCGGTTGCCGCGGAGGCGGTGGCGGGCTGGGGGTCGTGATGCGGCCTGGGGTGCGTCGTGGCTGGTCGCGCAGTTCCCCGCGCCCCTCAAAGGGCGATATGCGCAACCGGCACTTCAAAGATCCGTCGGTTCGACGCTCCGTCTCTCTCTTCCTTGCCTTCCGGCACGAACAAGACGACCCGGAGACCTGCTACTCCCTCCTCGCTCGTGACGCCGTTGATCAAGTCGAGGCCTATGACGGAGCCGTCTCCGGGCGGACCGTCGTCGATGTCGGCGGTGGGAGTGGGTACTTCACCTCGGAGTTCCGGCGGCGCGGAGCGCACGCGTACCTCTTCGAGCCCGATGCGGCGGAGTTGGGTGGGAAGCCTCCCGACTCCTCCGTCATCGCCGACGGGTATCTGCTGCCGTTGTCCGACGGGGTCGCCGACGTGACCTTCTCGTCCAACGTGTTGGAGCACGTGGCCGATCCGCAGACGTTTCTGAGTGAGCTGGCCCGGGTGACGCGGCCCGGTGGGCTGATCTATGTGTCGTTCACCAACTGGCTGTCCCCGTGGGGCGGTCACGAGTGGGCGCCGTGGCACTACTTCGGTGCCGAACGGGCCCGCGCGCGCTACCGGCGGCGTACCGGAAAGCCGGCCAAGCACACCCTCGGCGAGAACCTGTTCGCCGTGCACATCGGCGCCACCCTGCGGCAGGTGCGCGCGCGTGACGACGTCACGGTCGTCTCGGCGCGCTCCCGCTACTGGCCGTTCCTCGCCGAGACCGTCGTGAAGGCGCCCGGCATAAGGGAGTTGGCCACCTGGAACCTCCTCCTCATACTCCGGCGGTGTCCCCCATGACGACCACGGTCCAGGCTCCTCCTCCGGCAACCGTCCCCACCGCGCGGGCCACTTCGGGTCCGCCGGAGGGGCCGCGGTCGCGGCGCTTGCTGGTCGGGTTCTGGGCCGTGGCGTTCCTGCTGTTCCTGGTGGTGCATCCGGGGCGGCAGACCTTCGACACCAAGCTGGGTGTGACGGTCGATCCCGGTGCCTTCTTCTCCGACCTCGGGCAGTTGTGGCACGACCAGGGGTCGTTCGGCGGGATCCAGGACCAGTACGCCGGGTATCTGTGGCCGATGCTGCCGTTCTACTGGCTGGCCCATGCCGTGCAGCTGCCGGTGTGGCTGGCCGAGCGGCTGTGGCTGTCGTTGATCGTGTCCGTCGCCTTCTGGGGTGCGCTGCGACTGGCCGAGCGGCTGCGGATCGGGACCGGCGGGTCGCGGCTGCTGGCGGGGGTGGCGTACGCGCTGTGGCCCGTCTTCACCATTGTTGTCGGCTCCACGTCGGCTGCCGCGCTGCCCGGCGCGTTTCTGCCGTGGGTGCTGCTGCCGTTGACCGACGAGCGGTACACTGCCCGGATCGCGGCCCTGCGTTCGGCGTTGATCGTGCCGTTCATGGGCGGGGTCAACGGTGCTTCCACGCTGGCCTCGTTGCTGCCGGTCGGGCTGTATCTGCTGTCCCGGCCGCCCGGACCACGGCAGCGCAAGCTGATCGCGTGGTGGGTGCCGGGGGTGATCGTGGCGACCGCCTGGTGGTGGATCCCGCTGCTCATGCTCGGCGTCTACGGCGAGAACTTCCTTCCGTACGTGGAGACTTCACAGACCACGACGGCCACCATGTCGGCGACCGAGGCGCTTCGCGGGGGCGGTGACTGGGTCGCGTATCTGCACTTCGGGGAGGCGTGGCTGCCGGCCGGGTGGGTCGTGGCGTCCTCGGTGATCGTGATCGTCTGCTCCGCGCTCGCGGCCGGGCTGGGTCTTGCCGGGCTGGCGAGACGGGACATGCCGGAGCGGCGGTGGCTGGTGCTGACCGTGGTGACGGTCTCGCTGCTGCTGCTCGCCGGGTACGGCGGTGCGTTCGGGGCGCCCTTCCACGGGGTGGTGCAGGACTGGCTGAACGGGTGGCTGGTGCCGTTCCGCAACATCTACAAGTTCCAGACGGGCCTTGCGCTGGCGCTGGTGCTCGGGATCGCCCATCTGGTGGGCGTGGCCGCCGAGCCGCGTGGAGCACGGCCGGTGCGCGGGCGCCGGTTCGCGCCGCTGATCGCGGCTGTGCTGATCCTGCCGGGGCTGATGTGGCCGTACCTCAACGGGTCGATCCTCAACCCCGGTTCCTTCCAGGAGCTGCCCAAGTACTGGTCGACCACGGCCGACTGGCTGGAGAAGTACTCCCCCGACTCCCGCGCCCTGGTCGTCCCCGCCACCGCGCACGGCCTCTACACCTGGGGCTCCCCCATCGACCAGCCCCTCGACGTGCTCGCCAAGTCCCGCTGGGCACAACGCGATTACGTCCCCTTCGGCACCCCGGGCAACCGGCGCGCGATGGACGCCGTCGAGAGCGCGCTGACCTCCGGGAGTGAAGTACCGGGCCTGGCCGACTACTTGAGCCGGGCCGGAGTCTTCTACGTCGTCGTCCGCAACGACCTCGACCAGAACCAGGTCGGCTCGGTGCCGACCACCACCGTCAAGCGCACCCTGGAGCAGTCCGGGTACCAGCGGGTGACCGGGTTCGGGCCGGTCATGACGGGCGGGACCATCGCCCACGACTCCCCGCTCCAGGTGGAGGGGCTGTACCCGCGGCAACGGGCCGTGGAGATCTACGAACCCGCCGACCAGGACGTGCCCAGGCCCGGGCAGGCGCACCTCCTCCCGGTCGCCGACACCGCCGTCGTCTCCGGTGGCCCCGAGTCCCTGCTGCCGCTGGCATCCGACCTCCGCGGCCGAGCCACGGTCCTGACCGGCGACAACCACCCCGGTCTCGGCACCCCCGCGCTCCAGGTGACCGGCGACGGACTGCGCCGCGCGGACACCCGGTTCGGCCTGGTCAGCGCCAACACCTCGTACACATACACGAGTTCGGAACGGAACCCCTCGGACGCCGTGCAGGACGCGGGTGAGAAACCGCACCAGATCCTGCCGACCAAGGGCCTCGACCACCAGACCGTGGCGCAACTGCGCGGCGCCCGCTCGGTGTCGGCGTCCTCCTACGGCAACTGGCTGTTCTCGCTGCCGCAGTACGACCCGGTGAACGCCTTCGACGGCAACCCGGACACCGCGTGGGCCGAGGGCGCGCCCGGCTCGGCGGACGGACAGTGGCTGCGGATCGGCTTCACCGGCTCGTACGACATGCCGTCCTCCTTCAAGGTCACGCCGTTGCCGCAGGAGAGCGTGCGCTCGGCGGCGACGAAGGTGCGGGTGGAGACGGAGAAGGGGTCGAGGACCAGCTTCCTCAAGCCGAACGGCACCACGCAGAGCATCAAGGCGCCCGCGGGCGAGACGAGTTGGATGAAGCTGACGATCGTCGACTCGGTGGCGCGGCACACGGGTCTCACCGGCGCCGGGTTCTCCGAGATCGCCCTGCCGGACGTCCAGGTGACCCGGCTGCTGCGGCTGCCGACCGACGCGGACTCCTCCGACGCCGCCGCCTCGCTGATCTCCCTGCACCGCACGCCCGACCCCACCGGCCTCTCCGCCACCGGCACCGAGGCCGGCCTGCACCGGACCTTCTCGACCGGCTCGGCGGGGACGTACGAGGTGAAGGCGGGCGCGGTGCCGGTGAGCGGCGAGGCGCTCGACAAGCTGCTGTACCAGGTCGCGCCGGACCAGCAGAACCGGATCGTCGCCACCGCCGACTCCACGGCGGACCTCGGCGCGGGTCTGTCGGCGCGCAACCTCACCGACGGTGACCTGACGACGGCGTGGATCGCGGGCGACCGGCCGACGATCCACCTGAGCTGGAGCGGCAAACAAGCGGTGGGGGAGGTCGTGCTGGCGCCCGCCGGCGGGCTGTCCACCCGCGCCACGCAGGTGGACATCAGCTCCCCTGACGGTTCCACGATCGCCGGTGTCGACGAGAACGGCGTGGCCCGCTTCGACCCGATCACCACCGACCGGCTCGACATCACGATCACCCAGACCGCCCCGCTGACCCTGCACAACCCGGTCGCCGACGAGGACTTGAAGCTGCCGGTGGGCCTGACGGAGGCGTACATCCCGGCCCTCGACCAGTACCGCACCAAACAGCCCAGCCCCGCGCGGTCGTTCGAGCTGCCGTGCGGTCAGGGTCCGGTGGTGTCGGTGGACGGCGAGCTGTACCAGACCGCCGTGCAGGGCACCGTGCGGGACCTGACCGAACGCCGGCAGGTCGAGGTGACGCTGTGCCAGGAAGGGCGCGAGGACGCCGAGTTGGAGCTGCCCTCCGGCTCGCACCGGGTCGAGGGAGGCGACAGCGGCCCCCTCGCCCTGACCGACGTGACCCTCACCCGCGGGACGGTCACCGAACCCACCGCCGAGGCACGGGAGTTGACGATCCGGGACTGGCTGGGCGACCGCCGCGAGGTGACGGTCGGCTCGGGCGCGGCCACCTATCTGACGACGTACGAGAACTTCAACGACGGCTGGAAGGCCACGCTCGGCGGCAAGGAGCTGACCCCGGTCCGGCTCGACGGATGGCAGCAGGGCTGGCGGGTCCCGGCCGGTGCCGGCGGCGCGGTGAAGCTGTCGTACGAGCCCGCGACGACGTACGAGGGCGGGCTGATCGGCGGTGCGGTCGGGCTCGCGGTCCTGATCGGCCTGGTCGTCTGGCGCCGCCGCACGCCGAACCCCGACGAGCCCCAACCGACCCCGCCGAACCCCGGGTTGTGGCTCGGCACGGTGGCGCTCACGCTGGTCGGCATCGTGATCGCCGGCTGGTTCGCCCTGCTGGTCCCGGCGCTGGCGCTGCTCGCGTACCGACGCCACCAGCTCCTCGTACCGATCGCCTTCGCGGCCCTGGCGGGAGCGGGCATCGCCGCCGCCACGGGGGCCGGGGAGCCGGTGGGCGCGGGCGAGGGGGCGTTCGGGCACACGGCTCAACTGCTGGCGCTGATCGGCTTGTTCGCGGGGTTGGTGAGCGTGCGGGAGCCGTACGGCGGCTACGCGGGTGACCCTGCGCGGGGCCGTCCCTACGGATCCGGATCCGGGTCCGGGGCCAGGTCCGGTGATACGGCGGTGCTGCCGCCGACTCCCGCGAGCGGGCCGCCGCCGGGCTTCGAGACACCCCCGACCCGACCGCTGCCGCAACGGCACCCGGGCGAGAGCGGGCCGCCGACCAGGAACGGAACGGCGGGCAGAAGCAGGACGGCGACCGAGAGGGGAACGGCGGTCCCGGGTGACCCGGCGACCAGGGGCGAGCCGACGCCCGAAGGCGGGCGGGCGGCCGAAGGCGGGCAGGCGGCCGAAGGCGAGCGAGCGGCCGAGCGCGAGCCGTCGGCCGAGGGCAAGCCCGCGGCACCCGTTCCCGTCCCCCGCCCCGACGCCGGACGGCCCATCACCGCGCGCGGTCCCGGCGGGCCCGACCCCGACCCACCGACCGCGCGGATCCCGCTCGGCAAACCCGGGCCCCGGCCCACCCCGCCCGAGGAGACCGGAGAACCGGAAGCGACCGGACACACCGGAGACGCCGCAGACCCCCCGGACCCCCGGCGGACCGACGACGCCCCCGCCGCGCCGACCGATCGTCCGCCGGAGGACCGTAGGGGAAAGGGTGAAGGCACATGACCGCACTCGATCACCCGGCCCGCGCCGACGGCCCGGCGCAGCCGTCCGCCCGGATCCCCTTCCCGCTCGTCGACGAAGTCTCCCGGCACTGTGTGCAGGAGGAGGAGCCGGAGACGGTGCACATCGAGGTGCATCTGCCGGGGCCGCTCGACCGGGACCGGCTGACCGCGGCCTTCGTGGAGGCGTTGCGTCGGCATCCTCGGGTGCTCATGCGTGAGGCGCCCGGTCCCTGGTACCGGCGGCGTTACGAGTGGGAGTTGACGGCGGAGCCGGACGTCGAGGTGGTGAGCTTCCCGCCGGCCGGGCCGAACGCGTTGCGGGACGCCAGGACGCGTGCGCTGACGTCGGCTCCGTCGCTGTCGCTGTCGCCGCCGGTCCGGCTGGAGGTGGTGGCGGACGCGGGGCGGGCCGAGGGGAGCGAGGCGACGGACGCGGTCGGGCTGGCGGCACACCGGCGGACCCGCGCCCCGCGAACCGGCGGAGCCAAAGGCACCGTTCTCTTCCTCACCATCAACCACACCGCCCTCGACGGACCCGCCTGCCTCCGAGTCCTCGCCACAGCCGCGGAGTTGTACGGCGGCCGGGACAACTCCCCCGCCGCACCCCCGGTCCGCCCGCCCGAACCACCGCAGCCGCCCGCCGACACCCCCTCCAACTGGTCCCCGCCCGCCCGGGTCGCCCCCGGCACCCCGGAGCCCTCCCCCGGCAACGGCCTGCTCGTCACCGAACTCCCGCTGCCGCACCGCCCCAAGGGCTCCCCCTACACCGTGAACGACCAGCTGATGGTCACCACGGCCCTGACGATCACCCACTGGAACAGGGAACACGGAGCCCGGCCCCGGCCGCTTCGCATCACCATGCCCGTGGACGACCGCCCCCGGGACTCCTCCATGCCGATCGGCAACGGCACCCGGCTGGTCGAAGTCCCTTTCTCCATAGAGGAGCTGGACGCACACGGCCGCCAAGGGGACTCCGTCGACATGCCGGCCCTGCTGCGCCGCACGGCGGCCCGCACCCGCGCCCTGAAGGCCCTCCCGCGGCCCCAACTCGGGCGCGGAGCAGCCCTCCTGACCGCACCGGTCACCCCGGTGACCTGGCGGGCCGGCGTCACCCGCGGGCTGCGGCGGGCCGCCGCGAGCTGGACCTCGACGACCCTGCTCAGCAACATCGGGCGCATCCCGTACGCGTTGGACTTCGGCGAGGAGGCGGGCCGGGCGCATGCGGTCTGGTTCTCGGCCCCGGCCCGGATGCCGCGCGGTCTCACCGTGACCACCGCCTCCACGGCGGGCCGGCTGCACCTCGCCCTGCGCTGGTCCCGGGCGCTGCTCGGGCACGGCGACGGCGCCCACGTCAGGGACCTGTTCGAGCACTACCTGCACACGACGGAGACAGGGACACAGCCGGAGACAGGGACGGAGACGGGCCCATGACCACCACCGCGGCGCTCCCGCGCGAGCTCCGGGACTTCTACGAGAACCCGTCCGTACCCGTCGCCTCCGGCACTTCGCGCAGTCTGCGCCAGGCCCGCATGCTGGCCGCCGCGCTCGGTCCGGCGGGCCACGGTCCGTGCACCGTCCTCGACATCGGCTGCGGTGACGGCACCGCCGCGGCCACCGCCGCCCCGCTGCTCGCCGGGCACCGGCTGATCGGCGTGGACTGGTCGCAGGACGCGCTGCGGCGGGCCCGCACCCGGCTGCCGGACGCCGTGCGCGGTGAACTCACCGGCGGCGGGCTGCCGTTCGGGGCCGGAGCGGCCGACGCCGTGCTGTTCAGCGAGGTCGTCGAGCATCTCGTCGACCCGGACGCGGCCCTCGACGAGATCCGCCGCGTACTGCGCCCCGGGGGTCATCTGATGCTGTCCACGCCGAACCTGGCCGCCTGGTACAACCGCGGTCTGCTGCTGGCGGGGGTGCAGCCGGTCTTCTCCGAGGTCAGTCTGCGGGCGATCCACGGACGGCCGGGGTCGGAGGTGGTCGGGCATCTGCGGCTCTACACCGCCCGTGCGCTCAGCGAGTTCGTCGCCGCGTCCGGCTTCACGGTCGTGGCGGTGAAGGGCGCCCCCTTCCACGGCGTACCGCGGGCGCTGCGTCCGCTCGACCGGCTCGCCTGCGCCAGACCGTCCCTCGCCTCGATCCTTCTGCTGCACGCGCGCAAGACGTAAGGGGGCGTGGCCCATGTGGGTGGGAGTGGCCGCGGCCCTGCTGGCGAACCTTCTCTACAGTCTCGGATTCGTCCTGGAGAAGCGGGCGTTGTCCAGCCTGCCGGAGGTGACGATCCGTCAACCCGCGCGACTGCTGCGGCTGGTGATCGGCAGCCCGCTGTGGATCGGCGGCTCGCTCACGCTGGCCGCCGGCTTCGGCGCGCAGCTCGTCGTCTACCGGACGCTGCCGATCGCCGCCGCGCAGGGCATCTTCGTCTCCGGCCTGGTGCTCCTCGTGCTGCTGTCGGCCCGGCTGCTGGGCGAGGAGACGACCGGTCGCGAACGGTACGCGCTGGGCGCGATCCTGGCCGCGCTGCTCATGGTCGTGCTGTCGCTGAAGGAGTCCGGGGGCGGCGCGGACACCGTCAGCCGCAGTGCGCCGTATCAACTGATCCTGCTGGTGTGCGTGCCGTCGCTCGCCGGGGGCGTGTGGCTGTACGGGGCCGCCGAGCGCCGGGCCCGGCACCGGCACCGCGCGCCGACCACGGGCGTGGAGTACGGCGTCGCGGTGGGCCTGCTGTACGGGGTCAGCTCGCTGGCGATCAAGGGGGTGTCGAGCTACCTGACGACCAGTGGACTCGGTGGTGCGGTCGTCGACCTGCTGCGCTCCCCGTACCCGTATCTCCTGCTGTGCACCGGCGTGTTCGGCCTGGTCATGTCGCAGGCGGCGCTGCAGCGCTGCCGGGCCTCGCTGATCGTGCCGGTGTGCACGACGGTGACCTGTCTGTACACGGCGGTGCTCGGCACGCTCTCGTTCGGCGAGGCGCTGCCGCACGAACCGGTGCGGCTCGCCCTGCGGATCGGCGGCACCGCCCTGGCCGTGTCCGTGCTGCTGGCCATGCCCAGGCACGATCCCGCACCCCAACCCCCCATCGGTGCAAAGGAGTTGACGCCCCCATGAACCCCGACGACCCACTGCTGCGGATCCTGGCGTGCCCGCTCGACAAGGGCCCGCTGCATCTCGTCGCCGACGGCGAGATCCTCTACAACCCACGCCTGCACCGCCGTTACCCGATCGTCGACGGCATCCCGCAGCTGCTGCCCTCCTCCGGCGAGCAGGTGTCGGACGACGAGCACGAGGCCCTGCTGAAGCGGATGGTCCCGTGAGACCTGAATCGGAGGGTCCAGTGAGTCATGAATCGGAGAGTCCCGTGCGCGCGCCCGCCGCCGCTCCCGTGCCCGCCCCCACCCTCGCCGCCCGCCTCGCCCGGCTGCTGCCCACCCGCCTGGTCGCGGCCGCCGCCCGGGCGGTGTACCCGCGCTTCGAGCCCGAACTGGCCCGGCTCGGGGACCTGTGCCCGGCCGGCTGCGGGACCGCGGTCGACGTCGGCGGCTGGTACGGCCCGTGGACGCGGCGGCTGTCGCGGCGGGCGCACCGGGTGGTGACCGTCGAGCCGGTACCGCACCTGGCGCGGCTGCTGACCGCCTGGGTCCCGGCGAACGTACGGGTCGTACAGGCCGCCGCCGCGGACCGGCCCGGCACGGCCCGGCTGTGGTTCCCGGCGCTCGACGACGGCGACCGGGGGGTGTCGTCCCTGGTCCGCCGCGACATCCACGCGCACGCCCTGCACGTCAGCTGCGTCACGCTGGACCAACTGCGGCTGCGGGACGTCGGCTTCATCAAGGTCGACGTGGACGGCAGCGAGCTGGCGGTGCTGCGCGGCGCCACCGGGCTGCTCTCCCGCGACCGCCCGGCCCTCTTCGTCGAGCTGGAGTCCCGGATCCAGCCGATCGGGCCGGTCGTCACCTACCTCTCGCTGCTGCGCTACGAGGGCTGGGTGCTGCCCGGCGACACCTGGGTCCCGCTGTCGTCCTTCCCGCTGGAGGAGCACCAGGAAGGCGCCGCGCACGTCGTCCCCCAGGGGCTGCTGGGCCGCGTACTGCCCTTCCGCCGTCACCCGCGGTACGTCAACTCGGTCCTGTTCCTGCCCGACGGCCGCCGTCCGGGCGGATCGGTGATGGGCGACGATGGTGCGCATGCCCTCCGCAAAGCGCCCCGGTAGCTCCACGGGACCGTCCGGCTCCTTCCGCCCCTTCACCCCGCTGGACTTCCAGCTCGTCCTGCTGCGCCGCATGGCCGATCACAACCCGGACCGGGTCGAGGACGCCCGCCGTGAGCTGGGCGCCTCGCTCGCCGACATGCGCGAGGCCAACAAGCGGTGGCAGGCGATGGCCCGCTCCCCACGCGCGCGTGGCGCCGCCTCCCGCTACCGCTCGATCCTCGGCGCCCCCGAGTCGACGATCGAGCGCACGATCGGCGACCTGGACTGCGAGGCCCTGCTCTGGCCGGTCCCCCTCTGGCCCGACCTGCGCTTCGAGGTGCTGCTCGCCCCGAACGGCGCCGTCTGGAACGAGTGGCTGATCCGCGCCCCCGGCGCCGAGCCCCCGCCCTTGCGCACCCTCGACGACCTCACCCCCTGGTCCTGCACGGTCGACGAGGCCGCCCGCGCCTTCGCCCCCGCCCGCCCCCTGGAGGGCAGCGCGCCGACCCGCTGGGGGCTGGCGTTCGCGGCTCCGGACGGAGCGGGTGTGCGGCGGAACGTCGTAGCGGAATTCACCTGGGGGCTGCTCCAGCGGACCGCGGTCAGCGACGGGCCGCCGCCAGGATCGCGTCCCTGACCACCGGCACCGAGTCCGGGTGCAGGAACAGGAAGAAGTTCGGCTCGACCAGCTCCAGCTCCATCACCACCGGCTCCCCGTCGTCCCCGTCGACGAGATCCACGCGCGCGTACAGCAACTCGGGCGACTGCGGTACGGCGGCCAGGGCGCGCTCGGCGACCGCGCGCTCGGCCGGGGTCGCGGTCCACGGCTCCAGGCCCGGGTGGGCGGTCCGCGCGTCGTCGTAGGCCGTGCCCGGGGCCAGGACGGCCCGCTTGCGGCTGGCGTGCAGGAGCGTGCCGCCGATGAACAGCAGGGCCCGCTCGCCGGCCGCGTCGATGCCCCGCATGTACGGCTGCACCATCGCCGTCAGGCCCTCCTCGTGCATGCGCGCGAGGTGCCCCAGCGCCCGGTCGCGGTCCTCCGGCGCGTAGCGCGCGGCGTAGCGGGAGCCCGCGCCGGACGTCGGCTTGACGACGTACTCGTGGTCCTCCGGGAGGTCGGGGGCGTCGCCCGGCGCGAGGTAGCGGGTGGGGATGACGGGCACGCCGGCCGCGGCGAGGTCGCCGACGTACCGCTTGTCGGTGTTCCAGCGGACCACCTCGGCCGGGTTCGCCAGCCGGGTGGCCTTGCCGCAGCGCTCGGCCCAGGCCTGGTACTCGGCGGCCCGCCGGCTGTAGTCCCAGGTGGAGCGGATCACCGCGAGGTCGTAGCCGGCCCAGTCGGCGTCGGCGTCGTCCCAGAACACCGCCTCCGCCTCGGCCCCGGTCTCGCGCAGCGCCGCCAGCAGCACCGGGAGGTCCCGGTCGGGGCTGGGTTCGGGGCTGGGGTCGAAGGTGACGAGGGCGATGCGGGGCACGGTGGCACTCCGTTCCGGTTGCGGGACGCCCCTGGTCCTGTGCGAGGGCGCGTCCGCGCAGGCTAACCGCGGTCCCCGCAACCGCGGCAACCCATTTGACCTTCCCCTTCGGTGAAGCCCCAGCATCGGTGACGGAACCGGAAGAGGTCGAGGTGCGCATGAACGGCACGGACATGCTGACGATCGGGGCCTTCGCGCGGGCGTGCAGGCTGTCGCCGAAGGCGCTGCGGCTCTACGACGAGCTGGAGCTGCTGCGGCCGGCGCGGGTGGACCCCGACACGGGCTACCGCTACTACGCGGTCGCGCAGCTGGAGCGGGCGCGGCTGGTCGCGTGGCTGCGCCGGCTCGGCATGCCGCTGGCGCGGATCCGCGAGGTGTGCGCCCTCGAACCGGCGGCCGCCGCGCGGGAGATCCGCGCGTACTGGGCGGAGATCGAGGCGCAGACGGCGGTACGGCGGGACCTCGCCGCGTTCCTGGTCCACCACCTGTCGGAACAGTCCGCGAGGGACGTCACCGTGAAGGACACCACCATGCTGGAACTCCGTTACTCCGCCCACTCCGACCGCGGCCGGGTCCGCCCCGCCAACCAGGACACCGCGTACGCGGGCACCCGCCTGCTCGCGGTCGCCGACGGGTTCGGCCCGGCGGGCGCCCCCGCGAGCGGCGCGGCCGTGGAGGCGCTGCGCTTCCTGGACACCGAGGAGGTCCCGGCGGGCAATGTGCTCAACCTCCTGGAGGAGGCGGTACGCGGCGCGACCGAGGCGGTCCGTGACGTGGCCGACCCCGACGAGAACGGCACCACCCTGACCGCGATGCTGTGGACGGGCTCGAAGCTGGCCCTGGTCCACATCGGCGACTCCCGCGCGTATCTGTTGCGCGACGGCGGGCTCTTCCGGATCACGCACGACCACTCGGTGGTCCAGTCGCTGATCGACGAGGGCCGGCTGACACCGGAGGAGGCCGGCGCCCATCCGCAACGCGCCCTGCTCCTCAAGGCGTTGACGACCGGCGCCCCCGACCTGAAACTCCACGACGCCCACCGCGGCGACCGCTACCTGCTGTGCTCCGACGGTCTGACCGCGGTCGTCGCCGAGCACCGGATCCGCGAACTCCTCACCGCGCAGGCGGACCCGGAGGAGGCGGTACGGGCCCTGGTCGACGCGGCGAACGAGGCCGGCGGTCCGGACAACATCAGCTGTGTGGTGGCGGACGTGGTGTAGGAACGGGGGTGATGCCCCCGACCGCCCAGGAGTGCCCCGCGTGACTTCCCCCCTCTTCCCCGCCCTGGCCGCCCCCGATGACGGGGTCGCCCTGTCCTTCGGCGAGCGAACCCTGACGTACCAGGAACTGGCGGCGGCGACGGACGCCCTGGCGGCCCGGATCACGGGCGGCGACCGGGCCTCCACCGTCCGGGTCGCCGTCTGGGCCACCCCGACGCTGGAGACGGCCGTCGCGGTCGTGGCGGCGCTGCGGGCCGGGATCGCCGCGGTGCCGCTCAACCCGAAGTCGGGGGAGAAGGAACTGGGCCACATCCTGGGGGACAGCGCGCCCGCGCTGGTACTGGCCGCGCCCGGTGACGAACTTCCCTCGGCGCTACGGGACTTGGAACGCATCGACGTCGACGTGCGGGGCACCGTCGGTGATCGGACGGAGGTCCACGAGGAACCCGGCGACGAGGAACCGGCCCTGATCGTCTACACGTCCGGCACCACCGGCCCGCCCAAGGGCGCGGTCCTCCCCCGCCGGGCGATCTCGTCCACCCTCGACGCGCTCGCCGACGCCTGGCAGTGGACCGGCGACGACGTCCTGGTGCACGGGCTGCCGCTGTTCCATGTGCACGGGCTGGTGCTCGGCATCCTGGGACCGTTGCGGCGCGGCGGCAGCGTCCGGCATCTGGGCAGGTTCGACACGGAGGGCGTGGCGAGGGAGCTGAGCGACGGCGCCACCATGCTGTTCGGGGTGCCGACGATGTACCACCGCATCGCCCAAGCGCTGTCCGAGGAACCGGAGTTGGCGAAGGCGCTGAGGCGGGCGCGGCTGCTGGTCTCCGGCTCGGCCGCGCTGCCCGTGCACGACCACGAGCGCATCAAGGCGGCGACCGGACGCCGGGTCGTCGAGCGGTACGGGATGACGGAGACGCTGATGAACACCAGCGTGCGGGCGGACGGTGAGGCACGGGCCGGGACGGTCGGCGTGCCGCTGCCGGGTGTGGAGCTGCGGCTGGTGGAGGAGGACGGGACCGAACTCACCGCGTACGACGGGGAGACCGTCGGCGAGATCCAGGTGCGCGGCCCCAATCTCTTCACCGGCTACCTCAACCGGCCCGACGCGACGGAGGCCGCGTTCACGGCCGACGGCTGGTTCCGCACCGGCGACATGGCGGTGCGCGAACCCGACGGGTACGTGCGGATCGTCGGCCGCAAGGCCACCGACCTGATCAAGAGCGGGGGTTACAAGATCGGGGCGGGCGAGATCGAGAACGCGCTCCTCGAGCATCCGGGGGTGCGGGAGGCGGCGGTGACCGGGGAGCCGGACGAGGACCTGGGCGAGCGGATCGTGGCGTGGATCGTGCCGGCCGATCCCCGCGATCCGCCCAGCGACAGCGAGTTGGCCGACCACGTGTCCCGCCGGCTCGCCCCGCACAAGCGGCCCAGGGTGGTGCACCACCTTTCCGCCCTCCCCCGCAACGACATGGGGAAGATCATGAAGCGGGCGCTGGCCCGTGACTGACCGCCGCTCGGCCCGGGAGATCCTCGCCCTGGTCACCGACACCACGACCTTCACCGAACTCCCCTCCGCACCAAGGGAGTCCAAGCCCGACGGCCCCCTCGGCTGGCAGGGCTACGACGCCTCGCGCGCCCGCGCCGCCGAGCGCACCGGCGAGCAGGAGTCCGTGGTGTGCGGCACCGCGCGCGTCGCGGGCACGCCGGCCGTGCTGATCGCGTTCGAGTTCGGCTTCCTCGGCGGCTCGCTCGGCGAACGCACCGGCGACCGCATCGAGTCGGCGTACGTCCACGCCCGCGCCCACCGCCTCCCGGTCGTCCCCCTGGTCGCCACGGGCGGCAGCCGCATGCAGGAGGGCATGCTCGCCCTCACCCAACTCCAGCGCGTGGCCCACCAGTCGGCGCTCACGAGGGCAGCCGGCCTCCCCCAGATCGCCGTCCTGCGCGACCCCACCACGGGCGGCGGCTGGGCCACGCTGGGCGCGGACTCGGACCTGATCCTCGCCGTACCGGGCGCGCAGGTCGGTTTCGCCGGCTCCCGGGTCCGCCCGCCGGACGCCGACCCGACGGCCTACACGGCGGAGGCCCAGCTGACGGCGGGCGCGCTGGACGAGATCGTGCCGCCGGAGAACCTTCGGGAGCGGCTGGGGGTGTGGCTGCGGCTGCTGACATCAGCGACATCGGAGGCGGCATCCCCGCCCACCGCCCTCGGCTCCCCCGAGCTTCCCGCCACCGGCAGAGACGCCGTCCAGGCCGCCCGTTCCCCTCAACGCCCGCGAGCCCAGGCCTACTTGGACGCCTACTTCACCCACCGCGCCGACCTCTCCGGTGACCGTTGCGGTGGTACCGACCCCGGGATGCTGTGCGGCTTCGGTGAGCGGGCGGGGCGTACCGTCGCGTATGCCGCGCAGACCGGTACGGCGACGCGTCCGGCGGGCTATCGGACCGCCGCTCGGCTGATCGGGCTCGCCGGCCGGCTCGGTATCCCCGTGCTGACGCTGGTGGACACCCCGGGTGCCGCCAACGACGCGGAGGCGGAGCGGCAGGGGGCCGGGGCCGCGATCGCCGAGGTGTTCGCGGCGGTGGCGTCGGCGCGGACGCCGGTCACCACGCTGGTGATCGGCGAGGGCGGCTCGGGCGGGGCACTGGCGCTGGCCGCGCCCGGCAACACCTGGGCCACGCCGGACAGTTACTTCTCCGTCATCGCCCCGGAGATGGCGGCCGCCATCCTCAAACGCCCGGCCGACCAGGCGGAGGCCACCGCCGATCAACTCCGGCTCCGTCCGCAGGACTTGGTGGAGCTGGGAGTGGTGCGGGGCGTGGTCCCGACTCGCCCCGCACCGTAGAACCTGCCTCCCCCTGCCTACTTCACCCCCACCGCCCGAATGACCTCCTGCGTCACCGAGCCGCCCCGGTCGTCGCTCGCGGCGGCCCGCAGAGAGATGTAGGAGGCATCTCGGGGCACGGTCAGCGTGCCGTGGCCGGTGCCGGTGCCGGTGAGTCGTACCGGCCGCCACGACTTCCCGTCGTCGTACGACACTTCGAGCTTCTCGTCGCCGATGGTCCCGGCGTCCGGGGCGCCCTTCACGTACTCCGCCCGGATCCCGACGGGCAGCCGCGCCCCGCCCCGCACATCGCCCGCGAGGTCGGTGTCGACGTCGAAGGCGAGGTTGATCAGCGGCAGGAAGGTCCAGCGGTCGTCGGGGGTGGCCGCTGAGCGGAAGGTCCACTCGGCATGGCCCTTCGTGGACAACCGCCAACGGTCGGCGTCGAGCGCGGTGTCGGTGACGACCTTGTACGTGTGCTCGTCGGCGGGCGCGTCCCAGGCGTACGCTCCCGAACTCTGCCGTCGGTCGACCAACTCGCCGTCCAGATACACCTCCGTGTACTGGGACATGCCGGTCTCCGTGCTCCACACGTCCCCGAACCCGGTGTGGTCGGGCCCGGAGTCGCCCCAGCCGGGCGTGTTGAACTGCAGCTGATTGCCCGAGCGTTGCTGACCCCAGCCGAGCCCGGTGCCGAGCCACGGATGCCAGACCGGCTTGAACCAGTCCAGCGCGGGACGCGAGCCGCCCCGGTACCGCACCAACCCGCTCCGCTCCTCCAACGCCCCGTCGGCCGCGGTGACGGACTCGTGCCACAGCTGCCCGGGCCCGGTGGACACGTAGTCGGTCCGCTCGGCCGGATAGTCGATCCGCTCCTGGAACCCGATGCCGATGGGGAAGGTCCCGGTGATCGAGTACCGGAACTCACTCCCGCCCACCGGCTCGGCGGCATGGAACTTCACTCCCACGGCGGCGAGTTCACGCCCGCTCGGCGCGTACGTCAGATCGCGGTTCGGGATCGCCCCCGCGTGCCCCTGCGAAAGGTCGTACATATAGGGCGTGTTGCGCGTCCCGGTCATGTCGACCCGCCCGGCCGCGCGGAGCCGGGCCGCATCGGCCGCGTCGACTGTGGCGATCTGCAACGCCCGGTCCCCGTCGTCGTCGCCCCACCAGGCGTTGAGCCGCCCGGGTCGGTCGTCGGTCACGAACAGCGCCTTGGCGCCCGCGTCCTGCGCGGCCCGGGCGAGGGCGACCGGATCGCCCCCGTCGGCGAGCCGCGCGAGCACCGCCCGGCCCCGCACCGCACCTGTCATCGGACCGTCCCCGACCTCCACGAGCGGCAGCCGCGTACGTCCCTCCATCAGCGTGCCGCCCGGCTGCACGACGGCCTCGCGCACGCCCTTGACCTCCAGCGACGGCTTCCCGAGCCGCCACACGGTCCGGTACTCGAAGCCTCCCTGGGTGACCTTCTTCGTGGGCGCCGCGAAGACGCTGTCGTACTTCACGGGCACCTGGACCGCCCCGAAGAGATCGGATCCACCGGCGTTGCGGTCGTACTCCATGAGCAGTTGCCGGGTCTCGGTACGCCGGTCGACCTCGGCCCTGATCTCCCGCAACGCCCGTCCGTCGAGGGTCACTTCACGGTCCTGGTCCAGCGTGATCTCGGGCGCCGCGAGGAAACCGAGGCCGAGCGAGTCGGCGCCGCGGCTGCCCCGCACGTCGAGGAAGGAGGTGATGCTGTACGTCCCCGGCTGGAGCCGCAGCTTCAGTGTGCCGGTGTCGTCGACGGACGCCGAGGACGGGTCCGCGCCCTGGGCGAGCCGCTGCACCACGAGGTCGGCGGCGGTGGCCGCGCCGGCCCGGTCCTTGACGTGGACGGTGAGCGTGTACCGCTCCTCCTCCTTGACCAGCCCGAACGCCGTGTGCGCGACGGGAGTTCCGGCGACGGACGCCACGATCCGCCCGCTGGTGTTGCCGACCGGCGCCTTCGCTCCGTCGCCGGTCACGGTGGTCGACGCGATGCCGTGCGCGGGCACGGTGAGGCGGGTGTCGGCGAGCGTGGCGACACCGTCCGGGGCGCCCTGCACGGCGAGGCTCAACTCGACGGCGGACCCGGAGGAGTTGGTGTAGGTGACGACCCTGCTCACCGGCTCGTCGTCCTCGTACGGCCAGCTGTAGAAGCCGAGATCGGCGCTCCCGGTGGCGGTGACGTCCGCCTCGACGGCCGCCGGGACACTCACCCGCCCGGCACCCAACTGATAGGCGGACGAGTCGAGTTGCGCGGACGTCGACATCAGCGCGTCCTTGAGCTGCGCGCCGGTCCAGTCGGGGTGTTCCTGGGCGAGCAGGGCGGCCACGCCGGCGACATGGGGCGTCGCCATGGACGTACCGCTCATGGATGTGTAGAAGCCGTTGCCGTCGACGAGTTGGGAGCGGGCGGCGAGGATGTCGACGCCCGGGGCCGAGAGGTCGGGCTTGAGGGCGTTGTCTCCGTAACGCGGGCCCGCGCTGGTGAAGTAGGCGGCCTGGTCGGCCGCGTCGACGGCGCCCACCGTGAGCGCGGAGTCGGCGGCGCCGGGCGAGCCGATGGACGAGGGGGCGCCGGTGTTGCCGGCCGCGACGACGAAGAGGGCGCCGGTCTCCTCGGTGAGCGTGTTCACGGCCTGGGCCATGGGATCGGTGCCGTCACTGGGCTCGGTGGACCCCAGACTCATGGAGACGATCCTGGCGTGCACGTCCCGCGCGGCCCACTCCATGCCCGCGATGATCTGGGACTCGCTGCCCGAGCCCTGGTCGCTGAGCACCTTGCCGACGGCGAGGGTGGCGTCCGGGGCGACGCCCTTCTCCTTGCCGTCGGAGGCGGCTCCGTCGCCGCCGACGGTCGAAGTGACGTGCGTGCCATGGCCGTTGCGGTCGGCGACCTCCTCGCCCTCGATGAAGCTCCTGCTGACGGAGACCCGCCCGGCGAGGTCGGGATGGCCGACGTCGACCCCCGTGTCCAGCACCGCGACGGTGACGCCCTTGCCGGTCAGCCCGGCCGCCCACGCCTGCGGCGTACCGATCTGCGCGTTGCTCTCGGCCATGTCGGCACGGACCCGCCCGTCGAGCCACAGCCCCCGCACCCCGTCCTGCCGGGTGAACTCCCGCCAGAACTCCCGCCCCTTGTCGGCCTCGACGGCGGCCCCGCGCACACTGTCGAGCACCCGCGTCCGCGTGGCGCTCCGCGGGACGACGGCGCGGGTCCCCTTCTTGTACGTCATGATCAACGGGAGCTCACCGGTCTGCCGGTCGGTGAGCCCCTGCCGCATCAACTCGCTGACGTCGAACAGCCGTTGATCGAGCGTCCCGGCCCGCAGATACGGCAGCGCCTCGTCCGGCACGACGGTGATCTCGCCGTCGGCGGTCTGGGTGCGCACGGCTCCGGTGGCGCCCCTGGGCCGCTCGACGGTGACCGTCTTCCGGCCGCCGCCGAGGTCGGTGACGGTGACCTTGTCGCCGGTCACGAGGGTGACGGTGCGGGCGGCGCCTGCCGCCGAACCGGCCTCCGCCGCCGTACCGGCGCCCGGGGTGCCGTCCCGTGCGGTCGCCGGTGCTGTCGGTAGCAGCGCCAGCACGAGCCCCGCCGACAGGAGGGTCGCCCCGCGTCCGACTGGTCCTCTGCTCATCCACGCCTCGCTTTGTCTCGTCGAGCGCCGTCGAGTGCTGCGAAGAGTGTCGGGGGGCTTGTGGTGCGGGAGGGTTGTGCGGGGGTGGCGGGTTGGCGCGGTGGCGGGTTTCCGCCAGCGGGCTCGGTGGCACGAACGGGGTGTCGAAACCGGGGCAACTCCGAACGCCGTCCGGGACAATGAGGTTGATCGGTTCGCCGTGGACTACGGGGGCGTCGTGGATGGTTTGGTCGAGTTCAAGATGGACGACGGCGCCGTGGTCGCGGTCGAGGCCATGGAGGAGGAGCGCGGGTCCCGGCTGATCGGCCGCCGGCGCGAGGACGGCACGATCCAGGCGGCGCGCACCTTCGAGGGCGCGCTGGACGGAGTGCGCTCGGCGGCCGAGTCGGCGCTGCGGGTGTTCCGGGACGGCGCGCTCCAACCCGACGGCGTGGAGATCGAGTTCGGCGTGAAGTTGTCCGCCGAGGCGGGCGCGTTCATCGCCAAGGGGACGGCCGAGGGGCATCTGGTGGTCAAGCTGACGTGGTCGCCGTCGCAGTCGCCCGCGCCCTCGCCGACTCCCGCGCCCTCGCGGGTGCCTTCGCCATCGCCCTCGCCCGACCGGGAGGTCGGTGGGTCCGCGTGATCCCCGGTGAGTGGCAGGCCCGCGTGGAGTGCGGCGGCCGACTGGCCGGCGCGGGCTTCCTGGTGACCGCGGACAAGGTGCTGACCTGCGCGCACGTCGTCCAGGACGGCGACCGGGCACCGGTGACCGTGTCCTTCCCGCAGCACCCGGGCGCGGACCCGGTCCCCGCGCGGGTCGTCGCGCGGGGCGGCTGGCCCGGACTCCGCGCCGACCGGGGCGACTTGGCCGTCCTCCAGTTGGCGAGCGAGGTCGCCATCGCCCCGGCGGTGCTCGCCCCGACCGACGCGGCGCACGGCGACCGCCGGCTGGTGGCGTACGGATTCCCGCAGGGGTACGACGACGACGGCACGCTCGCCGAGTACCGCACGGCGGGGCCCTTCCCGGTCATGGACGAGTGGATCCAGCTGGTGGCGTGGAGCGGGCACGGCCAGCCGCTGGTCGCCGGGTTCAGCGGCGCCGCGGTCATCCTCGTGGAGACCGGCGAGGTCGTCGGCATGGTCACGGCCGCGGACCGCGCCCGGGACGTACGCACCGGCCGCATGATGCCCACCCATGTCATCGCCCGCTACTGGCCCGACCTCAGCGACCTCGTGCCCTTCCGGGAGGGGATCGGGGTGGCAGGTCACTGGCCGAATGCCGGGACGCGGGCCGGGGCACGGGCCGGGGCACGGCTCAACTCGACCAAGGCCGATGGCAATGGCAATGGCAATGGCAATGCTCCCGCTCACACCGACCGCGCCTCCCTCGACGACCTCACCCCGGCCGACCTCGACCCCGCCGAAATCCCGGCGCACGCCTCCCGCGCACGGCTCCGCGGGCTCGTGGAGAAGGCCGCCCGGGCCGGCCTGGACTGCGATCCGGTGCGGCTCTACCGGGACGCGGCCGGGGAGTTCGACCCCGAGCCGCCGGCCGAGGGGTTCGCGTCGCTGTGGGCGGCGGCCTGGTTCGTGCTGTGCGAGGTCGACGATCCGCGGACGTCCACGCGGTTCGCCGACCGGCTGGACACGCTGCTGACCGTGCCGGTCCGGGCCGACGAGACGCCCGACTGGTCGCCGATCCTGGTGGAGGTACGGCCCAGCGGCGCCGGCAACGACGTGTTCCGGGTCGAGGTGTCCGCGTACAGCGGCCGGCGCCGCCATCTCGTCGCCTCGGGCACGGTCGCGGAGGACCGGCTGCCCGCCTATGTGCAGGACCACGTCGAGGAGGCGTTCCCGTATCTGCGGCCCGGCGCCGACGAGTTGATCGCGTTCGCGCTGCCCCGCGACCGGCTCGATCTGCCGGTGGACCGCTGGGGCAGCGCCCCGGACGACCCGACCCCGCTCGGCCGTACGTACCCCGTCGTCGTGACCGACCACGCCCGGCGCGCGGGCGGCAAACGGCACGTCCTGACCCGGGTGTGGGACCGACTGCGCTCCTACGAGGACGCGCCCGTGCAGCGCGTGGCGTGCGACTGTCCCGACAACCCCATGAAACTCCGCCGGCGGATGCGCCAACCCGACGCCTGTCTCGCGGGGTTCGCCGCCGCGTCCCCGACGGCCCGCACCCGCGCGCACTTCGAGGAGTCGGTCACCGCGCCGGCCCCGATGATCGTGTGGTCGCGCCGGGGCTGCGAGGCGGCGGCGGGGGAGGCGGGCTGCGCGGGCTCGGGCGACTGTTCCGGCACGGCGTTCCTGGACGTGGTCGATGCCCACCTCTCGCACGTCTCCCCCGTCGAACTCCCGCGTGCGGTCCTGGAGTTGCGCGAGGAGGCCGACACCGAGGACGACCACTGGGCGCGGGACATCCAACTGCTGTGGGACGACCCGCACTGCTTCACCGACGAGCACGCCGGAGCCGTACACACCAGGTCCCCCCTGGCCTGACCACCACCCCGACCGTCCTGAACCGAACCGAACGCCGCAACTCCCGCCCGCAGACCGGAGATCCGCCCCATGCCGCACTGGTCCGTCTACACCGGCAGCAGCGAACCGCACGACGGGATCGCCGAGTTGCCCGCCCCGCCGCCGTGGCGCGCGTTCGACGGCGGCCCCGCGCTGCCGCCGCCCGGCGAGCGGGACGACGCGGCGGCGATCTCTCCGGACAGGGTGCACCGGGCACGGACGTACGTGGCGACCCCGGAGAGCGTCCAGTTGGTCAACGCGGCGCTGTGTCTGCGCCGCCCGCTGCTGGTCACGGGACCGCCCGGCACCGGCAAGTCCTCGCTGGCGTACGCGGTGGCGCGCGAGCTGCGCCTCGGTCCGGTCCTGCGCTGGAACATCACCAGCCGCAGCACCCTCGCCGACGGCCTCTACCAGTACGACCCGCTGTCCCGGCTGTACGCGGCCCGCCCCGGCCCGGAGGCCGACGGGCAGCCGCGCGGCGGGGTCGAGGACCACCTGCGGCTCGGCCCGCTCGGCACCGCGCTCCTCCCCTACGACCGCCCCCGCGCCCTCCTCGTCGACGAGATCGACAAGAGCGACCTCGACCTGCCCAACGACCTGCTGAACGTCCTGGAGGAGGGCCAGTACGAGATCCCCGAACTGGTCCGCGCCGCCCGCCACTCCGCCGACGGCACGGCCGAAGTCCTCGCGGACGGCACGGAGTCGGCGGTCACCGTGGACCACGGGCTCGTCCGCTGCCGCGCGTTCCCGTTCGTCGTACTGACCAGCAACGGCGAACGCGAGTTCCCGCCCGCCTTCCTGCGCCGTTGCGTCCGGCTGAAGCTGCGCCGCCCCGAGCGGGGGCAGCTCACCGAGATCGTCCGCGCCCACCTCGGCGACCCGGACGACCGTGCCGTGTCCCTGATCGAGGACTTCCTACGGCGCTCGGGCCGCGGCGAACTCGCCACCGACCAACTCCTCAACGCGATCTACCTGACCGGCGTGGCGGGTCTCGACGCGGGCTCACCGGAGGAACTGGCCGAGCAGTTGATGCCATACCTCAGCGCGGCGGCGGACGGCGATGGCGTCTGATCCGGCGCCGAACGCCCACGCCTCCGCCACCGACCGGCTGACGGCCCTGCTCGCCACGGCCGCAGGCCCCGACGGCACGACCCCGACACCGCGCGAGCTGGCGGAACTGCTGTGGCTGGCACGGCAGTTGGCGCCGGCCGGATCGGCCGAGAGGGACGGCACCGACCGTGAGGACCCGGTACCGACCGCGCCCTCACGCCCTCCGACCGCACCCCGTCCCGCTCCCACCGCCGTACCCCCGGCGTCCCCCAAGCCGTCACCACCCGCCCCGACCCCCGACGGCCGAGTCCCCCTGCACCTCCCCAAACCGCCGGCCACGCCACCGACTTCGGCCCCTTCCCCCACCCCGGACATCACGGCCGACGGGCTCTTCCTCGCCCCCGCGCCGCCGATGCTCCACCATCCGCTCGCCCTGCAACGCGCCCTGCGTCCCCTCAAGCGCAAGGTGCCCGCGCGCCGTGCCCGGGTCCTCGACGAGTACGCCACCGCCGACCGCATCGCCCGGCTCGGGGCGCGTCCCGAGGCCTGGTTGCCCGTGCTGCGCCCGGCGCCCGACCGCTGGCTGCGGCTCAACCTCGTCCACGACACCGGTCCGACGATGCCGGTCTGGCGCCCTCTGGTGCGTGAACTGCACACCGCGCTCGCCCAGTCCGGGATCTTCCGCGCGGTCGCCCTGCACCCGGTCGGCCCCGACGGCCGGGCCCGCCATGTGCCCGACCCCGCTGACGGCCGCACGGTCACCCTCGTCGTCAGCGACTGCATGGGCCCGCAGTGGCGCCCGGGCCCGGCGGGCGACCGCTGGTACCGGGCCCTGCACCGGTGGGCGGACCGGATGCCGGTGTCCGTGCTCCAGCCACTGCCCGAACACCTGTGGCCCACAACGGCCTTGCCCGCCGAGCCGGGCCTGCTCGCCGCCGCGACGGCGGTCGCTCCCGCGGCACGGCTCGCTTTCACGCCCTTCGACCCGGACAGCCCTCGCGGCCCCCAAAGGGACACCGTCCTCCCGGTGTTGGAGGCAGGCCCGTCCTGGCTCGCCAACTGGGCCGCCCTGGTCGCGTCCCCGGGCGGCGCCCACACCCCGGGCGCGGCGGCCCGACTGCCCGCCCGTCCCGCGTCACCGGCCGAGCCCGCGGCCTCCGACATCGCCGAACTCCCGCCCCGCGACCTGGTCCTGCACTTCCGCTCGACGGCGTCCCCGGCGGCCTTCCGCCTGGCCAGCCACCTCGCCCTGGCCGACCCGTCCCTGCCGGTGATGCGCCTGGTCCAACACGCCCTGGAATCCAGCCCGCGCCCCCAGCACCTCGCCGAGATCATCCTCAGCGGCATGCTCACCACGATCCCGGGTCCGCCGGGGTCCTACGACTTCCGTCCCGGCGTACGGGATCTGCTGCTGCGGTCCCTGCCGCGCACGGCCCGGGGGCGGACGCGTGAATTCCTGGCCCGGGTGGGCGGGTTGATCGACGAGCGGGCGGGGCTGACGGCCGGGGAGTTCCGGGCGCGGGCCGGGGGGCGGGAGGCCGAGGCGATCGCGACGGTTCGGGAGGAGACGGTTCGGCGGTTGGGAGGGCAGGAGGTTGCCGGACTGGTCGCGGGGCGGTATCGGCTCCTCGGGCAACGAGGGCAGAGTCGCCGCATGTGGTCGGCCGTGGATGTGCGGACCGACCGGCCGGTGGTGGTGCACAGGTACCCCGACCAGGTGGCCCCGCAGGAGCGGTTCCTTCGGGAGGCACAGGCACTCGCCGAGCTGCGCCATCCGAACGTGGTGCCCGTGCTGGACTTCGGTGTGGAGGGGCAAAGGCCTTATCTGGTCGTGGAGTTCGTGGACGGCGTGACCATGGCCGAACTCCAGATAGGGAGCGGACCGTCGGTTTCCTTCGGGGTGTTCACCCACTTGCTGAGCGACGTGGTCCCGGCGCTGGACGCCCTGCACGAGCGCGGCCTGGTGCGTGGACAGGCCGGTTGGGACGGTCTGCTGTTGCGGTCCGACGGCACGGTGATACTCAGTCGGTTCGCGCTGGGCGAGCAGTCGGAAGGCCACGACGCGTTCGCCGACTTCCTGGTGTTCGGCGCGCTTCTCAGGGACTTGGCCGCCGCGAACCGCTCGCACGACCCCCGGTTCCGGCAGGCTCGCGACCAACTGACGCGGAGCGGGGATCTGACCGATGCCGTACGTCTGCTCGCGTCGTCGCCCACCTTCGCGCCGACGAACGCGCCTGCCGACCGGCTGAGCGTCACCATGCTCGGCCCCCTGCGTATCGGCCTGGGCGACCGGCCCCTCAGCCCGCTCTCCCCGGAGCAGCAGGCCCTGTTGTGCCTGCTGCTCCTCAAGCAGGGGCGCCGCGTGCCCCTCGCCGAACTGGCCGAGGGACTGTGGGAGCAGCCCCCCTCGGGAATCGAAGCCACACACCGGGTCCGCTCAGTCGCATGGGATCTGCCGCAGATCCTCGGCCCGGGCACCGTCGCCACCCTCGCCGACGGTTACGCCGTGCATGTTCCGGACGCCCACATCGACGTACTCCACTGCGAGCAACTCCTCGCCCGCCGCTCCCCCGAACAGGACCCCCGCACCGAACGCGCCCTGATCCAGGAGGCCTTGGACCTCTGGTACGGCGAGCCACTCGACGGCATCCCCGGCCCCGCCGCCAAGGCGACCCGCGCCCACCTGCACACCCTGCGCCTCACCCTGTGCGCCACCCGCGCCCAACTCGACCTGGACCTCAGCGACTTCGAGCAGGCGGCCGGCGACCTCGCGTCCCTCCTCCAGGAGCACCCGGACCGGGAGGACTTCCGCTGGCTGCACATCCTGGCGCTGAAGGGCATGGGCCGGATCGCGGAGGCCATCGAGTCGTACGAGTCCTACGCGGAGGTCAGGGCCCGGCAGCACGGCGACCCCATCGACCCCGCCCTGCACGAGCTGTACCAGGAGCTTCGGGCCTCGCCCGAGCGGGGCCGGCCCACGATCGTCTTCGACGCGCCCGGTCTGAGCGAACACCCGCAGGCCCGGCACACCTTGGGCCGTGCGGTGACCGGGCTGCTCTCGTCGCCGGACCTCACCCCGCACGAGTACGACGTGACGGCCCGCACCGACGGCTATGTCGTCCTGGCCGAACCCGAGGCGGACATCCTGCCTCTCCTCGATGCGGTTCTGCGTGAACTCCCGAATGCACTCGGCGACTTGGAGGACCCGCCGCCGTTCCGGGTGGTCTTCTGGCACGGTCCGTGGTTCACCAGCTCAGACCAGTCCGGCATGCCGAGCCACCTGGCGACCGTCCTCGCCCGCCACGAGGCCGACATCCTGGTCGTCGTCTCGCCCGTCCTGCACGAGGAGTTCTCGCGCACCTCCGCCGCCCCCCTCTTCGAGCCTTTCCGCATGGGCGCCCCGAACTCCCAACCCCTGTCCTGGTACCGCCCGTTGCACCTGCCGACACCCGAACCGGAGCCGGAACCCGAGCCCCGGGACCTGGTCAGCGGCCCGTTCACGACCCCCGACATCGCCCGCCTCGAACCGCCCGACGCGGCCCGCACGGCCATCGTCCACACGCGTCCGGATGGCCCGATCACACTCCTCAACCCGAACCAGCCCTGGGGCAGCCGCCCTCCCCGCCTCACCACGTACTACGAGATCGACCTCACCACCCAGCAGGCCGAGTACGAGGTCCCACTGCCGAGTTCGGGCGGCGGGACGTTCACCACGGCGGTCGAGCTGTCCTGGCACGTGGACGACCCGCTCGCCTTCTTCCTCGGCGAGACCGCCAACGTCTCCGCGCTCCTGCTCGACCACTTCCTCAAGGAGGCCTCCCGCATCAGCCGGCGCCACCCCTTGCGGCGCGCGGGCGCGGCCCAGCAGGCCGTGCGCGCCGGGCTGCGCAGGTGGCCGGTGCCGGGCCTCTCGGTGTCGTTCGCGGCGAGCCTGTCCCCGGAGGGCGACCAGCAGCCGCCTCGAAGCCGGCCGGCGGAGGCGGACGACTCACCGGCCGGCCTCCTGCGGAACGCGCAGACCGTACTGATCGGCTTCGACGGCGTCCTGACCAGGCTTTTCTCGACGCGAGACGCCCGCAAGGCGGCCCTTGACCTGCTCGGTGTGGTGGCCGAGCACCGCAATGTCGAGGACGCCCTCCGCGGGCGCCCCCTCACCGGCACCGGCGGGAGTCCGGTCGCCGGGCAGGAGGCGTACATCCATCCGCTGGACGTGCTGCGGGCCTTCGCGGACAGCGGGCTCGCCCCCGCCCTGAGCGAGCGCCTGGACCTGCTCGAACTGCGCGCCGCCGCAGTGGCCCCCGACAACTACGAGTCCGCTGGCCTCGTCCGTGCCCTGCACGCGGCCGACCGACAGATCCACGTGGTCTCGGACGTGTGCGAGGCGGCGATCCACCGCCACCTCGGCCCGCAGAGTCTGCCCCTGGCCGGTGTGCACGGCCGTGGCCCGGACCCGCGCCGGCTGCTGCCGCACCCCGACTGTCTGACACGCGCCCTGCGCACCTCGGGTGTCCAGGCCCCCACCAGCCTCGTGATCGGCTCGTCGGTCGCCGAACTCGCCGCCGCCCAGCGGCTCGGCCTGTCGTTCATCGGCCTCGCGGGCACCACGTCCGTGGAACGGCGACTGCGCCAGGCGGGCTGCGAGACAATGGTCCCGAGCCTCGAACCCCTCCGGGAAGCCGCCAGATACCTCTGAGTCACCCCCGTCTTTACGGTACATTTACATCGGGCATATGTGACAAAACCCCCCATTCAGCCGCACCCCACCCGGCCCCCCACAAAAGGCGCCCCCACCCCCACCCCCGCACGATGCGAGTGAGGCCCGCCACCCGGTGCGGCCCACGGAACGAGGTCCGCCATCCCGCGGCGGCCCACGGTCTGCGCTCTCGGGAGGACCTAGCCATGACCGCCAGTCTGGAGCAGTTGCGCCGCTGCCATTTCGCCGTCGACCTGGGGGCGGCCCGGACCCGCGTCTATGTGAAGGGCGCCGGACTCGTCGTGGACCAGCCCTCCGCCGCCGCCATCAACACCCGCACCGGCGCCCTGATCGCCGTGGGCGAGTTCGCCGAGAAGATGACCGGCCGCACCCCGGACTACATCCGCGTCGTCCGCCCCGTCTCCGGCGGCACCGTCGTCGACATCGAGATGGCGCAGCGCATGCTGCGGCACCTGCTCGGCGACAAGATCCGCCGCAATCTGCGCCGCAAGCCCCGCCTGCGGGCCGCGGCCTGCACCCCGCACGACGCCGATCCGCTGGCCCAGCGGGCCGCGATCGAGACCCTGGTCGGGCTCGGCGCGCGCCGCGTCGAGCTCGTCGACACGCTCATCGCCGCCGCCGTCGGCTGCGGACTGCCCGTCGAGCGGCCCGAGGCCACCATGATCATGGTGTGCGGGGCGGCGGCGACCCAGGTCGCCGTGCTCTCCCTCGGCTCGATCGTCACCGCAGAGCGCATCCCCGTCGGCGGCGAGGCCGTCGACCACGCGATCGTCCAACACCTGCGCCACGAGCACGAGTTGATGCTCCCGAGCCAGTCCGTACGGCCGCTCCAGCTCGCCCTCTCCGGCAACGGCCTCACCGCCCAGGGCCCGGCGTCCACCGAGATCCACGGCCGGGACGTCGCCACCGGCCTGGCCCGTTCCGTCCAGGTCGACACCGCCGCCGTGCGGGACGCGATCGAGACGCCGCTGACCGCGGTGCTCGACGGCATCGGCCGGGTGCTGCGCAACTGCCCGCCCGACCTGGTCGCCGACCTCGCCGACCGCGGCATCATGATGGTCGGCGGCAGCGCCCTGCTCCCCGGTCTCGACCAGATGCTCCGGCACGCCACCGGCATGCCGGTGCACATCGCCGAACGCCCCGACGTCTGTGCCGTACAGGGCCTCGGCGCCATGCTGGAGGGCAAGATCGAGCCGCTGGTGCTCGACCCGCTGGCCACCTGAGCACCGTACGAGACTCCCGTACGAGACACCCCCGACCGGGCACCCGGCATGACCGACCACCTGCCACCGCTGCTGGAGGCCGTCCTGGGCGTGGGTACCGACCTCGAACTGCGCACCACCCTCCAGCACATCGTGGACAGCGCGGCCGAACTGACCGGTGCGCGGTACGCGGCGCTCGGCACCACGGATCCCGGGCAGGACGGTCTGACCGAGATCCGTACGCCGGGCGCCGCCGTCCCGCGCTCCCCCGGCGCCCCGGCCCTCAGCGTGCCCATCCACGTGCACGAGGAGACCTTCGGCGAGTTGCACCTCGCCGGCAAGCGGGGCGAGGTGCCGTTCAGCGCGGAGGACGAGCAACTGCTGCACGTGCTCGCCGCGCAGGCCGGTATCGCGATCGGCAACGCCCGGCTGTACGAGGCGGCCCGGCAGCGCGAACGCTGGATCGAGGGGGCCGCGGCCGTCACCACCGCGCTGCTCACCGGCGAACAGGCGGCGGACGCGCTGGAGACGGTCGCCGAGCGCGCCCGCATCCTCGCCGACGCCTCCGCGGGGATCATCCTGGAACCCACCGAGGACGGCGGCATGGAGATCGTGGCCGCCTCGACCCGGCAGGACCCGGGCGACATCCTCGGCACCACCATCGAGCCCGGCAGTCCGGTCTTGGTCCAACTCCTGGGCGGGGAACCGGTGTTCATCGACGACTCGGCGACCGACCCGAGGATGACCACGCATGTACGGCACCGGTTCGGGCCCAGCATGATGCTGCCGCTGCGGGCGGAGGACCGGCTGATCGGCACCCTGGCCCTGCCCCGCGCGCGCGGCGACCGCCCGTACACCTCCGTCGAGCGGCTGCTGGCCACCCAGTTCGCCTCCCAGGCCGCGCTCGCCCTGGTCCTGGCCGACGCCCAGTACCGGCGCGCCCGCCTGGCCGTCTACGAGGACCGCGACCGTATCGCCCGCGATCTGCACGACCTGGTCGTCCAACGGCTGTTCGCCACCGGCATGATGCTGGAGTCCACCCAGCGCAAGGGGCCCGTCGACGCGGTGCACGCGACCCTCGGCCGGGCCGTCGACGAACTCCAGTCGACGATCCAGGAGGTCCGCACCGCGATCTTCGCCCTCCAGCAACCCCCCGCGGAAGCCCCGACAGGCCTAAGGGGCAAGGTGCTTCGCGAAACGTCCGCCTCCGCCGCCGTGCTCGGCCGCAGCCCCTCCACCCGGTTCACGGGACCGGTGGACAGCCGCGTCCCGGACCGCACCGCCGGCCACCTCCTCACCGCCCTGCGCCGCGCCCTCACCGCCGCCACCCAACGCCCCGGCGTCACCCACGTGGAGGTCGTGATCGACGTGACGACCAAACTCCCGGACGGCCGGGACGCCGTACGCCTGACCGTCTCCGACGACGGGACGACGAAGGACGGGAGTACGGGGACGACGGTGAGTTGGCAGGCACCGTTGTGAACTCCCGGTCCCGCAGACGCCATCGGCCATGAAACTCCGTCAGCGGCGGAACCAACATCGCACAGTGGTCCCCCCGGGCCCCGTGTGCAGCCGTACGAGATCCGCCAGCAGGTTCACCAGCAGCAGCCCCCGTCCGCCGCGTCGAGCCCGCGGAGCGGGGCGGCGGCCGGCCAGGGGGTCGGTGAGGTGGCCCTTGTCGCGTACCTCGCAGACCACGAACCCGTCCTCGGCCCACAGCCGCAGCGCGCCCGAACCCCCGCCGTGCACCACGCTGTTGGTGGTCAGTTCGGCGATGGCCAGGGCCAGGTCGGGCAGTCGGGCGGGCGGCAGGCCGAGCCGGGCGCCCTCGTCGGTGGCCAGGTGCCGGGTCTCGCTGAGCGCCTCGGCGTCGAAGGCGAGGGCCAGGACGTCCGGCACGGGCGGGAGGGGCTGGTTGTAGCGGGCGAGCGCGGCGTCGGGGGCGTAGCTGTCGCTGTCCCGGGCCCGTCCGGATCCGGCGTCGAGGATCACCGGGTGGGTGGCGCGGATGTCGGCACCGGCCTGCGGGGCGAGGTGCCGCATGTCGTACGGGCACAGGACGGTGGCTCTGCGGCCCAGGAAGGAGAGGTTGATCAGCGCCTCGTGCTGGACGCAGGCCGCGTACTCGGTCGCCGTGCGTTCGGCCCAGACCGGCTCTCCGACGATCCGCACCTGCGTGCCGGGGGGCTGGGTGTCGGCGAAGGCGCGCAGTATGCCGGGGATGATCCGGCCGGGGTTGCGGCCGGCCTCCCGCATGTCGACGAGGCGCAGCGCGGGGTCGGTGCCGAACTCGTCCTGGATCAGCCGGAGTCTCTCGGTGGGCACCGCCACCGCGACGGGCTCACCGGCCGCGAGCGCGCCCCGGACGAAGGGCAGGACGCCGTCGAGGTACTCGCGTTCGTCCCGGTAGAGCAGGGCGAGATGCGCGAACGGGCCGGGCGGGTCGGGGGGTTCGGGAGGCTCGCGCGGCCCGGCCGGGAATCTCCGGTCGCCGTCGTCTCGAACGCCGCTGTCCACACCGTCTCCCCACTGATGCTCCGGACGCTGATGTCTGGACGGCCTCCCTACCGATACCTGGACGACAGCGCGCCTACCCCGGACTCGGCCGGTCAATCCCGGAGACCTGGTGTAGCCCGCCGTTCGAAGGGCAGGCGCAGTTCCAGCACTTCAACGTCGTGCCGACCGTCGAAAGCGGCGAGGGGGGACATGATCACAGTGGCACACGCATCTATCGCGGGGCTGCCGAACAGCCCGACCAGGGCGCGGTCCGAGTTACCGGACCGCACCGGCGTCGAGCAACTTCACCTGCTGCGCCAGGAGGTCGAACAGCTCCGCAGGGCCATCGCCTCCCGACCGGTCATCGACCAGGCAAGAGGCGTCCTGATGGCCACGCACGCGTGCTCCTCGGAGGATGCGTGGGAGATCCTGCGGGAGGCCTCCCAACTGTCCAACACCAAGCTGCGCACGGTCGCGGAAGCGGTCACGGCCGGTGCCAGGACCGGGGGCCCGCCCCTGCCGCCCGAGGTACGCGGCGCCCTGCGCACGGCACTCGCCCGCCGCCCGGTCTGAGCCCGGACTGCGTCAAGTACGGCGGGACTCGACGCGAAGTCCGTACGGCGGGACTCGACTCGACGCGAACTCAGTACGGCAGGATCCGCCCCGACGGAGTCCTGCGGTCGATCTGCTGGTCCCGGGCGTCCCTGGAGTCCCTGGAGGACGTCGCGGACCCCGGACGGCGGCTGACGCGCACACGGATCTGGCGATTCATGACACCCTCCTCGGACTCACCGGCTCCTGCCTGATACCCACCAGCCTGGTCCCTGTACCCCACCGGCACATCGTGCCTTCGGAGGCTCCTGACCTGCCCCTCCAGCACTACCCCGCGCCACGCCCGCTACTCCCGGGGAATGAGATCACCCCTACTCCTCACGCGGGAGCGTTTGTCCCGCGGACGACAGGGGCAGAGGGCGGGCATGGTCGGTGAGCAGGGCACGGACGGGAACCAGGCGCCCTACGCCGCCGGTCTGCGGACCCCGGCGCGCGAGTACGACGACGTCGCGCTGCCCGTCGAGGGCACACTGCCGCCCTGGCTGTCGGGGACACTGCTGCGCAACGGGCCCGCCCGCTTCGAGGTCGGCGACCGCAGCTTCCGGCACTGGTTCGACGGCCAGGCGATGATCCACCGCTTCCACATCGCCGCCGCCGGGGTGTCGTACACGAACCGCTACCTCGCCACCCCGGCCCGTACCGCCTCACTCGCCAACGGCCGTATCTCGTACGGGGAGTTCGCGACGGACCCGTGCCGCTCGATCTTCCAGCGGCTGTTCACGCTCTTCTCCCCGCCGCCGGCCTCGGGCAACACCAACGTGAACATAGTCCGGTTCGGCGAGCGGACCCTGGCGCTGACGGAGACGCCGCTGCCGGTCGAGTTCGACCCCGCCACGCTGGAGACCCTGGGTGTCCGAGGCTACGAGGACCACCTCGGCAGCACCCCGGTCACCACGGCCCACCCCCATCTGGAGCCGGGCGCCGACCACTTGGTCAACTACTCGATCCGCTTCGGGCGTACCAGCCACTACCTGATCCACCGTCAGCGCACCGAGTCCGCCGCACTGCGTGAGGTCGTGGCCGAGAGACAGGTCACCCACCCGTCGTACATGCACAGCTTCGCGATCACGCCCTCGTACGCCGTGCTCGTCGAATTCCCCTACCGCGTCAACCCGTTGGCGCTGCTGCTGAGCGGCCGCCCGTTCATCGAGAACTACCGCTGGCGGCCCGACGACCCCACCCGGATCACCCTCTTCTCCCTCACCGACGGCAGCGTGGCCGGGGAGTTCGAGGCACCGGCGATGTTCGCCTTCCACCACATCAACGCGTACGAGGAGGAGGCGGCGGAGGTGGAGGGCGCGGACGGCGGTACGGGCGGAGCCGGCGGCACGGTCGTCCTCGACCTCTGCGCCTATCCCGACCCCGAGATCATCCAGGCCCTCTACCTGGACCGACTCCGCACGGTCGGCCCGGTCCCGCAGGCCCTTCCGACCCGCCTGCGCGTGGACCGCGGGACCGGCCGGGTCACGGTCACCCGCCTCTCCGACGAGCCCCTCGAACTCCCCCGCATCGACTACCGCCGCCACAACGGCCACCCGTACCGGTACACGTACGGAGTCGGCGCACGCGACCACGGGGGCGACGACTTCTTCGACCAGCTGGTCAAACTGGACGTGAGCTCCGGCGAGACGCTCACCTGGCACGAGCCGGGCAGCTATCCCGGGGAGCCGGTGTTCGTGGCGGCACCGAGGGTGACGGACAAGGACGCCGCCGGGAACGCCGAGGAGACCATCACCGGCGAGGACAGCGCCGAAGACAGCGGCGTCATCCTGTCCGTCGTCCTGGATTCCGCCGCGCAGTCCTCATATCTCCTGGTCCTGGACGCGACGACCTTCACGGAACTGGCCCGCGCCCGGGTCCCGCAGCCGGTCCCTTTCGGCTTCCACGGCGTCTTCACGCGCGGTTAGCGGCGCCCGCCGCCCCCGGCGGGCGCACACTGGAGGACGACCAGGAGGAGCCATGCGCATTCCCCTACGCCTCCCTCGCCCAGCCACTCCGCCCGTCCCGGCCGGTCCGCCCCGGTCCGCGCAGGTACGGGCGCTGGTCGCCGTCCTGGACGACGCGGTCGCGGCGCAGCGCCCGGCCGACGAGGCGGTGGCCGCGTGCGGCGAGCCGGGGCCCGTGTCCTGCCAGACCGCGCGGGACTGCGGCCTGCAGAGCATCGCCCTGCACCGCCTGCGCACCCGGCTGCAGGACCTCCGGCTCACCGACCCGGACCTGGTACTGGCCCAGGCCCAGGCGGCCCGGCTGCTCTCCTACGACCTGTGGATGCTGCGCGAATCCCTGGACCTCGCCTTCACCGTCCACCGCGACGCCCGCACCGAGGCGGCCCGGCTCCGCCTCAACGGGCTGGGCCGGCGCGCGGACGATCTGCGGCGACTGCGGGACGGGCTGCGGGCCGAGGTCCGTTGACGGGCCAGTCCTTGTAGTCGGGGGTCGATCCTTGCCGTTGGGCGTCAGTCCTTGTAGTCGGGGGCGACGCGCTCGACGAGTCGGAGGCATGCTCATCGGGCATGACACCGGCGCCTGGGCGGTCCTCTACGACGCCCAGGGCAACGAGCTCTTCCACGCCGGCCCGCGCCCCGACTCCCCCACCCCGGACCGCGTACGCGACCTCGTACTGCGCACCACCGCGCGAACCGGCGCAGGCGCCGCCGCCCGCACCCACACCCGCACCGGCACCGGCACCGGCACCGGCACCGGCACCGGCACCATCCCCGCCACCCGATCCGCACCGTCCGCGGCGGCCGACCACCAGGGCGGCATCCACCTGACCGTCCACACCCTGCCCGCGGCCGACGGCGCCACCACGACGCTCGCCCTCGGCCAGGCCGCCACCACGCCCCCGACCCTGGTCCACCGCCAGATCACCAGCACGGCGACCGTCCTGCTGGCCCTGCTCACCAGCCCCCGGCACGCCCTCGGCACCGACACCCACAGCGCCGGCGCCCTCGTACGTCTGATGCTCGGGGCCACCCCGGCCGACGTGGCCCCCGCCCTCTCCCCCGCCGACACGAAGAGAACCGAGCAGCACTGGATCGTGGTCCATGGCCGGCACGCCCCGGCACGCTCCGCACCGGCACCTCACCCGGGCGACGACCCGGCCCAACTCGCCACTCTGGGCACCGCCTTCGGCACCCCGTACCTGCACGTCGACGGCTCCGAGCTGACGGCCCTGATCCCCGGGACACCGGACGCCCGCCCCGAAGTACCCGCGCAGGCCGCCGACTTGGGCTGGACGCTCGGTTTCAGTGCTCCCGCGGCGGCCGCGGACCTGCCGCACGCCGATCGGCAGGCGGCCCGTGCCCTCCAGCGCGCGATCGCCGCCCGGGTACCGGCCGTCGTCCACGTCGAGGACCCGCTCACCGTGCACGGACTCGTCCCGCCCGCCGCAGCCCGGGACTTGGCCCGTACCCGCTTCGCCCCGCTCGACGAGGCCGGCCCGCCGGGCGCCCCGGTCCTCCTGGACACCCTGCGCACCTGGCTGACCCTGCACGGCAGTTGGGACCGTACCGCTGCGGCCCTGCACGTCCACCGCAACACCGTGCGCCACCGCCTGTCCCGGGTCGCGGAGGTCCTGGACGTCGACCTTCAGGACCCCGGAGTACGGATGGAGCTGTGGTTCGCCCTGGAGTGGGTCAACCCGCCGTCCGCTGAAGCCCGTTGAGGATCAGCTCGAGCCCGAACGCGAACTCGTCGCCGTAGTCGTACCCGGGCCGCATGACGTGATCGGTCGCGATCTCGGTCAGGTACGGGTACTCGCCCTCGCCGAATCCGCTCATGATGGACTCCGCCAACTCGGCTGTCTCGTCCGGGGATTCGAAGGGCAGCGCCTTCTCCTGGAGGGCGAACCCGTAGATGTAGCTGTCGATGACCGACACGGCGTGGGCGGTCATGGGGAGAGAGAGCCCGCCCTGGCGCAGACATCCGAGCACGGCGTCGTGGTGCCGCAGGGTGGCGGGTCCGGGCCGGGACCGTGACTCCATCAGCCCGATCGCCCAGCGGTGCCCGGACAGCACGCGGCGCATGGAGGCCGCGCGCTGCCTCATCGCCTGCCGCCAGTCCTCGCCCGGCGCGGGCAGTTCGACCTCGCCGAAGACCAGGTCGACCATGCCGTCGAGCAGGTCCTCCTTGCCGGCCACGTGGTTGTAGAGGGACATCGCCTCGACCCCGACGGCCTCACCGAGCTTGCGCATGCTGAGCGTCTCCAGGCCGCCGGCGTCGGCGAGTTCGACGGCGGCCCGCAGCACCCGCTGCCGGGAGAGCGGTTCACGGGCCGACTGTGGGGCGGCGGTACGTCGGGGCATGGCGGCCGTTCTCTCCCTCTCGCGGTCTCCGAGCCTCTCGGTCTCCGGGCGTTGACGACCTTACGCCGTAAGTGCTGTACTTACGGCGTAAGTAGATACTTACGCCGTAAGTGGCCGCACCTGCGGACCGGAACCGGGAGCAGCGACGATGCCGAACACGAGCGAGCCGATCACCACCGCCGAGGGGAACGGCGGGACCGGCGGGACGATGACGGCCGTCGTACAGGAGCGGTACGGCACCGAGCCCGAGGCCGTGCTGCGCACCGCGCGGCTCGCCCGCCCGGCGATCGGACCGGACGAGGTGCTGGTCCGCGTGCGTGCCTCCAGCGTGGACCGGGGAACCTGGCACCTGATGGCAGGCCTGCCGTACCCGGTCCGGGCGGTGAGCGGCCCGCGCAGGCCGAAGCTGCCCAACCCCGGCCGCTGCGTCGCCGGTGTCGTCGAGAAGGTCGGCTCCGCCGTGACCGGCTTCGCCCCCGGCGACGAGGTGTACGGCACGGCGGCCGCCGCGTTCGCCGACTACGCCGCCGCCCGTCCCGACCGGATCGCGCCCATGCCGGCCGGGCTCACCTTCGAGGAGGCGGCGACGGTCCCCGTCAGCGCGCTCACCGCACTACAAGCGGTCCGCGACCAGGCCAAGGTCCAGGAAGGGCAGCAGGTCCTGATCACGGGAGCAGCGGGCGGCGTGGGCACCTTCGCGGTCCAGCTCGCCCACACCTTCGGCGCCGAGGTCACGGCGGTGGCGAGCACGCGAAAGCGCGCCACCGTACGGGCGTTGGGCGCCGGCCACGTGATCGACTACACCCGCGAGGACTTCCTGGCCGGCCCGCGTCGCTACGACGCGATCATCGACATCGCGGGCAACCGCACCCTGCGGGACCTCCGCCGCGCCCTCACCCCGCGCGGCAGACTGATCATCACCGGCGGCGAGACGGACGGCAGATGGCTCGGCGGCACCGACCGCCAGCTCCGCGCCCAGCTGCTGTCCCCGTTCACCGCCCACCACCTGGGCACCTTCATCGCATCCGAACACGCCGACGGCCTGCGCGACGTGACCACCCTCATCAACACGGGCGGACTCCACCCCGTCGTGGACCACGTCTACCCCCTCACCGAGACCGCCGCGGCCGTCCGCCACCTCCTCGAAGGCCGCGTGACGGGCAAGTTGGCGCTCACGACGACCGCCGAGTGACGCCACCCGAGGCCTCGCCCCACTCACGCCACCCACACCACGGCATTGCACGCCGCGCACCCTTTCGAGGTTTCGCACGTTTGTGCCACTCTGTGTCCTTGATCCGTGGGGCGAGGGCGGGGATGTCTTGAGCAGACGCGGTTGGTTCAGCGGTCGGAAGTGGTTCCAGCAGGGGGTCGCCCTCGCGGCGCAGGGAAAACTGGAGGAAGCACGCGACGCGTACCTCCGTGCGGCGGAGGCGAACTCCGTCAACGCCCAGTACAACCTCGGACTCCTCTACATCGACCTCGGCGACCGCGACAACGCGATCCTGTGGTTCCGCCGGGCCGCCGCCGCGGGAGACACCGGCGCCATGCACAGCCTCGCGCTGCAACTCGCCGACGGGGACCGGAAGGTGACCGGCGAGACCCTGCACTGGTACTCCGAGGCGTCCGCGCGCGGTCACGCGCCATCGCAGTACAACCTGGGTCTCCACTACCAGGCGACGGGTGAACTCCCCCTCGCCGAGCGCCACTTCGAACAGGCTGCGAAGAAGGGGCACTTGGACGCGGAGGTGTCCCTGGCCGGCCTGTGGCTCGGCCGGGGCCGCCGGCGGGAGGCCGAGGAGATCCTGCGCCGGGCAGCGGACAAGGACCACCCCGGGGCACTCAGCTTCATGGCCGACCTGGCCCGGGACGCGGGCGACACCGACCGGGCCGCCGCACTCTACGTGCGCTCCCACACCGCGGGCTTCAGCGGCGCGGCGGTGAACCTGGGGCTGATGTACGAGGGCCAACAGCACATGGCGGAGGCCGAGAACTGGCTCCGCGAAGCGGCCGACGCCGGGAACGTCGGCGGCATGTACGCCTTGGGCCGCCTGCTCGTCGGCCTGGACCGGTCGCCCGAGGCCCTCGACTGGTTCCGCAAGGCCGCCGACCTGGGAGACACGAACGCACGACACGCACTGCGGGTCCTCGGGGCACGCGAAGAGAACTGACCCTCTCCCGCCCCCGCAACGACTCACCCTCGGCCGGCAAGAACGTGGGCCAGAACGATTCTTCGACCACAGTGCATGGTGGGGCGGGTGGGACTCGAACCCACGGCCGGCGGATTATGAGTCCGCTGCTCTAACCGGCTGAGCTACCGCCCCATAGCGGCGTGTCGCGCACACGTGTACGCACCGTCTGCCGCAGCATAGCCGCTCATACGATCTCCTGCTTCGGATGGTCGACTTCGCATGCCCTTGAGGACTCCGCTGTGACCTGCACGGTTCCTGCGGACATGAAAAAGGACCCCATCGGGGTCCTCGTTCACGTGGCTTCCAGGTGGCTCTCCCGACTGGACTCGAACCAGTAACCTGCCGGTTAACAGCCGGCTGCTCTGCCAATTGAGCTACGGAAGATCGAAGCTCCCCCGACTGGACTCGAACCAGTAACCTGCCGGTTAACAGCCGGCTGCTCTGCCAATTGAGCTACGGAGGAATGCCTCGTTGCATCGAACGTAGCTACCTGGGTATTCGCCAGGGGGCGGGCGCTCGCTGCGACACATACATTAGCGCAAGCAGGGGGGTGCTCCGCCAATCGATACTCCCCGGCACCTACGCCGCACCAGAGATCCACACGAGGGAAGGGTGGCCGCCATGCGCTACAAGCTCACGTTCGTCGCCGGGCTGACGCTGGGCTACGTGCTGGGCACGCGGGCCGGGCGCGAGCGTTACGAACAGTTGATGAAGTCCGCTCGCCAGGTCGCGCAGAACCCCGCCGTCCGCAACACCGCCGAGTCCGCCGCCCAACAGGGCCGCCAGTTCGCCGGCAAGGCGTACCACGCGGTCAGCGACAAGGTCGGCGACCGCGTCCCCGACTCGGTCGCGGAGCGCGTGCGCTCCCTGAGGGACCGCAACACCAACGGCGCAACTGGTGACGACTGGGGTACGAGCAATACATAACGGCCGATTTCAGCAGGAGGGCCAGTGCACGCCCTGAGGGGCGCGGGGAACTGTGCGACCAGCCACAACGGACCCGCACCCGCCGATTCACAGGCACCCCCACGCCTCCACGGCCAAACCCGGCGGAGCGATGCGGCAGAATTTTGGCCATGGGGATAGTCGCCGGGTTGGACAGTTCGCCCGATTTCACTCGCATCGTCGTCTGCGACGCAGACACGGGAGCCGTACTCAGGCAGGGGTATGCCCCGCATCCGGTAGACGGCGCCGAGGGCACGCGGCCCTCCGACATCGATCCACAGGCGTGGCTGCTGTCCCTCGGTGAGGCCGCCGGTGGCGGGCTGCTCGAAGGCGTGCAGGCCATCGGCGTGTCGGCCCAGCAGAACGCCGTGGTCCCGCTGGACTCGCAGGGCAACACCGTCAGACCCGCGATGGTCGGCGGCGACAAGCGCGCGCAGGTCGCGGCGGCCGATCTGATCGACGCGCTCGGCGGCCGCGAGGCGTGGGCGCAGGCCGTGGGCTCCGTGCCGCAGGCCGCCCAACCGGTGACCAAGCTGCGCTGGCTGAACAAGACCGAGCCGGACAACGCCCTGCGCACCGCCGTCCTCATGCAGGCGCACGACTGGCTCGTATGGCAGTTGCTCGGGCGCCCGGTGCGCCGTACCACCGATCGTGGCGGGGCCTCCGGGACCGGGTACTGGTCGGCGGCCACCGGCGCGTACCGGCCCGATCTGGTCGAGCTGGCGCTCGGTCACCAGGTCATGCTGCCCGAGGTGATCGGGCCGGCGGAGGCGGCCGGTACGACGCCGGAGGGGCTGTTGATCTCCGCCGGGACCGGCGAGACCATGGCCGCCGCCTTCGGGCTCGGGATCGGGCTCGGCGACGCCGTCGTGTCGCTCGGGGCCTCCGGGTCCGTGATGGCCGTACACGGTGAGGCGCTGGTCGATCAGAGCGGGATGATCACCTCGCTGGCCGACGCGACCGGCATGCACCTGCCGGTCGTCACCACGCTGAACGCGGTACGGGCCCTGCGCGGGACCGCCGAGCTGCTCGGGCTGCCGGATCTGGAGAGCCTGTCGGAGCTGGCGATGAAGTCGACGCCGGGCTCGCACGGGCTGGTGCTGCTGCCCTATTTGGAGGGCGAGCGGACGCCGAACCTGCCGCACACCGCGGGAACTTTGACCGGTCTGCGGCGCGAATCTATGCGTGCAGAACACCTCGCCCGGGCCGCCTTCGAGGGCATGCTGTGCGGGCTCGCCGACGCGCTCGACGTGCTGCGCGGGCGGGGTGTCGACGTACGGCGGATCTTCCTGCTGGGGGCGGCGGCCGAGCTGCCGGCCGTGCAGGTCGCGGCGCCGTCGCTGTTCGGCGCGCAGGTCGTCGTCCCGCAGCCCGCGGACTACGCGGCGCTCGGTGCCGCCCGGCAGGCCGCCTGGGCGCTCGGGGTCACCCAGGGCACGCTCGACCGGCGCAACCCGCCCATGTGGCAGGGCGCGGCGGCGCAGGTGCTCGATCCCGGCGAGGATCTGGCTGTGGGACAGGCCGTGCGCCAGCAGTACATGTCGGTCCGCGAGCAGACGCACCCGAACGCTTTCCGCTCATGACTTCACGAGTCGGCAAAGGACACCGCCCATAAGGCGGTAAAGCGCCCTGCTGTCGGCTTAATCGGTTGAGGTAACGCGGGTGGAGTGTTCGACGATAGGAGCCTGGGGCACGAAGCCCGCCCCGCCCCACCCGCCGATCCGAGAGACGTAGCGTGCTCATACGACTTCTGCGGACCTATCTCAGGCCCTACAGGAAACCCATCGCTCTGCTGGTGCTGCTGCAGTTCCTGCAGACCTGCGCCACCCTCTACCTGCCCACGCTGAACGCGCACATCATCGACAACGGTGTCGTCAAGGGTGACACCGGTTACATCCTCTCCTTCGGCGCCTTGATGATCGGCATCTCGCTGGTGCAGGTCGTGTGCAACATCGGGGCCGTGTACTACGGCGCCCGGACCGCGTCGGCGCTCGGCCGGGACATCCGGGCGGCCGTCTTCGACCGGGTGCAGTCGTTCTCCGCCCGAGAGGTGGGCCACTTCGGCGCGCCCTCGCTGATCACCCGTACGACGAACGACGTGCAGCAGGTCCAGATGCTGGCCCTGATGACGTTCACGCTGATGGTGTCGGCGCCGATCATGTGCGTGGGCGGCATCGTGCTGGCGCTCGGCCTGGACGTACCGCTGTCCGGGGTGCTGATCGCGGTCGTGCCCACGCTGACCATCTGCGTGACGTTGATCGTGCGGCGGCTGCGGCCGCTGTTCCGGGCGATGCAGACGCGCCTGGACACGGTGAACCGGGTGCTGCGCGAGCAGATCACCGGCAACCGTGTGATCAGGGCCTTCGTGCGCGACGAGTACGAGAAGGACCGGTTCAGGAAGGCCAACACCGACCTGACCGAGATGCAGCTGAAGACCGGCAACCTGCTCGCGCTGATGTTCCCGGTGGTCATGACCACGGTGAACCTGTCGTCGATCGCGGTGGTCTGGTTCGGCGCGCATCGCATCGACAGCGGCGGGATGCAGATCGGCGACCTGACCGCGTTCCTCGCCTATCTGATGCAGATCGTGATGTCCGTGATGATGGCCACCTTCATGTTCATGATGGTGCCGCGCGCGGAGGTCTGCGCCGAGCGCATCGAGGAGGTCCTCGACACGGAGTCCAGTGTCGTGCCGCCGCTCGCGCCCGTCACCGAACTGCGCCGGCACGGCCATCTGGAACTCCGCGGGGTCGGCTTCTGCTACCCGGGTGCCGAGGAACCCGTGCTGAAGTCCGTCGACCTGGTGGCACGGCCGGGTGAGACGACCGCCGTCATCGGCTCGACCGGCAGCGGAAAGTCCACCCTTCTGAGTCTGATCCCCCGGCTGGTTGACGCGACCGACGGCCAGGTCCTCGTCGACGGTGTCGACGTGGCGACGATCGACCCGGTGCTGCTGGCCAAGACGGTCAGCCTGGTGCCGCAGCGGCCGTACCTGTTCGCGGGCACGGTCGCCACGAACCTGCGCTACGGCAATCCCGACGCCACCGACGAGGAGTTGTGGCACGCGCTGGAGGTGGCGCAGGCCAAGGACTTCGTGTCCGCCCTCGAAGGCCGCCTCGACGCACCCATCGCACAGGGCGGCACGAACGTCTCCGGCGGCCAGCGCCAGCGCCTCGCGATCGCCCGTACGCTCGTCCAGCGCCCGGAGATCTACCTCTTCGACGACTCCTTCTCGGCCCTCGACTACGCCACCGACGCGAACCTGCGCGCGGCGCTGTCGCAGGAGACCGCCGAGGCGACCGTCGTGATCGTCGCCCAGCGCGTGGCGACCATCCGGGACGCCGACCGGATCGTGGTCCTCGACGAGGGCCGGGTCGTCGGGACCGGCCGCCATCACGAGCTGATGGCCGACAACGAGACCTACCGGGAGATCGTCCTCTCCCAGCTCACGGAAGCGGAGGCTGCCTGATGGCCGGGCCGATGGGGCGGATGATGGCCGGGGGCGGCCCCGATTCGCGCTCGATGGATTTCAAGGTGTCGGGCAAACGCCTGATCGCCCAGTTCAAACCGGAACGGCTCACCATCTACGCGCTGTTGACCTGTGTGGTCATCAGCGTCAGCCTGAACGTGATCGGTCCCAAGATCCTCGGTCAGGCCACCGACCTGGTCTTCGCCGGGATCATCGGCCGGGAGATGCCGGCCGGGGAGACCAAGGCGCAGGTCCTCGCCTCGATGCGGGAGCGCGGCCAGGGCACGGTCGCCGACATGCTCCGCTCCACCGACTTCACCCCGGGCCAGGGCATCGACTTCGACGCCGTGGGCCGGGTGCTGCTGCTCGCCCTCTGTACGTTCCTGGTGGCGGGCCTGCTGATGGCGGTGGCGACCCGGCTGGTCAACCGGGCCGTCAACCGGACGATGTTCCGGCTGCGCGAGGACGTCCAGGCGAAGCTGTCGCGGCTCCCGCTGTCGTACTTCGACAAGCGGCAGCGCGGTGAGGTGCTGAGCCGGGCGACCAACGACATCGACAACATCGGGCAGACCCTCCAGCAGTCGATGGGCCAGCTCATCAACTCGGTGCTCACGATCATCGGCGTCCTCGCGGTGATGTTCTGGGTGTCGTGGCTGCTGGCGCTGGTGGCGCTGGTGACGGTGCCGCTGTCGTTCCTGATCGCCACCCGGATCGGCAAGCGCTCGCAGCCGCACTTCGTGCAGCAGTGGCGCACCACGGGCAAGCTCAACGCCCACGTCGAGGAGATGTACACCGGGCACACCCTGGTGAAGGTGTTCGGCCGGCAGGACGAGTCGGCGCAGCAGTTCGCCGAGCAGAACGACGCGCTGTACGAGGCCGGGTTCAAGGCGCAGTTCAACAGCGGTGTCATGCAGCCGCTGATGATGTTCGTGTCGAACCTCAACTACGTGCTGGTGGCCGTGGTCGGCGGCCTGCGGGTCGCCTCCGGCGCGCTGTCCATCGGTGACGTGCAGGCCTTCATCCAGTACTCGCGCCAGTTCTCGATGCCGCTGACGCAGGTCGCGTCGATGGCGAACCTGGTGCAGTCCGGCGTCGCCTCGGCCGAGCGGATCTTCGAACTCCTCGACGCGGACGAGCAGGAGGCCGACCCGATGCCGGGCGCCAAGCCGGCGGAGCTGCGCGGACGGGTCGCCCTTGAGCACGTGTCGTTCCGCTACGACCCCGACAAGCCGCTCATCGACGACCTCTCCCTCAAGGTCGAACCCGGCCACACGGTCGCGATCGTCGGCCCGACCGGCGCCGGCAAGACCACGCTGGTCAACCTCCTCATGCGGTTCTACGAGGTCTCCGGCGGGCGCATCACCCTCGACGGCGTGGACATCGCCACGATGTCCCGGGACGACCTGCGCGCCGGCATCGGCATGGTGCTCCAGGACACCTGGCTGTTCGGCGGCACGATCGCGGAGAACATCGCGTACGGGTCCGCCCGCGAGGTCACGCGCGGCGAGATCGAGGAAGCGGCACGGGCGGCGCACGCCGACCGGTTCGTGCGGACGCTGCCCGACGGGTACGACACCGTGATCGACGACGAGGGCACGGGTGTCAGCGCCGGTGAGAAGCAACTGATCACCATCGCGCGGGCGTTCCTGTCCGACCCGACGATCCTGGTCCTGGACGAGGCGACGTCGTCGGTCGACACCCGTACGGAGGTGCTGATCCAGAAGGCGATGGCCAAACTGGCCCATGGCCGCACGTCGTTCGTGATCGCGCACCGGCTCTCCACGATCCGCGACGCGGACACGATCCTCGTCATGGAGAACGGCGCGATCGTCGAACAGGGCGCGCACGCGGACCTGTTGGCGGCGGACGGGGCGTACGCACGGCTGTACAAGGCGCAGTTCGCGCAGGCGGTGGCGGAGGTGGACTGAATCTCCTGGTGTCAGGGTGCCGCCGCGCGGCACCCTGACCTCAGTCCAGGTATCCCCTCAGCTGATCCGCGAATGCGTGATCCCTCAGCTTGTTAAGGGTCTTGGACTCGATCTGCCTGATCCGTTCCCGGGTGACGCCGAAGATCCGCCCGATCTCCTCCAACGTCCGCGGCCGGCCATCGACAAGCCCGTACCGCAGCTGAACAACCTTCCGCTCCCGCTCCCCCAACGTCGAGAGCACGGCCTCCAGATGCTCCCTGAGCAACAGGAACGCGGCCGACTCGACGGGGGACGCCGCGTCGCCGTCCTCGATGAGGTCACCGAGGGCGACGTCGTCCTCCTCACCCACCGGCGCGTGCAACGACACCGGCTCCTGGGCGAGCCGCAGCACCTCGCTGACGCGCTCCGGCGCGAGGTCGAGGTGGTCGGCCACCTCCTCCGGCGTCGGCTCGTAACCGCGCTCCTGGAGCATGCGGCGCTGGACGCGGACGACGCGGTTGATGAGTTCGACGACGTGGACGGGGACGCGGATGGTGCGGGCCTGGTCGGCGAGGGCGCGGGACATGGCCTGCCGGATCCACCAGGTGGCGTACGTCGAGAACTTGTAGCCACGGGCGTAGTCGAACTTCTCGACCGCCCTGATCAGGCCGAGGTTGCCCTCCTGGACGAGGTCGAGCATGGTCAGTCCGCGGCCGACGTAACGCTTGGCGACGGAGACGACGAGTCGGAGGTTGGCCTCGATGAGGCGGCGCTTGGCCATCCGGCCGAGCACGACCAAGCGGTCCAGGTCCAGGGCGAGTTGACTGTCCAGGTCGACGGCGGTGCTGAGCCTCTCCTCGGCGAACAGCCCGGCCTCGACCCGGCGCGCGAGGTCGACCTCCTCGGCCGCGGTGAGCAGGGAGATCCGGCCGATCTCCCGCAGGTACTGGCGGAACAGGTCCGAGGACGGCCCACTGGTGTCGGCGCGGCTGCTGCGGGGCGGCTCGGGTACTTCGACCGGTTCGGCGGCCTCAGGGCTCTCCAGCGCCTCGGCGGGCGGCTCGGCGGGTTCCGCGGTCTCGGTCTCGGGGTGGTGCGCGACACGCGTCTGCGGGGGGACGGCGACGAGTTGGTCGGTCTCCGCGTCCGGCTCTGTGCCGTCTGTGCTCTCGGTCTGTGTGAGGGTCTGGGTCTGCACGGGGGCGACCTCCAGGATGATCGCTGCCAGGGGGTACGGCAGCGGTTCTTCGGGGGCGGAGTCGACGGCCTCGCCGTTGTCCGTCCCGTACTCGATGAGCGGAACCGCGGGGGTCTGGGACCCGTATGGGACGGATCGGCCGCGCTCCGAGGACTCAGGCACCGGAACCCAGTGTGGAGTACGACACATCACCGCCACGAGGGGCGTGCGGTGACTTTTTGAGTCCGGTCCGTGACCGCGTGGTTACCGTCGCGGAAAACTCGGCTGCCCGCGACCGCCCTGATCTGGGACGATCCGCGTGTGTCCGCATTCTTTTACGAGACCCACGTGACCGTTCGCTGTGCAGACGCGCGCGAATCGGAGCGGTTGCGCCGGTGGGCGGCGGCCGCGGATCTCAAGCTGACGCACATCGTGCTGGCTCGGGGCCGGATGCGCGAGCAGCCCATGCTCACTTTGTCGGGTGCCCCTTCCTACGCCGCCGAATCGGCCCGGGCGCGGGATGTGGTGGCGCGACTGCGGGCGGACGGTTTCGTACCGGTACGGGTGAAGACCGAGTCGACGCCGTGGGCCCCGGAGGTGCCTCGCCTGCCGTGCGACGACGGCCGCTACTTCGAGCACCACGTGAAGCTTCGGCTGGCCGCGGACGCCGACCTGGCCGCGCTCACGGCACGGGTGGCACCGCACGGCGCGCATGTGTCGTGGAACGCGCGGCGGGTGCGGGAGGGCGGACGCCGGCAGGAGCGGTTCGTGACCCAGCGGTGCCACGGTGTGGATGCGCAGGAGGCGAGGCGCGCGCTGGAGGCGTTGCTGTCGGAGCTGGCCGGGTTCGAAGTGGTGGATGTGGAGCAGGAGTTCGTGCTCCACGACAGTGATGTGTCGATCGACGAGGGCTGGATCGAGGAGCGGGTGGACGTGCGAGGGGCGCGGGGATGAGCGGGACGTGGCAGGAGCCGGTGTGGTCGGGTTTCCCGGTGCCGCAGGACGAACTGGACGACAAGACGCGCGTGGCCCAGCGGCTGCCCAGCACGCTGCGGACGACGGCGGGCGAAGGCCTTGTACAGCGGCTGGTCTTCGAGCCGGCCCTGAAGCAGTACGAGAACGCGTACCGGGCGACGGACCCGGTCTTCACCGACCCGGTGAAGGGCGAGGCGTGGCGGTCGGGCCGGCGCCGGGCCCTGGACCTCGTACTCGCCGCGATCGCCGATTCCGAGTGGGTGGACGCGCTGGTGCTGCGTGGCAGCGTGCTGCTTGCGGCGTGGTTCGGGGCGGCCGCGCGGGAGCCGGGTGACCTGGACTTCGTCTTGGTGCCGCGCTCGTGGCGGATCGACGAGACGCGGACGGCCCGGCTGTTCGAGGGTGTCGCGCGGGCGGCACAGGCCCTGGCCGGGGCGCGCGGTGCGGGAGTGTCCTTTGTCGCGCGGGAGGCGGTACTGGAGGACATCTGGACCTACGACCGGGTGCCGGGCCGCCGCATGGTGCTGCCCTGGTCCGCACCCGGCCTGCCGGGCGGTCACGTCCAGCTCGACTTCGTCTTCAACGAGGAGCTGGCCGAGGAGCCGGAGCCGACCGAACTGGCGGATGGCACGGTGCTGTTGGCGGCCTCACCCGCGCTCTCGCTGGCCTGGAAGGTCATGTGGCTGATCGACGACGCCTATCCGCAGGGCAAGGACCTCTACGACGCGGTCCTCCTCGCCGAGCACCACGCGCTCCCCTACGACCTGCTGCTGCGTGTCTTCTGTCTCTCGGGCAGCGACACCCTCGCCGGCCGGCACCGCGCGGAGATCACCCTGGCCGACGTCTCGGAGGCCGCGGGATACGCCGAGTGGGATCACTTCGTCAGCGAGTACCCGGGATTCGCGCACCGCGACGGCGAGTTCGCCGACCGGCTGGTCCGGGCGCTGACGCCGACGTTCGCCGACCGCTCAGAGCGCCCCGGCCCCCTTCTCCCTTAGCGCCTGGTCGTACTGCTGGAGCACCCACAGCTCGTTCTGTACGGCGGCCAGCTGGGCCGGGTCGCCGCCGGCGGAGAGGCGGGCCATCTGGGACTGGATGTCGCGGATCCGGCGTTCGACGGCTCGGCGGCGGACCCAGACGAGCTGCTCGCCCGCGTAGTTCTCGTCGACCGTGCGGCGCATGATCGCCTCGACGGCCAGCTCCGTCACCATCGCGCGGACGGCGTCGTCGGGAGCCGCCTCGCGGACGCGGACCAGGTACTCCTGGCCGTCCTGCATGCCGTACTCGGCGCCGCCCGCGTCCATCACGGCCTGGCGGACGGCCGCGTAGGGGACGGCGGTGAACTCGTCGATGCCGTACGCGTCGAAGGCCGGGGAGACCAGCTCGGGGCGTTGCAGGGCGAGTTTGAGGAGTTCGCGTTCGGTCGCGTAGACCGGGTTGCGGAGGTTGAGGGCCGGGCCGCCGGGCGCGGCGGCGCGGGGCGTCGACTCGTACTGCTGCTGCCGGCCCCGGTCCGGCGCCGGGCCCTGGCCGCCGCGGTCGCGGGCCCAACGGGCCAGCTGGGCGATCCGCTTGACGACGAACTGGGTGTCGAGGATGCCGAGCATGCCGGCGAGCTGGACGGCCACCTCGTGCTGGGCGCCGGTGTTCTTGATGCGGGCGACGACGGGGGCGGCCTCGTCCAGGGCGGCCGCGCGGCCCGCGGGGGTGTCGAGGTCGTAGCGGACGACGATCTGGCGCAGCGCGAACTCGAAGAGCGGGGTGCGGGGTTCGACCAGGTCGGCGACCGCCTCGTCGCCCTTGGCCAGGCGCAGTTCGCAGGGGTCCATGTTGTCCGGCGCGATGGCGATGTACGTCTCGGCGGCGAACTTCTGGTCGTCCTCGAAGGCGCGCAGGGCCGCCTTCTGGCCGGCCGCGTCACCGTCGAAGGTGAAGATCACGCGCGCGCTGCCGTTGTCCATCAGGAGCCGGCGCAGGATCTTGATGTGGTCGGTGCCGAAGGCCGTGCCGCAGGTCGCGATGGCCGTGGTGACGCCGGCCAGGTGGCAGGCCATGACGTCCGTGTAGCCCTCGACGACGACCGCGCGGGACACCTTGGCGATGTCCTTCTTGGCGAGGTCGATGCCGTAGAGGACCTGGGACTTCTTGTAGATCGCGGTGTCGGGCGTGTTGAGGTACTTCGGGCCGTTGTCCGACTCGTAGAGCTTGCGGGCGCCGAAGCCGACGACCTCGCCGCCGATGTCGCGGATCGGCCACATCAGGCGGCCGCGGAACCGGTCGATGGGACCGCGCCGGCCCTCCTGGGCGAGGCCGGACAGGAGGATCTCCTTGTCGGTGAAGCCCTTGCCGCGCAGGAAGCGGGTGAGGTGGTCCCAGCCCTGAGGGCTGTAGCCGACGGAGAAGTGCGCGGCGGCGGCCTGGTCGAAGCCGCGCTCGGCGAGGAACGACCGGCCGGCGTCCGCCTCCGGACTGGTGGCCAGCTGCTCCATGTACCAGTCGGCGGCGATCTTGTGGGCCTCGACCAGGCGGATGCGCTCGCCGCGCTGGTGGGCGGGGTTGTAGCCGCCCTCCTCGTAGCGCAGGGTGATGCCGGCCTGCGCGGCCAGACGCTCGACCGACTCCGAGAAGGTGAGGTGGTCGACCTTCATCACGAACGTGATGGTGTCGCCGCCCTCCTGGCAGCCGAAGCAGTGGAAGAGTCCCTTGCTCGGGCTGACCTGGAAGGACGGCGACTTCTCGTCGTGGAAGGGGCACAGGCCCTTGAGGTTGCCACCGCCCGCGTTGCGCAGCTGGAGGTACTCGGACACCACGGCGTCGATCGGGACCGCGTCCCGAACCGCCTTCACGTCCTCGTCGTTGATCCGTCCTGCCACGCGTGAATTCTACGGGGATGGACTGACACTCAAGGGACGAGGCTTTCGAGCGGAACGTGCGGGTCCGCCAACGACTCGGTGTTCACCTGGGTCTTCGAGCGGATCAGCTGCTGGATCGGGTCTGTGACGTCCCACACGTTCACGTTCATCCCGGCCAGCACACGGCCCTCCTTGACCCAGAACGCGATGAACTCACGCTTCCCCGCGTCCCCCCGGATCACGACTTCGTCGTAGGAGCCCGGGGGCGCCCAGCCGGAGTACTCCATGCCGAGGTCGTACTGGTCGGAGAAGAAATAGGGCACGCGGTCGTAGGTGACGTCCTTGCCGAGCATCGCGCGGGCCGCCGCCGGGCCGCCGTTGAGGGCGTTGGCCCAGTGCTCGACACGCAGCGTGGTGTCGAACAGGGCGTGGTGGAAGGCGGCCACGTCGCCGGCCGCGTGGATGTCGGGGTCGGAGGTGCGCAGCCGTTCGTCGACCGCGATGCCGCCGCCGTGCGCGCGGTCGGCGATCTCCAGGCCCGCCGCCTCCGCGAGGCCGGTGCGCGGGGCCGCGCCGATCGCGGCGAGGACGTCGTGCGCGGGGTGCTCCTCGCCGTCGTCCGTACGGGCCGCCAGGACCATGCCGTCCTGGCCGACGATCTCGGTGAGGCTCGCGCCGAAGTGGAAGCGCACCCCGTGCTCGCGGTGCAGCTCGGCGAAGAGGTTGCCCAGTTCGGGGCCGAGCACGCCGTGCAGCGGGGTCGGCCCGTGCTCGATGACGGTGACCTCGGCGCCGTACTCCCGGGCCGCCGCGGCGACTTCCAGGCCGATCCAGCCGGCGCCGGCGATCACGAGGTGGCCGTTGTCCCGGCCGAGGGCGGCCAGGACGCCCTTGAGGCGCTCGGCGTGCGCGAGCCGGCGCAGGTGGTGCACGCCGGCCAGGTCGGTGCCCGGGATGTCGAGGCGGCGCGGCTCGGCGCCGGTGGCGAGCAGCAGCTTGTCGTAGCGCACGAGGGTGCCGTCGCCGCCGAAGCGGACCGTCTTGGCGGTGCGGTCGATGGTGTCGACGGGCTCGCCGAGGTGCAGCTCGATGTCGTTCTGCGCATACCACGCGGGCTCGTGCACGAAGACGCTGTCGCGCTCCTCTTTACCGAGGAGATAGCCCTTGGAGAGCGGCGGGCGCTCGTAGGGGTGGTCGCGTTCGTCGCAGATCAGTATCACCCGGCCGGTGAAGCCCTCCGCTCGGAGCGTCTCGGCCGCCTTCGCGCCGGCGAGCCCGCCTCCGACGATGACGAATGTCTGATCCGCGTCGACCACTTGATGCCTCCTCGTAACGGTGCCGCCACATGCGAGCGTCCCGCACGGAGTGTGATGGGGGAAGAGGGAGTGGCCCGATCAGGCCACGGAGGGTCACATTCGGGCGCGTTTCACGTCACCCTTTTCTCGTCAGTCTCTCTGGTGCCCCGTCAGACGCGCGTGAAGCGAGCGGGCCGAGGCGTCGGTCAGGGAGGCGATCTGGTCGACGATCACCCGTTTGCGGGCGCGGTCGTCGACAGCCCGGTCGAACAGGGCGCGGAACTGCGGATCCAGGCCGTCGGGAGCGCGCGCGGTGAGCGCCTGCGCCAGTTCGGCCACCACGATCCGCTGATCGGCCCGCAGCCGTTCCTGCTCGGCCCGCTGCATCACGTACCGGTCGGCGACCGCCTTGAGGACCGCGCACTCCAGCCGTGTCTCGTGGGGTACGACGAGTTCGGCGCCGTATCTCGTCAGCCGCCCGGTGCCGTACGCCGCGCGCGTGGCGGACTCGGCGGCCGTGCAGAAGCGGCCGATGAGCTGGCTGGTGGCGTCCTTGAGGCGGGCCTGCGCGACGGCCGAGCCGTCGTAGCCGTGCGGCCACCACTCCGCGTCCTGGAGCCGGTCGAGGGCGGCGGCCAGCTCGGCGGGGTCGGTGTCCGCGGGCACGTACCGCCCTATGGCGACCGCGAAGACCGCCTGCCGCTCCGGCTCCGCGTGCAGGCAGTTGGGGTCGATGTGGCCCGCGTGCAGGCCGTCCTCGACGTCGTGCACGGAGTACGCCACGTCGTCCGCCCAGTCCATGACCTGGGCCTCGAACGTGATCCGGGTGCCGGGGGCTTCCTCGCGGACCCAGTCGAAGACGGGCCGGTCGTCCTCGTAGACGCCGAACTTGGGCGACTTGGGGTCGTCCGGGCGGGCGCCGCGCGGCCAGGGGTACTTGGTCGCCGCGTCCAGGGTGGCGCGGGTGAGGTTGAGGCCGACGGAGCCCTCCGGGGTGAACCTCTTGGGTTCGATGCGGGTGAGCAGGCGCAGGGACTGGGCGTTGCCCTCGAAGCCGCCGCAGTCGTCGGCGAACTCGTTCAGTGCCTGTTCGCCGTTGTGGCCGAACGGGGGGTGGCCGAGGTCGTGGGAGAGGCAGGCGGCTTCGACCAGGTCCGGGTCGCAGCCGAGGGCTGCGCCCAGCTCTCGGCCTACCTGGGCGCACTCCAGGGAGTGGGTGAGGCGGGTGCGGGGGCTGGCGTCCCAGGCGGACGAGTTGCGCTCGCCCGGTGTGACGACCTGGGTCTTGCCGGCGAGTCTTCTCAGGGCCGAGGAGTGCAGTACGCGTGCGCGGTCGCGTTGGAAGGCGGTTCGGCCTTGGCGTTTGTCGGGCTCTGCGGCCCAGCGGGCGACTGACGTCGGGTCGTAGCCGGGGGGTGGGGTGTCGTTGTTGCCTTCCATGACTCGACAGTAAGCGGAGGGAGTGACAAATGGGGTGCGGCTTTTCGTCTGCCGGGTGCGGTTATATGGCGAGTGCGGGTTGTGTGTGGCTGGTCGCGCAGTTCCCCGCGCCCCTGACGTCAGCCAACCTCACGTCGGTCGAGAGAGTCTGGTCGTAGCGGTGGAGCAAGAGGCTTGCCATCGCTGGGTGAGTGCCCAAAGGGGCCGACGCGATCCAGGGGGCCCTCTCCGCGCACTCCCTCGCGAAGCGGCCCGGGGCCGTGAAGTACGACGCTACGGCTACTCGGTGGCGGCCCTGGGCGGCCAGCGTCGCCAGAGCATCCGGGATCGTCGGGGTCGCCGTGCTCGCGTAGGCGGGGAGGACGGGGACGCCCAGGCGGTCGGACAGCAGCGCGGCCGTGTGGTTCGTGTCGGTCTGGGAGTCCGGGTCGCGGGAGCCGGCCGCGGCGAGGATCACGGCGCTCCCCCGACGAGTGGCCGCGTCCATGCGCATGCGCCAGCCCGCCTCGACCAGGCGGGCCTGGAGGGCGTCCACCAGGAGGGGGTGCGGGCCGAGGGGCGCGGCCACGCGCGTGCGTGCCTCTGCTTCGGCGGCCATCTCGGGGATGTCCCGCTTGACGTGGTAGCCGCGGCTGAGGAGGAGCGGGACGAGGACCGCCCGCGCGGCGCCGAGGGCGGCGAGGGTATCGGGGAGCAGGGGCTCGTTCAGTTCGATGTGGCCGAGGTGGACTGACAGGCCCGGGCGCAGGGCGCGGACGCGGTCCAGGAGCGTGCGTACGGTGCTCAGCGCACGCGGGTCGCGGCTGCCGTGCGCCACGACGACGAGCGCCGGGACCGGGGGGCGGGGGCGCCGGCTGCCGTCGAGCGTGACGAGGCTGAGCTGGCTGGCGAGTTGGCTGCCGATCCGGTTCATGAGGTGCGCCGTACTGTCGAGGTGGGCGGGCGTGGACTCGTCGCGCTGAGGGTTCGACGGCGTCATGGACCGATGGTGGCGGTACGAGGTTGCCGCCCCGTTGCACCGGAATGACGCGTCTTTTCGGGCCGTTCACGGTGGGGTGCAGGGGGTCTGTGAGGTGACGTGACCTGGAGTTTCGCCTCCGTAGTGAACCTGGTCACGTGCCGGGTGCCGAACCGTACGGCCTGACAGGACGTCTCTGAGTGTCGAGCGACCGACCGGAAAGGGGCCGTGCGATGCGCCGACCGAAGCTCCGCCGTCCACGTCTGCCACGCACGCGTGCCGGGCAGCGGCGGCTGGTGCAGGCCGTGATGGCCGGGTGCGTACTGGCGCTGCTCCCGTCGACCTGGATGTACGTCGTGACGGGCGACCGGCTGCGCACGATCGCGGACGTGCCCCGCACCGAGGTCGCGGTCGTCTTCGGCGCGGGCCTGTGGGACGGCGAGCCGTCGCCGTACCTCGCCCACCGCCTCGACGCGGCGGCGAAGCTGTACCGCGCGGGCCGCATCGAGGTCGTCCTCGTCACCGGCGACAACAGCCGCAAGGACTACGACGAGCCCGACGCCATGCGGACGTACCTGACGGAGCACGGCGTGCCCGATGGGCGGATCGTCAGCGACTACGCCGGTTTCGACACCTGGGACTCCTGCGTCCGTGCCAAGAAGATCTTCGGCGTGGACAAGGCGGTACTGATCAGCCAGGGCTTCCACATCCGGCGGGCGGTCGCGCTCTGCCAGGCGGCGGGCGTGACGTCGTACGGCGTCGGCGTGGACGCCAAGCACGACGTGACCTGGTACTACGGCGGGACAAGGGAGATCCTCGCGGCCGGGAAGGCGGCCCTGGACGCGGTGTTCGAGCCGGATCCGCGGTTTCTCGGGCCGAAGGAGGCCGGGGTGAAGCGGGCGTTGACCGAGGCCCGGTGAGCCGCGCTCTAGGCTTTGCGGGGTGAACGATCACGAGTTCGGTTACCGCTGGGGCCATTCCGCGCTCCTCCTCGACCTCGACTTCGGCGAGGAGTCGAGCGCGTTGCTGCGGGTGTCCCGACCCGGTGACCCGACGCCGACCGTGACGGGCCTCCCGCTCGTCGACGTGACCCTCATGGGCGCGGGCACCGGCTGGTCGGGGCCGCGTTTCAGGGGCACGGCGCCGGGGGCGCGGCTGCGGTATCGCGGGCACCGGGCGACCTACGGTGACGGGTGGCATCACCTGACCGTCGAACTGGGCGATCCGCAGGGCGGGTTGAGGGTGTTCGCCGAGTACGCGTCGCCGGACGGGGTGGCGGTGCTGCGCTCGCGGGTACGGGTGCGCAATGAGGGCGACGCGGCGGTGACGGTCCGTTCCGTCGGCAGTCTGCTGCTCGGCGGACTGCCCTCCCCCGACGTGTTGGACGCGCATCGGGCCCGCAACGACTGGCTCGCCGAATGCCGTTGGTACGCCGAGCCGTTGCGGGCGTCGGTGCCGGACATCGGGCGGGACGTGCACGAGCACGACTCGCGGGCCGCGCTGCGGCTGACCGGGCGGGGCAGCTGGCCGACCGACGGCCATCTGGCGATGGGCGCGCTCACCGACCGTACGGACGGGCGGTGTTGGCTGTGGCAGGTGGAGTCGGCGGCGGGCTGGGCGTGGGACGCGGGCGAGGCACCGGCCGGGCGTACGTACGTGGGGCTGAGCGGGCCGACGTACGACGAGCATGGCTGGAGTCAAGTGCTGTGCCCGGGCGAGGAGTTCGCGTCGGAGTACGCGGCGCTCGCGTTGGGGGACGGGTTCGACGGGGCGCTGGGCGCGCTGACGGAGTACCGCCGCCGGGTGCGCCGACCGCATCCGGATCACGACCGGCTCCCGGTCGTCTTCAACGACTACATGAACACCCTGATGGGCGACCCCACCACCGAGAAGCTGCTCCCGCTGATCGACGCGGCGGCCTCGGCGGGCGCGGAGTACTTCTGCGTGGACGCCGGCTGGTACGACGACTCGGCCGACGGTGGTTGGTGGGACAGCGTGGGGGCCTGGCAGCCGTCGGGGCGGCGCTTTCCCGGGGGCATCCAGGAGGTGCTGGGGCGGATTCGGGAGCGCGGGATGGTGGCGGGGGTGTGGCTGGAGCCGGAGGTGGTGGGTGTACGGAGTCCTGTGGCGGGGGCAGGCTCGGAGGCAGCGGCGGGTTCGGAGGCCGGGGCGGGGGCGTTGCCGGATGCCGCGTTCCTTCGTCACGCCGACGGCAGTCGCGTCACCGAACAGGGCCGTCATCAGCTGGACTTGACCCACCCCGCGGCCCGGGCCCATCTGGACGCCGCCGTCGACCGGATCGTCGGCGAGTGGGGCGTGGGCTATCTGAAGCTGGACTACAACATCACGACGTCGGCGCCGGGGCTGCTGGATCACACGCGGGCGTGGCGGGCCTGGTTGGCGTCCGTGCTGGACCGGTACCCGTCCCTGGTCATCGAGAACTGCGCGTCCGGCGGCATGCGCATGGACGGCGCGTCCCTGTCCGTCACCCAGCTCCAGTCGACCTCCGACCAGCAGGATCCGGTCCGCTACCCGCCGATCGCGGCGGCGGCGCCGACGGTGGTGCCTCCGGAGCAGGGGGCGGTGTGGGCGTACCCGCAACCGTCCTTCTCCGACGCGGAGATCGGCTTCACGCTCGGCACGGCGATGCTGGGGCGGGTCCATCTGTCCGGCCACCTGGACCGGATGACGGAGCGTCAACTGGGGCTGGTGCGGGAGGCGGTGGCGACGTACAAGGCGATTCGGGGCGACCTGCGCACGGCGGTGCCGTTCTGGCCGCTGGGGCTGCCGGGTTGGACGGACGAGTGGATCGCGGTGGGGTTGCGGGCGCCGGTGGAGGGGGCCGCGTATGTGTCGGTGTGGCGCAGGGGTGACGGGGGCGAAGACGAGGTCGAACTGGTGCTTCCGGTCGGGCATTTGGCGGGGCGGGCGGACGTCCGGGCCGAGGTTCTGCACGCGACCGACACCGGGGTGGCCGTGGCGTGGGACGAGGGGGCGGGCCTTCGGGTGACGATGGAGTCGGCACCGGCGATGGCACTGGTCCGGCTCATCTGATCCGCCAGTCCCCGCTTTCGATCAACTTGCCGTGGGTGCGCAGGTTGTCGGCGACCGGTGGTGCGGCGACGTACACCCAGGCCAGGACCCCGCCCCCTCCCCCGCCCTCTTCCTCGCACCGCACCTCGCGGGCCACGCGCTCGTAGAGGTTGCTCGGGTCGCCCGGCGCGTACTCCTCCAACCGGTCCAGGGCGGCGAGCAGTTCCTCGTAGTGGTCCGGCAGGGCGGTCACCAACTCCCCGTACACGACCCCGCCCGGCGCCTCCACGGCGTACGGGTAGCCGGGGCCGTCGTAGAGGACCGCGCCGGTCAGGCGGGCGGGGGTCTCGGAGCGGGTGCGGGCGCGCAGGAACAGGTCGTGGTTGACCTCGCCGGGGCGCAGGGTGCCGTAGACGAAGAAGGGGAGGCTCACAGAAAGATTCTCTCTCCCCACGCACTTCCTCACATTCTTCCGCAGACGCGGTATGGACATGACATCCCCGGGCTTCTTAAATCTTGGTCAGCACCAGCGCGCACCTCCCCCACACGCGCCCGTTGGCGCCTTCCCGAGGAGATCGATGAGCCCGATACGCCAGCACCTCCGAGGTTCCCGTCGTCTCGCCACCGCCGGAGTGGCGGTCACCACCGCGACCCTTCTGGCCGCCGCGCTCTCCCCCGGCGCCGAGGCGGCCGACAGACCGACCAGGGCCACCGCGATCGACAACGCCGTGTCCGCGCTCGTCGCGCACGCGTCGGCGCTCGGACTCGACTCGACGCAGAGCACGTCGGTCCGGGACGTGATCGTCGACAAGGACGGCACGCAGCACGTTCGTTACGACCGGACGTACCGTCAGCTCCCGGTCCTGGGCGGCGACTTCGTGGTCCACCTGGCGGCGGACGGGACGTACCGCAGCGCCAACCGGGCGACGAAGAGCCGAATATCACTGCCCTCGATCACCCCCTCGGTGTCCGCCCCGAAGGCCGCCGATCTCGCGACGAACGCCCTGCGCGCCGCGAACCTGGGCGAGGCGCTGAAGAAGCTGACGGCCAAGCCCCAGCTGGTGGTCGACGCCCTGCACGGCACGCCGAAACTGGCCTGGCGCACCAACGTGGTGGCCCTGGACTCCCTCGGCAACCCCGTCGCCCGTACGGTGATCACCGACGCGCGCAGCGGCGCGCAGATCGACGCGTGGGACAGCATCGAGACGGCGAGCGGGGACGGGCAGTCGCTGTACGGCGGGACGGTGCCGTTGGAGACGACGGTGTCCGGGACGACGTACCAGCTCAAGGACCCCAACCGCGGGAACACGTACACCGGGGACGCGGCGAACAAGACCGACCTGTGCATCTTCGGCATCTGCATCGTGCGGGCGCCGTCCACGGTCTTCACCGACGCGGACAACCACTGGGGTACGGGGGCGACTTCGGACCGCGCGTCGGCGGCGGTGGACGCGCAGTACGGGACCAACGAGACCTGGGACTACTACAAGAACGTCCACGGCCGTAACGGCATCGCGGGCGACGGCAAGGGCTCGTACAACCGGGTGCACTACGGCACCAACTACAACAACGCGTTCTGGGACGACAGTTGCTTCTGCATGACGTACGGCGACGGTGACGGGACGACGTTCGGGCCGCTGGTGGCGCTGGACGTGGCCGGCCACGAGATGACCCACGGCGTCACGTCCAAGACCGCCGCGCTGACGTACTCGGGCGAGTCCGGCGGGCTGAACGAGGCCACGTCCGACATCCTCGGCACGATGGTCGAGTGGTACGCCAACAACCCCTCCGACAAGGGCGACTACCTGATCGGCGAGAAGATCGTCCGCTCCGGCTTCGGCAAGGCGGCCCTGCGCTTCATGGACAAGCCGTCGAAGGACGGCAACTCGGCGGACTCCTGGAGCAGTTCGGTCGGCAACCTCGACGTCCACTACTCCTCGGGCGTCGCCAACCACTTCGCGTACCTCCTGGCGGAGGGCAGCGGCGCGAAGACCATCAACGGCGTCGACTACAACTCCCCGACCTCCAACGGCTCCACCCTCACGGGCATCGGCCACGACAAGGTCGGCGCGATCTGGTACCGGGCGTTGACGGTCTACATGACGTCGTCGACGAACTACGCGGGGGCGAGGACGGCCACGCTGAACGCGGCGAAGGATCTCTATGGGGTGGGGAGTTCGGAGTACGCGGCTGTGGGGGCGGCTTGGAGTGCGGTGAACGTGAACTGAGGCCGCACAGGTGAAAAGGCCGGTGCCTCCCCACGTGGGCACCGGCCTTTTCGCATCGCCCTCGCTCGGGCGAGCCCGAACGATCCGGAGCTATCCGGCGTACGGCCGCACCGCCCGCGCCTCCCTCAACGCCCGCCCCCACCACACCAGTTGATCCAGCATCACCTTGGCGGCGGCGTCCGGGCCCGCCGGGTCCTTGAGGCGGCCCTCGTCGAAGGACGTGCCCGCGTTGTGGAAGGAGACGGTGTCTCGGATCGTCACGGCGTGGAGTTCGGCGAAGACCTGGCGGAGGTGTTCGGCGGCGCGGAGGCCGCCCGCGAGGCCGCCGTAGGAGACGAGGGCGACGGGCTTGGCGCGCCACTCGGTGTAGTGCCAGTCGATGAGGTTCTTGAGGCCGGCCGGGAAGGAGTGGTTGTACTCGGGGGTGAGGACGACGAACGCGTCGGCGGCCGCCAGCCTCGGGGTGACCGAGGAGCGGGCGGCGAGCGCCGCGGCGCTGGGTTCGAAGGTCGTGGGCAGATCGGCCTCCGCCACGTCCATGACCTCGGGGTCCAGGTCGTCGTGGTCGCGCATGCGGTCCAGGAGCCAGTCGGCGACGACCGGGCCGAAGCGGCCGTGGCGGTTGCTGCCCAGGACGAGGGTGACGGCGAGGGGGGAGGCGTCGGATGAGGGGTGGGCGGTGAGGGGCTCGGTGCTGGGTCGTGTCTCTGTGGTCTGCATGTGGAGAGCCTCGTACCTCAATCAATGTTGAGGTCAAGCGGACGTGGTCGCGAAGGCGCCTGCGCGTCGGGTCACCCGTTCACACGCGCGCTCTGCGCCCTTCGGGTTCTCTTCCGTCCCGCCCCCGCGCTACCTCGGTGACCTGCTGAAATGCCAGGCAGCCAGGCCCGCTTTACACCTCTTCACCACCCATTCACCGCATTTCTGACACACCCTCAGGAAGCGCGCTCGGCCCGCTGGCACTTACCTCGAAAGGGCAGGGGACACCGAAGAAGCTCTAGGGAGCACCGATGCGACGTACCGCCCGACTGCTGACCGGTACCGCGCTCGCCGTCGCGGCCGCCGGTCTCGTCGCCGCGCCGGCCCACGGCGTCGGCGGCGGCAGCCTGGAGGTGTACCCCTCCTCGGCCGTGCCGGGCGATCAGGTCACCGTCAACACCGCGGCCTGCGGCGAGGGCGGTACCGCGGCGGGCGACGCCAGCGCGGTGGGCGCCGGTGCCTTCACGCTGGCGCCGAGCGCGCACGAGGGCGACGCGATCGGGCAGTTCAGGGTGCCGCCGAGCGCGCAGCAGGGGACGTACGAGATCGTCGCGGAGTGTGCGGAGGACGGGCGGCAGGTCTCGGGCGACCTGGTGGTCACGCTGACCCCGGTCCGGGGGCAGGTGCACCCGAGAGGAAGCGTCAAGACGGGGGTCGGCGGCGCACTGGGCCCCGATCCCGTGCAGACCGCGGCCGGCGTGGCGGCTCTCGCCGTCGCCGCCGCGGGCGGTACCTGGCTCCTGCATCGCCGGGCGAGAGGCGACGGGATCTGACGGACACCCTCCGCTGTCCGTTCGCCGGTACCGCAAGTCCCTCCCCCTCCGGGTCCGACGCCCCTCGCGGCCCGGAGGGGGACCGGGGTCCCATCCAGGCAGAAGCCCGCTCCCGCGGCGGCCGCGCATCGGCCCGCAGGCAGCGGTCGGCAGGTCGCCCCACCGGGCAGGAGACCGCTCCGGCAGGCAGGAGGCTCGCGTGCGCAGGTTCAGCAACGCCCTCATAGGGACCGTCACCGTGGTCGCGCTCTGCACGGGCGCGTGGCTGCTCGACAGCGGCACCGGCACCAACGCCCCGCCGCAGCCGTCGGCCGCGCAGGGCCACGCCGCGCGCACCGGCCAGCAGGGCCAACGGGCCGCCGCGCCCGCGCTGCCGCCCTCCCCGCCCGACCGCATCCGCATCCCGTCGATCCGCGTGGACGCCCCCCTCATGGGCCTCGCCCTCACCCCGACCGGCAGCCTCGACGTACCGCCCGCCGAGAAGCCGAATCTCGCGGGTTGGTACGAGGCCGGCACCGCCCCCGGTGAACGCGGTACGGCCGTCGTCGCCGGCCACGTCGACAACGCCGACGGTCCCGCCGTCTTCTACGACCTGGGCGCCCTGAAGAAGGGCGGCACCGTCGAGGTGGACCGGCGCGACGGGAGCGTGGCCGTGTTCACGGTGGACGCGGTGGAGGTCTACGAGGCGAAGAACTTCCCCGACGAGAAGGTGTACGGCGCCGCCGCGCGCCCCGAACTGCGGGTCATCACCTGCGGGGGCGGGTACTCGCGGAGTACGGGATATCAGGGCAACGTGGTCGTGTTCGCCCATCTGACCGGCAGTCACCAGTAGCGCGGGCCGCGGTCACCAGTAGCGCGGGCCTCGGTCACTCGGTCACTCCCTCACGACGTGCTCTCCAAGTACCGCAGTACCGCCAGCACCCGCCGATGCCCCGTGTCCGACGGTGGCAGGTCCAGCTTGGAGAAGATGTTGGCCACGTGTTTCTCGACGGCGCGTTCGGAGACCGTGAGGGTCGTGGCCACGGCGTGATTGGTGCGGCCCTCCGCCATCAGAGCCAGGACCTCGCGCTCTCGTGGGGTGAGGGTGTCCAGGGCCGTGGTGCGGCGGCTCGCGCCGAAGAGCTGGGCGACGACCTCGGGGTCCAGCGCGGTGCCGCCGGCCTTGATGCGCTCCAGGGCGTCCACGAACTCCCCGATGTCGGCGACCCGTTCCTTGAGGAGGTAGCCGAACCCGGCCGGGTTCGTGAGCAGTTGGGTCGCGTGCGCCGTCTCCACGTACTGGGAGAAGAGGAGAACTCCCGTGCCGGGGCGCTCCGTTCGGATGCGTACGGCCGCTCGTACGCCCTCGTCGGTCTGGGTGGGCGGCAGGCGGATGTCGACGACGGCGACGTCGGGGGTGTGTTCGGCGACGGCGACGAGGAGGGTCTCGGCGTCCCCGACGGCCGCGGCCACCTCGACCCCGCGCAGCTCCAGCAACTGCGCCAGCCCGTCGCGCAGCAGGGCCGAGTCCTCGGCGATGACGACGCGCATTCCACTCCCGTCACATGGGCAACTCGGCATACCCGGTTCACGTGGGCAACTCGCTTCACCCGGCTCACATGGGCAGTTCGACCGTGACCACCGTAGGCCCTCCGGGCGGGCTGTCGCAGGTCAGCGTGCCGTCCACGGTACGGACGCGGGCGAGCAGGCCGGCGAGTCCTGAGCCTGCGCCGATCACCGCGCCGCCCCGGCCGTCGTCGGTGACGCGCAGCCGCAGCAGGCCGTCGTGGGCAGTGACGGTCACGCCGACCGCGTCCGCGTGGCTGTGCTTGGCGGCGTTGGTGAGGAGTTCGGCGGCGCAGAAGTAGGCGATGGACTCGACGGCCTGGCTCGGGCGGGCGGGGACGTCGGTGGTGAGGTCGACGGGGAGCGCGGTGTCGGCGACGAGGCCGGCGAGGGCCGCCGGGAGGCCCTGGTCGAGTACGGGGGGATGGATGCCCTTGACCAGGTGGCGCAGGTCGGCGATGGCCTGGGTGGCGTTGCCCTGCGCGGTGTCGACGACGGTGAGGACCCGGTCGGGGGCCGCGTCCGCGCTGATCAGTTCGCGGATGATGGTGAGGTGCATGGCGAGGCCGACCAGCCGGGCCTGGGTGCCGTCGTGCAGGTCGCGCTCGATGCGGCGCAGGGTCGCGGCGGCGTCGTCGACGGCCTGGGCGCGGGTCTCCTCCAGGGTGCGGATGCGGCGGTCGGCGGCGTCGGTGCCGAGAAGCGCGGTCAACAGGGCGCGGTGCGGTGTGAGCGCGTGTCGCAGGAGATGCGGGGCGACGGCGAGCAGCAGCAGACCGAGTGTGAACGGGATCAACCAGCGCGGCCAGCTGTCGACCTGGTAACCGAAGAATTCCAGCGATACGTGGGTCACGGTGCCGTCGGGGTGGTGGACAGTGTTGTAGTTCAGGCGGCTCAGGACCGGGTGGAGTGTGAGCAGGACGCCGTAGACGTATCCGATGACGACGGCGACGTACGCCAAAACGCCTGTGAACGGAGTCAACAGGGCGCAGCCCACGGCCCGCCACCCCGACCGCTCCCCCAGCAGCGCCCGCCGCCACGCGAACACCCCACCGCCCCGCTCCACCGGCGGCTCCTCGATCTCCACCCCGAGCAGCCGCCGGGCGAGCCCCCGCTGCACCGCTCCCAGCACCAGCGCACCCCGCACGGTCCCGGCCACCAGCCACAGCCCCAGCGTCGTCACCGACAGCACCCCGCCCACCGCGAGCCCGAACAGCGTCAGCACGAAGCCGACCAGCGCGAGCGGGAAGGCGATGACGCCGTAGAGGACGGCGGCGAGAGCGCGGCGGCCGAAGGTGGCGGCGGCGAGGGAGGCGAGGGTGCGGAAGGGGTGGCGGGGGCGGACTCTGTCGTAGAGGCGGTTCACGGCGTTCAACCTAGGCGAGGAAGCGGTGGGCGAGCCGGAGCTGGAGGGCGGTCAGGCCGCGTCCGATCCACGGCATGAGCAGCAGGAAGCCGATCCCGCCGAGGAGCGCGTGGAACGCCCACGCGCCGGCGAAGGTGGGGCCGCCCCACGCCCCCGAGTAGTCGTCGCCCGCGCGCAGGGGCCAGCCGAGGTTCATGGGGACGATGAGCCAGCCGTAGACGGTGACGAAGAGGGTGAGCAGGTTCAGCGGCAACGAGACGAGGGCGTGGACGAGCCCGCTCCTGGCTCCGCCGCGCACATCGCTTACGGTCCCCTCCGTGTCCTCCCTCAGCACCCGCCGCATCACCGCCCGCTGCCACCGTCCCGCCGGCGCCCCGACCAAGGCGAGCGGGATGCTCGCCAGGCTCATCGGCAGGGCCACCACGCCATAGGCGAAGCGGCGCCAGGTGCCGGCGGTGAAGGGCTCACGGAGGACGCGCCGGACGCGGATTTCGGCGGAGGTGCGGGTGCGGTCGGGGGTGGTGCGGGGCGGGATCTCACGGGTGGTGGTCATGGCATCAAGGCTCGCCGCCGCCCTGGTCGCCGGCGATGGTGCGAGTACGGAACCCGGGGGTTCGGCCAGCCCCACCCCGGCGCCTCGTGCGTGCCCGCCTCACAGCACGCCCCCGCCCCACCCCCGAACCCTCACACCCTCCCCCCGCCCCCGCTGAGGGCAGCGTTCCTCGCGGGAAACAGGTGTGATGCGGTCGGGTAACACCGGCGTCGCAGGCTCCTGGCATGACCTCGAATCCGCGTGTGGTGCCCACCATCGTGCTGGTCGGCCATGGCATGGTCGGTCAGCGCTTCCTCGAAGCGCTCGCCGAGCGCGGCCTGACCGCCACGCACCGCGTGGTCGTGCTGTGCGAGGAACCGCGTCCGGCGTACGACCGCGTCCAGCTCACCTCGTACTTCTCGGGCCGCACGCCCGAGGACCTGTCGCTCACGGACGCGGAGTTCATCAGGGACCACGGGATCGAGCTGTACGTCGGCGACCCGGCGCAGACGATCGACCGGGCGGCCAGGACGGTAACCGCCCGCTCCGGGCTGACAGTTGAGTACGACACGCTCGTCCTCGCCACCGGCTCGTATCCGTTCGTGCCTCCCGTGCCCAACAAGGATGCCGAAGGCTGCTTCGTCTACCGCACGATCGAGGATCTGCTCGCGATCGAGGCGTACGCGAAGTCGAGGGCGACGACCGGTGCGGTGGTCGGCGGTGGTCTGCTGGGCCTGGAGGCCGCGGGCGCGCTGAAGGGGCTCGGACTCACCAGCCACATCGTGGAGTTCGCGCCGCGCCTGATGCCGGTGCAGGTCGACGAGGGCGGCGGTGCCGCGCTCCTGCGCACCATCGAGGACATGGGCCTGACCGTCCACACGGGTGTGGGCACGCAGGAGATCGTGACCGACGCGGACGGCGCGGTCACCGGCATGAAGCTGTCCGACGGTTCCGAACTCGCCACGGACCTGGTGGTGTTCAGCGCCGGTGTCCGTCCCCGCGACCAGCTCGCCCGGGACTGCGGTCTGACGGTCGGCGAGCGCGGTGGCATCACGGTCGACGAGCAGTGCCGTACGGTCGCCGACCCGCACGTCTTCGCGATCGGCGAGTGCGCGCTGGCGGCGGACGGCCGGGTGTACGGCCTGGTGGCGCCCGGTTACGAGCAGGCGGAGACGGTCGCGGCGACCATCGCGCGGGACGAATCGGCGTTCACCGGGGCCGACTTGTCCACCAAGCTGAAGCTGCTCGGCGTGGACGTGGCGTCCTTCGGAGACGCGCACGGCACCGCCGAGGACTGCCTGGACGTCGTGTACTCCGACGCCCGCGCGGGCCTGTACAAGAAGCTGGTCATCGCCCGGGACGGCACGCTGCTCGGCGGCATCCTGATCGGCGACGCGGACGCGTACGGCACCCTGCGCGCGTTCACCGGCTCGGTCCCGCCGGTCGCCCCCGAGTCGCTGGTCCTGCCGGCCGGCGCCGGCGAGTCGGTCCAACTCGGCCCGTCCGCACTGCCGGACGAGGCGATCGTCTGCTCCTGCCACAACGTCTCCAAGGGCACGATCCGGGGCGCGGTGACGGAACACTCGTGCACGACCGTGCCCGAGGTGAAGAAGTGCACCAAGGCCGGTACGGGCTGCGGGAGTTGCGTCAAGGTGCTCGGCCAGCTCGTCACCGCCGAACTGGAGGCGAGCGGCGTCGAGGTCGACAAGGGCCTGTGCGGCTGCTTCGCCCAGACCCGCGAGGAGCTCTACGAGATCGTCCTCGCCCTGCGCGTCAACTCATTCCAGGACCTGCTCGACCGCTACGGCCGCGAGGGCGCCCGGGGCGGCGACGGCTGCGAGACCTGCAAGCCGACCGTCGCCTCGATCATCGCGTCCCTCGCCCCGACGATCGGCGCGAGCGGCTACGTCCTGGACGGCGAACAGGCGGCCCTCCAGGACAGCAACGACCACTTCCTCGCCAACCTCCAGAAGAACGGCTCGTACTCGGTCGTACCGCGTATCCCCGGCGGTGAGATCACCCCCGAGAAGCTCATCGTGATCGGCGAGGTGGCCCGGGACTTCGGGCTCTACACGAAGATCACCGGCGGCCAGCGGATCGACCTGTTCGGCGCGCGGGTCGAGCAACTCCCGCTGATCTGGGCCCGGTTGGTGGACGCCGGCTTCGAGTCGGGGCACGCCTACGGAAAGGCCCTGCGCACGGTGAAGTCCTGCGTCGGCCAGACCTGGTGCCGCTACGGCGTCCAGGACTCGGTCCGCATGGCGATCGACCTGGAGCTGCGCTACCGGGGCCTGCGCTCCCCGCACAAGCTCAAGTCGGCGGTCTCCGGCTGCGCCCGCGAGTGCGCGGAGGCCCAGTCGAAGGACTTCGGCGTGATCGCCACCGCGAGCGGCTGGAACCTCTACGTCGGCGGCAACGGCGGCGCGACCCCGCGCCACGCGGACCTGCTGGCACAGGACCTGACCGACACCGAGCTGATCCGCCTGATCGACCGCTTCCTGATGCTCTACATCCGCACCGCCGACCGCCTGGAGCGCACGAGCGTGTGGCTGGAGCGGATCCCGGGCGGCCTGGACCACATCCGCGAGGTGGTCGTGGAGGACTCGCTCGGCATCTGCGAGGAGTTGGAGTCGCTGATGGCGGCCCACGTCTCGAACTACGCCGACGAGTGGGCGACCACCATCAACGACCCCGAGAAGCTGGGCCGGTTCGTGTCCTTCGTGAACGCCCCCGACACCCCGGACCCGGTCGTCGGCTTCGTCCCCGAGCGTGACCAGATCAAGCCCGACCTGCCGCTGCTCACCATCGGCCACCGTCCCTTGGAAGGAAGCGCCCAGCGATGACCCTGGCACCCGAGACGACCGACCTGAAGGTCCAACTCCGGCTGGACACCGACTGGTTCACGGTCTGCGACCTCACCGCGCTGACCCCGGGCCGCGGGGTGGCGGCCCTCCTCCCCGACGGCCGCCAGGTGGCCCTCTTCCGCGACCGCAACGGCACCCTGTACGCGATCGACAACCGCGACCCGTTCAACGGCGCGGCGGTCCTCTCCCGCGGCCTCACCGGCACCCACCAGAGCCGCCCGTTCGTCGCCTCCCCCCTGCTGAAACAGCGGTTCGACCTGCTGAGCGGGCGCTGCCTGGACGACGAGTCGGTGCGGGTGGCGACGTACGAGGTACGGACGACCTGACGGGAGAAGGGCCGAGGTCGGCCGAATCTTTCTTGACCGATCGTTCCGCATGGTCCTACCCTCCCCCCATGGCCAGGACCAAGGAATTCGACCCCGACGCCGCACTCCAGTCCGCCCTGGAACTGTTCTGGCGGCGCGGCTACGAGGCCACGTCGATGTCCGACCTGGTCGAGTACCTGGGCATCGGCCGAGCCAGCCTCTACGCCACCTTCGGCAGCAAGCACGAGCTGTACCTGAAGGCGCTGGACCGCTACGACCGGGCCGGACTTCCGCCGATCGTGCGGGAGTTGGCCCAGCCGGGCCCCGCGCTGCCGGCCGTGCGAGCGGTCGTACGGCGGTACGCGGCGGAGGCCGGCGACGAGCAACTGCGCCTGAACGGCTGCCTGGTGACCAACACGGCGGCCGAACTCGCCCCGCACGACCCGGTCGCGGCCCGGCGCGTGGAGCGCAACTGGGACCAGCTGGAGACCGTACTGCACTCGGCACTCGTCCGCGCCCAGGCCCAGGACGAACTGCCCGCCGACCGCGACCCGCTCACCCTCGCCCGCATGCTGCTGGTGCTGATGCAGGGGCTGCGGGTGGTCGGCAAGGCGTCGGCGGACCCGGCCCGGGTGCGGGACGCGGCGGAACAGGCGCTGCGGTTGCTGGACTGATCCACACCACCGGCCTCTTGCCCGGAGGGGCCTTTCCTGCGCCCACATACTGAACCGATCGGTCAAGAAACAGGGGAGATCATGACCACCACCCACCTCACCGGCAGGACGGCCCGCTTCACCGGCCGGACGGCCCTCGTCACCGGCGCCGGCTCCGGAATCGGCCGTAGCGTCGCCCTCGCGTTCGCCGCCGAGGGAGCGAACGTCGTCGTGGCCGGGCGACGCCGCGAACCCCTCGACGAGACCGTCCGGTTGGTGGAAGCGGCCGGCGGCAAGGCCCTCGCCGTGACCGCCGACGTGTCGAACGCGCGCGACACCGAGGCTCTGGTCCGCGCCGCCGTCGACCGCTTCGGCTCCCTCGATGTGGCGGTCAACAACGCGGGCGTCTACCGGGGCGGCGCCCCGCTCGCCGACCTGTCCGAGGAGGACTGGCAGGCTCAACTGGACGCCAATGTCACCGGCGTGTTCCTGGCGCTCCGGGCGGAGATCCGGCAGATGCGGACCCAGCCGTCCGGCGGCGCGATCGTGAACATCGCCTCCGTCTTCGGCGTCCACGCCCGTCGCCCCGGCGCCGCCGCCTACTCCGCCACCAAGGCCGCCGTCTCCGTCCTCACCAGGGGCGCCGCCCTCGACCACATCCACGAGGGCGTCCGCATCAACGCGGTCAGCCCCGGCGCCACCGCCACCCCCATGTCCTTCCGCCCCGGCGAGACGGAGACCGACCGGGCCGAGCGTGCCCGGGCCACCCTCCCCCTGGGCCGTATCTCGGAGACCGCCGAAGTGGCCGCCGCCGTCCTCTACTTGGCCTCGGACGACGCGGCGTCCGTCGTCGGCACGGACCTGGTGGTGGACAGCGGCGCGACGGCCTGACCGCCCGGGTGGCAGGGCACGCCAGAGGGGCGGCACCCCCGCACAGGGTGCCGCCCCTCCTTCGTGATCCGGAACCGCCGCCCATCGGTTGAGGGTCGGGGACAGGTGGCGGTTCCGGGGTTCAGTGGCCGTCCGGCCCAGCGGTCGTCAACGTCCGCCGACGTCAACGGCGTTCGCCGCTCACCGCCGTCACCGGTGATCACTCCCCGTCGACTGCGTCGCCGCCCGTCCCGCCTCCAGCCGCGCCACCGGGATCCGGAACGGCGAGCAGGAGACGTAGTCCAGGCCGACCTCGTGGAAGAAGTGGACGGACTCGGGGTCGCCGCCGTGTTCGCCGCAGACGCCGAGCTTGAGGTCGGGGCGGGTGGCGCGGCCGGCCTCCACGGCGGACCTGACCAGGGAGCCGACGCCGTCGCGGTCGATCGTCTCGAAGGGGGAGACGCCGAAGATGCCCTTTTCAAGGTAGGCGGTGAAGAAGCTCGCCTCGACGTCGTCGCGGCTGAAGCCCCACACCGTCTGGGTGAGGTCGTTCGTGCCGAAGGAGAAGAACTCCGCCGCCTCCGCGATCTGCCCCGCCGTCAGTGCCGCACGCGGCAGTTCGATCATCGTGCCGATCGACAGCTTCAGGTCCGTGCCCGTCGCCGCCTCCACCTCCGCGATGACCTGGTCGGCCTCCTCGCGGACGATCTCCAGCTCCTGGACGGTGCCGACGAGCGGGATCATGACCTCGGCGCGCGGGTCGCCCTTGGCGTTCTTGCGCTCGGCGGCGGCCTCCGCGATCGCCCGTACCTGCATGGTGAACAGGCCCGGGATGACCAGCCCGAGACGTACACCGCGCAGCCCCAGCATCGGGTTCTGCTCGTGCAGGCGGTGGACCGCCTGGAGCAGGCGCAGTTCGTTCTCGTGCGGGTCCTTGCGGGACTCGGCCAACGCCACCCGCACCGACAACTCCGTGATGTCCGGCAGGAATTCGTGCAGCGGCGGGTCCAGCAGACGGACCGTCACCGGGAGGCCGTCCATCGCGGAGAAGAGCTCGACGAAGTCCTGCTTCTGGAGCGGGAGAAGCTGCTTGAGGGACTCCTCGCGCTCCTCGTCCGTGTCGGCCAGGATGAGCCGCTCCACCAGCTCGCGCCGGTCGCCCAGGAACATGTGCTCGGTACGGCACAGTCCGATGCCCTGCGCCCCGAAGCGACGGGCGCGCATGGCGTCCTCGGCGTTGTCCGCGTTCGCACGGACTCGGAGGCGACGCTTGCGGTCGGCGAAAGCCATGATCCGGTGGACCGCCTCGACCAACTCGTCGGCGTCGTTGGCGCCCGCGTGCATCCGGCCCTCGAAGTACTCCACGACCGGGGACGGGACCACCGGCACCTCACCGAGGTAGACCTTGCCGCTCGATCCGTCGATCGAGATCAGGTCGCCCTCCTCCACCACGTGCCCACCAGGCACCGTCATCCGCCGGCGCTTGGTGTCGACCTCCAGCTCCTCCGCGCCGCAGACACAGGTCTTGCCCATGCCGCGCGCGACGACGGCCGCATGGGAGGTCTTGCCGCCGCGCGAGGTGAGGATGCCCTCGGCCGCGATCATGCCGTCGAGGTCGTCGGGGTTGGTCTCGCGGCGGACCAGGATGACCTTCTCGCCCGAGCGGGACCACTTGACCGCCGTATACGAATCGAAGACCGCCTTGCCGACGGCCGCGCCCGGCGAGGCCGCGATGCCCCGGCCGACCTGCGCGGCCTTCGCGTGCTCGTCGAAGCGCGGGAACATCAGCTGGGCGAGCTGGGCGCCGGTGACGCGCTGGAGGGCCTCGGTCTCGTCGATCAGGCCCTGGTCGACGAGTTGCGTGGCGATCCGGAAGGCGGCGCCCGCCGTGCGCTTGCCGACGCGGGTCTGGAGCATCCACAACTGCCCGCGCTCGATGGTGAACTCGATGTCGCAGAGGTCCTTGTAGTGGTTCTCCAGCGTCTTCATGATCTGCATCAGCTGGTCGTACGAGGTCTTGTCGATCGCCTCCAGCTCCGCGAGCGGGACGGTGTTGCGGATGCCCGCGACGACGTCCTCACCTTGCGCGTTCTGGAGGTAGTCGCCGTAGACGCCCTGGTGGCCGCTGGCGGGGTCGCGGGTGAAGGCGACGCCCGTGCCCGAGTCGGGGCCCAGGTTGCCGAAGACCATCGAACAGACGTTGACCGCCGTGCCGAGGTCGCCGGGGATGCGCTCCTGGCGGCGGTAGAGCTTGGCGCGGTCGGTGTTCCAGGAGTCGAAGACCGCGTGGATGGCGAGGTCCATCTGCTCGCGCGGGTCCTGCGGGAAGTCCCGGCCCGCCTCCTTCTTGACGATCTTCTTGAAGGAGGTGACCAGCTTCTTCAGGTCCGCGGCCTCCAGCTCGGTGTCGACCGCGACCTTCTTGGTCTCCTTGGCCTTCTCCAGCGCCTCCTCGAAGAGGTCGCCGTCGACGCCGAGGACGGTCTTGCCGAACATCTGGATGAGGCGGCGGTAGGAGTCCCACGCGAAGCGGTCGTCGCCGGCCTGCTTGGCCAGGCCCTGCACGGACTTGTCGGAGAGCCCGATGTTCAGGACGGTGTCCATCATGCCGGGCATGGAGAACTTCGCCCCGGACCGGACCGACACCAGCAGCGGGTCGTCGGCCTGGCCTAGCTGCTTCCCCATCCGCGCTTCGAGGGCGTCGAGGTGCGCACTCACCTCGTCACGCAGTGCCGCCGGTTCGTCCCCGCTGTCGAGGTAGACCTTGCAGGCGTCCGTCGTGATGGTGAACCCGGGGGGAACGGGGAGACCGAGGTTGGTCATCTCGGCGAGGTTCGCACCCTTGCCACCCAGCAGGTCCTTGAGGTCCTTGTTTCCCTCGGTGAAGTCGTAAACGAACTTCGCTACGTGGGGATCTTTGTTTTCCGACACGGGTCTCGACTCCTCGGGACGCGGGTGGCTGCCCTGACAGCCAGGAACTTACCCAGATCGAAGGCGCCTGGGTACGTCCACTTGCGCGTCATGCGCCTGTAACCGGTCGTCCGCCACCGGATCGAAAGTCAAAGCTTGGCAAGCGCAGAGCAGCCGATGTTTTCACTTCTTGAACGAATCAACGCCCGAACATCAGGAATTCCGCTCACATGAGCGGCTCGCGACACGTCTGATTTCGATCGATGAACGATCAAGGGGTGGCACTCAGTGCCACCCCTTGGAGAAGTGCAGCCGAGCCATGATCCGCTCACCTGAGCGCCACCCCTATCAAAGGTGGCGAGAATCACGCTGCCACAGCCGCCCGGATTTCACCATGCGGACGCGTCTCGGGAGCGAAACGCACCTGTCACACACCGTCAGACGCCCAGCGCCCGCAACCGCTCCTCCACCCGCTCCGGCGCGTACAGATGCTCCACGACCAGCGCACCCGCCCCCACCAGCCCGGCCCGCTCGCCGAGCCGCGAGGTGACGATCTCCAGCCGGGCCGTCGAGCGGGACAGCGCCCGCTGGTACAGCAGCTCGCGCACGCCCGTGAGGAAGGGAGTTCCGGCCAGATCCCCGGCGATCATCAGCACACCCGGGTTCAGCAGCGTCACCACGGTCGCGAGTACGTCCCCCACCTGCCGCCCGGCCTCCCGCGCGAGGCCCACGGCCTCAGGGTGCCCGGCGGCCAGCAGCTCCCGCACGTCCGAGCCGGACGCGGCCTCGACCCCGCCCTCGGTGAGCCGTCGGGCCACGGCCCAACCGCTGGCGACGGCGGCGAGACAGCCGTAGGACCCGCACCGGCACAGCGCCTCGGCGCCCACCCGGATGTGCCCGATGTCCCCGGCGCCGCCGTCGATGCCCCGGAAGACCGAGCCGTCCACGACGACCCCGGCGCCGATGCCGGTGGAGACCTTGACCAGGACGAAGGCCGAGCAGTCCGGGTATCCGGTGCGCTGTTCGCCGTACGCCATCAGGTTCGCGTCGTTGTCGACGAGCACGGGGACGCCGGCCGGGCCACCCGTGTGCTCGGCGAAGGCGCGGGACAGCCGCCCTCGTATGTCGTAGCCGTCCCAGCCCGGCATGATCGGCGGCTGCACGACCAGGCCGGTCTCGCTGTCGACGGGTCCCGGCACCGCGAGCCCGATACCGCAGACCGAGCGCGCGGGCCGGTCCGCCTTGTCCAGCAGCTCGGCGAACCAGCCACCCAGCGCACCCAGCACCACGTCCGGACCGTCCTCGACGACGAGGACCCCGGCCCGCTCGGCGAGGATCTCGCCGGTCAGGGTGAGCAGGGCGGCGCGGGCGTGGCGGGTGTCGAGGTCGGCGGCCAGCACGACCGCGTGCTCGTCGTCGAACTCCAGGGTGATGGAGGGGCGCCCGCCCAGGGGCGAGTCGACCGGGCCGCCGGCGCCCTCGCGCAGCCAGCCCGCGCGGAAGAGCCGGTCCAGGCGCTGGCCGACGGTGGCCCGGGACAGCCCGGTGGCCTGCTGGAGGGCGCCGCGGGTGGTCGCCCGTCCGCTTCGTACGAGTTCGAGCAGATCGCCGGCGCGAGCCTGACCCCGATGCTGACCCCGAATCTGGTCCCGAGCGGTCATGCGCACCCCCTTGTGTTTCTCAACCCTGCATTACATATTGAGTTTTGCGTGTTAAATAGACGTAACCCTACGGTAGCCAAGACCGAACCGGTCTGCCGCACGTCTTTCGGGGAGCCCCGAGTGGATCGCACTGCCCAACTCACCGTCCGCCCCACCGAGGGCACGCTTGTATACGATCCGCACGATCCGCCCCCGATGTCGGATTCGCTGCACCGCAGGGCCGCACGGGTGCTGGAGGCCAACTGGACGGGCACGTCCACGGTCCCCTCGCGCAGCCTGTATCCGCACCAGTGGTCGTGGGACTCGGCGTTCATCGCGATCGGCCTGCGGCACCTGTCGCCGTTACGGGCCCAGACGGAGCTGGAGACGCTGCTGAGCGCCCAGTGGGCGGACGGGCGTGTCCCGCACATCGTCTTCAACCCCTCCGTCCCGCTCGACGCGTACTTCCCGAGCCCCGACTTCTGGCGCTCCTCGACCGCGGGGCACGCGGCGGGCGCCCCGCGCACCGTACAGACCTCCGGCATCGTGCAGCCACCGGTCCACGCGCTGGCCGCGTGGCTGGTGCACAGCGCCGACCCGGGCCTCTCCCGCGCGCGTGGCTTCCTCGCCGGGGTGTACCCCCGACTGGCCGCCTGGCACCGCTACTTGCTGCACCGCCGGGACCTGGGCGGCGGCGGACTCGCGTCCGTGGTGCACCCCTGGGAACAGGGTATGGACAACAGCCCTTGCTGGGACGCCCCGTTGGCCCGCGTCACCCCGGCCCCGGCGCGCTCCTTCCGCCGCGCCGACCTCGACCACGGCGCCGCCGAGGACCGCCCGACGGACCTCGACTACGGCCGGTACGTACGCCTGGCGACGGACTATAGGGACCGGGAGTACGCCGACGGGGGCGGCCGATTCGCCGTCGAGGACCCGGCGTTCAACGCCCTCCTCATCGCCTCGGAGCACGCCCTGGCCAGGATCGCCCGCGAACTGGGCGCGACGGGCACGGCCCGGCACGCCCGCGCGGAGCGTCTGACGACGGCGTTGGTGGACCGCCTGTGGGACCCGGCGAGCGGGATGTTCCTGTGCCGGGATCTGCGCGACGGGGACCGTGCGGGCACCCTGATCCCGGAGCGCAGCGTCTCGGGCCTGATCCCGCTCCTCCTGCCCGGCCTCCCGCGGCCCATCGTCTCCGCGCTCCTCCGGACCCTCCGCGGCCGGCACTTCGGCCTCGGCGACAGCACCCGCCTCACCCCCAGCTACGACCTCCTGGGCGAGGCCTTCGACCCGCACCGGTACTGGCGCGGGCCTGCGTGGTTCAACACCAACTGGCTGCTGGAGAGCGGCCTGCGGGTGCACGGCGAACTGACGGCGGCCGACTCGCTCCGGGACGCGCTCCTGCGCACGGCCGCCGACACCGACTTCGCGGAGTACGTCGACCCGTACACCGGCGAGGCCTGCGGAGCCCTCGGCTTCGGCTGGACCGCCGCGCTCGCGCTCGACCTGCTCCACACGCGCCCCGGACACGGCGTGTCCTCCACGGGCGTCGACACGTTCGAGATGAGGGACAAGGGAGGGGAACGGGGATGACGGACCGGCATCATTTGCTCGTGCACGGCGGGACCTTCGCGGCCGTGGGCGACGGCGGGGACATCAGCGGCGTCCGAGGGGCCGGTTCCCCGGACGGACTGTTCGTGCGCGACGCGAGGCATCTGAGCCGTTGGCAACTGACGGTCGACGGCGCGGTTCCGGAGTCGCTCACGCCGGTCGCGGACGGGGACACGGCACGCTGTGTCCTCGTCCCGCGCGGCGGCCGCCAGGAGCCGCCCAAGTGCACGCTCTTCCGCGAACAGGCGGTGGGAGACGGCTCGTTCGTCGAATCCCTGCGAGTGACGAGCAACCATCCCTCCCCCACCACGGTCCGCCTCGCGATGACCGTGGACGCCGACTTCACCGACCAGTTCGAGCTGCGCTCCGACCACCGCACCTACACCAAGATCGGCGCCACCCGCTCCCGCCAAGTCCTCGACGACGGAGTGGAGTTCAGCTACCAGCGCGGCGAGTGGCGCTCGTGTACGACGGTGACGGCGGAGCCCGCCCCGGACGGCGTCGAGGAGACCGGCACCGGCGCCCGCCGCCTGGTCTGGACCCTCGAACTGGCCCCGCACGGCACCACGGAGCTAACGTTACGGGTGATGGCCCGCCCGCACGGAGACAAGCGGACCCGGCGCGTACCGGCGTCCCCGGCCGCGATGAACGAACAACTCCTGGCTCTGGAAGGCGAGTTCGTCGAGGGCGTCCCCTTCCCGACCGGCTGGCCGGAGCTGGCGGCGGCCTGCGCACGTGGCCTCGCCGACCTTGCCTCGCTCCAGGTCCCGGCGACGGGCCCGGACGGCGAGGAACTGCGCGTGCCGGCCGCCGGGGCCCCCTGGTTCCTGACCCTCCTGGGCCGAGACGCCCTGCTCACGTCCCTCTTCAGCCTCCCCTACCGCCCCCAGCTCGCCGCCGCGACGCTCCCGGCCCTGGCCGCGACTCAGGCGACGGAGACGGGCCCGACCTCGGTGTCGCAGCCCGGGAAGATCGTGCACGAGGTACGGCACGGGGAGTTGGCGCACTTCGGCCAGGTGCCGTTCGGCCGCTACTACGGCTCGGTCGACGCGACGCCCCTGTTCCTCGTCCTCCTGGGCGCGTACGTCGAACAGACAGGTGACGCGGACTTGGCCCGCCGCCTGGAACCACACGCCCGCGCGGCGATCGGCTGGATGCTGGACCACGGCGGCCTCACCTCACGCGGCTACCTCGTCTACCGCGCGGACCAGGGCGGCCTGGCGAACCAGAACTGGAAGGACTCCCCCGGCGCGATCTGCTCCGCCGACGGGACGCGGGCGAGCGGACCGGTGATGGCGGCGGGGGCGCAGGGCTACGCGTACGACGCGCTGCGCCGTACGGCGTGGATCGCGCGCACGGTGTGGGAGGACGAGACGTACGCGGCGCTGCTGGAGCAGGCGGCGGGCGACCTCCGGGACCGTTTCCAGCGGGACTTCTGGATGCGGGACCTCAACTTCCCGGCGCTGGCGCTGGACGGGGAGGGGCGGCAGGTGAACGCCCTTGCCTCGGACGCGGGTCACCTTCTGTGGTCCGGGCTGCTGGACAAGGAGTACGGGGAGGCTGTGGGGCGGCGGCTGTTGGAACCGGACTTCTTCTCGGGGTGGGGAGTTCGGACTCTCGCGTCCGGTCAGTCGGCGTATCACCCGTTGTCGTACCACCGGGGGTCGGTGTGGCCGCACGACAACGCGTTGATCACGCTGGGGTTGGCGCGGTACGGGTTGCATGACGAGGCGCGGTCGGTGGCGCATGCGTTGGTGGATGCGGCGACGGCGACGGGGCATCGGCTGCCGGAGGTTCTTGCGGGGTATGGCCGGGATACGCATGCGGAGCCGGTGCCGTATCCGCATGCGTGTGTGCGGGAGTCTCGTTCGGCGGCGGCTCCTCTTGCGCTGCTTACCGCGGTTGGGGGCGCCTGAGGGGTGGGGTGGTTGAGGGGCGTGGGCGGCTGCCGGCCGGTGGGGGCTGGTCGCGCAGTTCCCCGCGCCCCTAAAGGCGCCTCACCTGAACGTTGACCGGGCATTTGCCCGGTATTTACGTATCCCCGTGAACGGCCCCTCGCAGGCGGCCGTACGAGATGGAGTCACCGGTCTCGCCACGGAAGGAACCCTCGGGTGCCTGTCTTCACGCGCCTCAGTCAGCAGCAGGACACGTCACCCGAGGTCGATCCGAAGGCCGAGTCGGAGGCGGGTGAGACCCGGCCGAAGGGGCTGCGGGCCCGGCTCGCCGCGCTCCGTGAAAGCCATCCCTCGGCCGTGCGGGCCGTCCGGTGGTCGATCACGATCCTCTGTGCGGTGCTCGTTCTCGGGGCCCTCATGCTGCCGAACCGGATGAACGCGCTGCAGCCGGACCGGTTCACGCGGATTCCGGTGGAGGCGATCCTCGGGGCGGCCGTGGCGTTGGCACTGCCGCGCCGGCCGCGGCTCATCGTCGCCGTGGTGTCCGGAGTGGCGCTGGGCGCGATGACGATCGTGAACCTGTTGGACATGGGCTTCCTCGAGTACCTGGGCCGGGGCTTCAACCTGGTCCTGGACTGGGAGTTGCTGCCGGACGCGCAGGCGTACATCCAGGACTCGATGGGCAAGGCGGTGGCGGTCGGCGCGAGTGTCGGCGCGGTCGTCCTGGTCATCGTGCTGCTCACGGTCATGGCGCTGGCGATGGTCCGGCTCAGCAACCTGCTCTCGCGCAACAAGCAGGTCGCGACCCGGGCCACCCTCGTAGCCACCGTCGCCTGGGTCCTCTGCTCGGCGCTGAGTCTGCAGATCTCCGGGGTGCCGATCGCCGCCGACCGGCAGGCGAAGGCCCTGAGCATCCAGGTGCAGCGGGTGCAGGACACGTTGCGGGACGAGGCGGAGTTCCAGAAGGTGGCGAAGGTCGACGCGTTCGGGAACACGCCGCCCTCCCAGCTCGTGCCCGACCTGCGTGGCAAGGACATGATCTTCACCTTCATCGAGAGCTACGGCCGGAGCGCGATCGAGGACCCGATCATGGCGCCGGGCGTGGACAAGACGCTCGACGTGAGCACCAAGGCGCTCGCGAAGGCCGGCTTCCACGCGAAGAGCGGGTGGCTGACCTCGGCGACGTACGGCGGCAGCAGCTGGCTCGGCCACTCGACCACGATGTCGGGGCTGTGGATCGACAACCAGCAGCGCTACCGCACGGTGATGGCGAGCGACCACCTCAGTCTCACCAAGGCGTTCCAGAAGACGGGCGACTGGGACACGGTCGGGATCATGCCGGGTGTGCAGAAGGCGTGGCCCGAGCAGAGCTACTACGGCCTCGACTCGGTCCGCAATGCCTTCCAACTGGGCTACAAGGGGCCGAAGTTCAGCTGGTCGACGATGCCGGACCAGTACGCGCTCGAGGCGTACCAGAAGCTGGAGCACAGCAAGAAGCGCGACAAGCCGCTGATGTCGGAGATCATCCTGACCTCCAGCCACCAGCCGTGGGCGCCGATCCCGAGGATGGTCGACTGGGACAAGCTCGGCGACGGCACGGTCTTCAACGCGATCCAGAAGGCCGGCAAGAAGGCTTCGGACGTCATCACCAACCCCACCAAGTCCCGCCAGGAGTACGGCAAGTCGGTGCAGTACTCGGTGACCGCGCTCACCCAGTGGATGGAGCGCTACGGCGACGAGAACACCGTCCTGGTCTTCCTCGGCGACCACCAGCCGATCGCCCGGGTCAGCGGCGACCACGCCAGCCGTGACGTCCCGATCTCCATCGTCGCCAAGGACCCGAAGGTCCTCGACAAGATCGCCGACTGGAACTGGTCAGACGGCCTCCGCCCCGCCCACAACGCCCCCGTCTGGAAAATGAGCGCCTTCCGAGACAAGTTCCTGACGGCATACGGCTCCACCCCTCACCCCAAGAAGAGCTGACAGCAAGTTCCAGCCCCCCTTTGATTCCAGCCCCTCCGGCGTTTGAGGAGCGGGGGCCCGGGGGCTGGCCCCCGGAACCGGGGTCGAAGGGGCAGAGCCCCTGGAGGATGGGACGGGTAGGGGCGGCGGGGGCGAGGAAATCCCGGCGTCACCCCCCGGACGTGTCCAGCTCCGCGTCCTCGCTCAACCCGGCACAGTCGTACGGGTCCTTCAGCCAACCATCCGGCAGCACAACCCGGTTGTTCCCCGACGTACGCCCACGCGGCCCGTCCGCCCCGCTCGGCCAGACCTGATCCAGCTCCAACTCGTCCAGCCCGGCCCGCAGTTCGGCCAGAGAGGACGTGACGGCCAGCCGCTTGCGCATCTCGCTGCCGACCGCGAACCCCTTCAGGTACCAGGCGACATGCTTACGGAAGTCGATGACGCCCCGCGCCTCGTCCCCGATCCACTCACCGAGCAGCGTCGCGTGCCGCACCATCACATCGGCGACCACACGCAACGACGGCCGCGCGACATCGTCCGGCCGCCCCTCGAACCCGGCCACCAGATCCGCGAACAGCCACGGCCGCCCGAGGCACCCACGCCCCACGACCACACCGTCGACGCCCGTCTCCCGCACCATCCGCAACGCGTCCTCGGCCGACCAGATGTCCCCGTTGCCGAGCACGGGAATCTCCGGCACATGCTCCTTCAACCGGGCGATCGCCTCCCAGTCGGCCGTGCCGCCGTAGTGCTGAGCGGCCGTACGCCCGTGCAACGCGATCGCCGTGACACCCTCCTCGACCGCGATCCGCCCCGCGTCGAGGTAGGTGATGTGGTCGTCGTCGATCCCCTTGCGCATCTTCATCGTGACCGGCAGCTCCCCGGCCCCGGACACCGCCTCGCGCAGAATCGCCCGCAGCAGGTTCCGCTTGTAGGGAAGCGCGGACCCACCACCCTTGCGCGTCACCTTCGGCACCGGGCACCCGAAGTTCAGGTCGATGTGATCGGCGAGCCCTTCGTCGGCGATCATCCGCACGGCCTTGCCCACCGTCGCCGGATCGACCCCGTACAGCTGGATCGAGCGAGGCGTCTCCGTCGCGTCGAAGCGGATCAGCTGCATCGTCTTCTCGTTGCGCTCGACCAGCGCCCGAGTGGTGATCATCTCGCTGACGAACAGCCCTTTGCCTCCGCTGAACTCCCTGCACAGCGTGCGGAAGGGCGCGTTGGTGATCCCGGCCATGGGGGCCAGGACGACGGGCGGCTGAACAATGTGCGGCCCGATCATCAGGGGCGCGGCGGTCGTGGACATTCCCCTATTGTCACGCACACCGCAGCGCACCCGGGCCGAAGATCTTGTAACGGTCATTAGTTAGACACACTATCGACACGAGCGTACGATGGAACCCATGCCCGAGCTCAGCCCCCGCCGCCGCATGCTGGTGCTCGCGATCTGCTGCATGAGCCTGCTGATCGTGAGCCTCGACGTCACCATCCTGAACGTCGCCCTCCCGTCGATGCAGGACGAGTTGCACGCGAGTACCGCCGGCCTCCAGTGGACGATCGACGCGTACACCCTGGTCCTCGCCTCGCTGCTGATGCTGGCGGGGTCGACGGCGGACCGGATCGGCCGCAAACGCGTGTTCATGGTGGGCCTGGTGGTCTTCAGCCTCGGCTCGCTGCTCTGCTCCCTCGCCCCGAACCTCGACGCGCTGATCGCCTTCCGCATGATCCAGGCCGTCGGCGGCTCGATGCTCAACCCGGTGGCGATGTCGATCATCACCAACACGTTCACGGACCCGCGGGAGCGCGCGAAGGCGATCGGCGTATGGGGCGCGGTGGTCGGCATATCGATGGCGGCGGGCCCGCTGATCGGCGGCGTACTGGTGGACTCCATCGGCTGGCGCTCGATCTTCTGGACCAACCTCCCGGTGGGCCTCGCGGCCCTGCTGCTCACCCTGCGCTACGTCCCCGAGTCCCGTGCCCCCAAGGCCCGCCGCCCGGACCCGGTCGGCCAGTTCCTGGTCATCGCCCTGTTCGGTTCGCTGACGTACGCGATCATCGAGGCGCCGACCTCCGGCGCGGCGACCGTCCTCCCCTTCGCGGCGATCGCGCTGGCCTCGCTGCTCGGACTCCTCTGGTACGAGCCCCGCCGCGACGAACCCCTCATCGACCTGCGCTTCTTCCGCTCGGCCCCGTTCAGCGGCGCCACCGTGATCGCGATCGGCGCGTTCGCGGCACTGGGCGGCTTCCTGTTCCTGTCGACGCTGTATCTGCAGAACGTGCGCGGCCTGAGCGCCCTGCACGCGGGTCTGTGGATGCTGCCGATGGCGGTGCCGATGTTCCTGTGCGCGCCGGTGTCCGGGCGGCTGGTCGGCAGCCGGGGGCCGCGGCTCTCGCTGCTGATCGCGGGGACGGCGATGACGGTGAGCGCGGTGATGTTCGCCGCGTTCGACGCGGAGACCTCGAACGTGACGCTCTTCATCGGCTACGCCGTGTTCGGCATCGGCTTCGGTTTCGTGAACGCGCCGATCACCAACACGGCGGTGTCGGGGATGCCGAGGGCGCAGGCCGGCGTGGCCGCCGCGGTCGCCTCCACCAGCCGCCAGCTCGGACAGACGCTGGGCGTCGCGGTGATCGGCGCGGTGCTGGCGTCCGGCATCAACTCGTCGGCGTACAGGACCACTTTCGTGTCGGCCTCGGTGCCGGGCTGGTGGATCCTCGTCGGCTGCGGGCTCACCGTGCTCGGACTCGGGGTGCTGACCAGTGGGCGCTGGGCGCGCGGGACGGCGGAGCGGACGGCCGAGCAGTTGAAGTCCGTCGAACTGCGCGAAGCGGCCCGGGTCAGCGCGTAGTACCCCGCGGTCAGCGCACCGCCTGTTCCTTCTCCCCCGCCCGCTCCTCGGCCTTCGCCACCGCGATCTCGTGCAGCCGCTCCAGCCGCCGCCTCGACTCCCCGTCCACCGGCAGGTAGGTGACCATGCGCGGGCCGACCTGCGGGCCGAGCCACAGATCGGTGTGGTCGACGGTGACGCGGCCGACGTAGCGGTTGCGGAACTCCTTGCGCTTGCCGCGGTGTTCGACGATCTCGTGCCGCTCCCAGGCCTCGCGGAAGTCCTCGGACTCGGCGCGCAGCCGCTTGAGGAGGGTCTTCCAGGTGGGCTCGGCGAGATGGCCGGCCATCGAGGCGCGGAAGCGGGCGGCCATCATGCGCTGGGCGTCCGCGAGGTGCACGATCGAGGACTGCCAGTCGGGGTTGGTGTAGGAGAGGATCATGCAGTTGCGGTCCTCGGCCGGCACCTCGGCCAGGTCGCACAGGAGCAGGCCGTAGGTGCGGTTGTAGGCGAGGATGTCGTACCGGCTGTTCTGCACACAGGCCGGGATCGGCTCCAGCTGGTCGAGGACGGCCTGGAGGGCCGGGGTGATCGACGCGCAGGACGTGGCCGGCGCCGGATCCACCGCCCCGGCGAGCTGGAAGACGTGGGCCCGCTCGCTCGGGTCGAGCAGCAGGGTGCGGGCGAGGGCGTCCAGCACCTGCACGGAGACCTGGATGTCCCGGGCCTGTTCGAGCCACGTGTACCAGGTGACGCCGACCGCGGAGAGGTGGGCGACCTCCTCGCGCCGCAGCCCGGGCGTGCGGCGGCGGGAGCCGCGGGGCAGCCCGACCTGCTCCGGGGTGATGTGCTCGCGGCGGTGACGCAGGAACGCGGCGAGTTCGTGCCGGCGGATCGCCGACACGGCCGGACCCCGCGGCGGGGCCGTGCCGTCGAGTGCCGGCTCCTGAGCCTTCTCCCGGGCCTTCCCCTGAGCGATCTCCTGAGCCATGGTCGTCATACTCTCCAGCGTGCCGCACCGCGGACCCTGTTGCCAGGTGGTCCCGCTACCAGGATAAGAAGACTCTGGTACCAGTCTGCGCGCGGGCGCAAGCTCGTCATCATGACCGAAACCGTCACTTCGCACCGGACCGAGACCCCAGCGCCGCCGGCGCTGGGCGGCCTCGGCCTGTTCACGGTGCTGCTGGCCGCGGCACTGCCGCTCATCGACTTCTTCATCGTCAACGTCGCGCTGCCGACCATCGGCAAGGACCTCTCGGCGAGCGAGGCCGTCCTCGAACTCGTCGTCGCCGGCTACGGGGTCTCGTACGCCGTCCTCCTGGTCCTCGGCGGCCGGCTCGGCGACCTGTTCGGCCGGCGGCGGCTCTTCCTGGGCGGGATGGCCGCGTTCGGCGTGACCTCGCTGGCCTGCGGCCTCGCACCGACCGCCTGGACGCTGGTCGCCGCGCGGATCGCGCAGGGCGCGGCGTCCGCGGCGATGCTCCCGCAGGTCCTCGCCACCATCCAGGCCGCGACGCACGGCCCGCGCCGCGCCAAGGCGATGGGCCTGTACGGCGCCACCGCCGGCCTCGCCATGGTGGCGGGGCAGATCCTCGGCGGGGTCCTGGTCGCCGCCGACATCGCCGGCACCGGCTGGCGCGCGGTGTTCCTGGTGAACGTGCCGGTCGTCATCGTCGGTCTGTTCCTGGCCGTCAAGGTCGTACCGGAGACGCGTTCCCAGCACCCCGAGCCGGTGGACGTGCCCGGCACGTTCCTGCTGGGCGCGTCGCTGCTGGCGCTGCTGGTGCCGCTGACGGAGGGGCGCGCGGCGGGCTGGCCGCTGTGGACGTGGCTGTCGCTGGCCGCGTTCCCGGGGATCGTGTCCGCGTTCTACGCGGTGGAGCGCAGGGCGGACCGGCAGGGGCGGACGCCGCTGGTGCCGCCCAGTCTGCTGGCGCTGACCTCGCTGCGGCGCGGGCTGGTGATGATCCTGCCGTTCGCGATCGGCTTCAGCGGGTTCATGTTCGTGATCGCGGTGGCGTTGCAGCGCGGCGCGGGGCTCGGCCCGGTCGACGCGGGGCTGGCGCTGGTGCCGCTGGCGGTGACCTTCTTCTTCGCCTCGCTCGCCGGGCCGCGGCTGGTGACCCGGTACGGGACGCGGGTCGTGACGGCGGGTTCGGTGATCCAGGCGGTGGGCCTGGGTCTGATCGTGCTGGCCGCGTGGCGCTCGTGGCCGCACCTCGGCTTCGTCGAGCTGCTGCCCGGGGCGGCGGTCGCCGGTGCGGGTCAGGCGCTCCAACTGCCCATCATCTTCCGGATCATCCTGTCGGAGGTACCGGCGGCCCGGGCCGGTGTGGGCGCCGGCGTGATGGTGACCACCCAGCAGTCCGCGCTGGCGCTCGGCGTGGCCACGCTCGGCACGCTCTTCCTGTCGCTGATTCCGGGCATGGGCATGCGAGACGCCCTGGTGACAACGCTGTTGGTGCAGCTGGCCGGAGTGGTGCTGACCGGGCTGCTCAGCCTGCGGCTGCCGCGCACGATCGGCTGACAGCGGGACGACACGGACGATCCGCCGGGTGCCACCGCGGCTGTCATGCTCACAGCTTGGACAACTCGGCGTGAATTGAGCACTGTTGATGTTGATATTGCTGCACACTCCTTGCCGGAGACTCCTGAGCGGAGGCGAGGCGCATGTTGCAGATCAACACGAGCAAAGTGAGCCGCTGGGACCAGCACGGGCGGGAACACATCGTCCGCGTGCAGCGCAAAGGCGCGCAACGCACGATCAAGTGCGACACCTGCGGCTGGAAGAAGAGCGCGCAGTTCCTGCCGTGGCTGAAGGCGGAGGAGCACCTGGCCGAGGCACACCAGGCGACGGTGGACCCGTCCGACGACTGAGCGGGGAGACGACGGACGGCCGGCCGAGGGGCGACCGCCCCGGAGACGGCCGCCCGGGAGAGCGATGAGTTCACAAGGCGAGGAGAGTCGTACCCGACGCATTCGATACGACTCCCCGGACCGGAAGGCCGACCGATGAGCTCTCTCCACGACACCCTGCGGCGACACGTCGACGACGGCACCGTGCCGGGGGCGGTGGGCCTGGTGGCCCGCGGCGACGACGTCGAGGTGGCGGCCGTCGGCTCCGTCGACGTCGAAGGCACCGCCCCGATGGCCCGCGACTCGATCTTCCGGGTCGCCTCGGTCAGCAAGCCGGTCACGGCGGCGGCGGTCCTGGCGCTGGTGGAGGACGGGCGCCTCGCGCTGGACGCGCCGGTGGAGGAGTGGCTGCCGGAGCTGGCGAAGCCGACGGTGGTCCGCACGCCCGCCTCGCCGGTCGAGGACGTGGTCCCGGCGGAGCGTCCGATCACGGTCGAGGACCTGCTGAGCTTCCGGGCCGGCTGGGGATTCCCGGACGACTTCTCGCTGCCGGCCGTCCAGACGCTCCTCGCGTTCCAGCAGGACGGCCGCGCGCCCTACCTCCAGCCCGGCCCCGACGAGTGGCTCGCCGCCCTGTCCCGGATCCCGATGCTGCGCCAGCCGGGCGCCGCGTGGCTCTACAACACCTGCTCTGACCTCCAGGGCGTCCTGGTCGCCCGCGCCTCGGGCTCGTCCTTCCCCGACTTCCTGACGGAGCGGTTCTTCGGACCTCTGGGCATGACGGACACGGCGTTCACGGTGCCGGAGTCGAAGCGGGCCCGCTTCACCACCGCCTACACCCCGGGCGAGCAGGGCACCCTGAACCAGTCGGACACCCCGGACGGCGGCTTCAGCCGGCCCCCGGCCTTCCCCTCGGGCGCCGGCGGCCTGGTCTCGACGGCCGACGACCTCCTGGCCTTCGGCCGCATGCTCGCGAACGACGGCGCGGCTCCTGACGGCACCCCGGTCCTCTCCCCCACCTCCGTGAGCCGCATGACCACCAACCACCTCACCGCGGCCCAGCGCGACGCCTCGACCCTGTTCCTGGAGGGCCAGGGCTGGGGCTACGGCGGCGCGGTCGACGTCACTCCCATCGACCCCTGGAACGTCCCCGGCCGCTACGGCTGGGTAGGCGGCACCGGAACGGCGGCGCACGTGATTCCCCCGACGGGCACGGTCACGATCCTGCTGACCCAGGTGGCGATGACCAGCCCGGTCCCGCCCGCCCTGATGCGAGAGTTCTGGGAGTGCGCGGCAGAGGGCTAGGCCTGACCTGAGAACCGCTCCGGCCGGAAGTCCGCCAGCAGTTCGCTCTTCTCCCCGTCGAGGATCTCCGCCGCGAGCAACCGGCCCAGCACCGGCCCGAGTGTGATGCCGCTGTGGGAGACGGCCTCGTGGTAGCCCGGCACGGACGGCACCGCCCCCACCGAGGGGAATCCGTCGGCCGGGATGGGGCGGAAGGCCACCCGGGTGCCGGTGATGCGGGAGTCGGCGAGTTCGGGGACGACCTGGCGTACCCATGCGTGGAGCAGCCGGGCCAGTTCCGCGGGATCCTCCTCGCCGGTGTCGATGAGTGCGTCGACCTCGCGGCTGTGCAGGACCATCGATCCGTCGCCGTCGGGGCGGATCTCGATGTGGGGCGCGTGCATGGCCCGGTGGATCGGGACCGGGACGCAGTCGATCCGCGTGACGACACCGGGTTCGCGGCGCATCGGCAGGTCGCGTGCGACGAACCCGGCGATGCGGGAGGCGTCGGGGCCCGCCGCGTTCACGACGGCGTCGACCGCGAGCGTGGTCCCGTCGGACAGCGTCACGCTCCGGACGCCCCCGTCGGCACCGGTCCCGATGTCACGGACCTCCGTGCCGGACCTCAACTCGGCGCCGGCCGTGACCGCTTGGCCGACCAGGCGGCCGACGAGATGGCGGCCGTGCACCCAGGCCTCGTCGGGGTAGAGCACGACGGGCACCTCGTCGGGCAGCGCGAGAGCCGGTTCGAGGCGGCGGCGCACCTCGGCCCCGGTGGAGAGTTCCACCCGGTAGCCCCAACCGGCCAGCAGTTCCGCCGTGTTCAGGAACCGCGCCTCCGCCGCCGGGTCGTCGGCCCAGCGCAGATGCCCTGTGGGATACCACCACGAGTCCGGCCCGATGGTCGCCGCCAGCTCGCGGTGCGCCGCCATGCCCGCGACGTTCAGGTCGTAGTAGGACCTGCGCACGGTCTTGTTGCTGGCGTTGACCCACGAGAAGGACCAGTTGGTGACGCCCTCGCCCGGCCGGCCCGCGTCGAGGAGGACCACCTCGGCACCCTGCCGGGACAGGTTCCAGCCCACGCAGGCGCCGAGGACGCCCACTCCGATGACGGCGACACGTCGGGGCCGGGTCGTGGATCCGTTGTCCATGGACCCGATTGTCAGCCCCGCAGCCCCCGCACCAACAGGTCCACGACCGCCTCGAACTCCCCCTGCGCGCCCGGCCGTTCCCACTCCTTGGCGTAACCGGGGTCGTGGAAGCGGCCGGTGGCCTGGAAGACGGCCGTGGCGGAGGTGAGGGCGTCGGAGGTGGTGAACGCGCCGGTGTCCACGCCCGCCTGGACGATCCGGGTCAACTGCCCGGTCAGTTCGGCGAGATGGTCGCTGACGACTCCGCCGTACTCGGTCACCAGCACGCTGTAGGTGGCGAACAGCTCGGGATCGGCGCTCGCCTTGCGCCGCTTGGCCGCGAACAGCCCCGCGAGCCAGTCGCGCAACCGGCTCTCCGGATCACGGTCCGCCTCGTCGACGATCCCGGAGAGCGCCTCGGCCGTCCGGTCCAGCCACCGCTTGGTCACGGCCTCCCGCAGCGCGGCCTTCGTACGGAAGTGCCGGTAGACGCTGCCATGGCTGACGCCGAGCGCGCGGGCCACGTCCACCACGGTGGCCTTGGCAGGGCCGTGGCGGCGCAGCACCTCCTCGGTCGCCTCGAGGATGCGCTCGGCGGTCAGGGCCTGGGTGGTCGGTGCCATGGCCTAGACGGTACCCGCAGGCAGAATCACTGATCGATACCCGTAGCCGGGATCACTGCTCGGTACCGAGATGTGCCATCTGCACGGCCGGGTAGCGGGTGCCCGCCGCCGCGTCCGCCGGCACGGCCTCCTCGATCGCCGCCAGGTCGGCCGCCTCCAGCGTGACGTCCAGCGCGCCCAGCGACTCGGTGAGCCGCTCGCGGGTGCGGGCGCCGACCAGCGGCACGATGTCCTCGCCGCGCGAGAGGACCCAGGCGATGGCGATCTGCGCGACCGTCACGCCCTTCTGCTCGGCGATCTTGCGCAGCGCCTCGACGAGTTCGAGGTTGTGCCGGAGGTTGTCGCCCTGGAAGCGGGGCGAGAAGGAGCGGAAGTCCTGCGCGCCGAGCTGCCGGTCCTGCGTGAAGTGGCCGGAGATCAGCCCGCGGGAGAGCACGCCGTACGCGGTGATGCCGATGCCCAGTTCGCGGGTGGTCGGCAGGATCTCCCGCTCGATGTCGCGGGTGATGATCGCGTACTCGATCTGGAGGTCGGAGATGGGCGCGGTGGCCGCGGCCCGCCGGATGGCGTCCGGGCTCGCCTCGCTGAGGCCGATGTGGCGTACGTGTCCCTTCTCGACCAGCTCCGCGATCGCGCCGACCGTCTCCTCGATCGGCACGTCCGGGTCGACCCGGGCGATGCGGTAGACGTCGATGTGGTCGACGCCGAGGCGCTGGAGGGAGTAGGCGGCGAAGTTCTTGACCGCGGCGGGCCGGCCGTCGTAGCCGGTCCAGCCGCCGTCCGGGTCGCGCAGTCCGCCGAACTTCACGCTGGTGAGCGCCTGTTCGCGCAGCGCGGCGGGGGCGGTGCGCAGGGCCTCGCCGATCAGCATCTCGTTGTGGCCCATGGCGTAGAAGTCGCCGGTGTCGAGGAGCGTCACGCCCGCTTCGAGGGCCGCGTGGATGGTGGCGATGGACTCGCTCCGGTCCGCTTCGCCGTACAGCGCGGACATGCCCATGCAACCGAGGCCGAGGGCGGAGACGCGGGGACCGGTGGTGCCGAGGTTTCGGGTGGGGGTCGTCGTCATGCCCTCCACCATGGCATGACAGCTGACAGATTTCAATATCTGTCATTCCAACATCTGTCAGATCATCCCCGGATCACCCCCGGATCGCCCCACGGATTGGTCCATACCTATTGACGGGAGGTCTGGACCACGCGCACTGTCGTGCCAAGCACTGTCATGCCTACGACACCTCGCCGCACCCCCACCGGGAGGATCCGCATGCTCCGCCGCACGCTGCGCCTGCTCGCCGCCGGCCTCACCACGGCCGCTCTCCTCGTCCCCCTCTCGATCGCCACCGCCCCGGCCGCCTCGGCGGCCGACACCTGCGCCGTGAAGTCCCGTCCGGCCGGCAAGGTCCTCCAGGGCTACTGGGAGAACTGGGACGGCTCCGCCAACGGCGTCCACCCGCCCTTCGGCTGGACCCCGATCACCAACTCCGCGATCGCAAGCCACGGTTACAACGTGATCAACGCGGCCTTCCCGGTCATCCGTTCCGACGGAACGGCCCTGTGGGAGGACGGCATGGACGCGGGCGTGAAGGTGGCGACCCCGGCGGAGATGTGCGCGGCGAAGGCCTCCGGCCAGACGATCCTGATGTCGATCGGCGGCGCCGCGGCGGGCATCGACCTCAGCTCGACCACCGTGGCCAACAAGTTCGTCTCGACGATCGTGCCGATCCTGAAGAAGTACAACTTCGACGGCATCGACATCGACATCGAGACGGGCCTGGTCGGCAGCGGAAACATCAGCCAACTCTCCACGTCCCAGGCCAACTTGATCCGCATCATCGACGGCATCCTGGCCCAGATGCCGTCCAACTTCGGCCTGACGATGGCCCCGGAGACCGCGTACGTCACCGGCGGCAGCATCACGTACGGCTCGATCTGGGGCGCGTACCTGCCGATCGTCAAGAAGTACGCCGACAACGGCCGCCTGTGGTGGCTCAACATGCAGTACTACAACGGCAGCATGTACGGCTGCTCCGGCGACTCCTACTCGGCCGGCACCGTCGCGGGCTTCACCGCCCAGACCGACTGCCTCAACAAGGGCCTGGTCGTGCAGGGTACGACGATCAAGGTCCCGTACGACAAGCAGGTCCCGGGTCTGCCGGCCCAGTCCGGCGCGGGCGGCGGCTACATGTCACCGACCCTGGTCTCGCAGGCCTGGCGCCACTACGGCACCTCGCTCAAGGGCCTGATGACCTGGTCGATCAACTGGGACGGCTCGAAGAACTGGACGTTCGGCAACAACGTGAAGTCCCTGCAAGGACGTTGACGTCTAGCGGGCGGTGAACGCCAGCTTCGCCCCCAACGCCACGAACGACCCCGCGAAACTCCGCCGCAGCCATGTCATCACCCTCGGCCGGGAGGTGACGTGGCTGCGGACGGACGCGGCCAGCACGCCGTACGCGGCGAAGACCACGAAGGTCGCCAGCATGAAGACCCCGCTGAGCGCCAACATCCGCACGACGGAGTGGGGTTGGCCAGGGCTCACGAACTGGGGCAGGAACGCGAAGAAGAAGATCGTCAGCTTCGGGTTGAGGATGTTGATCAGAACGCCCCGGACGATCACACGGCCGGCGGACCGGGGCGCGCTGTCCTGGTCGACGTCGATCACCGCCTTGTCCTTCACCGTCACCCACGCCATGTAGAGCAGATAGGCGACACCGGCGTACTTGAGGATCTGGAAGGCGGCGGCACTGGCGTTCAGCAGCGCGGCCAGCCCGACGACGGTGGCCAGCACGTGCGGCACGATCCCGAGCGTGCAGGCGAACGCCGCGAGGACGCTCGCGCGGCGCCCACGGGAGAGACCGGCGGCCAGGGTGTAGACGACACCGGTGCCGGGGGTGGCGACAACGACAAGGGTGGTCAGCAGGAACGAGATGCTCATGCCGACCACCCTCGCCGTGCCGCGGACCCCGTTACAGGTCCAAAGCGGCACTGCCATCCAGGGCCAGTTGTGCCCTAGGCACCGATCAAGCGACCCGCGAGGTACCCCTCGATCTGGTCGAGCGACACGCGCTCCTGCTTCATCGAATCGCGCTCGCGGACCGTCACCGCGTTGTCGTCCAGCGTGTCGAAGTCGACCGTCACGCAGTACGGCGTGCCGATCTCGTCCTGGCGCCGGTAGCGGCGGCCGATCGCGCCCGCGTCGTCGAACTCGATGTTCCAGTTCTGGCGGAGCGCGGTGGCCAGGCCCTTGGCCTTCGGGGACAGCTCCGGGTTGCGGGACAGCGGGAGCACCGCGACCTTCACCGGGGCCAGGCGGTGGTCCAGGCGCAGCACCGTGCGCTTCTCCAGCTTGCCCTTGGCGTTGGGCGCCTCGTCCTCGACGTACGCGTCGAGCAGGAAGGCGAGCATCGCGCGGCCGACACCGGCCGCCGGCTCGATGACGTACGGCGTCCAGCGCTCCCCGGCCTCCTGGTCGAAGTAGGAGAGGTCCTGGCCGGAGGCCTTGGAGTGGGCGCTGAGGTCGAAGTCGGTGCGGTTGGCGACGCCTTCCAGCTCGCCCCACTCGTTGCCGCCGAACTGGAAGCGGTACTCGATGTCAGCGGTGCGCTTGGAGTAGTGGGAGAGCTTCTCCTTGGGGTGGTCGTACCACCGCATGTTCTCCTCGCGCAGGCCCAGGCCGGTGTACCAGTTCCAGCGCTGCTCCATCCAGTACTCCTGCCACTTCTCGTCCTCGCCCGGCTTGACGAAGAACTCCATCTCCATCTGCTCGAACTCGCGGGTCCGGAAGATGAAGTTGCCGGGCGTGATCTCGTTGCGGAAGGACTTGCCCATCTGCGCGATGCCGAACGGCGGCTTGCGTCGCGAAGTGGTCTGCACCTGGGCGAAGTTGGTGAAGATGCCCTGGGCGGTCTCGGGGCGCAGGTAGGCGATGGAGCCGGTGTCCTGCGTCGGGCCCAGGTGGGTGGAGAGCAGGCCGGAGAACTGCTTGGGCTCGGTGAACTGGCCCTTGTTGCCGCAGTTGGGGCAGTTGATGTCCGCGAGGTGGTTCTCCGGCGGACGGCCGTGCTTGGCCTCGTAGGCCTCTTCGAGGTGGTCCGCGCGGAACCGCTTGTGACACGCGGTGCACTCGGTCAGCGGGTCCGAGAAGGTGGCGACGTGACCGGAGGCGACCCAGACCTCGGGGGCCAGGATGACGGACGAGTCGATACCGACCACGTCCTCGCGCGACGTCACCATGTAGCGCCACCACTGACGCTTCAGGTTCTCCTTGAGCTCGACACCCAGCGGCCCGTAGTCCCAGGCGGCCTTCTGGCCGCCGTAGATCTCACTGCAGGGGAATACGAAGCCACGGCGCTTGCTCAGGCTGACGATGGTGTCGATCTTGTCGGCGGCCACGGTGCTCTCTTCATTACGACGACGGACGAGGAAGCGAGACGCTTCAGAGCGAATGCTTCAGCGTACCGGCGGGGCCTCCCCCCTAACCAAATCGGTCCGGCAGTCAGGAACCCCGCCGCCCACTCTCACCGGCCTCTCATCACGGCTTGTTGACAACGGTTTCCATATTTGTTGAAAATGACTGTCATGAACGTACGACGACACCACATATCCGGGATCGCGGTCGCCGCCGTCACCGCACTCGGCCTCGGCACCCTCTCCGCCTGCTCCGGCGAGAGCGCGGCCGCCGCCAACACGGACAAGTTCGACGTCGTCGCGTCGTTCTACCCGATGGCCTACCTCGCCGAGCAGATAGGCGGGGACCATGTGAGCGTCACCAGCCTGACCCAGCCCGGCCAGGAGCCGCACGACCTGGAGATCAGCGCCCAGCAGACCGCGCGGCTCCAGGAGACCGACGCGGTGCTCTACCTCAAGAACCTCCAGCCCTCCGTCGACGACGCGGTTTCCCAGTCCGAGGTCAAGACCAAGATCGACGCCGCCTCCCTGACCACGCTGGAGAAGCACGGCAACGAGGTCGGCGGCCACGCGGCCGAGCACGACAGCTCCGAGAACGAGGACCTGGCCGGCCTCGACCCGCACGTCTGGCTGGATCCGGTGCGCTACGCCCAGATCGCCGAGGGCGTCGGCAAGGCCTTCGAGAAGGCCGACCCGGACCACGCGGCCGACTACAAGGCCAACACCGCGGCCCTGGTGAAGAAGCTGGACGCGCTCGACGTCAAGTTCAAGGACGGGCTCGCGAACACGAAGACCAAGGTCTTCATCACCACCCACGCCGCCTTCGGCTACCTCGCCGAGCGCTACGGCCTGACCGAGGAGGCCATCAACGGCCTCGACCCCGAGTCGGAGCCCAGCGCGGCCCGTGTGAAGGACCTTGAGAAGATGGCCAAGGCCGACGGCGTCACCACGGTGTTCTACGAGACGCTCGTCAGCGACAAGACCGCGAAGACCATCGCCGCCGACGCGAACCTGAAGACCGACGTCCTCGACCCGATCGAGGGCATCACCTCCAAGTCCCGCGGCAAGGACTACTTCTCGGTCCAGGAAGCCAACCTCAAGGCGCTGCGGACGGCCCTGGGAAGTAAGTGATCAACCCCATGATCAGCACGGAGGACGACATGGCCGAGCCCGTCATATCGCTGCGCGGTGTCCGCGCCGAGCTGGGTTCGCGCCCCGTCCTGCGCGGCATCGACCTCACCGTGCGCCGCGGTGAGGTCGTCGCGCTGCTCGGCGCGAACGGCTCCGGCAAGTCGACCGCGATCCGCACGGTCATCGGCCAAGTCCCGGTCAGCGCCGGGGAGATCGAGCTGTTCGGCACCGAGCGGGCACGCTTCCGCGACTGGGGGCGCGTGGGGTACGTACCGCAGCGCACCACGGCGGCGGGCGGGGTGCCGGCCACCGTCACGGAGATCGTCGCGTCCGGGCGGCTGTCGCGGGCCCGCTTCGGGGTGCTGCGCAAGGCCGATCACGCGGCGGTGCGCCGGGCCCTCGACCTGGTCGGCATGGCGGACCGCGCGAAGGACTCGGTCAACGAGCTCTCCGGCGGCCAGCACCAGCGGGTGCTGATCGCCCGCGCGCTCGCCCCCGAACCCGAACTGCTGATCATGGACGAGCCGATGGCGGGCGTCGACCTCGCGAGCCAGGAGGTGCTGGCCCGCACCCTGCGCGAACAGGTCGCCGCCGGCGCCACCGTGCTGCTCGTCCTGCACGAACTGGGCCCCCTGGAGCCCCTGATCGACCGGGCGGTCGTCCTGCGCGACGGCTGCGTGCTGCACGACGGACCGCCCCCGAAGGCGCTCGGCCAGCACGCCCTGCCGGGCCACGACCACGTACACCCGCACGCGTCGGTACACACGGGACTGCTGAGCTGATGGACTTCCTCGACTACGCCTTCATGCAGCGGGCCCTGCTCGCCGCCGTCCTGGTCGGCATCACCGCCCCCGCGATCGGCATCTACCTCGTCCAGCGCCGCCAGGCCCTGCTGGGCGACGGCATCGGCCACGTGGCGATGACCGGCGTCGGCCTCGGCTTCCTGCTGAACACCTCGCCGGTGTGGATGGCGACGCTGATCTCGGTGCTCGGCGCGATCCTGATGGAACTGATCCGCTGGTACGGCCGCACCCGCGGCGACATCGCCCTCGCGATGCTCTTCTACGGCGGTATGGCCGGCGGCGTGATGTTCATCAACCTCGCGCCCGGCGGCTCCAACGCCAACCTGACCTCGTACCTCTTCGGGTCCCTGTCGACCGTCTCGGAGTCGGACGTCACGGCGATCTGTCTGCTCGCGGGATTCGTGGTGCTGGTCACCGTGGGGCTGCGCCGGCAGCTGTTCGCGGTCAGCCAGGACGAGGAGTTCGCGCGGGTCACCGGGCTGCCGGTGCGCGTCCTGAACCTGCTGACGGCGATCACGGCGGCGGTGACGGTGACGGTCGCGATGCGTGTGGTCGGGCTGCTGCTGGTGAGCGCGCTCATGGTGGTGCCGGTCGCGGCGGCGCAACAGCTCAGCCGTAGTTTCGTGGCGACCTTCGCGATCGCGGTGGCGATCGGCGTGACCGTGACCATCGGCGGCACGGTCACCTCGTACTACCAGGACGTGCCGCCCGGCGCGACGATCGTGCTGCTGACCATCGGGGCGTTCCTGGTGCTGACCGCGGTGGCCGCCCCGGTGGCCCGGCGACGGGCCCGGGCTGCGGCGGCCGCGCGGCCCGCCGGAGATCCGGCGGAGTGCGCGATTCCGGCCACCCGGGGGGCCGGGGACGGGGTCGGCGTCTGACCGGGCACAGCGCGGGCTGGCACAATGGCCCGACAGGCGCTCAGACGTGGAGGAGGCAACCGGTGACCACCGTAGGACCGCCCGTGAAGGGCCGCTCCACCCGGCAACGTGCCGCCGTGTCGGCGGCGCTCAACGAGGTGGACGAGTTCCGCAGCGCGCAGGAACTGCACGACATGCTCAAGCACAAGGGCGACTCGGTCGGTCTGACCACGGTCTACCGCACGCTCCAGAACCTCGCTGACGCCGGCGAGGTCGACGTCCTGCGCACGTCCGACGGCGAGTCCGTGTACCGCCGCTGCTCCACCGGCGATCACCACCACCACCTGGTCTGCCGCGTCTGCGGCAAGGCGGTGGAGGTCGAGGGGCCTGCGGTGGAGAAGTGGGCGGAGGCGATCGCGGCGGAGCACGGGTACGTGAATGTGGCGCACACGGTGGAGATCTTCGGCACGTGTTCCGACTGCGCGGCTGGGTGAGCGACTAGGCGCCGTAGGGGTGCGGGATCCTTGTCGGCTGCGGACTCGCCGTGGCTGGTCGCGCCCACGCGGCGGAGCCGCATATCGATACAGCCCCGCGCCCCTGAGGGAACTGCGCCCACCCTTGCCCCAGAAGTTCAGCTTCGCCCGAAGCAGCGTTCCAGTTCTGCGAAGTCGTAGAACTTGCTGCCCTTCCTGATCGGGTGGCAGCTCGGCTTGAAGGACGTCTCCTTCTCGTTGTAGAGCATGCGGACCAGGTACTGGCCGCCCTTCTTGAAGACGTCCCACTGGATGTTGGAGCCGAGGGGGGCGACATTCGCGCCGCGCCAGGGGTTGTCGGCGTACGTGTACGGCTGGCCCGGCTTCGCCGGCTTCGTGCTGCCCGGGAGGCCCATCAGGGCGGCCAGCGGGATGATCTCCTCGGCGTGGGTGAAGCGGAGTTCGGCGCCGAGGGTGCTGGTGCCGGCCTTCTCCGCCTCGATCTGCGTGAAGAAGTCGTCGAGCAGGACGCCGGCCATCTTGTACGTGATGTCGCTGTCCGAGAAGCCGGGGCCCTTCTCGTAGAAGTCCTCGGCGTCGGAGAGGTAGCCGAACCAGGCCGCGTCGGACGTGGAGATGTACCGCTGCATCCCCCAGCCCTTGCCGCCGGGGCTCTCCTCGCTCATCGCGGGGGCGATTGCGTACAGGTTGTAGACGGCCTGCGCGGCGGCGACCTGGTCGGCGCCGCTGAGGGCGTTCACGAAGGCCGGCGCGAAGAGGCGGAGCAGGACGCTGCGGGCCGCCCGGTGCGTCTTCGGCTGGTCGGTGATCGACTTCAAAGTGGCCGCGAGGCGCTGGTCGTTGGCTATGTAGTCGCGGTAGGCCGCGCCGCCGTCCGCCTTGTGGAAGTAGAGCAGGTCCTTGTCGGTGCGGGTCGCGCCGATCAGCGACTTCAGGTCCGGGTCCGTGTCGCCGAGGGCCGCGGCGAACAGGTTGCCGCTGTCGACCGCGCGGCCCTGTCCGGAGCTGACCACGTCGATCTTCTCGCCCTTGGCGGCGATCGACTTGAAGAGGGAGGGCAGCCGGTCGGCCATGCGGACGGCCGTGTCCTGGATCTCCTCCTTGCCGCGGGCGCTCAGGTTGCCGTACCCGATCTTCGCCATCTCGGCCAGCAGGGCCTCGACCTTCGGGCCGAACTCCTCGCCCTTGCCGGTGAGTTGACCGGCGGCCTGCGCCTTGTCCCACAGGGCGAGGATCAGGTCGCCGTCCTCGCTGTCGGTGGCGGAGCGGGAGCCGTGCCGGGAGACGTTCTCCGTGAAGACGGGGGTGAAGCCGGCGGGCACGCGCTCGTAGCGGCGCGCGCTCTGCTCGGGGGCGTAGACGGCCTTCGTGCCGTAGCTGTCGCGGTGTGCGGGCTGGTCCGCGGCCTGGGAGGGAACGGCCGCGGCCAGCAGGGCGCACAGGGCGAGGACGGGGGTGACGCGTTTCATGGCCGGATCGTCGACGATCCCCATGAATCCCGGGTGGCTACGAGATGGCCGGATTCCCCGCGATGTCCCGCTCCATGGCCAAAAGATCCTCATTCGGGACCGCGCCGCCGAACCGCCGGTCACGGGAGGCGAACTCGACGCAGGCCCGCCACAGATCACGGCGGTCGAAATCCGGCCACAGGACGTCCTGGAAGACCAGCTCGGCGTACGCGCTCTGCCACAGAAGGAAGTTGGAGGTGCGCTGCTCACCGCTCGGCCGCAGGAACAGGTCCACGTCCGGCATGTCCGGGTAGTACAGGTACTTCGCGAGGGTCTTCTCGTTGACCTTGGACGGGTCCAGGCGGCCGGCCTTCACGTCCACCGCCAACGCCTTGGCCGCATCGCCGATCTCGGCCTGGCCGCCGTAGTTCATGCAGAAGTACAGGGTCAGTCTGTCGTTGTCCTTGGTCTGCTCCTGCGCGATCAGCAGTTCCTTGGCCACCGACTTCCACAGCCTGGGCATCCGGCCCACCCAGCGCACCCGGATCCCCAACTCGTCCAGGGTGTCCCGGGTCTTGCGGATGAAGTCACGGTTGAAGTTCATCAGGAAGCGCACCTCGTCCGGCGACCGCTTCCAGTTCTCCGTCGAGAACGCGTACAGCGAGATCGCGCCGACACCCGCCTCGATCCCGCCCTGCAACACGTCCAACACCCGCTCGGCGCCCACCTTGTGGCCCTCGGTACGCGGCAGACCGCGCTCCTTGGCCCACCGCCCGTTGCCGTCCATCACGATCGCCACATGCTTCGGCACCAGCTCACCCGGCAGCTTCGGCGCCCGGGCGCCCGACGGGTGCGGCTCCGGCGCCCTGTACTCACGGCGCTGACGCCCCAGGATCCCGCGTACGACCATGACCTTCTCGTCTCCTCTTGCGGCTTACTTCTCTACGTAACGCAGCGAGCGCAGCCCGCGTTCCAGATGCCAGTGGAGGTAGGCCGACACCAGCCCGCTCCCCTCCCGGACGTGCCGTGGCTCGCACGCGTCCGCGGTCTCCCAGTCTCCCGTGAGCAGCGCGCCCAGCAGTTCCAGGGTCTGCGGCGAGGGTACGACGCTGCCGGCCACCCGGCAGTCGACGCAGACCGAACCTCCGGAGGCGACCGAGAAGAACCGGTTGGGACCCGGCATTCCGCACTTCGCGCAGTCCCCGAAGCTGGGGGCGTAGCCGTTGACGGCGAGGGAGCGCAGCAGGAAGGCGTCGAGCACGAGGTGCGGCGCGTGCTCGCCGTTGGCCAGCGTGCGCAGGGCTCCGACGAGGAGCAGGTACTGCTGCACCGCCGGCTCGCCCTCGTGGTCGGTGAACCGCTCGGCGGTCTCCAGCATGACCGTCCCGGCGGTGTAGCGGGAGTAGTCGGTCACGATCCCGCCGCCGTAGGGAGCGATGGTCTCGCTCTGCGTGCACAGCGGCAGCCCGCGCCCGACCAGCTCGCTGCCGCGCGCGAAGAACTGCACGTCGACATGGGAGAACGGCTCCAGCCGGGCGCCGAACTTCGACTTGGTGCGCCGCACTCCGCGCGCCACGGCCCGCACGCGTCCGTGTCCGCGGGTGAGCAGGGTGATGATCCGGTCCGCCTCACCCAGCTTCTGGGTGCGCAGCACGATGCCGTCGTCGCGGAACAGGCTCATGGGGTCCATTCTCGCCTACGGCGGCCGTGCCACGGGCCCTGCCCTTCAAGGGACCTCACCGCGACCGCGGGCGTCGGCGCCCCCGGCCGCCGCGCCGCTCCGCTCGGCGGCGGTGGCGCCGCGCACGGCGTCCGGTTCGGCGTCCCACTCGCGGCCGCCGCCGTACGGCCTGAGCTGGATGTACGGTCCTTCGTGTCCCATGACTATGCCGATCCTTCCGGTGCGCGTGTCCATGACGTGGCTGCCGACGGGGGGCTTCATCTGCGCACTTCCTTCACCGATGGCACCGCACTCCGACGGGCGTGCCTCCACGGTGCTCCCCCGCGCGCCCGAGTTTCACGCTTCGTGTCGTCGCGGTGACGTCACGCACCTAGACTCGGCGGGAGTCTCTTTCGGGGGCGTGCCGACGCAGAGGCCTGCCGGCTGCCTTCAGGGGCGCGGCCGGGAGTGCGGCTGCCCGACCGACACCAGTCCCGCCTCGTAGGCGGTGATCACCAGCTGGACCCGGTCCCTGGCGTCGAGTTTGGTGAACAGGCGGGTCAGGTACGTCTTCGCGGTGGCCACGGTGATGCACAGTTCGGCGGCGATCTCCGTGTTGGACAGGCCGCCGCCGACCAGGGTCAGCACCTCGCGTTCGCGGTCGGTGATGCCCTTCAACTCGCGGCGCGGGCGCGCCGGTTCGGGCCGGCTCGCGAAGTCGTGGATCAGGCGGCGGGTGACGGCGGGGGCGATGAGCGCGTCTCCGGCGGCGACGATCCGCACGGCGCCGATGATGTCGTCGAGGGCCATGTCCTTGACCAGGAAGCCGGACGCGCCGGCCCGCAGTGCCCCGTAGACGTACTCGTCGTCGTCGAAGGTGGTCAGGACGACGACCCGGGCGGCCGAGCCCGCGGCGCCGATCCTGCGGGTCGCCTCGATGCCGTCCATCTCCGGCATCCGGATGTCCATCACCACGACGTCCGGGGCGAGTTCGGCGGTCAGCCGCACCGCCTCCCCGCCGGTGGCGGCCTCGCCGACCACCTCCACGTCGTCGAGGTCGGCCATGACCATGCTCAGCGCGGTACGGATGAGCTCCTGGTCGTCGGCGAGGAGGACCCGCACGGCCCGGTCCGTCATCGGACGGGCGCCGGGACGGGCAGCCGGGCGGCGACCCGGAAGCCGCCCCCGGGACGCGGGGCGGCGGTGAACTCGCCGTGCAGCAGGGCGACTCGCTCCCGCATGCCGGCCAGACCGAAGCCGGTGTCGGTCGCGCTTCCCCGGCCCCGTCCCTCGTCCGTGATCTCCAGGGCGAGTTCGTCGTCGCGGTAGTCGAGGGTGACCCGGCACGCGTGCGTGTCCGCGTGCCGTACGACGTTGGTGACGGACTCCTGGACGATCCGGAACGCCGACAGGTCGATGTCCGGCGGGAGTTGACGTGCCTCACCGAGCCGGGTCACCTCGACGCGGACGCCGGCGGCGGTGGTCGTGAGGGCCAGCCGGTCCACGTCCGACAGACCTGCGGGAAGGGCGGCGGCACGTGCGGAACCGTCGGCGGCCCGGTCCGCCGCCCGCAGCGCCACCAGCATCCGGCGCAGCCCGGCCAGCGTCTCGCGCCCCTCGTTCTCCACGGCCCGCATCGCGGTCAGGGCCGCCTCCGGGCGGGTGGTCGCCACCCGGGCCGCCGCGCCCGCCTGGAGGGCGATGATGCCGATGCTGTGGGCGACGGTGTCATGCATCTCCCGTGCGATCCGCAGCCGTTCGGCGGTCACGGCCCGGTCCGCGTGCTCGGCGCTGAGCCGTTCGGCGTGGACGCGGGCCTGGTGGGAGGAGGTGCCGAGCAGCCAGGCGATGACGGCGACGAGGGTCACGGCCAGCTCCGCCGAGGTGCCGACGTTCCAACCGTTCAATAGGCGGACGGCGAGATAGGCGGCGAGGGTGCCGAGGGCCAGGGCGAGCGCGGCGGTCGCGGTCCGGCGCGGGCGGGCCGCCGCGACGAAGTACAGGGCGACCATGGGGCCGACGAACAGCGCCATCGGTATCGCGCCCACGCCCAGCGGGGTCGTCGCGAGGACGGACGCGAGCAGCAGGGCCGTGAGAGCGCCGAGCGGCCGGCGCGCCAGCAGCCGACCGCCGTACAGGGCAAGGGCGGTGGACAGGGCGAGGGTGATCAGGCCGTCCCAGCGGTAGAGCTGGACCGCCGCCCATTCGTCCGGCTCGACCTCGCCGGGCAACTGGACACGGGAGAGCAGGGTGAACGACTCCCCCGCGCACCACGCGAGCGCCGTCCAGGCACCCGGGGGTACGCGCTTGTGCAGGGGCGGCGACGGTTCGACGGCGGACATGCGGCGATCGTAGACACGCGCCATGGGTGCGGTCATCGGCCCGGGGACGTACGACTCCGGTCGACAGCACGGGCGTACGACTGTCAGCCGCCGGGCGATGACCGGTACCGGCGGATCGCGGGACCGTGGTGGGCATGATCGAAGTCGAGCACCTCACCAAGCGGTACGGCCCCACCACCGCCGTACGCGACCTGTCCTTCACCGTCCGCCCCGGCCATGTCACCGGCTTCCTCGGCCCGAACGGCGCCGGCAAGACCACGACCCTGCGGATGCTGCTCGGGCTCGTCGAGCCGACCGGTGGCACCGCCACGGTCGACGGCCACGCCTTCCGCCGGCACCCGCGCGGCCTGCGCCACGTCGGCGCCCTGCTCGACGCCCACGACGTGCACGGCGGACGCAGCGCGTGGGCGCATCTGCGGGCGCTGGCACGGAGCAACCGCATACCGCCCGGCCGGGTGGACGAGGTGCTCGCCGAGGTGGGGCTCAGCGGCGCGGCGGCCCGGCGCCGGGTCGGCACGTTCTCGCTCGGCATGCGGCAACGGCTCGGCATCGCGGGCGCGCTGCTCGGCGAGCCGCCGGTGCTGCTCTTCGACGAGCCGCTCAACGGGCTCGATCCGGAAGGGGTGTTGTGGGTGCGGGAGCTGTTTCGGCGACTGGCCCGGGAAGGACGGACCGTCTTCGTCTCCAGCCACCTCATGTCCGAGATGGAGCACACGGCCGACGAGTTGGTCGTCATCGGACGCGGTGAGCTGATCGCCGCCGAGAGCCTCACCGAGTTCGCCGCCCGCGGCACCGCACCGACGGTGACGGTACGGACGCCGGACGCGGGGCCATTGGCCATGGTGTTGGCGACGGAGGGGGCCGAGGTGACGCCGTACGACGAGGAAACTCTTCGTGTCGGCGGGGTGAGCGCCGGGCGGGTGGGCGAGCTGGCCTTTGAACACCGTTTCCTGTTGCGGGAGTTGACGACTCAGGCAGCGTCGCTGGAGCGGGCGTTCATGGAACTGACGGCGGACAGTGTGGAGTACCTGGCGGGGGCGGAAGCGGGCGCGGAACCGTGGGAGACCCGAGAAGCGGGCGCGGGCAGGGGAGAGGCCCGACGATGACGACATCGGCGACCGTTCGAACCACGTCCCGCCCCACCTCCTCCTTCCTCGACCTCTTCGCCTCCGAGTGGCTCAAACTCCGTTCCCTGCGCTCCACTTACTGGGCCCTCGGCGCCGGCGCCCTGGCCGTGATCGCCTTCAACGCGAACGCGGCCCGCGCCGACTTCGTCAACTACCCGCACTACGGCAAGCCGATCCACGACGACTTCGTCTTCTGGGCGCTGCGGGACGCCTTCACCCTGGGCGCGGCCATGATCACGATCCTGGCGTGCGCGAGCATCGGCGCGATCACGGTGGTCGGCGAGTACGCGACGGGCCTGATCCGTACGACGTTCACGGCCGTCCCCGACCGGCGGGCGCTGATGGCGGCGAAGGTCGCCGTGGTGACGACGGTGATGACGGTGTTCGGCGCGGTCGTCGCGGGCGTCTCCTTCGCCGTGACGCAGGCGATCCTGGCCGGGAGGGACGCGGGCGTGTCCATCGACGAGCCCGGCGCGGTACGCGTGATCGCGGCCTCGGCGCTGCTCGCCCCGGTGTGCGCGCTGGTCGGCATGGGGCTGGGCGCGCTGATCCGGCACGGCGCGACGACGATGGTCCTGACGACCGGCGTCCTGCTGCTCGCACCGGCCTTCGTGACCGAGCGCTACCACTGGACCGCGTGCGTCCGGAACGCCCTGCCGTACAACGCGTGGATGCGGCTCGTCGACATCGGATACGGACGCGAGCCGTACACGCTGGCCGCGCGGTATCCGACGTCGGTCGCGGGCGGGTGGGTCGTGTTCGCGGTGTGGGCGGTGGCGGGGGCCGTCGTGGCGGTGGTGGCGGTGGACCGGCGGGATGTCTGAGGGCGGGGGTGACCCCGAGACGGCTACTGGGGTAACCCCCCGTGGAAACAGGCGAGTTGCCCGGATGTGCGGGTTCGGCAAGATCCGCGAGGCTCCTCCGTATGAAGCAGACCCTCCGCAACGGCTCCCTGATCGCCGTCTCCACCCTGCTCCTCGGCCTCACCGCACCCCTCGCGGCGCACGCCTCGACGCCGGCGAAGGCCGAGGCGCTCGACTGGTCGGCGTGCGGCGCCGGTTCCGACCCGCGCCAGGAGTGCGCGACCCTCCAAGTCCCCCTGGACTACGCCGATCCCGACGGCCGGCACATCGACATCGCTGTCTCCCGGATCGCCGCCGAGAAGCCGTCCGCCCGCCGGGGCGCCCTGCTGATCATCCCCGGCGGTCCGGGCGGCAGCAGCCTCGACGACCCCGCCGAGAAGGGGCGGAAGATGCCGCAGAAGGTGCGCGACAGCTACGACCTGATCGGCTTCGCCCCGCGCGGGAACGCGCCGTCCACCGCCGCCGACTGCGGCCTCGAACACGGCGACCTCGCCCTGACGACGCTGCGGCCCTGGCCCGCCGCCGACGGATCGGTCACCGAGAACATGGCCGCCGCGCGGCGGATGTCGCAGGCCTGCGCGCGCAATGGCGGGGAGTTGATCCGCCACATCAGCACGGCGGACAACGCCCGCGACATCGACCGCATCCGGGCCGCGCTCGGCGAACGCCGGATCTCCGCGTGGGGCGTCTCGTACGGCACGTACATCGGCGCGGTCTACGCCCAGTTGTTCCCGCAGCGCACCGACCGGATCGTCCTGGACTCCAACCTGGACCCGACCGGTGACTTCGGCCGGACCCAGCTCTCCCGCGCCTGGCTCGCCGGGTTCGCGCCCGGTGTGGAGGACCTGTTCACCCAGTTCGCGAAGTGGGCCGCCGCGCCGGACAACCCGCACCGGCTGGCGAAGACGCCCGCGGCGGTGCGGTCGGACTTCCTGCGCCTCGCCGACCGCCTCGACCGCGCGCCGCTGCCCTGGCCCGGCGCCAACCCGGAGGTCCTGGACGGCAACGCGCTGCGCCAGGCCATGCTGAACGACCTCTACGACCCGGACGACTTCCCCGCCCTGGCCGAACTGATCCTCGCCGCCCGGCAGGGCACCGTACCGCCCGCCCCCGAGGCACCCCCGGAGGCGGTGCTGCAGAACGTGGCCGCGGTCGGCGCCGCCACCCTCTGCAACGACAGCGCGTGGCCGACGTCGACGGCCGTGTACGAGAAGGGTGTTGCGGAGAGCCGGGCCAAGTACCCGCTGACCGCGGGCATGCCCGCCAACGCGATGCTGTGCGCCACCTGGCCCTTCCCGCCCACGCAGCCACCGGTGCGGATCACCGACCGGGGGCCGTCGAACATCCTGCTCGTGCAGAACGAGCACGACGTGGCGACCCCGCTCAGCGGCGCGCTCAAGCTGCGCTCGGCCCTCGGGGAGCGGGCCGTCATGGTCACCGTCGACTCCACCGGCCACGACGCCTATCTGGACAACGGCAACGCGTGCGGCGACCGGACGGTCTCCCGCTTCCTGGCGACGGGAGAGCGGCCGAGCCGGGACGTCCACTGCGACTGAGCGGCCGGGCGAGGGGCGCCTGTTCGGTCGGGCGCCCCTCGCCCCCCTGTCCTAGCGAGCCGCCGCCACGCAGGCCTTCCCGTACTGCCGTGCCAGTGCGTGGAACGCCTCCTTCGGCTCCCAGTGCCAGTCCGAACGCGGGTCGTTCGGGCGGTCCTTGATGGTCTTGGTGATGCTGTAGCTCGCCAGGTCGAGGTCGTAGCGCGGGTTGTCGGCGCGGTGCGGGGCGTCCGGGGTGACGAACTCGAACGCCATCGCCGCGTACAGGCCCATCGACTCGAAGACCCGGACGAGGTCGACGAGATAGGCGGCCTGGGTGTGTTCGCTGCGGACGTGGTGGCCTTTGATCTGCCCCTTGTCGTAGTCGACGATGTTCCAGCCCATGCCGGCCGTCTCGGGGGCGCCGACGTAGGCGCAGGTGCCGAACTCGGTGATGGCGACGGGCTTGCCCCAGCGCCGGTACTTGCGCAACTCCCGTACATAGTCGGCGGGTTGGCGGAAGTACGAGTAGTAGTCGATGCCGACGACGTCGAAGAGGCGCCAGTCGACCTGGTCGTCCTGGGCGGCGGCGTAGCTGAGCCGGCCGTGGAAGACGGACCGGCCGAGCGCCGCCGCCTTGGCGGTGAAACGGTCGAGCCGGCGCTGCATCTTCACCGGGTCGAAGGTGCCGTTGAGCAGGTTCTCCACGCGGTCCAGGACCGTGTCCCCCGGCACGATCCCGGGCACGAACAGCCAGAACTCGCAGCCCACGCTGAAGTCCACGCTCGCGCCCTGCCTGCGCAGCCGCTCCGCGAACCGGCCGCACTCGGCCAGGTGCTCCAGGATGTCCCGCTCCGGGACGTCCCCGAGGGTCGGCTGAAGCCAGACGTGCAGCCCGCGCTCGGCGGCCTCGGCGGCGGTCTTCGTGAGTCGCTCGACACCGTCGCCGGTGACGTCGACCGTGTCGGCGTGCAGCTCGTCGCGGATGACGCGGATGTCCCGGCGCATCCGGGCGGCGCTCCACGCGGTCCCCGGCGTCTCGCCCGCGCCGACGGTGTAGACGACACCGCGGTGCCGGAGCCCCTTTCGCCGTCCGGCCTCACCCCCGACCGCGGCCTCGGCCACCCCCGACGGCAGCACCGCCGCCGTCGCCCCGAGGGCCGCCGCCCCCGTCAGGAACTGTGCCCGACTGATCCCCTTCGTCTTCTCCATACCCTTCACTGTGGCGCCCGCGGGCCCGCCCCGCCGTCCGCCGATGGTCTACGGCCGGGCAACCAAGGAATGAGTCACGGCGTCGAACAATGGAGAGATCGTCGACAGCCATCGACCGAAGGAGAGCACGATCCAAGGCTCGTACCAGTCTCCGAAGCCCCCGAAGTCCCCGAAGTCCTCGAAGTCCTCGAAGTCCTCGAAGCACCCGAAGTCCCCGCCGACCCGGCGCACCCTGCTCGCCGCCGGCACCGCCGCCTCCGCCGTCCTCCTCGCCGGCGCTCCGGCACGGGCGGCCACGGACGACCGGCAGCACCGACTGGACCAGTTCCACCGGCTGGAGCGCCAACACGGTGCCCGCCTGGGCGTGTTCGCGCACAACGTCCGTACGCGGAAGACCGTGACCCACCGCGCCGACGAGCGCTTCCCGATCTGCTCGGTCTTCAAGACCCTCACCGCCGGGGCCGTCCTGCGCGACCTGGACCGCGACGGCGAGGTCCTCGCCCGCCGGATCCACTACACGCGTGCCGACCTGGTGGACGGCGCCCCGATCACCGGCACGGACGAACATCTCGCCAACGGCATGACGGTCGAGGAACTCTGCGACGCGGCCGTCCGCTACAGCGACAACTCGGCGGCCAACCTCCTGCTGCGCCTGCTCGGCGGCCCCACCGCGATCACCCGCTTCGCGCGCTCGCTCGGCGACCGCGTCACCCGCCTGGACCGGTGGGAGCCGGAGCTCAACTCGGCCGAGCCGGGGCGGATCACGGACACCACGAGCCCGCGCGCGATCGGCGGCGACTACGGCCGGCTGGTCCTCGGCGAGGCCCTGAACCGCCCGGACCGCGACCTGCTCACCCACTGGCTCCTGAACAACACGACCGGCGCCAACCGCATCCGTCGCGGCCTCCACGACACCTGGACGGTCGGCGACAAGACGGGCTCCGGCTCGTACGGCACCACCAACGACGTCGGCATCGCCTGGACGCCCGAGGGCGCCCCGATCGTGCTGGCGATCCTGTCGACCACCCCCGACCGGGACCGCCCCTGGGACGACGCCCTGATCGCCGAGGCGGCGGCGCTGGTGGCCGACGTACTGGGCGAGACCTCGTAGCGATCCGGCGACCCGGCAGCGTCACTCGTCCGTCGGCGGAATGCCGTGGTGCGGCAGGTTCGTCGTCGCCTCCCACAGGCGAGTGAACTGCCGCATGCGGTGCTCCACATGGGAGGGGCGGGCATTGAGCGTGGTCTTGGCGTTGACGTCCTTGGTGTCCTGGTCGATCTCGTAGGACAGTTCACGGTCGAAGACGATGAAGTCGCTCTTGGTGCCCAGTTGGGCCCAGGGCGGCAGCTCGGAGAAGGCCACCACACGGGCGTCGATCTCCAGGGCGCGCTGGTTGTTGCAGAGTTCCCTGAGTTCGTCGTCGATCTCCTCGGGGACGTTGACGAGGAACAACCGGCGTATCTCCACCTCGCGTTGGACCGCGTCGCTCTGGGCCTCCAGATAGCGGGCGGCGGGCTCGCTGCCCCAGAAGTCGCGGTCCACGGAGGTGCTGGTGGCGTCGAGGCTGTGCTTGATGCAGTGGGTGAGGCCGATGAGCCAGTCCTGGTTCTCGCCCAGGCAGTCCGTGCTGCGGTTGCTCAGGTTCTCCAGGAGGCCCGCGAGCCGTTCGATCTCCTCGCTGGCGAAGGTCTTCACGGTCTCGTTGTTCAACTGGCCGCACTCCGTCGCGCTGCGGGCGAGCTTGACCACCCCGTCCGAGCGCAGCACCGAACGGTCCACGTTGCTGAAGAGTTCGGTCGCCTCGCTGATCCGGGCGAAGCGGTCGTCGACCAGTTCGGTCAGGCCGACGTGGTGACTGGTCAGGTTGTCCTGCACGTCCCTGATCAACTGGGCCTGGCCGGCCTCGATCTGCTCGAGGCGGCGTTCGAAGTCGACCAGGTACTGCACGATCAGGGCCGCCCCGCCGATGACGATGGACGCGGTCAGGTTCCAGACGTCGCCCTGGTCCTGGTCGAGCGTGTTGGTGACCAGGTAGGCGACGAGGAAGACCAGGGCGGTCACGAGGATCTTCACCAGGACCGGCGGGAAACGTAATCCCCTCGGTTCGGGCCGTATCGGCCGGCTGGTCCGGTGCGGTGGGGCGACGGTCGTGGTCGTCGTGGTCGTGGTCACCGGTGCTCCGTTCATGGTGTCTCCCCCGTCGGGACTCGGCGCGGTGCAAGGGTGTTCAGCAGGGCGAGCTGATCCCGGATCCGCTGCGAGATGCTCTGCCACTGCCGGGTGAATCCGGGCTCCTGTTCCAGTACGTCCCACAACGTGCTCAGGGTGCGGTCCCCGCGGGCGCGGGGCATCCACAGGTGCATCAGGTGCTCGACGGCGGGGCGCAGTGCCGTCAGCGCGGTGGGCGCCTCGACCGATCCGAGCCGGCCGTCGAGCAGGCGGACCACGGTGGTGAGCAGCCAGTCGTGCAGCGCGAAGTCCTCGCACAGCCCGGCCACGGCCACCGGCTTCGTCCCGTCGGGCACGGACAGCCGGATGGTGCGCAGGTCGCCCTCGCCGAGGGTGAAGCGCTGGATCGAGGGGCCGGGGTCGACACCGGGTTGGAGGCCGGGCGGGGCGGACAGCGCGGCCCAACGAAGGCGCGTGCGGCGGGACTTCTTGAACGGCACGGCCTGGTCAAGCAGCGGGTGTCGCAGGAGTTCGCGGAGCAGGCCGTCGGCGATCAGGCCGAGGTCCAGTTCGCCCGGGCGTCCGCCGTTCAGGATGCCGTCGGCCGCCTCCTGTTCGGGCAGTCGGCCGAGCGGTTCCACCCAGCCGGGCCGCATCAGGTAGTGGCCCCAGGCGCGACGCCGTTCGGGGCCGTCGGCCGGCGCCCTGAAGTAGGCGGTGGTCTGCAGCACGCGGCCCTCGGTGAGGGTCGCGCGGACCGCGACCGTGCCGACCACGCGCACCTTCGCCCCGTTGGCGGTGGGCAGCGCGCAGTCCACGCCCGTGAGGGTCTCGGGCGAGAGCGCGTAGAGGTTGGGGCGTTCGGAGACGAGGACGCGTTCGTCGGTGCGCAGGCTCAGCAGTGCCGCGGCCGACTCGGCGTCGAGGGGCTGTTGGGACGGCAGGATGCAGGTGAGCACCTCGCCGCAGCTCAGGACCGCGCTCGCCGTGCCGGGCGGGGCCGTCATCTCAGGGCCCCGCGTAGAACACGTACGAGACGCGGTCGGCGACGGAGTCGGGGGTCGACAGGCCCTCGCGGCCGGCGCGTTCGGTCGCCTGGCGCAGGGCTCCGGCGTCCACGTCGGTCTGGTCGAGGACGACCCGCACCGCGTGTTCGACGGACAGGAACCGCGAGGGCAGCACGGACCAGGTGCGGTAGGCGCTGAACGGGGCGGCGGCCGGGTCGAGTCGGAGCAGGGGCGGTAACTCGTCCCAGGCGCCCGGGAATTCGGGCGGGCGTCCGTCTCGCGTGGTCACGTCGAGTGCGGTCAGGACGGGTTCGCCCTCGTTGCGGAGCAGGCCGAGGCGGGCCAGCTGCCAGACCGCGGCGAGGAAGGCGCAGGACCAGACGCGGTTGCCGTCACGGTCCTGGTCCCACAACTCGACGTCGACGAAGACGGAGTGGCGCCGGGCTGCTGTCTCGCTGGGCGGCTGCCAGGGGGCGGCCCTGCGCATGGCCTGGGCGGGGCGGGCGACAGGGGTGCGCTGTCCGTTGGCGAGCCATCCCGACTGGCTGACCGGGGGCCGGGCGCCGTAGCTGCCCGGGGGCGGTGACTCGACCAGGCGGTCCGCGACGGCCTGGGCGACGGGCACCTTGTCGGCGACGGCGCAGGCCGACTCGCGGGCCAGGTAGTCGATGACGAGCCCGGCCCGTCCGGCCTCTTCGAGGATCATCGGGAGCAGGTCGGCCGGGGTGGAGAAGCGGGTGAAGTAGTCGTCTATCAGGAAGCACGTGCTGATCCGCGGGGTGCGGCCCGCGGTCCGGGCGGCGGTGTCGGCGCGTGCCGCGTCCGCCCAGGGTCGTACCCGCTGGAAGTGCTCGCGCAGTCGCGCGGGGCCTCCTTCCAGGTCCTCCAGGTACAAGTGCCCGAGTTCCAGGGAGAGATGGGCCAGCGGCACCGACTGGGTGCGGGGTTCGGCCGCGGTCTCCCGGAAGACGGCCTCCGTCACGGCTGCCCCCAGTGGGTGTCGTCGGTCAGGCGGCGGGCGATCTCCTCCAGCACCTCCAGGGTGTCCGCGGTGGCGATCTGGGTGGAGACGACCTCTTCCTCGGTGATCAGTTGCTCGCGCAGCAGGAGTATCGGCTCCAGCGGTACGGTCCCGAGCACCACGCTGTCCCCGATGCCGAGGTCGGCGGCCAGCCGCCGCAGCTTCTCGTCGTACATCTGCATCCAGGCGGACTGGGCGGGCGGTACGTGGGACCAGAGCGCCGAGTCGGGGTCGGGTACGGCGGCCCGGACGAAGCGGATGGAGCCCTGGAGCGCGTCCTTGTCGTGGCCGCGTTCGGCGCCGCCCTCGATGATGCCGCGCTCCGCGAAGACCAGGCCGGACGCGGCGATGACGTGCTGGCGGGTCCAGCGGTGGAAGACGACCCAGCGGGCGGGCAGGTCGCGCAACTCGCGCTGTGCCGTGGCCTCCAGGACCATGTCCATGGCGTAGCTGCGGCCCGCGCTGAGGTCCACGATGATCACGTCGAACTCGGTGTGCAGGCGCAGCAGCAGGTCCACGCAGCGGCGCAGGGCGTCCTCGTCGGTGGCGAACTCGCCGCCGCCTGCGTCGCCGGGCAGCAGGACGAGGCGGCCCGAGCCATTGGGCCTGCGGCGCAGGACGGGGTGCTCGGTGCGGCGCCAGATGTCGATCCGGACGGGCTCGGCGGCCCGGCCCTCCAGATAGGAGTGCAGTCCGCCGTCGCGGGCGCCGCGCAGGACGTCGGGTACGTCGAAGACGGCCGCGGCGGTGGGCGAGCCGAAGTCGAAGTCGACGTAGACCACGTCGTCCCCGGCCAGCGCGCGGTGGTAGGCGAGGTTGGCGCTGGTGACGGAGCGGCCGGTGCCTCCCTTGTCGGAGGCGGCGAGGACGAGCACGGTCACCCCTCTCCCGCTGCCGCGCCGCGGGCCCGTGCGAGGGTGTCGAGTTCGCCGAGCACGGCCAGCGCGATGGCGCTCGCGGTGCCGGGCTGGGTGGCGACGAGTTCGCCCGCGCGGCGCAGCCGCAGTTCGATGGTCCGCAGCGACTTCGCCCAGTCGCTCTCGGTGGGCCCGGCGGAGCCGACCGCCGACTGCATCTCCTCCTTGCCGAAGCGGTGGTTGGCCTCGCTGAGCAAGTCGGTCGCCAGGAGCGCGAGTTGGGGGCTGCGGATCGGTTCGCGGGTGTAGAAGTTGTACGCGACGACCATGCACTCGGTGAGGCGTTCGGTGATGCTCCAGGACAGCGGGCCCTCGCGTTTGGGCGCGGTCGAGTAGACGGCGTTCACGTCGTCCCAGAGGTCGACGCCCTCGCCGTCCTCGATGCGCCGTTGCCACAGGTGGTCGAAGGTCTCGTCGGCGAGGCGCAACAGTCGGTCCTGGGTGGCGGTACTGCGGGAGAGTCCGGCCAACTGGACGGTCCTCTTGAGGAGTTGGGCCGAGAAATCGGTGACCGTCCACTGCAGGGGCGGGCCGAGCCGCTCGCTGCCCTGGAGGGGCAGGGTGACGCCGGGGCTGTGCAGGCGCAGGGCCTGGTCGTCGCGGGTCAACGGGCTGGTGATGCGGCCGCGTTCGGCGAGGCGCTCCATGACGTCGACGGTGCGGGCGAGGTCCTCGTCGCCCGCGCGGCGGCGCACCAGGTCGTGGACGACGATCGCGGCGACGGAGAGCGAGAAGTACTCGGACTCCAGCCGCTGGCCGGTGACCCGCCAGGGGATGTCCTCCAACGGCCAGCGCTCGTCGCTGAACCGGGCGATCTCCGACCAGTACTGCTGGGTCACCGTCCAGCGCAGGCGCAGCGCCTCGGCGAGCGTCTGCTGCTCCTCGTTGAGCAGCCCGAGGGTGAGGGTGCGGTCCGAGGAGAGGTCCTGGATGCCGTCGAGGGCCACGACGGTGAAGTAGAGGTAGGGCACGGGGTCGGCGACACCGTCGGCCTGGGCCCCGACCGGCTTGGCGGGTTCGGGATCGGCACCTGTGCCGGTGTCGGCAGCGGTCCCGGTGCTGGTCCTCCCGGTGCCGGTCCCGCCGCTCAGGGGGACCTCCGGCGCGCTCTTCACCACGCCCCACGCCCAGCCGCATTCGAAGAGCATGCTCTCGTTCTTCAGGGCGTCCTCGGTGTCGCTGATGCCCAGCGTGATGCGGTTGGCGATGGTGGCACGCAGCGGCTTGAAGCGCTCCCGGAACTGCTGGAGCACAGCCCGTTCGGTCAGCCGCGGCTGGCCGAGGTTGCGGCACAGCCGCCGGCCCTGGGTGGTGTCGGCGTCGAAGACGTTGACGGTGAAGGACCGCAGCAGGCCGACCATGGCAGCGGTGAGCCGCTCGCTGGTGGCCGCCCTGAGCGCGACGACCTCGGCGCGCAGGTCGGAACGGAGCGTGGTGCGGGCGAACTTGTCGAGGAAGCCGAGGGTGGCCAGGCACAGCGTCACGGACATGCTGAAGGAGTCGACGACACCGAGTTCCCGCTGCTCCGGCGTGACCTCCTGCAGCGGATCCTCGGCGGAGAAGTAGTAGTCGCCGGCGAAGGTGGGGCTGCCGTCGGCGGTGGAGTGCCGGTGCATGAACTCGCTGAGGGCCCGGACCAGGGCGGCCGGGATCTCCATCCGGCCGCCGGCCGGTCTGAGGTCGCGCAGGACGTCCTTCTGCGTGGTGTCGGGCTCGTCGAGCCGGAATTCGGGGATCTCCGTGGCGGGGTACATCAGGCACAGCAGGCGCTCGGCGTCGGCGACGCTGCTGAGCCGCCCCCAGTCCCCCCAGTCCCACCGGCCGTCGGCGAAGGAATGGCGGGCAATCGCCTGCCAGATCTGAAGCAGATGTACACGCGGCTTGATCTGCATCCGCCGTCCCCCTCGCCCAGGTCGTGCCGTCCGCCGCCCGATCGGAATCCGCGAATCCGGAATTCAGGAAATACGGTCCCGCTGACCGCAGGCCAGAATGATTCCCGTGTGCCCCGGACGCACCAAATGACTCGATTCTCCCAGGCGCCGTGTCTCCACTTTCTGCGCGAAGTCCCGGAAGCTTTCCTTCACCTGTGTCTCGTCCACGTTGCACGCCGGGTAATGCCGGTCGCCCACGTCATACCCTCTCGATCCCTCCATGAACGCGGCCGCGAAAGGCGCTCCGGGCTCCAGCGCCTCCATGAAGCACGCGACTCCGCGCCGGAACTCCTCGTGCGAGGTGGAGATGGATTCGGCCACGAAGAACATCGTTCCGATCTGCCAACGGCGTGGATCACGACGCAGACCGAAGAATTTTCGTCGCTCCATGGCGAACAGATTGCCCTTCTCGACCTGGACCGTGGCCCGGAATCTCTCCCTCAGACCGGCGTCGATCGCCTGGTAGCGGGGATCTTCGCGCAGCACTTTCCAGAAGCTGTCCCAGCTCTCGGCGAAGTTCTGCCGCTGGCCGCGCAGATAGCCGACGTTCTTGCGCGCCCGCTCCAGCAGGGTGATCTCCTTGCACCACGGGAGCATGGACAGCGCCGGATAGAGATTGGCTCCCGCACCGATGTCAATACCACGAATCGGCCGATCGAAATGTTCACGGAAGTGGTTACTGAAGTGCTCCCGTACGAAAGTGAGGATCTCCGCGTCCGCGTCCAGAAGATCGCGGTAGTTCTGATCGACATACGCCCGGGGGTCGAATTCGTCCCATGGCGCGTCGTCATTGAGCACGTCGGAGTCCGTCTGAACTCTGGAGGTCATGCCTGAGGATACCTCGCCGGGCACAACTCGCGGCAACTACAAGGACGTTACGCCAAATCGGCGACGTACTACAAGAACTCCTGAGTGGTCAGATCGACAAAGGGATTTGGTCCTGAACAGCACTTGAGCACGCCGAAGATTCACAGCCATGCTGATCGGAACCCAGGTCCTAATTCACTCGTAAGTGGTCAACGTGCCCCGGACCTTCACCAGGAGGTGGCATGACTGCTCTGCCCGCACGCCCCTCGACCCGACAGCTGCGACTGCGCGGAGTCGACGAGGCGGACCTCGCCGCGCTGGCCCATCTGGACCGGGAGGCCTTCCCCGACGAGCCCTACCCCTACTTCGTGCTGCGCCAGTTGTACGACGTGTACCCGAGGCACCTGCTGGTCCTCGACGACGGCACCGAGCTGAAGGGGTACGTCCTCGTGGGCACGCCCCCGGACGCCACCCGGAGCTGGATCCTGGGGCTCGGCATCACCCGGGACGAGCGCGGCCGCGGTCACGGCCGGCGGCTGATGCTGGAGGTGCTGCGCCGATTACGGTCCGACCGGGTGCGCGAGGTGTGCCTCACCGTGGACCCCGCCAACCTCGCGGCGATCGACCTCTACGCGTCCCTGGGCTTCACCGCCGAACAGGACGTCCGCGTCGACTACTTCGGACCGGGGGCCGACCGCGTGATCATGCGCCTGACCCTGTGACGGGCCCCGCGAACCCCCGCACGTACCGCTTCTGCCACGGCGTCTCCACCGCCCGCCGGTCGTAGTGCGCCCGCACGTACGCGACCGCCTCCCCGGCCGGTACGCCGTCCAGCACCGCCAGACAGGCCAGCGCCGTCCCCGTACGCCCCCGCCCGCCACCACAGGCGACCTCGACCCGCTCGTCCCCCGCCCGCTCCCAGACCTCGACGAGCGCCGCGCGGGCGTCCACCCGGTCGACGGGCAGTCGAAAATCGGGCCAGCGCAGCCACCGTGACTCCCAGGGGACGACCGCCGGCCGCCGACCGAGGAGATAGAGGGCGTACGAGGGTGTCGGCGCCGCCGGATCCAGCGGGTGGCGCAGACCTCGGCCCCGGATCAGTCGCCCCGACGGCAGCCGGAGCACCCCGGCGTCGTGCTCGTCCCACAGCTCACCCATGCGGACCCCCTCGGTTCCCGTCCCGGCGCTCGCCCGCGCGAGCCGCCTCACCGCTCCGCGGCCTCCCGCTGAACCGCCTCCAGCAGGGCCCGGGCCGCCCATCGCATCACGTCCTTGGACTCCTCGGGGTCCAGTCCGCAGACATCGCGGGTGGAGACGAGTGCCTCGACGCCGTAGACCATCGTCGCGGCCATGGTCAGGCGGCGGTGCAGGTCGGGCGGGAGGGTGTCGGCGAGGGGTTCCAGGGCGGCGCGGGTGAGGTCGAAGCGGAGGCGGTTGCGGGTGGGGACCGCCTCGGTGTCGGTGTTCGCGCCGGCGCCCGTACCCGGGTCGGCGGCGGGGTCCGTCCAGCGCTCCAGGGCGGCCCGCAGCACCGCCCGCCACACCGCCTCGTCGCCCAGTTGCAGATCGGCGGTGCGGGAGACGACCAGGTCGAGACGTTCGGCCGGGTCGTCGGGCAGATCGGCGAGGGCCTCGAAGCCGCGGGCGACGGTCTGCGTCTCGCGCAGCAGGTCCTGCGGGTTGGAGAAGTAGCGGTAGGCCGTGGCCACCGAGACCTGGGCCTTGTGCGCGGCGTCGGCGACCGTGACCGGTCTGCCCTCGCGCACCAGCTCGACCGCGGCGTCGACCAGCGCACGCCGGGTGCGCAGCTTCTGGTTGCGGCGCCCGTCGAGCCCGCGCACCTCCGCGCCCTCATCGGTCATGAGATGTCCCTCTTGTCATGAGAATGTATTCTCATTATGGTAGCAGCGTCTCACCAACGGGGGCCGCGCACCCCAGAGTGCGCGGCACGAACGAGAGGGAGTGCCCCATGGGCGCCATGACACCCGCCGAAATGGAAGCGCTGATCGAGACCCACATGGAGGCCGAGCGGATCGGGGACGCGGAGCTCGCGGTCTCCATGTACAGCGAGGACATCGAGCACGACGCGGTCGGCTGGCCGGGCGGTCCGGCCTACGGGATTCCGGCGGCCCGGGAGCGTTATCTGCAGCTGCTGAAGGACTTCCGCTCCGAGAAGGACGAGCGCACCCACACGTACTACTCGGAGAACGGCGCGACCGTCGAGGACCTGATCACCGGCGTGGTCCCCGGCTCCCTGCTGGGGATCCCCGGCAACAACCGGCGCGTGACCTTCCGGATGCTGCACGTCTTCGAGTTCAAGGACGGAAAGATCGCCCGCGAGAACGTGTGGCTGGACGGGGCGGCGATCGCCGCCCAGCTCACCGCACCCGAGCAGGCGTCCGAGCAGACACCCCGGTAGGTATCGCCCCGACCTGACCGGTCATCAACTCCAGCCATTTCAAAGCGCCATTGGTCCGACCTGTGACGGATACGCCCATTAGTGTGCGATGTCTTGACCGTCCCCAGGACCCCACCTATGGTCGCGCTGACGTCAGGACGTAGGACGTCGTATCTCCTCATCCTCGGCTGGAGGAACCGTGCACCGCCGGACCTTCCTGAAGCACACCGGCGCGGTGGGCGCGGCCGCTGCCCTGTCGTCGTCCCTGGCGGCCTGCGGGCCGGAGTCGACCAATGACACCGGGGGCGGCGGCAAGGACCGGGCACTGACCGCGGTGATCGGGTACGGGAACGACGGCAGCTGGGATCCCACGCAGACGGCGTCGGCATTCTCCATGGCCGCCAACAACCACATCTACGAAGGGCTCCTGGACACCGACCCGATCACCCGGGTGCCCTATCCGGCGCTCGGCACCGAGGTGCCGAACGACCCGGACGCCACCTCCTGGCGGTTCGCACTGCGCGAGGGCGCCACCTTCCACGACGGCGAGCCGGTCACCGCCGACGACGTGGTGTTCGTGTTCGACCGGATCCTCGACCCCGGGACGCAGACCCTGGCCAAGGGCTTCTTCGCGAGCTGGCTGAAGGAGGTCCGGAAGGTCGACGCGCGCACGGTCGAGCTGGTGCTCAAGTTCCCTTTCCCGGACGGGCTTTCGCGGCTCACGCTGGCCAAGGTCATGCCCAGGCACGTGTTCTCGCGGCCCGGCGGCTGGGACGACGCGATCCGGGGTCTGGCGGTCGGCTCGGGACCGTACCGGCAGACCGCGCACCACCCGAAGGCCAACACCACCTTCGCCGCCTTCGAGGCCTACAACGGCCCGCGCCGGCCGGCCTTCCACAAGATGAACTGGCTGACGATCGTCGACGCGGCCTCCCGCGTGGCCCGGGTCTCCGGCGCGAGCGCGGGCGCGCAGATCTCCGACAACATCCCGTACGCCAACATCGCCCGGCTCCGGGACGGCGGGATGACGGTCGCGGGCGGGGCCGGGATGAACAACCTGTTCCTGATGTTCAACACCCGGCACAAACCCTTCGACGACGTGCGGGTGCGGCAGGCGCTGCGCTACGCGATCGACACCGACACGATCGTCCAGGTGGCGCTGAAGGGACACGGGAAGCCGTCCTCGTCGTTCCTGAACGAGGGCAACCCCGCCTACCGGCCGGCGAAGACCGTCTACCGCCACGACCCCGCGAAGGCGAAGGCGCTGCTGAAGGCCGCCGGGGTCAGCGGGCTGAAGGTCGACATCCTCGCGGTGAACCTGAGTTGGATCGTCGACTGCCTACCGACCATCAAGGCGTCCTGGGACGCGATCGGCGTGCAGACGACTCTCTCCCCGCAGGAGACCACCGCCGTCTTCACCAAGCTGGACCAGAAGCAGGACTACCAGGTCGTGGCCGCCGCCTCGAACCCCAACCAGTTCGGCCTCGACGCCGACCTGATCATGCACTACAACTACGGCCCGCAGAACCTCTGGATGGGCTACGCCCGCTGGGCCGAACACCCGGTCGCCAAGCGGCTGTTCAGGGACATGGACCTGGCCACCCGGGAGTCCGACCCGGCGCGGAAGAAGACGATGATCCAGGACTACGTCGACGTCGTCGCCGAACAGGCCGTGCTCTACCCGGTCGTCCACAACGAGTTGATGACCGCCTGGGACCCGCACGAGCTCACCGGCATAAAGCCGCAGCCCTACCCGGGCGTCAACTTCCTCCAGGCGAAGTGGGTCTGACGTCATGACAGCTGTCGTACGGATCCTGGTCCGGCGCATCGCGCTGCTCGTGCCGCTGATGCTCGGCATCGTCCTGTTCGTGTTCCTGGTGATGCGCTTCTCGGACGTCGACCCGGCGTCCGCGTTCTTCCAGGGCGCGAACCCCACCCCGCAGCAGCTGCACGACTTCCGCGAGCGCAGCGGCCTGCTCGACCCGCTGCCCGTGCGCTACGTCGACTTCGTGGGCGACCTGATCCACGGCGACCTGGGCACCAGCACCCTGACCCGCGCGCCGGTGCTCGACCAGGTCACCACCGCGCTGCCGCTCACCCTCCAACTGACCTTCCTGGGCCTGGGTATCGCGGTCGTGCTGTCGCTCCTGGGCGGGGTGACCGCGGCGATCTACCGCGACCGGCTGCCGGACCAGATCGTCCGCGTCGTGTCGCTGACCGGCGTCGCGGCCCCCGGCTTCCTGCTGGCGCTGCTGATGATCCAGTACCTGGCCGTGGACCGGGGCTGGTTCCCGGCCGGCGGCTACATCAACCCGGCGGACTCCGTCACCGGCTGGCTCAAGACGATGGCGCTCCCGGCGCTGGCGCTCTCGCTGCCGGTGGCGGCCCAACTCACCCGGATCGTACGGACGTCGGTGGTGGAGGAGCTGGACAAGGACTACGTCCGCACGGCGATCGGCAGCGGGCTGCCGCCGCATGTCGTGGTCGGCCGCAACGTGCTGCGCAACGCCCTGATGAACCCGCTGACCGTGCTCGGTCTGCGGGTCGGCTATCTGCTGGGCGGCGCGGTCGTCATCGAGACGATCTTCGCGCTGCCCGGCATGGGCAAGCTGATGATCGACGCCGTCCAGAACGGCGACCCGGCCGTCGTGCAGGGCGTGGTGATCACGACCGCGATCGGCTTGGTCGTCGTGAACCTCGTCATCGACGTCCTGTATCTGCTGGTCAACCCGCGACTGAGGGATGCGGCCACATGAACACCCCGTTCACGCGCAAAGGCCTGGCCGACGCGCTCTCCCGGCCCGGCGTCCGGCTGCGCGGCTGGCGCCGGCTGCCGCCGCTGTCGAAGGTCGCCGTCTGCTTCCTGGCGGTCGTCGTCCTGGTGGCGCTGTTCGCCCCGCTGCTCGCGCCCGACGACCCGCTCGCCCAGCAGGCCCCGGTCGACGGCACCGGACACCCGTCCGCCGCACACTGGCTGGGCCAGGACAGCCTCGGCCGGGACCTGCTGAGCCGGCTGATGTACGGGGCCCGCTGGTCGCTGGCGATCGGCCTGGGCGCCACCGCGCTCGCCCTCGTCGTGGGTGCCGTGCTCGGCGCGGTCGCGGCGACCTCGCGCCGGGGCGTCGACGAGACGCTGATGCGCTGTCTGGACGTGGTGATGGCGTTCCCGGGCATCGCGCTGGCGGCCGTCCTGGTGGCCGTGTTCGGCGGTGGCATCACCGTACTGATCTGCGCGATCGCGTTCCTGTTCACCCCGCCGGTGGCGCGGGTCGTGCGGGCGAACGTGCTGGACCAGTACGGCGAGGACTACGTGACCGCGGAGCGGGTGATCGGCGCGCGGACCCCGCACATCGTGCTGCGGCACGTGGCGGTCAACTGCGCCGCCCCCGTGCTGGTGTTCTGCACGGTCCAGGTCGCCGAGGCGATCGTCTTCGAGGCCTCGCTGTCCTTCATCGGCGCGGGCGTGCGGCCCCCGGACCCCTCCTGGGGCAGCGTCATCGCGGACGGCAAGAACATGGTGCTGACCGGCGGTTGGTGGGCGACGGTCTTCCCCGGGCTGCTGATGCTGATCACCGTCCTGTCGCTGAACGTCCTGTCCGAGGGCGTGTCCGACGCGTGGGCGGCGCCCTCGGCGCGCGAGGCGACGACACCCGCCCCGGCCGGGAACGCAGACACGGCCGCGGACAAGGACCGCCTCGAGACCGCCGAGCCCGGCACCGGCGAGGTGCTGGAGCTACCCGGTCTGGCCGCGGCGGCCCAGCGCCTGCGCTCCCGCGCCCGGCCGCTCCCCCAGGGGCAGTTGCCGATACTGGCCGTCGAGAACCTCGCCGTCGGCTTCGAGGGCCGGCACCACGGCGTGGACATCGTCGACGGCATCAGCTTCGAGGTGCAGCCCGGCGAAGTCCTGGGTCTGGTCGGCGAGTCGGGCTGCGGCAAGTCGCTCACCGCGCTCACCATCATGGGCCTGGAGCCCAAGGGCGCCCGCGTCCGCGGCCAAGTCCGCTTCGAGCAGCGGGATCTGCTGGCCGAGCCGATGCGCGTACGCCGCCGCCTGCTCGGCCACGAGATGGCGATGATCTACCAGGACGCCCTCTCCTCCCTCAACCCCGCGATGACGATCCGCGCCCAGCTCAAGCAGGTCGTCCGCCGCGGCGGTCACCGCAGTCCCGCCGAACTCCTCGGCCTGGTCGGCCTCGACCCCGACCGCACCCTGCGCAGCTACCCGCACGAACTCTCCGGCGGCCAGCGCCAGCGCGTCCTGATCGCCATGGCCCTGTCCCGCGACCCGAAACTCATCGTCGCCGACGAGCCGACCACCGCGCTCGACGTCACCGTGCAGGCGCAGGTGATGCAGCTGCTGCTGCGCCTGCGCGAGGAGTTGGGCTTCGCGCTGATCCTCGTCTCGCACGACCTGGCGCTCGTCGCGGACGTCACCGACCGGGTGGTGGTGATATACGGCGGACAGATCGTGGAGACGGGCGTGACCGCCGACCTGGTGGAGGCACCGGCCCACCACTACACGCGCGGCCTGCTCGGCAGCGTGCTCTCGCTGGAGTCGGCGGCCGAACGCCTCACCCAGATCAAGGGCGTCGTCCCCTCCCCCGCCGACTTCCCCGCCGGCTGCCGCTTCGCCGACCGCTGCCCCCTGGCGAGCGACCTGTGCCGCACCACCCGCCCCGACCTGCTGGGCCCCCCGACCCACACCACGGCCTGCCACCACCCGGCCCCCGAACCGACCCCGGCGGAGGCTCTGGCGTGAACCACACCCCCGCCGATCAGACGCACGACGCCGGAGGCCCCCCAGTGAACGCGATCGTCGAGCTGTCCGACGCCCACGTGGTGCACAAGGCCCGCAGCGGCGGGCTCTTCACCCGGGACCGGGTCTACGCCCTGACCGGTGCCGATCTGTCCGTCGCGCCCGGCGAGACGGTCGGTGTGGTCGGGGAGTCCGGGTGCGGCAAGTCGACGCTGGCCAAGGTGCTGGTGGGGGTGGAGCGGCCGACGGCCGGGTCGGTGGCCTTCCGGGGGCGGGACCTGTGGTCGATGCCGGACGGCGAGCGCCGGGCGGCGATCGGGTCCGGCGTCGGCATGATCTTCCAGGACCCCTCGACCGCCCTGAACCGCCGGCTGCCGATCCGGCAGATCCTGCGCGACCCGCTGGACGTGCACGAGCGCGGCACGAAGGCCCAACGGGAGGCGCGGGTAAGGGAGTTGATGGGCCTGGTCGGTCTGCCCCGGTCCGTCGCCGACGCGCTGCCCGGCCAGCTCTCCGGCGGCCAGCGCCAACGCGTCGCGATCGCCCGGGCGCTGGCCCTGGACCCCGACCTGGTGGTGGCCGACGAGCCGACCAGCGCCCTGGACGTGTCGGTGCGCGCCCAGATCCTCAACCTCCTGCTGGACCTGCGCGAACGCCTGGGCCTGGCCCTGGTGTTCGTCTCGCACGACATCCAGACGGTACGGCGGATGAGCGACCGCGTGATCACCATGTACCTCGGCCGGATCGTCGAGGAGGCCCCGGCCGCCGACGTCACCGACCGCGCCCGGCACCCGTACACCCGCGCGCTCTTCTCGGCCACGCCCGGACTGCTCGACCCCGTCGACCCGATCCCGCTGACCGGCCCGGTCCCCTCGGCCACCCGGCCGCCGAGCGGCTGCCCCTTCCGCACCCGCTGCTGGAAGGCCGACGAGGAGTGCATGTCCAAAATGCCGGAATTCTCGGCCGCGTCGGAGGCCGGACACCGCTACCGCTGCCACCATCCTGTGGAGGAGGACCAGTCGACCCGCGATCTCGTGCGGCAGAACCACCCCAGGGAGCCTTGATGACCTTCCCCACCCCGCTCACCGGTGTCGTCCCGCCCGTCTGCACCCCCCTGACACCGGACGGCGAGGTGGACATCCCCTCCCTGCTCAGGCTGGTCGACCATCTGGTCGGCGGCGGGGTGGACGCGCTCTTCGTGCTCGGCTCCTCCTCGGAGGCGGCCTACCTGACCGACCGGCGGCGCAGACAGGTCGTCGAGTCGGTGGTGGGCCACGTGGGCGGGCAGCTCCCGGTCCTCGCCGGCGTCATCGACATGACCACCCCGAGGGTCCTCGACCACGTCGAGTCCGTCACCGCGGCCGGCGCGGACGCCGTGGTCGTGACGGCGCCGTACTACACGAGCACGCACCCCGCCGAGATCGCCCGCCACTTCCGGCTGATCGCCGCCGCGAGTCCGGTACCGGTCGTCGCCTACGACATCCCCGTCGCCGTCCACAGCAAGCTGCCCGCGGACCTGGTCCTGGAGCTGGCCGCCGACGGCACGCTGGCCGGGCTCAAGGACTCCAGCGGCGACCTGGCCGGCTTCCGCGAGGTCGTCACCGGCGCCCGCGCCCTCACCGGTTTCAGCGTCCTGACCGGCTCCGAACTGTTCGTCGACTCCGCCCTCGCACTCGGCGCCCACGGCGCCGTCCCCGGCCTCGCCAACGTCGACCCGCACGGCTACGTCCGCCTCCACCGGGCCTGCCAGGCCCGCGACTGGGACCGCGCCCGCGCCGAACAGGACCGCCTGTGCGCCCTGTTCCACCTGGTCGGCGCCGGCGACCGGGCCCGGATGGGCGGCAGCTCCTCGGCCCTCGGCGCCTTCAAGGCGGCGCTGCACCTGCGCGGGATCATCGACTGCCCGGCGACGGCGGAGCCCCAGGTACCGCTGTCGCCGGAGGAGGTACGCCGGGTGGGCAAGTTCCTGGCGGCGGCCGGACTGCTGTAGCGCCCAGCTGCCGAGAGGTCCCGGGTCGCTCAGAGGCTGTCGGTCGGCAGCCGGCGGAACTCGATCGTCTCGTACGTACCCGCCACACCCGTCTCGTACAGCAGCCCGACCGTCTCCCAGCCGAGCCGCACCAGGTCGGAGTAGGCGGCCCGCTGGGTCGACAGGGTCAGCGCCTTGGTGAAGGTCGCGCCGCCGTCCGTGCTGCGCCAGATCGCCATCGCCTGGCGGGCGGTGGGCACGGACGGGCCGGAGAAGAGCAACGGGGCGCCCGGCTCGGGGAGTTGGAGGACACTGCCCTGGACGGCCGGCACATCGCCGAGGGTGGGCTGCTGGCGGTAGGGGCGGTCGAGGGTCTGGCCGGCGTCGGAGGAGTAGCTGTCGAGCCGGTTGCCCTTGCTGCTGCCGCCCTCGTCGCGGGAGCTGAAGTAGAGCCTGCCGTCCGGGAGTTCGGTGACGCTGGTCTCGTTGGCGTTGTCGTAGCCCTCGTACGAGGAGTCGACGAAGCCGATGTGCCAGGTGGTGCCGCCGTCGTCGCTGTAGATCGCGTGGCCGCCGTAGTACTTGCGCTCCTGACCGGTGTCCGTGGAGCCCTCGGGCGGGGCGGCGGAGTGGTTGGCGGGGACGACGAGACGGCCGGCGTGCGGGCCGCTGGCGAGGGCGACGGCGTGGCCGGGCCCGGTGGCGTACCAGCGCCAGTTCGGCTCCTTGACCTGGGCCGTGATGTCGACCGGCGCGGAGAAGGTGCGGCCGTCGTCCCAGCTGCGCTGCACGAACACCCGGCGGCTCTGCTCGGGCGTCACCTCGCCCCGCATGATCTGCGGCTCGGTGACCAGGCCGCTGTTGTAGGACGTCACCAGGACGACGGCGCCGGTGAGCGGGTCGAGCACCGGCGCCGGGTTGCCGCGGGTGTCCCCGTCCCCCTCGGTGACGACCTGGAGCGAGCCCCAGGTGCAGCCGCCGTCGGCGGAGCGCTTGAGAACGACGTCGATGTTGCCGGTGTCGGACGCGCCGGTGCGCCGTCCCTCGGCGAAGGCGAGCACCGTGCCCCGCCCGGTGGTGACCGCCGCCGGGATCCGGTACGTGTCGTAGCCGCCCTGCCCCGAGACGTACGGCACGGAGGACGTACAGCCGGCCGCGGAGGCGTGCGGGGTCGCGGTGAGGGGGGCCGCGAGGACCGCGGCGACGACAAGGGTGCGGCTCAGGATGGTCATCGATCTCCCTAGGGCCGTGCGACTCTGACCTTCCGTCACATGCTCCCCGGTGTCGGCGATCTCGACCTGCGCGCGCTCGCGCGACTACACCCGCGTCGATGCCTGCGGAATCCCCACGGTCCGCCCTGGGAACGGCGGGGCGACGCCCTCGACGACCGTACGAACGGCGTCGGGCGGTTCGCCCGGACGGGTGTCTCCCACTCCCCCGGAATGCGTCAGGACGGCGTGCGCGCCGACTCCAGGAGCCGGGTCACATCGTCCGCGCAGATCGTCAGGGCCCCGCCCACCGTCGTGAGGACCTCGCGCTCGGCCGGGGTGTAGGGACCGTCCGCGAGGGCGATGCGGGCACCCTGCAGCAGGATCGATTCGCGGCCCACCGGAGCGAGGTGCGGGGCGAGCGGGTCGAGGGCCTCGTGCAGCTCTATGGCGAGTCCGGCACCGCACGGCTGGCCGTAGACCCGGCCGGTGTCGGCGGCCAGCGCCTCCACGAGCGCGTTCAGCTGCTCCTGCGTGCAGTCGTCGAAGCCGGCCGCGCGGACCGTCCCGGCGGCGGCCTCCAGGGCCGTACGGGAGCAGCTGCCGCTCGCGGCGAGGACCGCCAGGGCGACGGTGTGCACGGCGTCGCGGAGCATCGCGGAGAAACGGGTGGTGGTCGGGTGATCGAGGGCGTCCGTGCCGAAGTGGCGGCGGCAGGCGCCGCACTCCACGACCGGCCCGGTCTCACCGCGCGGCAGCACCGGCACACCCAGCAGGATGAAGCGGCGGCGGCCGGTCAGCCGCTGGTAGTTGCGGTCGCCCCCGCAGCCGGGGCAGAAGAACTCCCCGTCGCCGACGGGTGTCCACGCGGTGCGCGTGCCCAGGATCCGGGCAAGCCGGGAAGCACGGCCGTCTCGTCCCCGTACTGGCAGCACGTCGCACCTCCGTAATGCCGCGGCAACATCGCCGCACCTGCGTGATGTTAGCCACATAGATGAGGCGTAGTCATCACCCCGGAAGAGACCTTTCCGTGACCTCCACGTCCGGGTGGCCGAAAAAAGCGGGGCCTTGATCGCCGTATACGACGATCAAGGCCCCGAAACCGCCGGTCAGAGTGACTATCGGGTCGCGCGGTTGACGGCGGACACGACGGCCTTCAGTGACGCACGCGTCGTGTTCGCGTCGATCCCGATTCCCCACAGAACCTTGTCGCCGATCGCGCACTCGATGTAGGAGGCGGCCTGGGCGGAGGCGCCCTCGGCCAGCGTGTGCTCCTGGTAGTCCAGCAGGCGTACGTCGACGCCGACGGACTGGAGGGCGTCGAAGAAGGCCGAGATCGGACCGTTGCCGCTACCGGTCAGGACGGTGTCCTCGCCGTCGACGGTCGCCTCGACGGTGAGCGTGTCCACCCCGTCCGTGTCCGTCGTCGACTGGCCGGTGCGGACCTGGATGCGGCCCCAGGGGTTCTCCGGGTTCGGCAGGTACTCGTCCTGGAACACCGCCCAGATGGCACCGCCGGTGACCTCGCCGCCCTCGGCGTCCGTCTTGGCCTGGATGAGCTTCGAGAACTCGATCTGCATCCGGCGCGGCAGGTCCAGCTTGTGGTCGTTCTTCAGGACGTACGCGATCCCGCCCTTGCCGGACTGCGAGTTGACCCGGATGACGGCCTCGTAGGAGCGCCCCACGTCCTTCGGGTCGATCGGCAGATAGGGCACGGCCCACTCGATGTCGTCGACCGTGACGCCCTTCGCGGCCGCGTCGGCCTCCATGGCGTCGAAGCCCTTCTTGATGGCGTCCTGGTGGGAGCCGGAGAAGGACGTGTAGACCAGGTCGCCCACGTACGGGTGGCGCGGGTGGACCTCCATCTGGTTGCAGTACTCCCACGTACGACGGATCTCGTCGATGTCGGAGAAGTCGATCTGCGGGTCGACGCCCTGCGAGAACAGGTTCATGCCCAGGGTGACCAGGTCGACGTTGCCGGTGCGCTCGCCCTGGCCGAACAGACAGCCCTCGACGCGGTCGGCGCCGGCCATCAGCGCCAGCTCGGCCGCCGCCACCGCCGTACCGCGGTCGTTGTGCGGGTGGATGGAGATGCAGACGTGCTCGCGGCGGGACAGGTTGCGGCCCATCCACTCGAAGCGGTCCGCGTGCGTGGACGGCGTCGAACGCTCCACCGTGGCAGGCAGGTTGAGGATGATCTCGCGACCCGGACCCGGCTGGTAGACGTCCATCACCGCCTCGCAGACCTCCAGCGCGAAGTCCAGCTCGGTGTCGGTGAAGATCTCCGGCGAGTACTGGTACCCGAACTCGGTCTCGGGGCCCAGCAGTTTCTCGGCGTACTCCATCACCAGCCGCGTCCCGTCGACGGCGATCTGCTTGATGTCGTCCTTGGACCCACGGAAGACCACACGCCGGAAGACGGGCGCGGTCGCGTTGTACAGATGCACGGTCGCCCGCTTGGCACCCTTCAGCGACTCCACGGTCCGCTCGATCAGATCCTCACGCGCCTGGGTCAGCACGGAGATCGTCACGTCGTCCGGAATCGCGCCCTCTTCCTCGATGATCGAGCGCACGAAGTCGAAGTCGGTCTGACCGGAGGCCGGGAACCCGACCTCGATCTCCTTGTAGCCCATCGACACCAGCTGGTCGAACATCCGGCGCTTGCGCTCGGGCGACATCGGGTCGATCAGGGCCTGGTTGCCGTCACGCAGGTCGGTGGAGAGCCAGCGGGGGGCGGCGGTGATGCGCTTGCCGGGCCACGTGCGGTCCGGAATGTCGACCTGCTCGTACTGGCCGTACTTGTGGATCGGCATACGGCTGGGCTGCTGGCGATTCACCATGATCGGGGAGCTCCTCAGGATGTCCGGAAGGACGGCCGACGACGCAACGCCAAGCTCCGCGGGGAGGGAGTCGACCTGTCTTACAGGCCCTCGCCGCGGCAGCTAAGAAGGAGCAGCCCGAAACGCATGATGCAGAGCATGCTAGCGGAGCTCTCATGAACAGGCGCCCCTGTATCAATATGCGGGACTGCGGTGTTTTTAGGGGCGCGGGGAACTGCGCGACCAGCCCCCACCGGGCCGCACTGCCTAACACAGCGCAACCATCCACGGCGGGAGCATCCTGATATTTCACCAATCATGGTTGCAGCTAGTGACACCGGCATAACGCGGTGCCAAGGTGCCGAGCATGACGACAAACGGGGGCTTTAAGCCCGTCTTCTGCACCGTCGTTCCGCCACACATCCTCGACCACCTGGCCAGGAACGACGATCCCAACCTCTCCGGCCCAGCCCAACAAACCTTGATCCGCGACAGCGAACTCCGCGGCAGGCGAAGGGTCACCACCGAGTTCTCCCTGGCCCCGACGCCCCAGGAAACGGCCGCGTCGGACCAGCCACTCCGCACCATCTACGACGCCGAACACCGCACCGACCTCCCCGGCACCAAAGTCCGCGCCGAGGGCGCCGACCCGGGCCAGGACGCCACGGTCAACCGCGCATACGCCGGCCTCGGCGCCACCTTCGAGCTCTACCTCAAGGCCTACGGACGCCACTCGATCGACGCCGAAGGCCTCCCGCTGGACGCGACCGTCCACTTCGACGAGCGCTACAACAACGCCTTCTGGAACGGCGAGCAGATGGTGTTCGGCGACGGCGACGGCGAGATCTTCGTCGACTTCACCATCCCGATCGACGTCATCGGCCACGAACTGACCCACGGCGTCACCCAGTACACGGCCAACCTCACGTACTACGGCCAGCCCGGCGCCCTGAACGAGTCGATGTCCGACGTCTTCGGCTCGCTCATCAAGCAGTACACGCTGGGCCAGACCGCCGCCGAGGCCGACTGGCTGATCGGCGCGGGCCTGCTCGCCCCGAGCGTCACCGGCAAGGCACTGCGCTCCATGAAGGAACCGGGCAGCGCGTACGACGACGACGTACTCGGCAAGGACCCGCAGCCCGCGACCATGGACGACTACGTCCGCACCGGGCGTGACAACGGCGGCGTGCACATCAACTCCGGTATCCCCAACCACGCGTTCTACCTGGTGGCGAACGCGCTCGGCGGCAACGCCTGGGAGAAGGCGGGCCAGGTCTGGTACGACGTCCTGACCGGCGGCGAGCTCACCAGCAGCGCCCTGTTCGCCGACTTCGCCAGGCTGACGGCGAAGGCCGCGCGCGAGCGTTACGGCGACGGGGGCGAGGAGCTCCAGGCCGTGTCGAAGGCGTGGGAGCAGGTCGGGGTGCGGATTTCGTGAGTCCGTACTAGACAGGGCCCATGCGTATTCAGGTACGGCGCACGGGCGGGTTCGCGGGCATCGAGCGGCACGCGGAGGTGGACACCTCGGGGCGGCCCGATGCCCTCGAATGGCAGGCCCTGGCTCAACAGGCGCTGTCCGGCGGCCGGGGCAGCCGGCCGCTGGGGGTGCCGGACGGCTTCAGCTACGAGATCACCGTGGACGGGAAGACGGTGTACGCGGCCGATCCCCGGCTCACCCACGAGCAACGCGAGCTGATCTCCAGGGTGTTGAAGGAAGGGGCCTAGGGAGGGCCCCGGGGAGGGGCGTAACCGGCAGTTCACGCGGGGGCGTTGACTTCCCTACCGAGGGGTAAGGATGATCCCGCCCATGGCGACTGATCCGCGTGCAGCGGCGCATCCGATCCCTCGGTTCCCCGACGGTTTCCTGTGGGGTGTGTCGACTTCGGCGCACCAGATCGAGGGGGCCGTGGACGAGCGCGAACCGTCGGTGTGGGATGTCTTCACGGCCGGACCGGGGCACATCAAGGACGGCTCGACCGCGGCGGTGGCCTGCGACCACTACCACCGCTACCGCGAGGACGTGGCCCTGCTGGCCGGCCTGGGCGTGGACGCGTACCGCTTCTCCATCTCCTGGCCGAGGGTGAACTCGCCGGGCGGCCTGGACTTCTACGACCGTCTCGTGGACGAGCTGTGCGCGGCCGGCGTACGCCCGGTCCCCACCCTCTTCCACTGGGACCTGCCGGTCACCCGGGACTGGCTGGAGCGGGACACCGCCGCGCACTTCGCGGAGTACGTGTCGGTCGTCGCGGAGCGGCTCGGTGACCGGGTGAAGAAGTGGATCACCCTCAACGAACCCGCCGAACACACCCTGCTGGGCCACGCGTTGGGCGCCCACGCGCCGGGAAAGAAGCTGCTCTTCGACGCGCTCCCGGTCGCCCACCACCAACTCCTCGCGCACGGCCTGGCGGTACGCGCCCTGCGCGCGGCCGGTGCGGACGACATCGGCATCGCCAACTCGCACGGCCCGACCTGGCCGGCCTCGGAGGAGGCGGCCGACGTGGAGGCGGCGGAGTTCTACGACCTCCTGCTCAACCGCCTCTTCTCCGACCCGCTCCTGCTCGGCCAGTACCCGGACGGCATCGGCGACCTGATGCCCGGCGACGTCGAGTCGGACCTGAAGGTGATCGCGGAACCCCTCGACTGGTACGGCATCAACTACTACGCGCCGACCCGGGTGGGCGCCCCGCAGGGCGCGGAGATCGAGTTCGGCGGACTCACCATGCCCGCCGAACTCCCCTTCTCCGTAAGGGAGATCGAGGGTGTCCCGCGGACCGACTTCGGCTGGCCCGTGGTCCCCGGGGGCCTGACGGAACTCCTCACCGGCTTCCGTGAGCGCTACGGCGACCGCCTCCCGCCGGTCGTCATCACCGAGAACGGCTGCTCCTACGAGGGCATCGACGACCAGGACCGGATCGCCTACCTGGACGGCCATGTCCGGGCCCTGCACGACGCGGTGGCGGCCGGCGTGGACGTGCGCGGCTACTTCGCCTGGTCGCTGCTCGACAACTTCGAGTGGGCGGAGGGCTATCAGCGCCGCTTCGGTCTGGTGCACGTCGACTACGAGACGCAGGTGCGCACGCCGAAGGCCTCGTACACGTGGTTCCAGGACCTGCTCCGGGCGCAGAAGGCGCAGAGATGACGGCACCCTTGGAGGACTCCCAGAACTCCCGCTCGCAGGACTCCCAAGGCTCCCCGGCCGCGCTCGCCGAGCCCGTCGAACGGGTCGGGCGTGGCTGGACGGTGTCCCTCTCGCTCGCCAACGGGGCGATCTGGGTGGGCTGGTACGGCCCGCTGCAGATCCTGCTGGCCTCGCAGGCGAAGGACTTCGCGCCGGGCTCCGGCATGTCCAAGGAGGCGATGCTGGCCTGGGTGACCGGCGCGGGCGCGCTGGTCTCGCTCGCCGCCAACCCGTTCTTCGGCGCCCTGTCGGACCGGACGACGGGCCGCTGGGGCCGCCGTACGCCGTGGATCGTGGCCGGGGCGGCGGGCGGCGCGCTGTCCCTGCTGCTGCTCGCGGGGGCGGGCGGGGTGTGGACGATGGCGCTGGGCTGGTGCCTGGTCCAGCTGACCCTGAACGCGGCCTTCGCGGCGGTCACGGCGGCGGTGCCGGACCGGGTGCCCCGGCTCCAACGCGGGTCGGTGGGCGGGTGGTTGGGGGCCGCGCAGATCCTCGGCGTGGTCGGCGGGACGGGCCTTGCGACGGTGGTCGGGGGCATCGGGGCCGGGTACGCGGCCTGCGCGGTGTTCACGGTCGTGGGCGTGCTGCCGTACGTCCTGAAGTACCCGGATCTGCGGCTGCCGGTGTCGGACCGGCCGCCGTGGTCGTGGCGGTCGTTCCTCGCGGGCTTCTGGCTGAGCCCGCGCCGGTATCCGGATCTGGGCTGGGCGTGGCTGACCCGGTTCCTGATCAACCTCAGCAACGCGCTGGTGCTGCTCTACCTCCTGTACTACCTGCGCGACCGCCTGCACTACGACGACCCCGACCAGGGCGTGCTGATCCTGACCGCGGTGAACGGGCTGACGCTGCTCGCCACGGTCGTCGTCGGCGGGGTGTGGTCGGACCGGCTGGGCCGGCGCAAGCCGTTCGTGATCTGGTCCGGGATCCTGATGGCGGTGGCGACGGCCGGGCTCGCGGTCTGGCAGACCTGGCCCGGCGCGATCGTCGCGGCGGCGGTCCTCGGCATCGGCTTCGGCGTCTTCACCTCGGTCGACTTCGCCCTGATGACGGACGTCCTGCCGAAGGCCGGGGACCGGGGCAAGGACCTCGGCGTGATCAACGTGGCGAACGCCCTGCCCCAGGTCGCGGCCCCCGCCCTCGCCGCGCCGATCGTGACGTACCTGGGCGGCTACCGGATGCTGTACCTGGTGGCGGCGGTGGTCGGGCTGGCGGGGGCGGTACTGGTGCGGCGGATCAGGGGCGTGGACTGAGGGCCCCGACGGGGTACGACGGTTTCAGAGGGCTCCGGCGTCCCTGGCGGACCAGACGCTCGGATAGATGGGCCGGTAGCCCAGATCCCGGCGGATCCGCTGGGTGGACATGATGCCGAACCACGGGTCGGGGTCCGGGTTGTCCTGTAGTCCAGCGGGTACGTCGACGCCGTTGAGCTGGTACAGCTCGACCGTCGTGACGGGAGCGTCGTCGGCGATGTTGTAGATCCGCCCGGCGACTCCCGGCGCGTACAGCAGCCGCAGCAGGCCCTGGGCGACGTCCGCGTGATGACCCATCTGCAGTCGCTGGGCGGGCGCCCAGTTCCCGGCCCACATCAGGGCGTTGGCCAGGTGCGGGTCCCCCTCGCCGTAGACGAAGGGGAGTCGGCCGACGCGCACGTCCATGCCCTCCAGGGCGAGCAGTTCCCGCTCCGCCGCCACCTTCGACTCGTTGTAGGCGCCCCACATCTGGCCGCCGGGCCGGCTCTCGTCCTCCTCGACGAGCGGGCGGCCCCGCCCGACGCCGTACACCATCCCCGTACTGACCTGCACGAACCGCTCGACTCCGGAGGCCAGCGCGGCACGTCCCAGGGCGACCGCCGCGTCCCGGTTGACGGCCCAGGCCTCCTCGTCCGGCACCCCGCGGAAGGAGGCGGCGACGTTCAGTACCGCGTCCGCCCCGGCCACCGCCTTGCCGAGCGCTTCCTCGTCGCGCAGGTCGCCGACCACGACCTCGGCGCCCAGCTCGGCGAACCGCTCGCCCCTGGCCGCGTCCCGCACGAGGACCCGTACCACCTCCCCCGGCCGGCCCTGGTCCAGCAGCCTCGGGACCAACCGCCGGCCCACCTGACCGGTCGTGCCTGTCACCAACGTCAGCATGATGTGCTCCTCTCGTCACCGACCACCCTCCGGCGCCGGGGCCGGGACCGGGAGAGACCTGCTGATCGGGGGATCGGCGGTCCCTGGATAAGCCGGACCGCATGCCGCACGCTGGAGGGGTGGACCGAACCGAACTCGCCGACTTCCTGCGCCGCGGCCGGGCCCGGCTGGACCCGTCGGACGTGGGCCTCACGGCCGGCCCGCGCCGCCGTACGCCGGGGCTGCGCCGCGAGGAGGTGGCGCAGCTGGCGGGCATGTCGGTGGACTACTACACCCGCCTGGAACAGTCCCGGGGCCCGCACCCGTCCCGCCAGATGCTGACGGCCCTGGCACGCGGCCTGCGCCTGACGGACGACGAACGCGACCACCTGTTCCACCTGGCGGGCGAGGAGCCTCCGCGCCGCGACAGCCCGTCGACGCACGTCCGCCCGGGCCTCCTCCTGGTCCTGGACCGCCTGCACGACACCCCCGCGATGGTGGTGACGGACTGCGGTGAGCTGCTCGCGCAGAACGCGATGTCGAAGGCGCTGTCGGGAGACGCGCTCGCCCGTCCGCCCCGGGAGCGCAACATGCTGCGCCGCTTCTTCCTGTACGCGGACGGCGGCACGTTCTTCCCTCCGGAGGACCGCCCCGACCACGCCCGCGCCCACGTGGCCGACCTCCGCGCGGTCGCCGCGGCCCGCCCCGACGACCCGGAACCGGCCGCGCTGGTAGCCGAACTACGGGCGTCCAGCGAGGAGTTCGCCACCCTCTGGGACGAACACGAGGTGGCGGTACGCCGGTCCACGACCAAACGCTTCCAACACCCGCTGGTGGGCCTCCTGGAACTCGACTGCGAGATCCTCCTGGCCTCCGACCACCACCGCCTCGTCATCCACACGGCCCGCCCGGGAACGGAGTCGTACGAACGCCTACGACTGCTGAGGGTGGTCGGCCTTCAGGACATGACGCCGAGCAGCAGCTGAGCCCGATGTCACGTGTCGCCTCGGTCAGCTGATCCAGCTGGCCGCCGCACAACCGCTTGAGTACACCCACTGGTGGGACGAGATGCTGTCGTTGATGGTGATGTTGGTCCGACCGACGCCCGGCCGGTAGTAGTAGTCGTCGGTCAGCCTGTCCGCGTAGGCCTCGCCGGCGGCGAGGCATCCGTAGCCGTCGTTGTCCCGGTAGCCGGAGTTGAGGTAGAACGCGACCACGTCCTCGACCCCGGGGCCGCTGACTCCGGCGTTCATCACCGAGGACGCTCGGTCGTTGTCGCTGCCGGTGAAGGCTCCGCTGCCGTCAGCCCAGTTCGAGTCGTCGCCCAGGGCCTCGCCGAGGAGCGTGCCCTCGCAGTTCACATCGGCCCATGCGTAGACCTTTCCGGTCCGGCCCGGCCAGTCGTCGTCGCAGCCGCCCACCTGTACGGATTTCTCCCCCGCCTGGGCCGTCGTCACCGGCACCGTCAGGCCGACGGCCACCAGGCCGAGGGTCGCGACGAACATGGGTAACTTGCGCATGCTTCCTCCTGGTTGTTCGCCTCGTTCGAGGCGTGCTGTTCCGCGGCACGTCACCGCGGAGGTCAGGGGCGGGGCCCGACGAGTTTCTCGGCGCGGGCCAGCGCCTGCCATTGAAGGCGTCGGTGGGTGACCAGCTCGTCCCTGTACCGCTTGCTCAACTGCCCGATGTAGTGGGCCTCACGAGCCCGGCCGACGGACTTGAGCGAGGTCTCGCGGGCGCAGCTCGCATCCGCCACCGCGATGTCCTTCTCGGCCTTGAACGCCTTCGCGAAAGCCGCGCCGGTCAGGTCCCGAGTCGTTTCCCGGGCCGTCTCCTGGGCTTCGCCCGGGTCGTCGTAGTGGCGGCCCGACCCGCGCATGCAGGCGGACCAGCGCCGCAGCGCCTTCTGAAAGAGCTGGTCACGCATCATGTCGGGCACGTAGAGGAGGCGGAGGTTGTCGGCGACCTTGTCCGCGCGGAACCAGGTCTCGATGTCTCCGTAGAGCCGTTCTTCGGCCTCCCTCGCGCAGCCACCCGCCCGGCGGCGGATGGTGCCGCCGCCAGGGACCTCGGCCGAGAGGACCGGAGTGTCCGGTCCGCCGTCCAGGGCCGCGTCGTACGCCTGAGCCCGCTTGCCCGAGAGTGAACGACGGAACGAGCCATTGGGATTGTGCAGTCTCGCCCAGGTGGCCTTCGCGTCGATGGCGCTGCCGTATCCGTGCTCGCGCGCCCAGGCGATGTCGTCCTGGACGTAGCCGACAGGGCGGCTCTCCTCCAGGGTCAGCGGATGCCACTCCCAGTAGGCGAACCCCAGCCGGTTCATGCAGCGCTTGACCAGTCGCTGCTCAGCGTCGGAGATCCGCAGTTCCTCGGCGCGGGTGAGTCCACGGGACGGGCTCGGCGGCGCGGGGCCCGGGTCGGACAGCCCGCAACCGGTCAGCGTGACGCCGGCGAGAACCGACCCCGCGGCGAGGGCCGCGAGCGTCCGTCGCACCGGACCGGTCAACCTCTGTCGACATGGCCGCTGCTCCCTGCGGGAAGGCTGCTCCCCTCGAAGTGACCGTCGGGTTCGAAGTGACCGCTCGGTTCGACATTCTCGTGGTGACCGGCGAGTTCGGTTGTGCCGTGCCGATCAGCGGCGGTTGCCGAACCGGTCGCGACCATCAGGCCGCTGAAGACCAGTGCGCCGACCGTGACGCCGATGGCCAGTCCTGTACGCATCATCTGTATTGCCCCCGATCCTGGATTCCGGTGGTTCCTCGTCCGTGGTGCCCCGGCTGCTCACGGCCAGGGCTCCTCGTGCACTCACTCTGCCGTCGGGGCACCATCGGCCGGGAGTGCCAAGTCACCTGCTCTCACGTGGAGTTGTCACCACCGCGCATGACATCTGTCACCCACGGCCGGCGGGGACGGCGGGGGCGAGGAAGCTTAGAAGCCCAGCTTGCGCAGCTGGCGAGGGTCGCGTTGCCAGTCCTTCGCCACCTTTACGTGCAGGTCCAGGAAGACCGGCGTGCCCAACAACGCCTCGATCTGCTTGCGGGACTTGATGCCCACCTGCTTCAGGCGGGCGCCCTTCGGGCCGATGATGATGCCCTTCTGGCTGGGGCGCTCGATGTAGACGAAGGCGTGGATGTCGAGGAGGGGCTTGTCGGCGGGGCGGTCCTCGCGGGGGAGCATCTCCTCGACGACGACGGCGATGGAGTGCGGCAGCTCGTCGCGGACGCCCTCCAGCGCGGCCTCGCGGATCAGCTCCGCGATCATGACCTGCTCGGGCTCGTCGGTGAGGTCGCCCTCGGGGTAGAGGGCCGGGCCCTCCGGGAGGAGGGGGACGAGGAGGTCGGCGAGCAGGTCGACCTGCTGGTCCGCGACCGCCGAGACCGGCACGATCTCCGCCCACTCGAAGCCGAGCTCCTTGCCGAGCTGGTCGATGGCGATGAGCTGCTCGGCGAGGGTCTTGGAGTCGACGAGGTCCGTCTTCGTGACGATGGCGACCTTCGGGGTCTTCTTGATCCCCGCCAGTTCCTTCGCGATGAAGCGGTCACCGGGGCCGAGCTTCTCGTTCGCCGGCAGGCAGAAGCCGATCACGTCGACCTCGGCCCAGGTGGTGCGCACGACGTCGTTGAGCCGCTGGCCCAGCAGCGTGCGCGGCTTGTGCAGCCCCGGGGTGTCGACCAGGATCAGCTGGGCGTCGGGCCGGTGCACGATCCCGCGTACCGTGTGCCGCGTGGTCTGCGGCTGGTTCGCGGTGATCGCGACCTTCTGGCCGACCAGAGCGTTCGTAAGGGTGGACTTGCCCGCGTTGGGGCGGCCCACGAAGCAGGCGAAGCCGGCGCGGTGGGCGGACTCGGCCGGCTGCTCGGATGACTGGGTGCGAACGCTCATGGCGCCCATTCTCCCTGATCCACGAGCCCACGCCGTACAAGCGTGCACCCGGGGCCCGGGACGGACCGGCCCGGGCCGTATGGTGCGCGCCATGAAGCTCATCACCGCGATCGTGAAGCCGCACCGCCTCGACGAGGTGAAGACCGCCCTGCGGGAGCTCGGCGTGCACGGTCTGACCGTGACCGAGGCCAGCGGGTACGGCCGTCAGCGCGGCCACACCGAGGTCTACCGGGGCGCCGAGTACCAGGTCGACCTCGTACCGAAGGTCCGGATCGAGGTGGTCGTCGAGGACGCCGACGCGGAGTCCGTTCTGGAGGCGGTCGTCAAAGCCGCGCGGACGGGGAAGATCGGGGACGGGAAGGTGTGGGCGATGCCGGTCGAGACGGTCGTACGCGTGCGGACGGGTGAGCGCGGTCCCGACGCGCTCTGACCGCCAGTACTCCGCCCACGAACCCCACGGCCAGCAGCAGCGCCGCCGCGAGCCAGGGCAGCGCGAAGAACGAGGCGCTCCCCGACTGCCGCGTACCCGGTGCGCTCGCGGTCAACGTGACGTCCCCCCAGTCGAGTTGGGGTGCGCCCTTCCACGGCTCGCTGAGCTTCACGCTCTGCCCTGGCAGCAGTTCGGCGGGGATCCGGGTCAGACCGCGGGACAGGAGCGTACGGCCGAAGAGGCCCTGCGCCTTGAGCGTCACCTTCGGATCGAGGGTGACGTTGCCAGTGTTGCGGAGGGTGTAGGAGATCGTCGCGTCGCTGTCCCCCAACCCCGGTACCAGTGGCTGGTGGTGGGTGACGCGGACGTTCTCGACGGCGAGCGCGGGGAGGGTCGGCCCACCCACCCGGAGGTACACCCGGGCGGCGACGGCGCGTTGCACACCCAGGGCCAGTGATCCGTCGCCCTTGTCGATCCGCTCGTCCAGCGCGACCAACGCGCCCGGGTGGTCGCCCGGTTCGGCACCCTCGGGCACCGTCAGCGTGAAGGGGACGGTGACCGTCTTGTGGGCCGGCACGGTGACCCGGGTCTTCGCGGGCTTCGCCCAGGCCCCCACGCCCCGCTGCTTCTCGTCGACCGTGCGCACCGCGAACCCGCCGTCGCGGGCGGTGTTGTAGGCGTCGGCCGCGTACAGCCGGAAGGTCAGCGGCTTCCCCGTCTTGTTGGCGACGACCACCTTGTCGTCGATGGTCTGCCCGGGATCGGCGGAGAGATAGAAGTAGGGCCGCGCGGCGACGGCCGAGGAGACGGGATAGACGGACCAGCTGCCGTTGTCGGCGGCGTGCGCGGGCGCGGCCTGCCAGGCGAGCAGGAGGCCCAGGAGGAGGACGTACAGCTTGCGCATGGGTGCGGACCCCCACGGACGAGACCATGGACAAGAAGAAGGACAAGCAGAAGGACGAGAAGAAGGACGGGAGGGAGTGGGGCGGGCGGGTGCGGACGCCCTTGCCGTCAGCTGAGCGTGAGCGTCAGGACTCCGGAGTACGAGCCCGGAGGCGTGAACGCCGGTACGTCCAGCGACAGTCCGGCGTCGACGGTGAACTCACCGCCGGTGACCGTCCCGTCGGGAGCCGCCGCGAGGGTCGCGCCCGAGAGGCCCACCGAGCCGGCGGAACCGGCCTGGCAGGTGCTGGGACTGCCCGCCTTGGTGGCGCAGGCAGGGTTCCAACTCAGCTTCCCGGCATCGATCTTGGCGCCGGGACCGGTGAAGTCGGTGACCTTGCCGGTCAGGGACCAGCCCGCGGGGCCGCCGCGGTAGTCCTTGACGGTGACGGCGTTCAGGGCCCCGGTGGAGGCCCCGCCCTGACCGAAGTCGACCGCCGAGAGTGCCACGGAGTCGCCGGCCTGGGACATCGACAGCGTCCCCGCCTTCACGGTCGTGGTCAGCTTCTGGCTGCCGTCCGGCACGGGTGTCGTGTCGTTGACGAGGTAGGCCGCGGGTCCCGCGCCCTTCTCGGCGTTCCACGCGCTGCCCTCGTAGGCCACGATCCCGGTCGTCGTCTTGTCGTTGACGACGAGTGAGCCGCTGAAGGCGCCGTTGCTGCCGGCGGTGACGGTCGCCGTGTCCGCGGTCTGGGTGGACCCGGAGCGCCCGGCCAGGGTGACGGTCGCGCCCGGCGTGAAGTCGGTGCCGCTCACGGTGACACTGTCACCGGGGTTCCCGGAGGCCGAACCCAGCGAGATGGCACGGTTGTTGGTGGGATTGGCGTCCGTCGCGGTGACGGTCTGGGAGACCGGCGCGGGCGGGGTGATCACCGTGCAGGGGGTGTCCAGCTCCAGGATGTAGCTGGTGTGGATGTTGTAGTCGCCGGGCGAGAGGGTGATCGCGCCGGGCGCGGTGACCGTGAAGGTGCCGGTCATGGAGAACGACGGGAAGGCCCCGTTGCCGGGCACCGGGTCGTTCTTCTTGGGCCCGGTGACGGTCACGGAACCGGTCTGCGCGCCGCCGAGGGTGACCTTTCCGGTGGGCGTCATGATGTCGGCCGGCAGGGCGATGGCCGTCGGGTTGTTGGCGGCCGGCTTGACCACGGTGTAGGTCACCGTGAGGGTGTCGCCGACCTTCGGGCTGGTGTTGTCCACCGAGACGTTGGCGGTGGTGGTGCCGTCGATCGGCGGGATGCCGGCGATGGCGGGCGGGATGCAGTGCGTGCCGAAGTCCACGTTCGTACCCGCTGCGCCGGCCGGACAGGCCAGCGCGCCGCCCGCGGTCACCGCGAGTGCGGTTCCCGCGAGCAGTGACGCCCAGCGGCGTCTTCGGTTGTGCGAACCCATGGGTGTGCCCCCTCTTCTCTGTGCTCGCTGGGGGCATTGATGTGCGGATCGCGTGAGAAGTCAATGGAGACGCCGAAACGAACTGATGAGCCGTCAGTTCCTGTATGGAGCACAGGAACTGACGGCTCATCAAGGAACTACATCAGTCGAACACGAACGGCCCCGGCGACTGCGCCGCGGTCGCCGTACACGTGACGTTGATGCCGAAGATGGTCATCTGCAGCGAGCCGCCGAACGCCTCCAGGCTGTCGCCGGAGGCCACGGTGCCGTTGAGCGGGCCGACGGTGACGGGGTCGCCGGTGGCCATCGCCGGGTTCTCCGTACCGGTGAAGGCGGTGGTGCCGCCGCTCGCGTTCACCAGGGTGAGCGTGGAGGAGATGGAGTCCTCCGACAGGGCGATCGGAGCGGTGATCGCGGACGTGACGGTGATGGTGGCCGCCGTGCCGTCCTGGGTGGCTGTGAGCGTGGCCTGGCCACCGCCGAAGATGCCGCAGTCGGCGTTGATCGTCGCCTCCTGCGGGGTGACGGCGAGGGCGCTGGGCGCGAACGCGAGCGAAGCGGCCGCGAGGGCCCCTACCGCCATCGCCGCACCTGTACTGATTCGTTTGCCGTTCATGGGGATCCGGCTCCCTTCCCGTGCGGGAATTGCCATGTGGGGATGGATGGGAGAGGTCCGAACGGGCCGTCGGCGGGGCGCGGTGCGGGGCGCCGAGTGGGGGGTGGTGGAGCTGTCGCCGGAATCTGACGGTCCGTCGGAACTGACGGTTCCATTGATGCGTGAGAGACACGGAGGCGGCAAGGTTGAATTCCGGCCGACTCTGAAAAGAGCGATTTTCAGCCTGCGGTCGCGGTGCTGCGCACGGTGCCGTCTGGTCCGGCCAGCAGTACGGGCGTCCCGGCTCCGCCCAGGTCAGCCACGGCCGCGAGATCCTCCTCCGGCACCGCGTCGGCCTCCGTGACGACCGCCGCCGCCTCCAGCGACTTCGCCCCGGAAGCCACCGCCATCGCCACCGCGGTGCGCAGCGCGCTCAGCTTCAGTGACCGAAGCTCGACGGTCCCGGCGACATACGTACGGCCGGTGTCGTCCCGTACGGCCGCCCCCTCGGGCACACCGTTGCGGGCCCGCGCGGAGCGGGCCAGGGTGACGATCTTGCGGTCCTCGGGGTCGAGCGCGTTGCTGTCGGTCATGCCCAGAGCATACGAAGAGCCGCCCTCGCCACCCGGCCACGGGGTACCCGCGTCACCCGGGGCGGCTCGCGTCAGCCCGCCACGGGGTACATCGCCCCGCGCCGCGCCTGCGGGGAGGCCAGCCACTCCAGCTTGGCCGCGGTGTTCGCCTCGTCCAGCGGGGTGTGCAGCACGATCGTCAGGTCGGGGCGGGCCGGCACCCGCATCGCCGTCGACTCCACGACCAGCAGTCCGGCCAGCGGATGGTCCAGTTCCTTGCGGATCTGCCCGGCGTCCTCGATGTCCCGCTCCGCCCACAGCGCGGCGAACTCCGGGCTGTCCGCGTGCAGTCGGTCCAGCAGCTCCTGGTACCCCTCGTCGTCGGGCCGCGCCGAGGAGGCCGCCCGGAACTGCGCGACGACCGTCCGCGCGTTCTTCTCCCAGCTCTTGGAGCGGGACCGGTACAGCGGGTCGGTGAAGAAGTCGACGAGGCAGTTCTGCGTGCCCTCCTGCCGCATGCCGAGCACGATCGCGGCGGCCGCGTTGTACTGCACGCAGTTGTAGTACGCGTCCATGATGTGCGCCGGATACGGCATCCACGTGTCGATCAGCCGGCGCAGTCCCTCGCACATGTCCCGCTTCTCCGGGGCCACTTCGGGCACGGGCGGGTTCAGTCCGGCCAGTACGTACAGATGCCGGCGCTCGGTGCCGCTCAGCCGCAGCACCCGGGCCACCGCGTCCAGGACCTGCGGGGAGACCGAGATGTCCCGGCCCTGCTCCAGCCACTGGTACCAGGAGGCACCCACGCCGGCCAGCACCGCGACCTCCTCGCGGCGCAGCCCCGGGGTACGGCGCCGGGCGCCGCCGTCGGGCAGTCCCGCCTCGGCCGGACTCACCCGGGCCCGCCTGCTCATCAGGAACTCGCGCAACTCGGTCCGCCGATGGCTCCTGCCCACGTCCTCAGCCACGTACAGATCCCCCTCTGTCTGGTGGTGCCACCACCACGATAAGTTCCGACTCCCCACGCTTATTCCGGCCGCCCGATGCTCTTGCCATGGCGATCGAGACCACGACCCCGACCACTCCGTCCACCCCTTCGCACGGCACTCCCCGGCTGTCCACGCGGGACAAGCTCGTTCTGTTCGTCCTGTGCGCGGCCCAGTTCATGGTCGCCCTCGACTTCTCCGTCCTCAACGTCGCCCTGCCGGTCCTCGGCCCGGACCTGGGCATGAGCACCTCGGCCCTGCAGTGGGCGGTGACGGCGTTCGCGCTCCCGTCCGGCGGGTTCCTGCTGCTCTTCGGCCGCATCGGCGACCTCTACGGCCGCCGCAGACTGTTCCTGACCGGGCTCGCGCTGTTCGGCGCCGCCTCGGTGCTCGCCACCTTCGCCTGGGACCCGGCGTCCTTCCTGGCCGGGCGGGCACTGCAGGGGCTGGGCGCGGCGGCGATCGTGCCGACCGGCATGTCCCTGCTGACGACGACCTTCCCGGAGGGCCCGGCCCGCGACCGCGCCCTGGGCATCTCCGGCACCCTGCTCTCGCTGGGCTTCACCGTCGGCATGGTGGCCGGCGGTGTGCTGACCGACGCGCTCGGCTGGCGCTCGACGATGGGCCTGCTCTCCCTCTTCGCCCTGATCGTCCTGCCGCTGGCCCCCGGCCTGCTCCCCGAGTCCCGCACCCCCGACCGTCCGCGCCTGGACATCCCCGGCGCGATCACCGTCACCGCGGGCCTGCTCGCCCTGATCTACGCCCTGTCCACGGCCGCCGACCGCGGCTTCGGCGGCGCGGACGTCATCGTCACCCTCGTCGCGGGCGTCCTGCTGCTGACCGCGTTCGTGGCCGTCGAGTCCCGTACCGCCCAGCCCCTGGTCTCGCTTCCGATGCTGCGCCGCCGCACGGTGGCGTGGGGCAACATCGGCGGCCTGGTCACCTTCTCGATGATGTCGACGGTCGTCTTCGTGCTGACCCTGTACTTCCAGGAGGTCCTCGGCCTGTCCGCCTTCGAGACGGGCCTGGTCTTCGGCGTCCAGGGCGTGCTGTCGGCGGTGGCGGGCGCGTACGCCCCGAAGGTCATCGGCCGGCTCGGCGCCCGCCGCACCCTCGCCCTCTCGCTGGCCGGCCAGGGCGCGCTGGTCGCCGCCCTGCTGGGGCTGAACGCCCACACCTGGTCGGTCTGGCTCGCCACGACCGCCGTCTCGCTGGCCAGCATGTGCCACCTGGGCGCGATCATCTCCTACGGCGTCACCGTCACCTCGGGCGTCCCGGACGAGGAACAGGGCCTGGCCACCGGCCTGGTCACCTCCACCCAGCAGATCGGCCTCACCGTCGGCATCCCGCTCCTGGGCGTCCTCGCCACCACCTCGGACGACCTGCTGTCCGGTGTGCACACGGTCCTGGCGATCGACTCGGTGATCGTGCTGGCCGCCGCCGCGCTGGTCGCGCTGGGCCTGCGGACCCGCTCAGGGGCGGTCGAGGCGGAGCCGCTCGGCGCGCGGTAGACCGGCCACCACCAGGTCGTACGAGTCCTCCACCAGCTCCCGGACCACCCGGTCCGGGAGCTCGCCGTCGACCGTGACCGTGTTCCAGTGCCGCTTGTTCATGTGATACCCGGGGATGATCAGCCCGGGGTACTCCTCCCGCAGCCGCACCGCGTCCTCGGGGTCGCACTTGAGATTCACGGTCAGCGGACTGCCGTCGAGGCGGGTCAGCGCGAACAGCTTCCCGAGCACCTTGAAGACGGACGTCTCGGGGGTGAAGGGGAAGTCCTCAACCGCGGCGTTGAAGGAGAGACAGAAGCCACGCAGTTCGTCGGGGGTCATGCGGTCGTTTCCTCTCCGGTCGCCCGTGGGCGCAGTCGATCTCGACGCCGTGCAGGTCGGTCACACAGCCGTGGCCGCCGAGGTTGACCGTCACCGTCGCCGGCTCGTGCTCGACCTCGAAGGGCTCGCTGTCCTCGAAGCCGTACGTCACCACCACGAACGTCTCGCCGGGCTTCAGCCAGTGGTCGCTGCCGTACGGCTCCAGGATCAGCTCCAGCATCGCCGTACCGCTGTTGGTCACCCGCATCCGGGCCACCGGTCCCTCGTCGGCCTCCGTCACCTCCGCCCCACTCCCCCGTCACTCCTTCGGTTTCGCCTCGGTGTCGGCCGGGTCCACCGGCTCCACCAGGACCGTGACGATCTTGTTGCGGCGGCCGGCCGAGTCCTCGGCGGTCAGGCGCAGTTCACGTCCGTCCGGCAGCTCGACCACGCTGGACGCGCCCGCGATGGGCACTCGGCCCAGGGCCTTGGCGAGGAGGCCGCCGACGGTCTCCACGTCCTCGTCGTCGTACTCCTCCAGGCCGTACAGCTCGCCGAGGTCGGTGATGTCGAGGCGGGCCGTGACGCGGTAGCGGTCGTCGCCGAGCTCCTCGACCGGCGGGAGTTCACGGTCGTACTCGTCCGTGATCTCGCCGACGATCTCCTCCAGGATGTCCTCGATGGTGACGATGCCGGCCGTGCCGCCGTACTCGTCGATGACGACGGCGACGTGATTGCGGTCCTGCTGCATCTCGCGCAGCAGATCGCCCGCGTTCTTCGTGTCGGGCACGAAGGCGGCGGGGCGCATGGCCGTCGACACCAGTTCGCTCTCCGCGTCCCGGCTGATGTGCGTCTTGCGGGCCAGGTCCTTCAGGTACACGATCCCGACGATGTCGTCCTCGCTCTCCCCGGTCACCGGGATGCGCGAGAAACCCGACCGCAGGGCGAGGGTGAGGGCCTGACGGATCGTCTTGTAGCGCTCGATGACGACGAGGTCGGTCCGCGGGACCATGACCTCCCGTACGAGCGTGTCGCCCAGCTCGAAGACCGAGTGCACCATGCGGCGCTCGTCGTCCTCGATCAGCGACTCCTTCTCGGCGAGGTCGACCAGCGCGCGCAGCTCCGCCTCGGAGGCGAAGGGACCGCGGCGGAACCCCTTGCCGGGGGTGAGCGCGTTGCCGATGAGGATCAGCAGGTACGGGACCGGCCCCATGATCCGGGCGAGCGGCACCAGTACGTACGCGGCCGCGGTTGCCGTGTTCAGCGGATGCTGGCGGCCGATGGTGCGCGGGGAGACCCCGACGGCCACGTACGACACCAGGACCATCACGCCGATCGCGACCAGGAGGGCCTCGGTGGTGCCGGAGAACTCCTGGAGACAGGCGTACGTCACCAGCGCGGCGGCCGCCATCTCGCAGGCCACGCGGACCAGCAGGGCGACGTTCAGATAGCGGGTCGGGTCGGCCGCGACCTGCGCCAGCTTCGCGCTGCCCCGGCGGCCGGACTTGACGGCCTCCTCGGCGCGGAAGCTGGACACGCGCGCGAGGCCCGCCTCCGCGCAGGCGGCGAGCCAGGCGACGACGACCAGCGCGACGGCGCCCGCGACGATCTGCGGGCTCATGAGACGGTCGGAGCCGGAGAGGGGCCGGTCATGCCCTTCTCCGCACGCCAGCCGTCCACGATGGCGGCCTGCAGACCGAACATCTCGGCCTTCTCGTCCGGCTCCTCGTGGTCGTAACCCAGCAGGTGCAACACCCCATGGACGGTGAGCAGTTGGAGCTCCTCGTCCATGGAGTGCTGTGTCGGCGCTTCCTCGCCCTGCTTCTTGGCGACCTCGGGACACAGCACGATGTCCCCGAGCAGCCCCGCCACCGGCTCCTCGTCGTCCTTCGCCGGCGGACGCAGCTCGTCCATCGGGAACGACATCACGTCGGTCGGCCCCGGCAGGTCCATCCACTGGATGTGCAGCTGCTCCATGGCGTCGTCGTCCACGACGATCACCGAGAGCTCGGAGAGCGGGTGGATACGCATCCGCGCGAGCGCGTAGCGGGCGATGTCGAGGATCGCCTGCTCGTCGACCTCGGTTCCGGACTCGTTGTTGACGTCGATCGACATGGTCGTGCTGGTCTACTTCCGCTTGTTACGGGCGCCCTTGTGGGTGCCGTTCTCCGTACCGTTCTCGCTGTCGTACTTCTCGTACGCGTCGACGATACGGCCGACCAGCTTGTGCCGTACGACATCCTGCGACGACAGCCGCGAGAAGTGGACGTCGTCGACCCCTTCGAGGATGTCCTGCACCTGGCGCAGACCGCTCTTGGTGCCGCTCGGCAGGTCGACCTGCGTCACGTCACCGGTGATCACGATCTTCGACTCGAAGCCGAGCCGGGTGAGGAACATCTTCATCTGCTCGGGGCTCGTGTTCTGGGCCTCGTCCAGGATGATGAAGGCGTCGTTGAGCGTACGGCCGCGCATGTACGCCAGCGGGGCGACCTCGATCGTGCCCGCGGCCATCAGCTTCGGGATCGACTCCGGGTCCAGCATGTCGTGCAGCGCGTCGTACAGCGGGCGCAGGTAGGGGTCGATCTTCTCGTAGAGCGTGCCCGGCAGGAAGCCGAGCCGCTCGCCCGCCTCGACCGCGGGGCGGGTGAGGATGATGCGGGTGACCTGCTTGGCCTGCAGGGCCTGCACCGCCTTGGCCATGGCGAGGTAGGTCTTGCCGGTGCCGGCCGGACCGATGCCGAAGACGATCGTGTGCTTGTCGATCGCGTCGACGTACCGCTTCTGGTTCAGGGTCTTGGGGCGGATGGTGCGGCCGCGCGAGGACAGGATGTTCTGCGTCAGGACCTCGGCCGGGGTCTCCTGGCCGTCGCTCTTCCCGTTCTCGCTCGCCCTCAGCATGGCGATCGAGCGTTCCACTGCGTCCTCCGTCATCGGCTGGCCCGTGCGGAGCACCAGCATCATCTCGTCGAACAGGCGCTGGACGAGGGCGACTTCACCGGCGTCGCCGACCGCGTTGATCTCATTGCCCCGGACGTGGATGTCGGCCGCCGGGAAGGCCTTCTCGATCACGCGCAGGAGGGCGTCGCCGGAACCCAGCACGGTGACCATCGGGTGCTGGGCAGGGACCGTGAACTGTGCTCTGGCCTGCCCCTGCGCGGGGGTGGGAGCTGTGGGTGTCTGAGTCATGGGCCGGCTCTGTAGGCCTGCGATTCCTCCTCGTCACGGCCGCGTAGCTGAGGGCGGCCTCGCGGTTCCAAGAGTACGTCGGTGCACTGACAACGCCGTAGGGCTTTTCGCGGGTGTGGGCGCCCTGTGTGAAGCGATGAGCCCTGCATGCTCCCCCCGCGCGTGGGAAGAATGCGCTCCGTCACCACTATTCGTGCGCCGCTACACGCGTTCGAAGACGGCGACGCCCGTCTCGCCCGTCCGGAGAAAGAAGGTAGGCCGTGCTCCTGCGTCTGCCCACGTCCGTGTCCGAGGCACAGCGGTGCCTGACCGAGGGGGCGATACCCGTCGGTGGTGCCACCCTCGTGTGGGCGGGCTGGCAACGGGACGGCTTCCCGGAACAGGCCGTGTCCCTGCGCGAGGTGCCGGAGGCGAACGTCCTCGGCGCCGAGGAGCTGGGGGCGGCGGTGCTGCTGCACCAGGTCGACGAGCGGGTGCCGGAGGTGCTGCGGCGGGCGGCGGCCGGGATAGGCACGGGGGCCGTGCGGCGGACCGCGACGGTGGGCGGGAACATCGTCGGCAGCACGCTGCGGTGTCTGCTGCCCGCGGCCCTGGTGCTGGGCGCCCGCGCCCTGGTCCTGACACCGGAGGGCCCGGTCCGCACGGACCTGGCCGAGCTGCTGGCCAAGCAGCCCCTCCTCCTGAGCCTGCACTGGCGCGCCCCGGTCGCCAGCGGCTACCGCAAGCTCCCCGAGGCGGCGGGCGGCCCCCCGCCCTACGTGGTCGCCTCCGCGGTCCACGCCCCCACGGGCACACGCCCCCTGCTGCGGGTCGCCGTGCGGGAGGGGTACGAGGTGATCAGCGAGTCCGTTCCGTGCGACACCGGCACGGAGGCGGTCCTGGAGGCGCTGGACGGTACGGCGCTGGGGTCACTGCCGGCGCAGGTGCGCGAGGTGGTCCATGAGCAGGTCAGCGAGGTACTGGGGCGGGCCGAGGAGCGCTGAGGGGCCGATCCTCCGCGTCCTGAACGGTCAGGTCGATCTGCCGAAGCCGATCGTCGGCACCGCCCGGCGCAGCGGCCAGGGTCTCGCCGCCGCCTCCGGGAGGAGGGTCTCCAGGAAGGCGTACCGCTGGAGGGCCGTCGGGTCCTGGGCCTCGACGGACTGGACCTTGCGCCACCAGGCCGCGATCTCGGACCAGCCGGGCGCCGAGAGCGAGCCGCCGAACTCCTGGACGGACAGCGCCGCCGTGAGGCCCGCGAAGGCGAGGCGGTCCGCGAGCGGCCAGTCGGCCAGGGTGCCGGTGACGAAGCCGGCCACGAAGACGTCACCGGCGCCGGTGGGGTCGAGGGCCTCCACGGCGATGGCGGGCACCTCGGCGGTCTCGCCGGTCCGCCGGTCGACCGCGTAGGCGCCCTCCGCGCCGAGGGTCACCACCGCGAGCGGCACGTGTTCGGTGAGGGCGTGGGCGGCGGCGCGCGGGGACTTGGCGCCCGTGTAGCGCATGGCCTCCTCCGCGTTCGGCAGGAAGGCCTCGCAGTGTTCGAGGTCGGGCAGGCCCGCCAGGTCCCAGGCGCCGGTCTCGTCCCAGCCGACGTCGGCGAAGACGCGGGTGCCCCGGCGCGCGGCCTCGGCGATCCAGGGGGCGTGCTCGCCGGGCGTGAGGGAGGCGACGGCGGCACGCGCGCGGGGCGGGTTGTCCAGGACGCCGGTCTTGGCGACGGCCACGGCCTCGGAGGGCGGCTCGTGGCCGTGGGAGACCATCGTGCGCTCGCCCTCGTAGGCCATGGAGACGGTGACCGGGGAGTGCCAGCCGGGAACCGTGCGGGAGGTGGAGAGGTCGATGTGCTCGCCCTGCTCCAGGGCGTCCCAGCAGTACTCCCCGTAGTGGTCGTCGCCGAAGGCCGCGGCGAGGGACGTGCGCAGGCCCAGGCGGGCCAGGGCGGTGGCCATGTTGGCGACGCCGCCGGGGCTCGACCCCATCCCGCGCGCCCAGGACTCGGTCCCGCGCACCGGGGCGGTCTCCAGACCCGTGAAGACGATGTCGAGGAAGACCGTGCCCGTGAGGTACACGTCCCAGGGGGGATCGTCCGGTGCGCGCACGGCGGCCAGCGGGTCGACCTCGGCCTGACACTGCGGTCCCGAGGTGACGGGCGAGGGTCCCTTCCCATTGGGCGCGATCACGGTGCACTCCCTGACATGGTGCGGATCAGGCCAGTGTGCACCACACCACCGACAACCGGCCGTCGCAGCAGGCCCGCCCGTGGGTCGCGCCGGGGACGGGAGCCGCAGGTCCACCGCGTGCCGCCGCGCCGTCACCGCGTTGGCGCCCGGCCGCCGCCCGCGTCCGGATCCGGCCGCCCCGCCCCGACCGCCGCCCGTGCCTACCAGCGAGGCACGCTCGGCGTCTCCCACCCCGGTTCCGCGACCCGCATCGCCGCCGCGTCGTCCCGCTCGCGCAGCGACCCGTCGTCGTCGAGCCACCGCCGATGGAGCAACTCCAGCTTGTTGTGGTCGAGTTGGACGCCGAGGCCGGGCGCGTCGGAGACGGTGACCTTGCCGCCCACGAAGGTGAGGCGCTCGGTGAGGACGTCCTCGGACTGCCAGGGGTAGTGGGAGTCGCAGGCGTGGTGGAGGTTGGGGACGGTGGACGCGACATGGGTCATCGCGGCCAGGCTGATCCCCAGGTGCGTGTTGGAGTGCATGGACACCCCGACGCCGAACGTCGCGCAGACGGCGGCGAGTTGCTGGGTGTTGCGCAGGCCGCCCCAGTAGTGGTGGTCGGAGAGGACGACCTGGACGGCGTCCCGCGAGAACGCCTCCCTGATCTCGGCGAAGGTCGTCACGCACATGTTGGTGGCGAGCGGGACGCCGGTCCCTGCCGACACCTCGGCCATGGCCGGCGTACCGAGGGCCGGGTCCTCCAGGTACTCCAGGAGGTCGCCCACCTCCTGCGCCACCTTGAGCGAAGTCGCCACGGACCAGGCGCCGTTGGGGTCGAGCCGCAGCGGATGTCCGGGGAAGGCCTCGGCCAACGCCCGTACGGCGGCGATCTCCTCGTCCGGCGGGAAGACCCCGCCCTTGAGCTTGAACGAGGTGAACCCGTACCGCTCCTTGAACTTCCGCGCCTGCTCGACGACCCCCGCCGGATCGACCGCGGCCCCCCAGTCGTCCTTCTCGCAGGCCACGCCCGCCGGATGGTCGGCCCACTTGTAGAACAGGTACGCGCTGTACTCGACGGCGTCCCGCACCTTGCCCCCGAGCAGCGCGTGCACGGGCAGGCCGAGGGTCTTGCCGAGGGCGTCGAGGCAGGCGACCTCGAAGCCGGAGACGACGGACAGGCGCAGCTTGTCGGCGGTCTGGACCCCGCGCAGCCCGCCGACGTCGACCTGAGCGGAGACCCGGGAGTCGTCCACGGAGACCTCGTCGGCGATCGTGAACAGCCCGTTCAGATCCGTGACCTGACGGCCCTTCAGTTTCTCGGCGAACGGCCGGGCCAGCTCCAGGTACTTGGTGTCGCCGTACGTCTCGCCGACGCCGGTGACCCCGTCGGCCGTCTCCACCTCGACGATCAGCCGGGGGGTGTACGGCTGGTGCACGCCCTGTGTGTTGAGCAGGGGCGGGTCGGCGATCAGGATCGGCGTGAGCCGGACGTCGGTGATGGTGAGGTTCACAGGGCGGCTCCTACGAGGTCGAGGCCGGCGGCGAGGAGGGCCTTGAGGTCGGCCAGGTCGGCGGCCGAGGGGTCGGTGAGCGGGGCGCGGACGGGACCGACGGGCCGGCCGCGCAGTCGGGCCGCCGCCTTGACCAGCGAGACCGCGTATCCCGGTACCCGGTCGCGGAGTTCGACGAGCGGGACGTAGAAGTCGCGCAGCAGCTTGTCGACCGTGCCGTCGTCGCCGGCGCTCAGGGCGGCGAAGAAGGCGTTCGCGATCTCGGGGGCGAAGGCGTGCACGGCGGAGGAGTAGGCGGGGACGCCGACAGTGGCGTAGGCGCGGGCCTGGATCTCGGCGGTGGAGGCGCCGTTGAAGAAGAGGAAGTCCTCCGGGGCGGCCAGGGTGAGGCGCTGGAGGCGGTCGAGGTCGCTGTGGCCGTCCTTGAGGCCGATGACGCCGGGGATCCGCGTGATCCGCCGGAACGCGTCCATCCCGAAGGCGACCTGGCCGCGCTGGTAGGCGATGAGCGGCAGCGAGGTGCGGGCGGCGATCTGCTCCAGCTGCGCGACCAGTCCGTCCTGCGGGGCGGCGACGAGGTAGTGCGGCAGGACCAGGAGGGCGTCGGCTCCCGCCTCCTCGGCGATGCGCGCGAACCGTACGGCCTGCGCCCAGCCGTAGCCGACGCCGGCGACCACGGGCAGGCGGCCGGCCGCCTCCTCGACGGTGACGGCGACGACCGTGCGGTACTCGTCCTCGTCCAGCGAGAAGAACTCGCCGGTGCCGCAGGCCGGGAAGACGGCGCCGGGTGCGGCGGCGATCTGCGCCGCCACATGGGCGCGGAAGCCGTCCGGGTCGAGCGAGCCGTCCTCGTGGAAGGAGGTGAGCGGGAAGGAGAGCACACCGCCCGTCATCCCGTCCCGCAGCCTGCGCACCACGGTCTCCGTCGCGCCGTTCACCTTAGGCACCTGAGGCCATCTCCCCATGTAGACGTTATCCACGTATGAAGACAGAGATTAGATACGCGAACCACGACCGTCAATGGGGCGCTCACGCTCGCTACCATCGGCGCATGTCAGAGCCCGGTGGCGTCCGCGAGGTGAAGTCCGCCGCCCGCACGGTCGAGCTGCTCGAACTGCTCGCCGCGCGCGGCGACCGTCCCGCGCGACTCCAGGAGCTCGCCGACGAGCTGGGCGTGCCGCGCAGCTCGATGTACGCGCTGCTCCAGACCCTGATCAGCCGCGGCTGGGTGCGTACCGACGTCACCGGCTCGCTCTACGGCATCGGCATCCACGCGCTGCTCACCGGCACCACCTACCTCGACTCCGACCCGCGCGTGCGTGCCGTACGCCCGTATCTCGACGAGGCCTCCGTGGCGCTCGGCGAGACGATCCACATGGGGCGCCTCGACGGGTGGGACGTGGCGTATCTCGCGACCCGGGAGTCGCACGAGTACCTGCGCACGATCCTGCGGGTCGGGCGGCGGCTGCCGGCGCACGTGGGCGCGCTGGGCAAGGCGCTGCTGGCCCAGCGCCCGGACGAGGACCTGCCCGAGGGCCCGTACGAGGCCCTCACGCCCAACACCCGCACCACCCGTGAGTCCCTGGCCTCCGACCTCGCCCTGATCCGCGCCCGCGGCTACTCGATCGACCGCGAGGAGGGCGTCCTCGGCATCGTCGGCTTCGGCTTCGCGCTGCGCTACGACACCCCGGCCCAGGACGCGATCAGCTGCGCGGTGCCGGTGGCCCGGCTGACGACCGAGCACGAGGAGCGGATCGTGACGGTCATGCGGGAGATCAGGGAGAAGATCGAGTCGGCGACCCCGGGCGCGGGAGGCGCGGTGCACTGGCGTTAGCCCTGGTCGGACAGGCTAAGTTCACCTCGGCGTCGCTCTCTGCTACCCGACCTCCCCCGCCCCAAACGCAACGTGCGCCACATCACACATCCCGGGCTTCTTTCCGGAACCGCGTGCTTGATACAAATTCCTCGCGCGTTCCTGTCCGTCGACGGCCTGCGCCCAACCCCCTTCATGAGCCGCTTCTTTCGCATGCCCTGGGAACGCCCGTGTTCGCCCCCCGCACCATCGCCTGGCCCCTCGTCGCCCTTTTCACGGCCGGGTACCTCGCTCCCTACCTCCTCCCGACCACCGTCGGCCGCCTGGACTCCGGGCTGCCGCTGAGCGCCACGCAGGCCGGCGCCCTCGGCAGCGCCCTGCTGCTGAGCTCGGCCGCCGCCGGCTTCGTGCTCGCCTCCCGCGTCGACCGCGTGGGCCCCCGCACCCTCGCCCGCATCGGCCTCGCCCTCGCCGTCCTCGGCTACGGCACCGCCGCCCTCACCACCGCCGTCCCCGCGGTCGTCCTGGGCGCGCTGGTCGGCGGCTTCGGCTCCGGTACGGCCACCACGGTCGCCGCCACCGGCATCGCCGCCCAGCCCGACCCGCACCGCACCACCACGGTCGGCCTGCTCGGCGTCTCCGCGCTCGCCGGCGCGGTCTATCTGACGGTCCCGCACCTCGGCCCGGGCCACGGCCAGCCACTCGCCGCGATCGCTCTCACCGCACTGCTCGTCTGGCCGCTCACCGGCCGCCTCCCGCTCCGCACGGCGACCACCCACGCCGTGCTCGACGGCAGCCGCCTCCCGCACTTCCGCGCCGGACTGCTCCTCGCCGTCACCATGCCCTGCTGGTCCCTCGTGCAGAACTCCCTGTGGGGCGTCAGCGGCCGGATCGGCCTGGACCAGGCGCGGTTGACGGAGACCACCGTCGGCGCGGTCTTCGCCGTGGCGCTCGGCGCGGGCCTGTTCGGCGTGACGGTCGCGGGCGCCCTCGGCCCCCGCCTGGGCCGCGCGCTGCCCATCGGCGCCGGTACGGCCGTCATCGCGCTCTGCATCCTGCTGAGCGCGTCCGCGACCGACCTGACGACCTTCGCGACCGGCGAGATCGCCTGGAACCTGCTCTACCCGGTCGTCCTGTCCTACGTCATCGGCCTCGCCGCCTCCCTCGACCCACGCGGACGCTGGGCCGTCCTGGTCGGCTCGGCGTCCTCGCTCGGGACGGCGGCGGGACCGCTGACGGGGAGCGTGCTGGCCGCGCGGGCCGGGTTCCCGGCGATGGGGGCGATCCTGGCCGTCGGGCTGCTGGTGATCGCCGTACCGATGACCGCGGTCGCGCTGGGCTTCGGCAGGCGTCAACTGCCGGTCGTGGAGATCCCCGTGGAGACGATCTCCGTGGACACGCCCGTCCCGCACGCGTACGACACGACACCGGCCGCCTAGAACTCGTACGACTAGAACTCGTACGCGTCGACCTCGGCCAGGTACCGCGCCCGCAGCTCCTCGTCGTCCTCCAGGAAGGACGCGACGAACGAGTTGCGGGCCAGTTCGCGCAACCGGTCCTCGCTCAGACCCAGCGCCGAGCGCACCGCGTCGAAGTTGTCGCCCGCGTAGCCGCCGAAGTAGGCGGGGTCGTCGGAGTTGACCGTGCAGAGCAGACCCGCGTCCAGCATGGCGGGCAGCGGGTGCTCGGCCAGGACGTCCACCGCGCGCAGCCGCACGTTGGACAGCGGGCACAGGGTCAGCGGGACCCGGTCCCGGACCAGGCGGGCGACGAGTGTCTCGTCCTCCATGCAGCGCAGCCCGTGGTCGATCCGCTCGACGCCGAGGACGTCAAGGGCCTCGGTGATGTACTCCGGCGGACCCTCCTCACCGGCGTGCGCGACCCGTCGTAGACCGAGGGCCGCGGCGGCCTCGTAGACCTCGCGGAACTTCACCGGCGGGTGGCCGACCTCCGCCGAGTCGAGGCCGATGCCGACGATCCGGTCGAGGTACGGCTTCGCGGCCTCCAGCGTCTCCATGGCCGACTCGGCGGACTGGTCGCGCAGGAAGCACAGGATGAGGCGGGTGGAGACGCCGTGCTGCGCCTCGCTGCTCCCCAGCGCCCGCCACAGGCCGTTCACCACCGTGCCCATGTCCACGCCCCGCGCGAGGTGCGCCTGCGGGTCGAAGAAGATCTCCGCGTGCCGTACGCCCTGCGCGGCGGCGCGGGCGAGATAGGCGTTCGCCAGGTCCTCGAAGTCCCGCTCGGTGCGCAGGACGGCCATCAGCTCGTAGTAGAGGTTCAGGAAGGTCTGGAGGTCGTCGAAGAGATACGCCTTGCGCAGTTCCTCGGTGTCCGCGTAGGGCAGCGCGACACCGTTGCGGGCGGCGAGCGCGAAGGCGAGCTCCGGCTCCAGGGTGCCTTCGATGTGCAGGTGCAGTTCGGCTTTGGGGAGAGGCATCGAAGTATCGTACGGGTGTTTTATCGCCGTTTCGGAACCGGCACCCGCAGCAGATCGTGCGCCACGGTCAGCTCCCCCTCGTAGCCCGCCGCCCGTGCCTGCCGCTCGAACTCGTCGGGGTCGGAGTAGCGCTGGCTGAAGTGGGTGAGGACCAGATGCCGTACGCCGGCCTCGCGCGCCACCTCCGCCGCCTGCCCCGCGGTCAAGTGACCGTGGTCCACGGCGAGTTGCTCGTCCGCGTCGAGGAACGTCGACTCGATGACCAGCATGTCGCAGCCCTCCGCGAGGGCGTGGACGCCGTCGCAGAGACGGGTGTCCATGACGAACGCGAAGCGCTGGCCGCGGCGCGTCTCGCTGACCTCGGCGAGGGAGACGCCGCCGACCGATCCCTCGCGCTGGATACGGCCCACGTCCGGGCCCTTGATGCCGTGCTCGGCGAGGCGGTCGGGGAGCATGCGGCGGCCGTCGGGTTCGGTGAGGCGGTAGCCGTAGGACTCGACGGGGTGGGACAGCTTGCGGGCTTCCAGGGTGTACGAGGGTGTGGTGACGAGTACGCCGTCCGCGTCCACGGGGGCCTCCGTGATGCCGACCGTCTCGCGGTAGGCGGTGGAGTAGCGCAGGCGGTCGAAGAAGTGCTGCCCCGAGCGCGGGTAGTGCGCGGTGATCTCGTGCGGGACCCGGTCCAGGTTGATGCGCTGGATGACGCCGGCGAGACCGAGGGAGTGATCGCCGTGGAAGTGCGTCACGCAGATCCGGTTGAGGTCGTGCGCGGCGACGCCCGCGCGGAGCATCTGGCGCTGGGTGCCCTCGCCGGGGTCGAAGAGGATGCCTTCGGCGTCCCAGCGGAGGAGGTAGCCGTTGTGGTTGCGGTGGCGGGTGGGGACCTGGCTGGCTGTGCCGAGGACCACGAGTTCGCGTACGGACATGGCGACTTGGCGACCTAGCCGGGGGGCCAGGTCATGCCTCGGCCGCCCAGGATGTGGGCGTGGGCGTGGAAGACGGTCTGGCCTACGCCGGTGCCGGTGTTGAACACGAGGCGATAGCTGTCGAGCTTCTCCTCGGCGGCGATTTCGCCGGCCTCGCGCAGTACGTCGGCGGCGACCGTCGGTTCGGCGGTGGCCAGTTCGGCGGCGTTCTCGTAGTGGGCCTTGGGGATGACCAGTACGTGGGTGGGGGCCTGGGGGTTGATGTCCCGGAACGCGACGGTGGTCTGTGTCTCACGGACGATGGTGGCCGGGATCTGTCCTGCGGCGATCTTGCAGAACAGGCAGTCGTCTTGAGGGTCCCCTGGCATGTGGCCGCTCCTCGCACAGATTGATCGAATATGGGGGCATCGTAGCGTTGTCGGGTGCGCGTGCGTTGTGGCTGGTCGCGCAGTTCCCCGCGCCCCTTTAGGTGGGCAAAGCGGGCGGGGTTTTGGCCGGGCTGGTCTCCAGTGACTCAAGGGCCAAGCGGATTGCCTCGTCCAGTTGGGGGTCCCTGCCCGCCGCGTAATCCTGAGGCCTCTGCACGACCTCCACGTCCGGGTCCACGCCGTGGTTCTCCACGCCCCACCCGTAACCCTCAAGCCAGAAAGCGAACTTGGGCTGGGTCACTCGGGTGCCGTCGACCAGGTTGTATCGGTTGTCGATGCCGATGACTCCGCCCCAGGTGCGGGTGCCCACGACCGGGCCGATGCCGAGGGCCTTGATCGCGGCGTTGACGATGTCGCCGTCGGAGCCGGAGAACTCGTTGGCGATGGCGACGACGGGGCCGCGGGGGGCGTCCTCGGGGTAGCTGTAGGGGCGGACGCCGCGGGGGACGTCCCAGCCGACGATGCGGCGGGCCAGTTTCTCGATGACCAGTTGGGAGGTGTGGCCGCCGCGGTTCTCGCGGATGTCGACGACGAGGCCCTCGCGAGCCACCTCGATCCGGAGGTCGCGGTGGATCTGGGCCCAGCCGGGGGCCTGCATGTCGGGGACGTGGAGGTAGCCGAGGCGGCCGGCGGAGTGTTCGTGGACGTAGGCGCGGCGGTCGGCGACCCAGGCGTGGTAGCGGAGGGGTTCCTCGTCCGAGACCGGGACCACGACCGCGTGGCGCTGGTCGCCGCCGCCCGACGGGAGGATCGTCAGCTCGATCGGTTTGCCCGCCGTGCCGACCAGGAGGGGGCCCGGGCCGGTGATCGGGTCCACGGGGCGGCCCGCCACGGCGACGATCGCGTCCCCCGCGCGGACCGCCACGCCGGGTGCGGCCAGCGGGGAGCGGGCGTCGGGGTCGGAGGTCTCGGCGGGCAGGACCCGGTCGACGCGCCAACTGCCGTCCTCGTGACGGGAGATGTCGGCACCGAGCAGGCCCTGGCGCTCGCCGTCGCCGTGGCCGCCGCGCGCGGTGACGTAGGCGTGCGAGGTGCCCAGCTCGCCCTGCACCTCCCACAGGAGGTCGACGAGGTCGTCGTGGGTGGCGACCCGGTCCAGGACGGGGCGGTAGCGGTCCAGGACGCCGGCCCAGTCGACGCCACCCAGGTCGGGGCGCCAGAAGTTGTCCCGCATGAGGCGGCCGGTCTCGTCGTACATCTGGCGCCACTCGGCGGCCGGGTCGACGGTCTGGCGGACGCGGCTGAGGTCGACGGTGATGTTCGTGTCGCTGTCGTCGTCGCCGGAGGCGCGCCGGTCGCTGGGGACGACCTTGAGCTTGCCGTCGGTCCACAGCAGGACCCGCTTGCCGTCGCCGCTGACCGTGAGGTGGTCGGCGTCCGAGGCGAGGTGCTCGATGCGCTGCTGGACCAGGTCGTACCGTTCCAGCGCGGTCCGCGGGTCGGGGTCGTCCGGGGTGGCCCGGGAGGCGCCGAGGACACCGCGCACCGGGTGGCGCAGCCACAGCACGCCGTCCTTGGCTGCGCGCAGGGTGGAGTAGCGGGCGGCCTCGACCGGGAACGGCACGATCCGGTCGGCGAGCCCTTCGAGGTCGATACGGGTGCTGGGGGCGCCCTCGCTGTCGGGCGTCTCGTCCTTGTCCGGGGCCTCGAAGGGCCGGCCGTGGCGCTGCGGCCCGAACGGGGACGGGGTCGTCGCGGCCAGCGTGATCAGGTGCGGGCGGGAGCCGCCGACGAAGGCCAGATCGAAGACGTGCTCGTCGTAGACCGGGTCGAAGGAGCGCGCCGAGAGGAAGGCGAGGTGCTTGCCGTCGAGGGTGAAGACCGGCGAGTAGTCGCGGAAGCGGAGCGGGGTGGCCTCGGTGACCGAGAGGTCGGTGGTGTTGGCGAGCCGGAGCTGGCGCAGCGGGCGCGGGCCGGGGTGGGACCAGGCGAGCCAGCCGGAGTCGGGCGAGAAGACCAGGCCTGACACGTTCCCGTCGGGGCTGCGGTCGATCTCCCGGACCTCGCCGCTGTCCCGCTCGACGAGCAGGACGCGTCCGTCGTGCGCGGCGACGGCGACCCGGCTGCCGTCGGGCGCCACGGCGAGGTCGAGGACCCGGCCGAGCTGTCCCGCGGCGAGCCGGCGCGGGGTGGCGCCGGGGGCGCTGCCGGTCGCGGGGGCGAACTCCAGGGCGTCGTCGCCCTCGGCGTCGGTCACCCAGACGACGTGCTCCTCGCCGTCGGCGCGGAAGGTGCGCGGCAGGCGGGCCCGTACGCCGGGTTCGGCGGCGAGCGCGCGGGCGGGGCCCGCGCGGTGGGTGACCCAGTGCACGGCGCCGCGGACGGCGACCGCGCTGCCGCGGGCGGTGTGGTCGGGGTGGGCGGAGCCGAACCAGCGGGCCGCGTTCACGGGGAAGGGCTGGAGGTCGACGCGCGGGCCGCCGAGCCGGATGTCGAGGCGGCGGGGTTCGGCGCCGTCGAGGTCGTCGAGGACCCACAGCTCGCCGACGCTGGAGTAGACGAGTCGGCCGCCGTCGCCCGCCAAGTGCCGTGCGTAGAAGCCGTCGACGGGTGTGTGGCGGCGCAGGTCGGACCCGTCGGCGAGGGAGGAGTAGACGGCACCGACACCCTCGTGGTCGGAGAGGAAGGCGATCCGGTCCCCCACCCACACGGGGGTCTCCAGATTCCCGTCCAACTCCTCGTGCAGGCGCACGAATTCACCGTCGCCGTCCGGATCGATCCACAACTTGCCCGCCGTACCGCCCCGGTACCGCTTCCACCAGGCGGCCTCGCGGCCCATCGGCGCGGACAGCAGCACGGTGGACGGCCCGAAGGCCACATCGCCGACCGGCCCGTACGGCAGGGTGGCGGCCGGTCCGCCGTCCAGCGGGACGGCCCGCGCCCAGCTGCGGCGCAGGCTCGCCTGACCCTGCGCGCTGATCGCGAGCACCTCTCCGTCCGGGGTCCAACCGCGCACCTGGGTACGCGAACTCCCCCAGTGCGTAAGGCGTTTGGCGGGGCCGCCGTCGACCGGCGCGACATGCACCTCGGGCGCGCCGTCCCGGCCGGACGTCCAGGCGACGGTCGTCCCGTCCGGCGAGATGCGCGGATGGTTGACCGGCACGTTGTCGGCACTGACCCGCCAGGCCCGACCACCGTCGAGGGGCGCGAGCCACACATCGTCCTCGGCGGTGAACGCCACCGAGTCGCCGTGCAGATGCGGATACCGGAGATAGGCGTGGGCCGCGGGCTGTGTCACCCGATCACTCTATGCAGTCGCGCTCACCGGGCACAGGGGTTTGGATCACTTGGCCACGGACTGTCCGACCGGGTCACTTGCCCTCGACGGGCCAGCAACTGGGGTCGCCCTGGCAGTAGATCGTCCGGGTGACCGTCACCGTGACCGTGGGTTCGCCGGGTTGCTGGTAGGTGGCGGGCGGGTTGACCGGGGACGGGGTGGCGTTGCAGTTGCCGAGGCCGTTCACCCGGAACCACTCCTTGCCGCCCACCTTGGCGACCAACTGACCGCGTACGCAGGAGCCGTTGACCGCGCGGGTGACCGTCCCGGTGACGGTGATCTTCCGGCCGTCCTTGGTCTCGCCCTGGCAGTCCACGTTGGCGACGGTCGTCTCGCTCGCCTCGGGTGTCGACTTCCCGGGCGTGTAGGCCTTGTCGTTGCCGTAGTTGGCGGTGCAGCTGAGCCACTGGACGTCGACGTTCTTCCGCTCCAGCTCCTTGGTCGCGGTCTGGTCGGTCGTGTACGCCACCGCCGCCGTGCTCAGCCCGTTGGGATCGCACCCGACGGCCCCGCCGACACCGAGCACCACGAGCCCGGCCACGGCCAGCACCCGCGGTCCGCGCGGCCGAAGCCAAATCCGCCTCAATGCCCCCATGGAGGGCAGCCTGCCACTTGGCACGGCACCACGGTAGACCGCATGTGGTCACCTTGGGAGGCACAACGACAACCTTCCGGGTCCGAACATCCGCCCGGTGGCCGTCAGCCGCGCAGCAGCAACCACTCCTGAAGTTCCACCAGATTGCCCTCGGGGTCCTTGAGATGGGCGACGCGCATCCGGTCGGTGAAGGGGGCGGGGCCGTGCAGGAGGGTGGCGCCGCGCTCGGTGATCTGGGCGCAGTAGGTGTCGAGGTTGTCGACACGCAGGACGACGAGGGAGCGGTGGCCGGTGGCCGAGTCGCCGAGTTCGCCCAGGACTTCGGCCATCATGGCGCGGTCCTGGAGGGCGATGCCCGCCGAACCGGTGGCCGGGCTGAACTTCTCGTACGGGCCCTCGGTCGCGCCCGACTGCGGCTTCAGGCCGAGGACTTCGGCGTAGAAGCGGTAGCAGGCGGCGAAGTCGGTGACGAGGAGGCGGACTTGGGCGAGTTCCATGGGTTCCCCCGGGAGGACGTTCAGGACCAGCGGCCGGTGCGGCCGAGGAGCAGGGCCGTCGCCGCGGTGCCCGCGGTCGAGGTACGCAGCACGCTACGCCCGAGGCGGTAGGCCTTCGCGCCGGCCTCCTCGAAGCGCGTCAACTCCTCGGGAGAGACACCGCCTTCGGGGCCGACGACCAGCACGATCTCGCCCGTGGCGGGGAGTTCGGCGGTGGCCAGCGGGTCGCTGGGGTAGGCGCGGTCCTCGTGCAGGACGGCGGCGAAGTCGGCTTTGGCGAGAAGTGCGACAACCTGGGCGGTCGTCGCCGCGTCCGCGACCTCCGGGAAGCGCAGCCGGCGGGACTGCTTGCCGGCCTCGCGGGCGGTGGCCCGCCACTTGGCGAGGGCCTTGAGGCCGCGCTCGCCCTTCCACTGGGTGATGCAGCGGGCGGCGGCCCAGGGGACGATCGCGTCGACGCCGGTCTCGGTCATCGTCTCGACGGCCAGCTCGCCGCGGTCGCCCTTGGGCAGGGCCTGGACGACGGTGATACGGGGGGTGGGTTCGGGTTCCACCGGGAAGTCGGAGGGCTCGACGAGGAGCCGGTCCTTGCCCTCGGTGCGCAGGACCGCACCGGCCGCGCCCCGGCCCAGACCGTCGGTCAGCACCACGTCCTCGCCGGGCTGCAGCCGTCGTACCGAAACCGCGTGCCGTCCCTCGGGACCGGTCACCTCGACGACCGACCCGGGGCCCACGCCCTCCAGGGAGTCGACCACGAACACCGGCGCGGTCACCGGAAGCCGCCCTTGCCCGACAACGCTGTCTTCGCCGAGTCGAGTTCGGCGGCCAGGACCTCCACCAGCTGTCCGGCGGGGAGTTCGCGGGCCATGCGGTGGCCCTGTCCCGCCCACAGCGCCATGCCCTGCGCGTCCCCGGCCTTGGCGGCGGCCTTGCGCAGCGGCGAGGTGAGGTGGTGGACCTGCGGGTAGGCGGCGGGGGCGTAGGGGCCGTGCTCGCGCATGAAGCGGTTGACCAGGCCGCGGGCGGGGCGGCCGGAGAAGGCGCGGGTCAGTTGCGTACGGGCGAACAGGGGGTTGGTCAGCGCCTGCTTGTGGACGGCGGCGGCGCCGGACTCGGCGGTGGCGAGGAACGCCGTGCCGAGCTGGGCCGCGCTCGCGCCCGCCGCGAGGACGGAGGCGATCTGGCCGCCGCGCATGATGCCGCCGGCGGCGAGGATCGGCAGGGTGACGGTCTCGCGGACCTGGGCGACCAGGGAGAGCACGCCGATGCCGGAGCCGTCGTTCTCCGGGATGTCCCGGTGGGTGCCCTGGTGGCCGCCGGCCTCCACGCCCTGCGCGATCACCGCGTCGGCGCCGGCCCGCTCCACCGCGAGGGCCTCCTCGGCGGTGGTCACGGTGACCACGGTGAAGGTGCCGGCCCGGCGCAGCGAGTCCAGCACATCCCGGCTCGGGATGCCGAAGTGGAAGGAGACCACCGCCACCGGGTTGTCGAGCAGCACCGCGAGCTTGGAGTCGTAGGCGTCGTCCCGGCCGCTGTCCGGATCGCCGAGCTCGGTCTCGTACCAGGCGGCCTCGCCGGCCAGCTGGTGGGCGTAGATCTCGACGGCGCCGGGGTCGGCGTTGTCCGGCTGCGGCATGAACAGGTTCACGCCGAAGGGACGGTTCGTGAGCCCTCGGATCTGCTTGATCTCCTGGTACATGCCGTCGGCCGTCTTGTACCCGGCGGCGAGGAACCCCAGCCCGCCGGCCTCGGACACGGCGGCGGCGAGCCGCGGCACGGAGACGCCGCCCGCCATGGGCGCCTGCACGATCGGGTGAGGGAAGAGATCGGTCAGTGCGGAGGACATGACGGCATGTTGTCACGTCCTCCGAACAAGTCCGAATCGGCCTTCGGCAGGGCATAGGCCTACGGCATCTCACGGCACCGGCGGGATGTCGGTGGCCATTTCCCGCCGGTACGGAGTCCGGGGGCGACAACCCCCGGCAACCCGTCACCGACCGTTGAACGCGTCCTTCAACCGCGAGAACAACCCCTGCTGCCCCGGCTGGAACTGCCCCGTGGGCCGCTCCTCGCCGCGCAGTTGGGCCAGTTCGCGCAGCAGGCGTTCCTGCTCCGGGTCCAGCTTGCTCGGGGTCATGACCTCGACGTGCACGATGAGGTCGCCCCGGCCGCCGCCGCGCAGATGCGTGACGCCGCGGCCGTGCAGCGGGATCGACTGGCCGGACTGGGTGCCGGGCCTGATGTCGACCTCCTCCAGACCGTCCAGCGTCTCCAGCGGCACCTTCGTGCCGAGGGAGGCCGCGGTCATCGGGAGGGTCACCGTGCAGTGCAGGTCGTCACCGCGCCGCTGGAACATCGCGTGCGGCAGCTCGTGGATCTCCACGTACAGGTCGCCGGCGGGGCCGCCGCCGGGGCCGACCTCGCCCTCGCCCGCGAGCTGGATCCGGGTGCCGTTGTCGACGCCGGCCGGGATCTTGACCGTCAGCGTGCGCCGCGAGCGGATCCGGCCGTCGCCCGCGCACTCCGGGCACGGGGTCGGTACGACCGTGCCGAAGCCCTGGCACTGGGGGCAGGGGCGGGAGGTCATGACCTGACCGAGGAAGGACCGGGTGACCTGGGACACCTCGCCGCGACCGCGGCACATGTCACAGGTCTGGGCCGAGGTCCCCGGCGCCGCGCCCTCACCGTTGCAGGTGGTGCAGACGATCGCCGTGTCGACCTGGATGTCCTTCGTGGTGCCGAAGGCCGCCTCGTCCAGCTCGATGTCCAGCCGGATCATGGCGTCCTGGCCCCGGCGGGTCCGCGAGCGCGGGCCGCGCTGCGAGGCCGTGCCGAAGAAAGCGTCCATGATGTCCGAGAAGTTCCCGAAGCCGCCCGCGCCGAAGCCGCCGGCACCGCCGCCGGCCTGCGAGAGCGGGTCGCCGCCGAGGTCGTAGACCTGCTTCTTCTGCGGGTCCGACAACACCTCGTAGGCGGCGTTGATCTCCTTGAACCGCTCCTGGGTCTTCGGATCCGGGTTGACGTCCGGGTGCAGCTCGCGCGCGAGCCGACGGAACGCCTTCTTGATCTCATCCTGCGACGCGTCGCGGCGCACGCCGAGAACGGCGTAGTAGTCCGTGGCCACTTACGACTCCGCCAGGATCTGTCCGACGTACCGTGCCACTGCGCGTACCGCTCCCATCGTTCCCGGGTAATCCATGCGGGTCGGTCCGACCACGCCGAGCTTGGCGACTGCCTCGCCGCCCGAACCGTAGCCCACCGACACCACGGAAGTGGAGTTGAGTCCCTCGTAGGCGTTCTCGTGACCGATGCGTACGGTCATGCCCGAATCCCCTGCCTCGCCAAGCAACTTGAGGAGTACGACATGTTCCTCCAAGGCCTCCAGAACGGGGCGGATGGTGAGGGGGAAGTCATGTCCGAAACGGGTGAGATTGGCCGTTCCGCCGATCACCAGCCGCTCCTCGTTCTCCTCGACGAGTGTCTCCAGGAGGGTGGAGAGCACCGTCGAGACCGTGCCGCGGTCCTCGACGTCGAAGGCGTCGGGGAGGTCCTCCACGAGCCGGGGGACGTCCGAGAACCGGCGGCCCGCGACCGTGCTGTTGAGCCGCGCCCGCAGATCCGCGAGCGAGGTCTCCCCGAAGGGCGCCGGGCAGTCCACCATGCGCTGCTCGACCCGGCCGGTGTCCGTGATCAGCACCAGCATCAGCCGGGCCGGAGCCAGTGCGAGCAGCTCCACGTGGCGCACGGTCGAGCGGGTCAGCGAGGGGTACTGCACGACGGCGACCTGCCGGGTGAGCTGCGCGAGCAGCCGTACCGTGCGGGCCACGACGTCGTCGAGGTCCACGGCGCCGTCCAGGAAGTTCTGGATGGCGCGCCGCTCGGGGCCGCTCATCGGCTTGACGCCGGCGAGCTTGTCGACGAACAGCCGGTAGCCCTTGTCGGTGGGGATGCGCCCGGCGCTGGTGTGCGGCTGGGCGATGAAGCCCTCGTCCTCCAGGGCCGCCATGTCGTTGCGCACCGTCGCCGGGGAGACGCCGAGGTTGTGCCGCTCGGTGAGGGCCTTCGACCCGACCGGCTCCTCGGTGCCGACATAGTCCTGGACGATGGCGCGCAGCACCTGGAGCCGTCGTTCACTCAACATCGCGCACACCTCCCGAACTCGTCCCCTGGGCGCTTCGCCTGGCACTCTGTCCAGCCGAGTGCCAGCATTCCCCGGCCAGTGTACGGCGGAGGGGTACTCCCCGGGCAAGGACGGCCTGCGGAGCGACCCCGTAGAGCTAGCGTCGCCGTATGACGGTGACTTGGGAAGAGCTGGGGTGGGAGCGGCTGGCGGCGGGTGTCGGCCGGTGCCGGCTGCCCGGCTGGGACTGCACGGCGGGGCTGGTCGTCGGGGACGGCACGGCGCTCGTGATCGACTCGGGGTCGAGCCTGGCGGAGGGCGCGCTGCTGCGGACGCGCGCGCAGGCGCTCGCCGGCCACCGTGTGACTCATCTCGCGCTCACGCACCCGCATTTCGACCATGTCTTCGGGGCGGCGGCGTTCGCGGGCGCGGAGGTCTTCGGCGCGGTGGGCCTGGACGTGATGTCCGTCCACGCGCGCGAGGAGCTGCGGGCGGACGCGGTGCGCAACGGGCTGGACGAGCGGGCGGCGACCGAGGCCGCGGACACCCTCGTCGCGCCGCGCCACCAGGTCTCCGGCGAGTGGACGCTCGACCTGGGCGACGGCCGCCAGGTCCTGCTGGCGAACGTCGGCCCCGGCCACACGGCCCACGACCTCGCGGTCCTCGTCCCTGCCCTGCCCGACTCCCCCGCGGTGCTGTTCTGCGGCGACCTGGTCGAGGAGTCCGGCGAACCCCAGGCGGGCCCCGACGCCGTACCGTCCCACTGGCCCGCCGCCCTCGACCGCCTGCTCGACCTCGGCGGCGAGGACGCGCTGTACGTGCCGGGGCACGGGGCGGTGGTGGACGCGGGGTTCGTGCGGGGGCAGCGAGACGCGTTGGCGGCCCGTTTCGGCGTGTCGTGACGGTGACCGGGCCGCTTCTCCTATCGTCATCCGAATGCGCCAGTACTCCGCCGATCTGACCCCGCCGTGGAAGAAGCCGAAGCCCGTCCCCGAGGTCGCGGCGGAGGCCGGACTGGTCGTGGAGGAGCCCGGCACCGGTTTCTGCGGCGCGGTGATCCGCTGCGAGGCGGGCACGGTGACCCTGGAGGACCGCTTCGGCAAGCACCGGGTCTTCCCGCTGGAGCCGCGCGGGTTCCTCCTGGAGGGCCGCGTGGTGACCCTCGTACGCCCCGCCTCGGGCCCCGCCCGTCCTTCCCGCACGGCATCCGGTTCGGTCGCCGTGCCGAGCGCACGCGCGCGTGTGGCGCGTGCCGGGCGCATCTACGTCGAGGGGCGGCACGACGCGGAACTGGTCGAGCGGGTGTGGGGCGACGACCTGCGCGTGGAGGGCGTGGTCGTGGAGTACCTGGAGGGCGTGGACGATCTGCCCGCCATCGTGGACGAGTTCGGCCCGGGACCCGACGCCCGGCTCGGCATCCTGGTGGACCACCTGGTGCCCGGCACCAAAGAGTGGCGTATCGCCCAGGCGGTGACGAGCGAGCACGCCCTGGTCGTCGGCCACCCGTACATCGACATCTGGGAGGCCGTGAAACCGTCCTCCCTCGGCATCGAGGCCTGGCCCCGGATCCCGCACGGCCAGGACTGGAAGACGGGCGTGTGCCGAGCCCTCGGCTGGCCGGAAAACACCGGTGCGGCCTGGCAGGCGATCCTGGGCCGGGTGCGGTCGTACAAGGACCTGGAGCCGGAGCTGCTGGGACGGGTGGAGGAACTGATCGACTTCGTCACGGCACCCGGCGACTGACCGCCGAGCACCCCGACGGTTCAGTCCACCAGGTCCCGCACCACCGCGTCAGCCAACAACCGCCCCCGCAGCGTCAGCACCGCCCGCTCCTCCGCGTACGGGCCCTCCTGGAGCAGCCCGTCCGCGAGCGCCCGGTGTGCGGCCTTCAGGCCCTCCTCGTGCAGCAGCGACAGCGGTACGCCCTCGCGCAGGCGCAGTTCCAGCAGGATGCGCTCCACCCGCCGGTCCTCGTCCGAGAGGAGCTCGCGGCCCGCGCCCGGCGATCGTCCCGCCGCCAGGGCCGCCGCGTACGCGCCCGGGTGTTTCACGTTCCACCAGCGCACCCCGCCCACGTGGGAGTGGGCGCCGGGGCCCGCGCCCCACCAGTCGGCGCCGCGCCAGTACAGCTCGTTGTGGAGGCAGCGGCCGGCGTCGGAGGTGGCCCAGTTGGAGACCTCGTACCAGTCGAAACCGGCGGCGGAGAGCATGTCCTCCGCGATCAGATAGCGGTCCGCGTGGACGTCGTCGTCGGTCATCGGGACCTCGCCGCGGCGGATCCGGCGGGCCAGCTGGGTGCCTTCCTCGACGATCAGGGCGTACGCGCTGACGTGGTCGGGGCCGGCGCCCAGGGCCGCCTCCAGGGACGCCCGCCAGTCGTCGTCGGACTCGCCGGGGGTGCCGTAGATCAGGTCGAGGTTGACGTGCTCGAAGCCCGCCGCGCGGGCCTCCGCGACGCAGGCCTCGGGGCGGCCGGGGGTGTGGGTGCGGTCCAGGATCTTGAGTACGTGCTGCTTCGCGCTCTGCATGCCGAAGGAGATCCGGTTGAAGCCGCCCGCGCGGAGGGTGGCCAGATATCGCGGGTCGACGGACTCCGGGTTCGCCTCCGTGGTGATCTCCGCGTCGGGCGCGAGGCCGAACTCGTCGCGGACCGCGCCCAGCATCCGTACGAGATCGTCGGCGGCCAGCAGGGTCGGGGTGCCGCCCCCGACGAACACCGTGCGCACCGGGCGCGGGTCGTCGCCCAGCACCTTGCGGGCCAGGCGGATCTCGTCGATCAGGGTGTCGGCGTAGTTGTCGCGGGAGGCGAGGACGCCGCCGGTGCCGCGCAGCTCGGTCGCGGTGTAGGTGTTGAAGTCGCAGTAGCCGCAGCGGGTCGCGCAGTACGGGACGTGCAGATAGAACCCGAGGGGGCGGTCGGCGGCGCCGGCCAGCGCGGCCTGCGGGAGGGCGCCGTCGTCGGGGACCGGTTCACCGTCGGGGAGTGCGGAAGGCATGCGTTCCATTGTCCAGCACGGCGGCCCGGTCCTCGCCCGGCCGTTTCCGGTAGGACTTCCTCTACGCTGCTCAGGCCTGTTCCGCCTGGAGGACCAGCAGCGCGAGGTCGTCCTCCGGTGGCTTGCCGCCGAACTCGTGGACCAGGCGGCGGATGCGCTCCGCGATCAGCTCGGCGCTCAGTCCCGCGCAGCCGGCGAACGCCGTCGCGAGGCCGTCGGCGTCGTCGAACTGGCGGGGTCCCGACCGCCGTTCGGTCACGCCGTCGGTGACGCAGAGCAGGGTGTCGCCGGGGCGCAGTTCGAAGGTCTCGCTGGTGTACGTCTCGTCCTCGATGACGCCGAGGAGCGTCTGCGGGCGCGCGGCCGTGACCACGGTGCCGTCGGGGCCGAGGAGCAGCGGGAGGGGGTGTCCGGCGGAGGCGAGGGTGCAGCGCACTCCGCCGTCGAAGGGTGCCAGTTCGCCGTAGAGGAGGGACAGGAAGCGGGTCTGCGGGCCGTCGCCGGGGGCCGGCGGGCGTACGAGGGCCCGCGCGGCAGCGTCCGCGGCCTCCGTGGCGTCGTCGAGGAGGAGGCGGTTGAGGCGGTCCAGGACGTCGGCGACGCGGTAGCCCTCGCGGGCCAGCAGCCGCAGCCAGGGGCGGGCCAGGCCGATGACGACGGCGGCCTCGGGGCCCTTGCCCTGGACGTCCCCGACGGCGAAGCACCAGCGGCCGTCGCCGGCCGGGAAGAGGTCGTAGAAGTCGCCGCTGGGGCCGCCCTTGTCGCAGGGCTCGTAGACGAGGGCGCTGTGCACGCCGGGGATCTCGGCGACGGCGACGGGCAGCAGGCCGCGTTGCAGGACCCGGCTGATGGTGGCCTGGCGGGCGTACTGGCGGGCCGCGCCGACGGCGAGCGCGACCCGGCGGCTGAGGTCCTCGATCAGCCCGGTGACCTCGTCGGGGAAGCGCAGGAGTCCGGACCGCCCGATGACGAGCGTGCCGAGCGGCCGGCCGCCCGCGATCAGCCGGTACGCGAGTGCCGTGCCGTGCGGGCCCAGCGCACCCTCGGGCCAGGGGTAGCCGGCGGGTCCCGGCCGGGAGGCGTCGGCGGGGTGCGGCGGGTCCTTCTCCAGGGCCCGGCGCAGTTCCTCGATGCGGTTCTCGCTGCCGTGCCAGACGCGGGCGAGCCGCAGTCCGGTGCCGCCGCTGCCGTCCGCCCAGCCGCCGCGTCCGGTGGCCTCGTCCTCCAGCCAGACCGCGCACCAGTCGGCGAGCCGCGGCACGATCAGCTGGCCGGCGAGGGCGGCGACGAGGTTCTCGTCGAGCTGTCCGGCCAGCAGGTCGGAGGCCTCGGCGAGGAAGGACAGGGCGCCGCGGTCCAGCCACTCGCGGTCGTACTCGGCGCGCAGGGGTTCGGGGGCGAGGATCTCGGCGGCGTCGAGGCCGTGGGTCACGGCGTGCCGGCCGGTGTACTCCTCGATGCCGTCCGCGGCCGTGGTGCCCTCGGCGGACAGCCGCGCCCAGACCGTCTTGGCGCCCCTGCGGTAGGTGACGCCCCAGGACTCGGCGAGGGTGGCGACCAGGCGCAGTCCGCGGCCGTGCTCCGGGGCCTCGTGCGGCTCCCGCTGGTCCGTGTCGCGGGGTGCGTGGGAGGCGTCCGTGTCGCGGGGCGCGCGGGAGGGGTGGTGGTCGCAGACCTCGACGACGACGTCACCGTTCGCCTCCTCCATCCGGCAGGCCACCTCGACGTCGGTGCCGGCGTGCACGACGGCGTTGGTGACCAGCTCGCTGACCACGACCACGGCGTCGTCGGCGAGCCGGTCGGTGAGGTGCTCGGTGCCGGGCAGGGCGACCTCGGCCCATTCGGTGAGCGCAGCGCGCACGATCGCGCGGGCGGTGCCGGGCGCGAGAGGACTGCCGGGGAGCGCGGCGGATTTCTGCGCGCGCGGGCGCACACCGCCCGGGCGCTGCTCCACGCCTCCGCGCTGCTCCACGCTCCCGCGCCCCTCCGCGCTCCCGTGCGCGGGCGCATCGGAGGCGCGGAAGGCGGTCTCCCGTTGCGTCGGAATGGCCCCCATCGACAGCTCCCGGAACGGTTCGCACGAATACACCTCAGTAGACGCCGACAGAGTGACAGACTGGCCACGCCCATAAGCGCCGAGTTACCGAAGTGGGCCGCCATGAGTGAGAACAGTGGTACACGTGTGCTCGAAGACGGTCACAAACCGGAGCAACTTCGAGCATCGGAGCTGCGCCCGCTGCTCGCCGCGATGATCGCGGCCCGGGACGGTGACTTCACCAAGGTGCCGGAGACCGGCCAGGGGCTGGTGGCCGAACTGACCGCCGCCTTCAACCAGATCATCGACCGCAGCACCCACTTCAACTCCGAGGTGCAGCGGGTCAAGCGGGAGCTGGTGCGGCACGGACGGCTCGACGAGCGGGTCAGCGCCAGTCCGGGGCAGGGCGCCTGGACCTCCCGGGTCAACGACGTGAACCAGCTCCTCGACGCCCTGGTGGCGCCGGCGGCCAACGCCACGCGCGTGCTGGACGCGGTGGCCGGCGGCGATCTGACCCAGCGGGTCGATCTGCACGACGGCAGCAGGCAGTTGCGCGGTGATCTGCGGCGCCTTGGCCGGGCCGTGAACAAGATGGTGGACCAGCTGTCGCTGTTCACCGGCGAGGTGACGCGGGTCGCGCGCGAGGTGGGCACGGAGGGGCGGCTCGGCGGCCGGGCCAAGGTGACGGGTCTGTCCGGCAGTTGGCGCGATGTGACCGAAGCGGTCAACACGATGGCGTCCCGGCTGACCGCGCAGGTGCGGGACATCGCCCTGGTGACGACGGCGGTGGCGCGCGGCGACCTGACCCGGACGGTGACCGTCGAGGCCACCGGTGAGCTGCTCGAACTGAAGCTGACCGTGAACACGATGGTGGACCAGCTGTCCGCGTTCGCCGACGAGGTGACGCGCGTGGCCCGCGAGGTGGGCACCGAGGGGCAGTTGGGCGGCCGGGCCCAGGTGCGGGGTGTCTCCGGGGTCTGGAAGGACCTCACCGACAACGTCAACTTCATGGCCTCGAACCTGACCTCGCAGGTCCGCAACATCGCCCAGGTGACGACCGCCGTCGCCAACGGCGACCTGTCGCAGAAGATCACCGTGGACGCGAAGGGCGAGATCCTGGAGCTGAAGTCGACCATCAACACGATGGTGGACCAGCTCTCCGCGTTCGCCGACGAGGTGACGAGGGTCGCCCGCGAGGTCGGCACCGAAGGCAACCTCGGCGGGCGGGCCCAGGTGCGGGGGGTCTCCGGCGTCTGGAAGGACCTCACCGACAACGTCAACTTCATGGCGGACAACCTGACGTCGCAGGTCCGCAACATCGCCCTCGTCTCCACCGCCGTGGCCCAGGGCGACCTCGGCAAGAAGATCACGGTCGAGGCGAAGGGCGAGATCCTGGAGCTGAAGTCCACGATCAACACGATGGTGGACCAGCTCTCCGCCTTCGCCGACGAGGTCACCCGCGTCGCCCGCGAGGTCGGCACCGAAGGCAACCTCGGCGGACAGGCACAGGTGCGCGGGGTCTCCGGCGTCTGGAAGGACCTCACCGACAACGTCAACTTCATGGCCCTGAACCTGACTTCGCAGGTCCGGAACATCGCCCAGGTCACCACCGCCGTGGCCAACGGCGACCTCTCGAAGAAGATCACGGTCGACGCGCGTGGCGAGATCCTGGAGCTGAAGGACACCGTCAACACGATGGTGGAGCAGCTGCGGGCCTTCGCCGACGAGGTGACGCGCGTGGCCCGCGAGGTCGGCACCGACGGCCGACTGGGCGGCCGGGCCCAGGTGTTGGGCGTCTCCGGCGTGTGGCGGGACCTCACGGACAACGTCAACTACATGGCCGACAACCTGACTTCACAGGTACGGAACATCGCCCAGGTCACCACGGCCGTGGCCAACGGCGACCTGTCGAAGAAGATCGACGTGGACGCCCGCGGCGAGATCCTGGAGCTGAAGACCGCCATCAACACGATGGTCGACACGCTGTCCTCCTTCTCCTCCGAGGTCACCCGGGTGGCCCGCGAGGTCGGCTCCGAGGGCCAACTCGGCGGCCAGGCACGGGTGGAGGGCGTGTACGGCACCTGGAAGCGCCTGACGACGAACGTGAACGAACTCGCGTCGAACCTGACCACCCAGGTCCGCGCGATCGCCGAGGTCGCCTCCGCGGTGGCGCAGGGCGACATGTCCCGCTCGATCACGGTGGAGACGCAGGGCGAGGTCGCCGAGCTGAAGGACAACATCAACCTGATGGTGGCCAACCTCCGCGAGACGACCCGCGCGAAGGACTGGCTGGAGTCCAACCTGGCCCGCCTCGCCGCGCTGATGCAGGGCCACCGCGACCTGATGGAGGTCGCCGACCTGATCCTGCGCGAGCTGACGCCGCTGGTGAACGCCCAGTACGGTGCGTTCTTCCTGGCCGACCCGGACGAGGACGGCGCGGCCCTGCACACCGCCGTTCCCACGAAGGGGCTGGCGTTCATCGCCGGTTACGGGTCGGCGCAGGGCGCGACCGTCGACACCGGCGGCATGCCGGTGCACGGACTGGTCCGCCAGGCGGCCCGCGAGAAGAAGCGGATCCTGGTGGAGGAGGCCCCGCCGGACTACATCAAGATCAACAGCGGGCTGGGCGAGGCCGCACCGGCCAGCGTCGTGATCATCCCGATCCTCTTCGAGGACAAGCTGCTCGGCGTGATCGAGCTGGCCTCCTTCTCCCGCTTCTCCGACGTCCACCTGGCCTTCTTCGACCAGTTCGTGAACACCATCGGCGTCGCGATCAACACCATCATCGCCAACTCGCGCACCGAGTCCCTGCTCGGCGAGTCCCAGCGCCTGGCCATGCAGCTCCAGGAACGCTCGGACGAACTCCAGAAACAGCAGGCGGAGTTGCAGCGCTCGAACGCCGAACTGGAGGAGAAGGCGGCCCTGTTGGCCACCAGCTCCCAGTACAAGTCGGAGTTCCTGGCGAACATGTCGCACGAGCTGCGCACCCCGCTGAACTCCCTGCTCATCCTGGCCCGCCTGCTCTCCGACAACCCCGACGGCCATCTCACCGACCAGGAGGTCCAGTTCGCCACCACCATCCACCGCTCCGGCTCGGACCTCCTCCAACTGATCAACGACATCCTCGACCTGTCGAAGATCGAGGCCGGCCGGATGGACGTACGCCCGAAGAAGCTGCCGCTGATCAAGCTGCTCGACTACGTCCACGCCACCTTCCGCCCGCTCACCCTCGACCGGGGGCTCGCCTTCGAGGTGGCCGTCGGCGAGGACGTACCGCGCGAGATGCACTCGGACGAACAGCGCCTCCAGCAGATCCTGCGCAACCTGCTCTCCAACGCGATCAAGTTCACCGCGACCGGCCGGGTCGAGCTGCGGGTGACCCGGATCAAGGACCCCGAGCACCGCTACGTGCGCGACAGCGGTGACGTCATCTCCTTCGCGGTCACCGACACCGGCATCGGCATCGCCGCCGAGAAACTCCCGGTGATCTTCGAGGCGTTCCAGCAGGCCGACGGCACCACCAACCGCAAGTACGGCGGCACCGGCCTGGGCCTGTCCATCAGCCGCGAGATCGCGGGCCTGCTGGGCGGCCGCATCATCGCCGAGAGCCGCCCCGGCCAGGGCTCCACCTTCACGCTGTACGTCCCCGTCGTCACCCCCGGCCATCCGGCGACCGTGGCGACCCCGGAGGACCCGGCGGTGCCGGTGCCGCAACAGCTCTCGGCCGAGCCGTTCCAGGCCACGCACGACCCCGACGACTCGTGGCCGGCGCCCACCAAACTGGAGGCGTGGAAGGCGGGCCGGGCCGGCCAAGTGCTGCCCGGCAGGCGGGTGTTGATCGTCGACGACGACATCCGCAACGTCTTCGCCCTCACCCATGTCCTGGGCCGCGTCGGCATGCCGGTCCTCTACGCGGAGAACGGCCGCGAGGGCATCGAGACGCTGGAGCGCAACCCGGACGTCGAACTCGTCCTGATGGACATCATGATGCCGGAGATGGACGGCTACGAGACCATCGCCGCCATCCGCCGCGCCCCCCGCTGGACCGGCCTGCCCATCGTCGCGCTGACCGCGAAGGCGATGCCGGGAGACCGCGAGAAGTCCATCGCGCGGGGCGCCAACGACTACGTACCGAAGCCGGTGGACGTCGACCAACTGCTCACCGTCGTCTGCGCGCTCCTCGATCCGGAGGGCACGGACGAGGCAGTGGCCGATGCCGTCCCGGAGACCGTCGCACCGGGACCGGGCACGACAGGGGAAGCCACGGTCCCGCCGGACACCGAATGAGGCACAGTCACCATGAGCGCTGAGGCAACGACCGAAGAGCGCGCCAGCATCCTCCTCGTCGACGACATGGAGGACAACCTGATCGCGCTGGAGGCCGTCCTGGGGTCCCTCAACGAGCCGATCGTCCGGGCGCGTTCGGGCGAGGAGGCGATGAAGGCGCTGCTGCGCCAGCAGTTCGCCCTCGTGCTGCTCGACGTCCGGATGCCCGGCATGGACGGCTTCGAGACCGCCGCGAACATCAAGCGGCTCGACCAGACCAAGGACGTCCCGATCATCTTCCTGACCGGCGCGGAGGACGACTCCGGCTACGCCTTCCGCGGCTACGCCACGGGAGCCGCCGACTACTTGACCAAGCCCTTCGACCCATGGGTCCTCAGGGCCAAGGTCAACGTGTTCCTGGACCTGCACCGCAAGAACGTGCAGCTGGAGCGGCTGTTGGCCCAGGAACAGGCCGACTACACCAGGGCGAACGCCCAACTGGCGGAGTTGGAGCGCCAGTTGGAGGTCGGCGAACCGCTCGACGTGCCGACGCTACGCGCCCACGTAAGGGAGCTGCGGCACCTTCTGGGCAGAGGCCGCCCCAACTGACCCAGGGGCGCGGGGAACTGCGCGACCAGCCACGACGAACCGTCAGCCGCCGAACAGCCCCCGCCCCTTTCTCCGCTACGCCTCGCGAGAGCCCGCGTACATCTCGTCGATGAGGGCCTTGTACTCCCGCTCCACAACAGGCCGCTTCAGCTTCAGGCTGGGCGTGATCTCCCCGTGCTCGATGTCGAGGTCGCGCGGCAGGAGGCGGAACTTCTTGATGGTCTGCCAGCGCTGGAGACCCTCGTTGAGTTCCTTGACGTAACCCTCGACCATGGCGACGGTCGCGGGCGCGGCCACCACCTCGGCGTAGGACTTGCCCTCCAGGCCGTTCTCCTTGGCCCACTCCAGAATGGACGGCTCGTCGAGGGCGATCAGCGCGGTGCAGAAGTTCCGGTCGGCGCCGTGCACGAGGATGTTGGAGACGTACGGGCACACCGCCTTGAACTGCCCCTCCACCTCGGCGGGCGCGATGTACTTGCCGCCCGACGTCTTGATGAGGTCCTTCTTGCGGTCCGTGATGCGCAGGTAGCCGTCGGGCGAGAGCTCACCGATGTCGCCGGTGTGGAACCAGCCGTCCGACTCCAGCACCTCGGCGGTCTTCTCGGGCAGCCCGTGGTAGCCCTCCATGATGCCGGGCCCGCGCAGCAGGATCTCCCCGTCCTCCGCGATGCGGACCTCCGTGCCGGGCAGCGGCTTGCCGACCGTGCCGGTGCGGTACGCCTCGCCGGGGTTCACGAAGGAGGCCGCCGAGGACTCGGTCAGGCCGTAGCCCTCCAGGATGTGGATGCCGGCGCCGGCGAAGAAGTAGCCGATGTCGGGCGCGAGCGCGGCCGAGCCGGAGACGCAGGCGCGCAGGTTGCCGCCGAAGGCCTCGCGGATCTTGGCGAAGACGAGCGCGTCGGCGACCTTGTGCTTGGCGCCGAGCCCGAAGGGGACCGAGGCCGTGCCGGTGCGCCGGAAGTTGTCCTGGGCGGCCTTGGCGTACTCGCGGGCGACCTCGGAGGCCCACTGGAAGATCTTGTACTTGGCGCCGCCGCCCGCCCGGGCCTTCGCGGCGACCCCGTTGTAGACCTTCTCGAAGATCCGCGGGACGGCCGCCATGTACGTCGGCTTCACGACCGGCAGATTCTCGATGATCTTGTCGACGCGGCCGTCGACGGCGGTGACGTGCCCGACCTCGATCTGCCCGGACGTGAGCACCTTGCCGAAGACGTGCGCGAGCGGCAGCCACAGGTACTGCACGTCCTCACCGCTGATCAGCCCGGTCGCGGCGATGGCCTTCGCCATGTACGACCAGTTGTCGTGCGGAAGCCGGACGCCCTTGGGGCGGCCCGTGGTGCCGGAGGTGTAGATCAGGGTGGCCAGCTGGTCCTTGGTGATCGCGCCGACCCGCTCCTTGATCAGGTCGGGGTTCTTCTCCAGGTGCTCGGCGCCGCGCTGCTCCAGCTCGGCGAGGGTGAGCACCCAGTCACCGGACTCGACGCCGGTCGGGTCGATCACGATCACGTGCGTCAGGTCGGGCAGCTCGGCGCGCCTGGCGACCGCCTTGGCCAGCTGCGCCGCGTCCTCCGCGATCAGCACCCGGCTGTCGGAGTCGGCGAGGATGAACGCCGACTCGTCCTCGTTGGTCTGCGGATAGACGGTGGTCGTGGCGGCGCCCGCGCACAGGATGCCCAGGTCGGCGAGGATCCACTCGACGCGGGTCGAGGAGGCGAGCGCGACGCGCTGCTCCGGCTGGACGCCCAGCTCGATCAGGCCGGCCGCGATGGCGTAGACGCGCTCGGCGGCCTGGGCCCAGGTCAGCGACTTCCAGTCGTCCGGGCCCTCGCCGGCGGCCGGCGGTACGGGGTAGCGGTACGCCTCGGCGTCCGGTGTGGCCGAAACGCGCTCCAGGAAGAGGGTCGCCACGCTCGGCGGACGGTTCTCGATCAGGGTCTGTGTGTCGCTCACGACATCCTCCGGGCCCGCGACAGTGCGGCGGCTGGCTCAAGTGCGGCTGTTGTTTAACTCGCGAGTAACTATCGAGCAGGGGATCAGAGTAAAGCGCGACCGGCCACCGCGTAAGGGGCGGCGGACAGCCACTTCCCACCAGGAGCGACGCCCGGTCCACCGACCGACGACACCGGGCCCGCCGCGCGGCAGCGCGACGGGCCCGGGAAATCGGTACGGCACGGGACTATTTCTTGCCCTTGCCCGATCCCGCGTTCTCGTCGCTGGACAGCACGGCGATGAAGGCCTCCTGCGGAACTTCCACGGAACCCACCATCTTCATCCGCTTCTTGCCCTCCTTCTGCTTCTCCAGCAGCTTGCGCTTACGGGAGATGTCGCCGCCGTAGCACTTGGCGAGGACGTCCTTGCGGATGGCGCGGATGGTCTCGCGGGCGATCACCCGGGAGCCGATGGCGGCCTGGATGGGCACCTCGAAGGCCTGCCGCGGGATCAGCTCGCGCAGCTTGGCGACCAGCCGCACGCCGTACGCGTACGCCGCGTCCTTGTGCGTGATCGCCGAGAACGCGTCGACCTTGTCGCCGTGCAGCAGGATGTCCACCTTGACCAGACTGGAGTCCACCTCGCCGGTGGGCTCGTAGTCGAGCGAGGCGTACCCCCTGGTCTTGGACTTCAGCTGGTCGAAGAAGTCGAAGACGATCTCCGCGAGCGGGAGCGTGTACCGGATCTCGACCCGGTCCTCCGACAGGTAGTCCATCCCGAGCAGGGTGCCGCGCCGGGTCTGGCACAGCTCCATGATCGAGCCGATGAACTCCGACGGCGCCAGGATCGTCGCGCGGACGACGGGCTCGAAGACCTTGTCGATCTTCCCCTCGGGGAACTCGCTCGGGTTGGTGACGACGTGCTCGCTGCCGTCCTCCATGTCGACGCGGTAGACCACGTTGGGCGCGGTCGCGATCAGGTCGAGCCCGAACTCGCGCTCCAGCCGCTCCCGGACCACGTCCAGGTGCAGCAGCCCGAGGAAGCCGACGCGGAAGCCGAAGCCGAGGGCGGCGGAGGTCTCCGGCTCGTAGACGAGCGCGGCATCGTTGAGCTGGAGCTTGTCGAGGGCCTCGCGCAGCTCCGGGTAGTCGGACCCGTCCAGCGGATACAGGCCCGAGAAGACCATCGGCTTGGGGTCCTTGTACCCGCCCAGCGCCTCGGTCGCGCCGTTGTGCAGGGTGGTGATCGTGTCACCGACCTTGGACTGGCGGACGTCCTTCACACCGGTGATCAGATAGCCGACCTCGCCGACCCCGAGCCCGTCGGCGCCGAGCATCTCCGGCGAGTTGGTGCCGATCTCCAGCAGCTCGTGGGTGGCGCCGGTGGACATCATCCGGATCCGCTCACGCTTGTTGAGCTGCCCGTCGATGACACGTACATACGTGACGACGCCCCGGTAGGAGTCGTACACCGAGTCGAAGATCATCGCCCGGGCGGGCGCGTCGGCGACACCGACCGGCGCCGGGATGTCCCGCACCGCCCGGTTGAGCAGCGCGTCGACCCCGAGCCCGGTCTTGGCGGAGACCTTGAGCACGTCGTCGGGATCGCAGCCGACCAGGTTCGCCAGCTCCTCGGCGAACTTCTCCGGCTGGGCGGCCGGCAGGTCGATCTTGTTGAGTACGGGGATGATCGTGAGGTCGTTCTCCATCGCCAGGTAGAGGTTGGCGAGAGTCTGGGCCTCGATGCCCTGGGCGGCGTCGACGAGGAGAACGGTCCCCTCGCACGCGGCCAGCGACCGCGAGACCTCGTAGGTGAAGTCGACGTGCCCCGGGGTGTCGATCATGTTGAGGATGTGCGTGGTGCCCTTGTCGGGCCCCTCGGTGGGGGCCCAGGGCAGACGCACCGCCTGGGACTTGATCGTGATGCCGCGCTCGCGCTCGATGTCCATACGGTCGAGGTACTGAGCGCGCATCTGTCGCTGCTCGACCACACCGGTCAGCTGGAGCATCCGGTCGGCCAAGGTGGACTTGCCGTGGTCGATGTGCGCGATGATGCAGAAATTGCGGATCAGAGCCGGGGCGGTACGGCTCGGCGCGGGCACAATGTCAGGGGTCGCGGGCACGCAGGGTCCTGTCTCTTGAGGCGCCTTGTGCCTCGGGTCGGATCGATACGTAGGCTCCATGGTCCCACGGGCGGGGACCTGCGACCGGTTTGGGCCATCCGGTGGGCCCCTGGTAACGTTGGCAGCTGTGTCTCATGCCCTCTCAGCACGGGACACACCCAAAGAAATCACCTGGCACGAGGCCCTCGCGGTCCCGTGCCTGAACCTGAAAAGGCTCATTCGTGGCGAACATCAAGTCCCAGATCAAGCGGATCAAGACCAACGAGAAGGCCCGGCTGCGCAACAAGGCCGTGAAGTCCTCCCTCAAGACCGCGGTCCGCAAGGCCCGTGAGGCTGCTGCCGCGGGTGACGTCGAGAAGGCCACCGAGCTGCAGCGCGCTGCCGCGCGTGCGCTCGACAAGGCCGTCTCCAAGGGCGTCATCCACAAGAACCAGGCCGCCAACAAGAAGTCGGCGCTTGCTTCGAAGGTCGTTGCCCTCAAGGGCTGACACATTGATGTGAACACCGGAAGGACCCGGGCGGGCCCTCTCTCCCGCCCCCGACCGGCACCTACGGATACCGCGCACGACTGCGTTCGCCACGCGGGCGCGGAATCCACCAGCTTGATCCCGAAGGCCCCGGCTTTCGCCCTTCCCCGGGCGACAGGCCGGGGCCTTCGGCATGCGCCGAGGCGGGCCGACGACTGCGCCGCGCGCCTGGTCTCGGGCCTTGGTCTTTGGCCTTGGTCTTTGGCCTTGGTCTTTGGTTTTTCAGCCCGTCCGGCGTTTGAGGACGAGGCCCCTTCAGGGCCGATCGGGGTCCGGGGCGCAGCCCCGGCGGGGTCGAAGGGGCAGCGCCCCTGGGATGGGACGGGTAGGGGCGGCGGGGGCGAAAACTACCGGCCGCGCGACCGAGCCGCCCGCGCGATGATCACGACCGCCTTCTCCAACGCGTACTCAGGATCGTCCCCGCCCCCCTTGACCCCCGCATCCGCATCGGCCACCGCCCGCAACGCGACGGACACCCCGTCCGGCGTCCACCCCCGCATCTGCTGCCGGACCCGGTCGATCTTCCACGGCGGCATCCCCAACTCCCGCGCCAGATCGGCCGGCCGCCCACCCCGAGCGGACGACAGCTTCCCGATCGCCCGCACGCCCTGGGCCAACGCACTGGTGATCAACACCGGCGCGACCCCGGTCGACAACGACCACCGCAACGCCTCCAACGCCTCGGCCGCCCGCCCCTCCACCGCCCGATCGGCGACGGTGAAACTCGACGCCTCGGCACGCCCCGTGTAGTACCGCCCGACGACCGCCTCGTCGATCGTCCCCTCGATGTCGGAGACCAACTGAGAGACCGCGGCCGCCAGCTCCCGCAGATCGCTCCCAATCGAATCAACGAGCGCCTGGCAGGCCTCGGGCGTGGCCGACCGCCCCGTGGCCCGGAACTCGCTCCGCACGAAGGCCAGCCGATCCGCCGGCTTGGTCATCTTCGGACAGGCCACCTCCCGCGCCCCCGCCTTGCGCGCGGCATCGAGCAGCCCCTTGCCCTTCACTCCGCCCGCGTGCAGCAGCACCAGGGTGATCTCCTCGGCGGGCGCCCCGAGATACCCCTTCACATCCTTGATCGTGTCGGCGGACAGATCCTGCGCGTTGCGTACGACCACGACCTTGCGCTCCGCGAAGAGCGACGGACTGGTCAACTCGGCGAGCGTGCCGGGCTGCACCTGGTCCGAGGTGAGGTCACGTACGTCCGTGTCGGCGTCGGCGGCCTTGGCGGCGGCCACCACCTCCTGCACGGCACGGTCGAGCAGGAGGTCCTCCTGGCCCACGGCAAGCGTCACCGGGGCGAGAGGGTCGTCTTCAGCAGTCTTCCTGGCCATTGCGACAAGCATGGCACGCGGCACTGACAACGCCGGCCGACCACCCTCGGCGGACCGCGTCAGCGACCTCCACCACCGTCACGGCCACTGCCACGGCCACAGTCACCGCCACCGCCACCGTCACGGCCGCTGCCACCCGCCACCGCCGGCAGGCCTACGGCTCCTCGCGCCAGCCGTCCCACTCCCCGGCGAACGCGTCCAACTCCGCCGGATCCAGCCGTCCTGCCTCGTCCCGCAGCACCACCAGCCACTGCGCGTCCTCGGCATCGTCCTCACCGGCCAGCGCGTCCCGCACCAACCGCGGCTCCTCGGTGACCGCGAACCGCTCCCCCAGCGCCCGCACCGCCTCCTCGGCGGCATCACGATCGGGCAGCACCAGCACATGTCTCACATCGCTCACGGGCCCATTCTGCCCGCCACCGCATGTGCGCCCGCGCCCGTCAGCCCTTGCGCACGATCTGCACGTCCAGCTCGATCCGGATGCTCGGCCCCACCACCGCGATCCCCCGCGCCAGCATCGTCTGCCAACTCACCGTGAAGTCGTCGCGGTGCAGCTCGGTCGTGGCCCGGAAAGCCCCACGCACCTCGCCCTCCATCCCGTTGCCGAGGCCGAGATACTCCGTGTCGAGCGTGACCGTGCGCGTGACCCCGTGCAGCGTCAGCGCCCCGGTGACGGCCCACCGGTTGCCGCCCTTGTGCACACACCGCTCGCTGTAGAACTCCAGCGTCGGGAAACGGGCCACGTCCAGGAAGTCCGCCGACCGCAGATGGTCGTCGCGCATCCGCACATTGGTGTCGATGGACGACGCGTCGATCACCACATGCATCGCCGACTGCCCCACCGGCTCGGCGATCCGTATCGCCCCGGCGAAGGTGTTGAACCGCCCGTGGACCCGCGCGAGCCCGATGTGCCGCGCGGTGAAGGCGATCGAGGAGTGCGCCGGCTCGATGTCCCAGTCACCGACCGCCGGCAGCTCCAGGGGCTGCGCCAACTGGAGGGTCACATCGCCGAACGAGGCGAGCGTGCTCTCCGCGACGGTCGCACTCGCCCGGTACGGCGTGTACCCCTCGGCCGACACCGCGAGCCGGTACTCCCCCGCCGGCACCGTGGTCACGAACGCCCCGAAGGGATCCGTCTCCCCGCACACCACCTTGCGCCCCTGCGCGTCGCTCACCGCGAACTCCGCATGCCGCACCGGCTCGTTGACCGGATCGAGCACCCGACAGCTCAGCACCCCGGCACTCGGCGGAGTCTGCACCGCCGCCAGGGGACTCGACCGCTGCACCCGGTTCGTACGGTTTCCACGCCCACGGCCGAACATCAACGCCACCTCTGCACGCCTCGACATCACTGTTGCCGAAGATGCATTCGATCACCGATGCGGCTTTCGAGGCAACTCAGGACCACATCACGGGAATTAGCCATACTGGTCGGTTTTCCGCACAGTTGGCACACAGTCGAGCTCGATCCCGAACCGCTCCCGGTAGACCGCCAGCACCTCCTCGTCCGTACCCAACTCCCGCTCCTCCCGAGCCCCGTCCCCGCCCGTCACCTTGAAGGTGCGCCCACTGAGCGTGATCCTCCCGCCGTCCTCCGTGACCCGCGAGCACACGAGCGACCGCGTGAAGTGCGAGGCCGGCGAGGTGCTGTGCCACCAGGCCCCGGCGACAAAGTCCCGGAGCACGCGCGGCCGCACTTCGATGCGGTACTGGGCCTCGCCGCCTCGGACGACGTCCAGGTCTGTCCTTTCCCCCGCCCCCACCCCCTCCCCCGCCGCCCCCTCCGCCTGCCCCTGCCCCTCCGCCTCCGCGCCCCCGTCCGTGTCCGCGCCCGCGCTCGCGTCCGCGTCCCCGTCCGCCCCGACGATCCGGAACACGCCCCCGGGATCCGCCTGCTCCCCCCGCTCCCCGAACGCCAGCGGATAGTGGCTGTGCGCCCCGAACCCGACGTCGGCCAGCCACTCGCTGCCGTCCACCGTCCGCACCTTCAGCGCGAGATGGTCGTACGGGATCCCGAGCCGCCCCTCGCCCCCGTGCACCCGCGCCGCCAGCAACGTGACCTCGAAGCCGAGCGCGGTGAGCAACGCCCCGAACGCCCCGTTCAGTTCGTAGCAGAACCCGCCCCGCCGAGCCCCCACGATCTTCTCCACCAACCGCGCCTCCTCCAGCACGATCTCCTCGCCGAGATGAACCGAGAGGTTCTCGAACGGCACGGCCCGCAGATGCCGCAGATGCAGATCGCGCAACAGGTCGACGGTGGGTTCGCCGACCGGTCCCGCGGCGGGTCCATCGCCGGGATCGACGGCGAGGCCGGCAGCGGAACCGCCGGCACTCGCCGGACGCTCGAATCCCAGCCGGCGGAGATAGGCATCGATCTGCACGGAGTCCATGCCCTCAGTCTCTCGCCACCCGCACCTCCTCGCCCGTCCCCGTGACCGCCAACGCCCCGTCCCGGTCGGTCCGCAGCACCACCGCGCCGAGGGCGTTCAACGCCGCGACCGTGCTGGGGGCCGGGTGGCCGTACGTGTTGTCCGCGCCGACGGAGATCAGCGCGAGCCGTGGCGCCACCGCGCGTATCAACTCCGGATCCTGGTACGCCGACCCGTGATGAGCGACTTTCAACACGTCCACGCCGGCCACCGACGCCCCCTCCGGCGATCTCAACAGCGCCTGCTGGGCCGGGGGTTCGAGATCGCCGAGGAGCAGGACGCGCAGTCCGCCCGACCGGACGAGCAGGGTGACGCTGGCGTCGTTCGGCCCGTCCGGGGTCGGCGCCCCGGGCGGCGGCGGCCACAACACCCGCCAGGACAAAGGCCCGGTGCGCCGCTCCTCCCCGGCGACGGCACGGGTGAGCGGGATGTGCCGAGCAGCCGCCTCCTTCCGTACGAACTCGACCTGGTCCACCGGTTCCTCCAACCCCGTCGTCTCGATCGCCCCGACCGCACGCCCGCGCAGCACTCCGGGCAACCCGGCGACGTGGTCGGCGTGGAAGTGGGTCAGTACGACCAGCGGGATCCTGGTGATGCCGAGCGTGCGCAGACACCGGTCGACCAGCGCCGGGTCGGGTCCCGCGTCCACGACGACCCCTGTGCCCTCGCCCGCCGCGAGCACCGTCGCGTCGCCCTGGCCGACGTCACACATCGCGAACCGCCAGCCCGGCGGCGGCCACCCCGTCACCACCCTGGCCAACGGCGGTGGCTGCACCACGACCAGGACGAGCAGCACCCCGCACGCCCCGCACCACCACGGATGCCGCAGCAGCCGGCGGCCGGCGAACAGGACGACCACCGTGACGAGTCCAAGCAGCGCCGCCCCGCCCCAGCTCCCCGGCCAGTCCACTCCCCCGCCGGGCAGCGCGGCCCCGGTGCGGGCGACCCCCGCGATCCACCCGGCGGGCCAACTCGCGCACCAGGCCAGCACCTTGGCCACCGGCAGCGCCGACGGAGCCGTCGCCAGCGCCGCGAACCCCAGCACTGTCGCCGGGGCCACCGCCACCTCCGCGAGCAAGTTGCACGGCACGGCCACCAGGCTCACCCGCGCCGACAGCACGGCGACGACCGGCGCGCACAGCGCCTGCGCCGCGGCCGCCGCGGCCAGCCCCTCCGCCAACCTCGCGGGCACCCCGCGCCGTCGCAACGCCTCGCTCCAGCGCGGCGCGAGCGTGAGCAGGGCGCCGGTGGCCAGCACCGAGAGCAGGAAGCCGTAACTCCGGGCCAGCCAGGGGTCGTACAGCACCAGCAGCAGTACGGCCGTCGCGAGGGCCGGGATCAGCGATCTGCGGCGCCCGGTCGCCAGCGCGAGCAACGCGACCGCCCCGCAGGCCGCGGCCCGCAGCACGCTCGGGTCGGGCCGGCACACGACGACGAACGCCAGCGTCAGGGCTCCGCCGAACAGCGCCGTCGTCCGCAGCGAGATGCCGAGCCGCGGGGCGAGCCCCCGGCGCTCCGCCCGCTGGGCCAGTCCTGGTGGACCGATGAGCAGCGCGAGGATGATCGTGAGGTTGCTCCCGGACACGGCGAGCGTGTGCGCCAGGTCCGTCTCCTTGAAAGCCTCGTCCAACTCGGGCGTGATCCGCGAGGTGTCCCCGACGACCAGCCCCGGCAGCAACGCCCTGGCATCCGCCGGCAACCCGTCGGTCGCCTCACGCAACCCACCCCGCAACCGCCCCGCGAACCGCTGCGCCCCCGACGGCCCCTCCACCACCTGAGGCACCGCCTGCCCGCGCACCCGCACCACCCCCGCGACCCGATCACCACCGACCAACGCCGGCACCAGCCGCCCGACGACCCACAACCGCGTGGAGGGCAGCACACCAAGCCACGGCGACTGCGCCGGGCCACTGACGGAGGACGTCTCACCGGCACCGCCACCGCCACCAGCACCCGCACCCGCACCCGCACCCGCACCCGCACCGACATCAACGATCACCAACACCGGCGCCCGCGTCCTCACCTCCGTCCCGCCCGTCTCCCGAACCCGCCGTACCTCCCCCTCGATCAGCACGGACTCCGGTGCCGCGTGATCCCCGTCGGTCCGAGGCCGGGTGAGCCGTGGATCGCCGGTCACCTCGACCTCGGCCCCGACGGTGGCGTACTGCTCGGCCAGACCAGGCACCGGCCCCCGCCGCACGTCGGCCCCGTGCAGCCCGGCCGAGAGCGCGGCCGCGGCGACGCAGAGCAGGACGGCGGCGACCGAGACGCGCTGCCATGCCCCGCCCTCGACCGACCCGCGCCGACGCAGGAGCAGCAGTACTCCCGCCACCACCAGGCATCCGACGGTGACCCCGGTGACCCACCCCTCCGACGCGTCCAACATCAGCGCCGCCGTCGCCCAGGTCGCCAGCGCGGGCGGCACGAGCCGTAGATCCGTCGGGCCTTCCTGCCGGGGATGGGCATCGCCGAGCCGTTTCCCGGAGGCGGCGTGAACGGCCGACCGCTCCAACTCACCGCGAACCGGCGTCCGCTCATCGGAACCGGACGCCCTCATGGCCGTACGAGATTCCGAAGATCGGCGAAGCGGCGGTCGCCGATGCCGTTCACTTCCCGCAGCTCATCCACCGACCGGAAGCCGCCGTGCTGGGTGCGGTAGTCGATGATGTGCTGGGCCAGCACCGGTCCGACGCCCGGCAGTGTGTCGAGCTGGTCCACGGTGGCCGTGTTCAGAGCGACCGGGGCCACGGGAGCCGCTCCGGCAGCCGAGCCGACCGACCCTGCCGCTGCTCCCGGCACCGCGCCCGGAGCAGCGGCGCCGGCCGGACCCCCGACGACCACCTGCTCCCCGTCCACGAGGAACCGCGCCCGATTGAGCCCGTCCGTACGCGTACCGGGCCGCACCCCACCCGCCGCACGCAGCGCATCCTCGACACGCGAACCCGCCGGCAGCCGATGGATCCCGGGTTCCCGGACCTTGCCGCTGACGTCCACCACGATCTCGGCACCGGCCACGCCCGCCGCACCGGCCGCACCCACCGCATTCGACGCACCCGCCGAGCCCGCAACGCCCGCCGAGCCTCCCGACCCCGTCGACCCCGGCGCCCCGCTCTCCCTCCCCGCCGCCCCGAACGGCGCCCCCGCCCGCACCACCTCAGGCGCCCTTACGGACTCAGTCCGACCCGTCCAGAAGTGCTGCACCGCGAACACGGCCGCCACCACGAGCAGCACCCCGAGCGCGACCACACTCCGCCGCTCCAGCCCGCACCGCGTCTGCACCCACAAGGGCATCCGTTCCCGCACCGACGCCCCGAGCCGTCCACGCCAAGCATCCGCAGGCCGCGCGCCCCCGGCATCGACGCGGGCGTCGTCCTCCGCCAGGTCCTCCTCCAGCGGCGGCCCGGCCTCCGGCCCCCGCCACCCCTCCGTGCCAACACCCGCAACCGCACCCGCACCCACACCCGCGCGCCCAGGAAACAACACCTCGGCCCGACGCCGGAGTTCCTGAGCCGACGCATGCCGCTGGCGGGCCCCGCCCCTGCTCCGGGACGGTCGGCGGCGATGGCGGCTCCTGCCGTCGGAGGCGGGACCGCGCCCCGGTCCGCTGGTCGGCGTCGCTGTGCGTGATCGTGATCGAAGTGCCATGCGACGAGGATCGGGCACCCGCCGGCATCGCGATGATCTTGCTCAATTCCCGTGGACGACCGCCGAGTTGTGGATAACTCCACCACCCACACGGGTGAGCCTCAGCACTACCGACGCCCTGTCACCGGCGCCCCGCCCCCACCTCACCCCACACCACTTCACCTCACCGAGGCGAGACCACCGCCCCCAACAACCCGGGCCCAGTGTGCGCCCCGATCACCGCCCCCACCTCGCTCACATGCAGATCCGCCAGCCCCGGCACCCGCGCCCGCAACCGGTCCGCCAAGGCCGCCGCACGGTCCGGCGCGGCGAGGTGGTGGACCGCGATGTCGACCTGCGCGTTGCCGGCCCGGTCGGCCACGATCTCCTCCAGGCGGGCGATCGCCCTGGACGCCGTGCGGACCTTCTCCAGGGGTTCGATCCGGCCGTTCTCCAGCTTCAGCAGCGGCTTCACGGCCAGTGCCGAGCCCAGCAGGGCCTGCGCGGCGCCGATCCGGCCGCCGCGGCGCAGATAGTCGAGGGTGTCGACGTAGAAGTAGGCGGACGTGCCGGCGGCGCGCTTCTCGGCCGCCGTGACCGCCTCGTCCACCGTGCCGCCCGCCTCCGCGGTCTCCGCGGCGGCGAGTGCGCAGAAACCGAGGGCCATCGCGATCATCCCGGTGTCCACGACGCGCACCGGCACCGGTGCCTCGCGCGCGGCGAGGACGGCCGCGTCGTAGGTGCCGGACAGTTCGGCGGAGAGATGGAGGGAGACGATGCCGGTGGCGCCGGCTTCCGCTACCTTGCGGTAGGTCTCGGCGAAGAGCTGGGGGCTGGGGCGCGAGGTGGTGACGGGGCGCCGCTTCTGGAGCGCCTGGGCCAGCGAGCGGGTCGAGATCTCGGTGCCCTCGTCGAGCGCCTGATTGCCGAGGACCACGGTCAGCGGAACCGCTGTGATGCCATGACGCTCCATCGTCCGCGGCGGTAGGTAGGCCGTTGAATCGGTGACGATCGCGACATGGCGGGACATGAGCTGGAGGTTACCTGCCGTAGCGCCTGGACGGCAGCCCGGGCCCGCTCACCTGGGCAGCCTTTGACCGGATCAAGTCGTGCTCTCCGGGCGGGGCTTCTTCTGCCAGGGGTAGGTGGGGCGCCTGCCGGGCGGGGTGATCGCGGTCCGGGTCGGTTCCTCGGCGGAGCGCGAGCCGGGTGTCTCCGGCCAGGTCTGCTGAGAGGCCGCCGCGTCGGCGGCCGGGGCCTCGGGCCACGGCGTCGGGGTGCTGTGCGGCTCCGCCTTCGTCCAGTGCCGCAGGGCGCCGGCCTCCATGTCTATCTGTGAGCTCAGCGAGTCCAGGTCGTCCTCGGCGAACCGGTGGGCCCGGTCGCGGACCGCCCAGCGCAGGGAGTCGGCCGACTCCGTGATGCGCGCGGTGCGGGCGCGCAGGTCGGGCAGCCGCTGGGTGAGGGTGGCGCGATCGGGGTCGGACTCCAGGCGCTTGAGCTCGCCGTCCAGCTCGTGGCCGTGCGCGCTGAGCCGCTGGAAGAGGGCGAGGGACTCCTTGAGGGACTCGTCCGCGCTCGCACCCGCGCGCAGGGCGTCCTGGGTGGCGCGCATCGACGTACGCAACTTGAGGCGCAGCTGGGCGACCTCGCCCGCCGGGCCCTGCTGGACGAACGTCTTGGCGCGCAGGGTGTGGTCCTCGACCGTGCGGCGGGCCTCGCCGATGGTGCGGTCCACGCCGCGCTTGGCGGCGCCGATCACCTTCACCGTCGCGTAGGCGCCGAGCACCAGGAAGAGAACGAAGAGCAGGGCGAGCACTGCGATCACGGCTTCCACCACTCCTCCTCCGGCGTCGCGACGGTCGTCGCGCCGCTCTTCCACGGTAAACGCAAAGGGCAGACCCGGAGTTCCAGAAAAACCCCGAACCTGCCCGTAGGGGACTACCCGGAGCCGTACCCACGACTCCGGTGCCCATGCCTACCGCTGCCCATCGCGTCCAGCGCCGGGCGCCATCGCGGAGCGCTACGCCGGAACGATGTTCACCAGCTTCGGCGCCCGCACGATCACCTTGCGGATGCCCGCGCCCTCCAGCGCCGCCACGACCTTCTCGTCGGCCAGCGCGACCTTCTCCAGCTCCTCGTCGGAGATGGTCGGCGGGACCTCCAGGCGGGCCTTGACCTTGCCGCGGATCTGCACGACACAGGTGATGGTCTCGTCGACGACGTACGCCGGGTCGGCCACCGGGAAGTCCTGGTGGACGACCGAGTCGGTGTGGCCCAGCAGGCGCCACAGCTCCTCGGCGATGTGCGGGGCCAGCGGCGCGATCAGCAGCACCAGCGGCTCGGCGATCGTCCGCGGCAGCGAACCGCGCGTCTTGGTCAGGTGGTTGTTCAGCTCGGTGACCTTGGCGATGGCGGTGTTGAAGCGCAGGCCCTCCAGGTCCTGGCGCACGCCGTCGATCGCCTTGTGCAGGGCGCGCAGCGTCTCCTCGTCGGGCTCGGCGCCGGTGACGGTGATCTCGCCGGTCGCCTCGTCGACGATGTTGCGCCACAGCCGCTGCAGCAGCCGGAACTGGCCCACCACCGCGCGCGTGTCCCACGGCCGCGAGACGTCCAGGGGGCCCATGGCCATCTCGTACAGGCGCAGGGTGTCGGCGCCGTACTCGGCGCAGATCTCGTCCGGAGTGACCGCGTTCTTCAGCGACTTGCCCATCTTGCCCAGCAGCCGGGAGACCTGCTCGCCCTCGTAGTAGTAGGCGCCGTCGCGCTCCTCCACCTCGGCCGCCGGTACGGCGAAGCCGCGGCTGTCGCGGTAGACGAAGGCCTGGATCATGCCCTGGTTGTACAGCTTGTGGAAGGGCTCGGCCGAGGAGACGTGTCCCAGGTCGAACAGCACCTTGGACCAGAAGCGGGCGTACAGCAGGTGCAGTACGGCGTGTTCGGCGCCGCCGACGTACAGGTCGACACCGCCGTGCGGCTGGCCCTCGCGCGGGCCCATCCAGTAGCGCTCGATCTCGGGGTCGACCAGCTGCTCGCTGTTGTGCGGGTCCAGGTAGCGCAGCTCGTACCAGCACGAACCGGCCCAGTTGGGCATGGTGTTGGTCTCGCGGCGGTACTTCTTGGGGCCGTCGCCCAGGTCCAGGGTGACGTTGACCCAGTCCGCGTTGCGCGACAGCGGTGTCTCGGGCTGGGTGTCGGCGTCGTCCGGGTCGAAGGTGCGCGGCGAGTAGTCCTCGACCTCGGGCAGCTCCAGCGGCAGCATCGACTCGGGCAGGGCGCGGGCGGTGCCGTCCTCGTCGTAGACGATCGGGAAGGGCTCGCCCCAGTAGCGCTGGCGGCTGAACAGCCAGTCGCGCAGGCGGAAGTTGACGGTGCCTTCGCCGATGCCCTTGCGGGCCAGCCACTCGGTGATGCGTGCCTTGGCCTCGGCGACGGGCAGGCCGTCCAGGGAGATGTCGTCGTTCGAGGAGTTGATGATCTTCGCGTCGTAGGACCCGAAGGCGTTCTCCCATGTCGAGGTGTCGGTGCCGCGGCCGTCGGTCGGCTCCACGATGCAGTGGATGGGCAGCTCGAAGGCGCGCGCGAAGTCGAAGTCGCGCTGGTCGCCCGCGGGGACGGCCATGATCGCGCCGGTGCCGTAGCCCATCAGCACGTAGTCGGCGATGAAGACGGGGATCCGCTCGCCGTTGACGGGGTTGGTCGCGAACGCGCCGGTGAAGACACCGGTCTTGTCCTTGGCCTCGGCCTGCCGCTCGACGTCGGACTTGGCGCCGGCCTGCGCGCGGTACGCGGCGACGGCCTCCACCGGGGTGGCGTGGCCGCCGGTCCACACGTCGTGCGTGGACTCGGGCCAGGCGGCCGGGGTGAACTTGTCGACCAGCGGGTGCTCGGGCGCCAGCACCATGTAGGTCGCGCCGAACAGGGTGTCGGGGCGCGTGGTGAAGACGGTGATGTCCTCGCCGTCCACGGGGAAGTCGACGCGGGCGCCCTCGGAGCGGCCGATCCAGTTGCGCTGCTGCAGCTTGATGGCCTCGGGCCAGTCCAGCTCGGTCAGGTCGTCCAGCAGCCGGTCGGCGTACGCGGTGATCCGCATGTTCCACTGGCGCAGCTTGGCCTTGAAGACCGGGAAGTTGCCGCGCTCGGAGCGGCCGTCGGCGGTGACCTCCTCGTTGGCCAGCACGGTGCCCAGACCGGGGCACCAGTTGACCGGCGCGTCCGAGGCGTACGCCAGGCGGTACTCGCCCAGGATGTCGGCGCGCTCGACGGCGCTCAGCTCCTGCCACGCGCGCGTGGTGCCGTCGGCGCTCGGTACGGCGCGCTCACCGGTCTCGAACTGGGCGATCAGTTCGGCGATCGGACGGGCCTTGTCCGCCTCGGTGTCGTACCAGGAGTTGAAGATCTGCAGGAAGATCCACTGGGTCCACTTGTAGTACTCGGGGTCGATCGTGGCGAACGACCGGCGCCGGTCGTGGCCCAGGCCCAGCCGGCGCAGCTGGGCCTTCATGCTCAGGATGTTGGACTCGGTGGACACGCGCGGGTGCGTGCCGGTCTGCACCGCGTACTGCTCGGCGGGCAGGCCGAAGGCGTCGAAGCCCAGGGTGTGCAGGACGTTGTGCCCGGTCATGCGCTGGAAGCGGGCGAAGACGTCGGTCGCGATGTAGCCCAGCGGGTGGCCGACGTGCAGGCCCGCACCGGAGGGGTACGGGAACATGTCCATGATGAACTTCTTGGGCCGCGCGACGATCGCCGGGTCACCGGCCAGGTCGCCCTTGGGGTTCGGCGCCGCGTAGGTGCCCTCGGCGTCCCAGAAGTCCTGCCAGCGTGCCTCGATGTCAGCGGCCATGGCGGCCGTGTAGCGGTGCGGCGCCGCCGCCTCGGCGGCGGCAGCGGGGTTCATCTCGCTCATGATCCTCAAAGCTCCATCGATCGTCTCTGCCCGGCGGCTGTATCGTTCGGAAACGAAAAATCCCCTCGCACAGGAGGGGATGCCGCGCCGATGCCGACCTGCCGGTAGTGGCGGTCGGGACTGATCAGCGCGGCTCGCTAAGCAGAAGGCGTACGGCACGCATGCGGTCAGAGTACCGCAGCGGTTGAGCAAGCCGCGACGCGCTTCCGTATGGCTGTGAGACACGACCGCCGCACGGCAGGAGAACCGAACCATGGCCAATGGTTACTTCGCGTAACAGACGCTAAAGGGACATCGCAACAAGCGCATGCCCCTTTGGTAACAACGCAATAACTCAAACCTCGTACCGATCGGTATGGCTCCACTTAGAGTGCGGCAGCGGGACCGCCTTCCCGAACTGCTCGGAGTTGCCCCCATGAACGCTCGTCGTAGTAACAGCTCGCTCCCCAAGACAGGCCGGTCGGCCTATGGGGTGGCGTCGGCTGTCGTCCTGCTCCTCATACCCGTGATCGTGCTGGTGGGAGGTAACCGGTTCCGCGACTTCCTGAACTTCGGCGCGGGAGTCCTGTGCCTCGTCTCCCTCAGCTGTTCGGTGATCTGGGGCCTGGTCGCCCAGGACCGGATCCTGCTGAACACGCGCCAGCGCATCATCGGGCAAGCGGTGCACCGGACGACCGCGGTCGCCTCGATCGCGTTCCTGCTGCTGCACATCACCACGAAGATCGCGCTGGACCACACCCAGTTGATCGCCGCCCTCGTCCCGTTCTCGCTCGGCGTCTCCGGAAGCGCCGGACTGATCGGCATGGGCTCGCTGGCCGGCCTGCTGATGATCTTCGTGGGCATCACCGGCGCCCTGCGCAGCAACTTCGCGGCCCCGGCCCCCGTCGCGGCCCGCTGGCGCGCCATGCACATGCTGGCGTACCCGGCCTGGGGCCTCTCGCTGGTGCACGGCCTCTACGCGGGTCGCGCGGCGAAGCCCCAGTTCACGATCATGTACAGCCTCTGCCTGATCGGCGTCATCGTGGCCCTGGCGCTGCGCGCCGCGCCGCGTCCGGTCAAGCGCAAGATCACCGACCGGATCATGGCCGTCCTCGGCACCGAAGAGCGGTCCGGCCGCGACGAGTTGGAGGCGAGCCGGGCCCGGATGGCGGAGACCTCCGGCGGCCCTCGCTCCGACTCCCGGTCCGACTCCCGCTCCGGCTCGGCGCTGCCGGGCTACGAGAACGCGAGGGCACAGCAGGGCGACCCGATGAACCGCCCCTCCCCCTCGTACTACGACGCCCCGTCGCGCACGATGAGCCCGGAGTCCACCGGCGGTTTCGCGGCCGCCTACCGGGCCGCCACGCCCCCGCAGGACGGCCGGCAGCCCTTCGACCAGACCGCCCGCATGAACCTGCCCATGGACGTGCAGGACACGGGGTCCTTCCAGCGCGTCGACAACGGCACCAACGCCACGGGCAGTTGGCCCGTGCCGTCCCCGCCGCCGCTCAGTGAGGCGCCCCCGTCGGCGTACGACCCGCTCCAGGACACGGGATACAACATCCCGACCTATGGCAATTCGGGCAACGCCGGGTACGGCGGAAGTGATGCGTACAACACCGGTGAGTCAACTGGTGCCTATGGCACGTATAACCCGGACGACACGTACAACAGCGGTCCCGCCAATGAACCATCACCCGGATCGTCCTTCGACAATCCGGGATCGGGCGAACCTTGGAACACGCCTTCCGGAGGCTATAGGTGAACGAGGCCCTGCCCGACGTACCAGAAGTCCGCGTGGTCGGACTTCCCCAGCTCACGTCAGGCTTCGACCTTGTCGAACGACTCGACCTGCCCATGCACCTCAAGGTGCACGGGCCGCTTGAACCCCTGGGCGGCGAACAGCTCGCGAAGCTGTCCGAAGCCATCAACCTGAAGGGCCGCGGCGGCGCGGGCTTCCCCTTCCACAAGAAGCTGCGCTCGGTCGCCGAAGCGGCGATCAAGCGCGGTGTACGGCCGGTCGTCGTCGTCAACGGCAGCGAGGACGAGCCGGCCTGCCGCAAGGACACGGTGCTCATCAACCGTGCCCCGCATCTCATCCTGGACGGCGCCCTGTTGGTCGCCGAGGCCCTGGGTGCCCGCACGCTCGTGGTGGGGGTCACCCGGGAGTCGACGCAGCGCTCGATGGAGGCCGCGCTCGCCGAACGCGGCCTGAGCAACAGCCGTCGCTCCGCGCTCAAGGCGTTCGTCCAGCGCAACCCGGTCCGCATGGTCACCGGCGCCGCCGCGTCGCTGATCCGCTCGATCGACGGCGGCCCGGCGATCCCGCCCGGCCGCAAGGTGAGCGCCTCGCAGAACGGCGTCGGCGGCGCCCCGACCCTGCTCTCCAACGCCGAGACGTTCGCCCAACTCGCCATCGCCGCCCGCATAGGCCCCGAGCGCTACGGCAACACCGGCCTGTACGACGAGCCGGGCACCGTCATGCTGACGGTCTCCGGCGCGGTCGCGCGCCCCATGGTGATCGAGGTCCCCACGGGCGTACCGCTGCGCTACGTCCTGCAGTTGGCCGGCGCCCCGCCGGTGCCGCAGGGTGTGCTGACGGGCGGTTACCACGGCAAGTGGATCGACGCGGCGACGGTCAACGAGGCGATCGTCTCCCGCAACTCCCTGGACGCGGTGGGCGGTGCGCTCGGCGCCGGCGCCATCCTGCCCATCACCCAGGAGACCTGTCCGCTGGGCGAGTCGCTGCGCGTGGCGCAGTGGCTGGCGGAGGAGAGCGCGGGCCAGTGCGGTCCCTGCTACCTCGGCCTGCCCGCCGCCGCGCGCGGCATGGAGGACATCATCAACGGCGGCGGCCCGGCCGCCCTGGAAGCCCTCAAGCAGGTCGCCAAGAACGTGAAGCGGCGCGGCGCCTGCTCGCACCCCGACGGCTCCGCGATGTTCCTGGAGTCGACCATCAAGGCGTTCACCGACGACCTCGCGGCGCACGTCCTCGGGAATGGCTGCGGACGGCCCGTGGAGGGCGTTCTGCCGCTCTTCGAGGGCGGCAGGACCCCTGCGGGCATCACGAGCGGCGAGGGCGCCGGAGAGGACAGCGGCGGCAGCCGGCAGAAGATCTTCGTCGACTGGACGCTGTGCCGGGGCCACGGCCTGTGCGCGGACATCCTCCCCGAGGTGTTCCAGCTCGGCGCCGACGGCTTCCCCACCGTCGCCCAGGCGAAGGTGCCGCAGTACGCGGAGGCCAAGGCGCTGCGCGCGGTGCGCCGTTGCCCGGCGCTCGCCCTGCGCATCGAGGAGGACACCCGTCCGCAGGCACCCGCCCGCAACCTCCCGGTCCTCTCCCAGGGCCGTGGCCGACGGGCGCTCGGCCGCTGAGAGTCGGGACACGAAGAAGGCGGGCCATCCGATCGGATGGTCCGCCTTCTTCGTTCACCAGCTGTGAAGTTGTCCAACTTCTGTGGAGCTAAGGAGAATTGAACTCCTGACCTCCTGCATGCCATGCAGGCGCTCTACCAACTGAGCTATAGCCCCTTGTGACGCTCCGTCCGGGTTCCCCCGGCGGCGACGCCAACATTACCGGTGGACCCGGTGGAGCACCAAATCGTTTCCGTCCTCCACGAGGTCGAGCGCCACCGGACGTCGAGCGGCCCCGCGCGTCAAGCGGTCACGAACGAGTAGAACCGCTTGAGCGTGCAGTGCTCCTCCAGAAGCCGGCCGTAGATCGGCTCGCCCTCCAGTTCGCGGTACGTCTCGATCGGGTCGCCTTTTATGATCAGCGCCCGCGCGCACTCCTCGCACCAGTACTGGTAGTCGGGATTGACCGGTTCCATGTCGCGGACGATCGGCGTCCCACTGCCGCACCAGTCGCACTTTCGCCTGTGTGCACCCATCGATCAGCTCCAGCTGTGGCCGCAGGCCGTGCACACGTAGGAAATTCCGCCGTTGTCGCCGAGGACTTGCGCGACATGCGCGGAACCACAGGAAGGGCAGCTGAGCCGGGTGACCGTGTCCCGTGTCGACGCTGCATCAGGGAGGTGGCCGACCTCCCTGAGGATGCTCGCAGGCATCACTGCTCCCTCCCGTCGGGCCGCGACCCCTTCCGGCCGTTTGATTCTGCCACGGCCGGACCTATACGGTCAGCGACGCCTCAGTACCAGTCCGGACACGGCTCACCCGGGGCGCCCTCTCAAAGAGGTATACGCCTGCGGACCTCGAAGCGCTCAAGAGAGCGGTGACGAAAAATCCCGCCCCCCTCGTGGGTGGACGGGATCTTGTCGATCGTCTCCTGTGGAGCTAAGGAGAATTGAACTCCTGACCTCCTGCATGCCATGCAGGCGCTCTACCAACTGAGCTATAGCCCCTCGCGTCCTCCCCGACCGGCGGGGCGAACAAGAAGAACTTTAGCCTGCGACCTGCCGGAAAGTGAAATCCGGTGGCAGGCAGGCCACCAGGGCTTCAGTCGTCGTCGCCGAGCACCGGTTCCGGCAGCGTGCCGGCGTTGTGCTCCATCAGCCGCCAGCCGCGGGCGCCCTCGCCCAGGACGGACCAGCAGCAGTTGGAGAGACCGCCCAGGCTCTCCCAGTGGTGGGACTCCAGGCCGAGCAGCCGGCCGATGGTGGTGCGGATCGTGCCGCCGTGGCTGACCACGACGAGCGTGCCGTCGTCGGGCAGCTTCTCGGCGTGCTTCAGCACCACGGGGGCGGCCCGGTCGGCGACCTCGGACTCCAGTTCACCGCCACCGCGACGGACCGGCTCGCCGCGCTTCCACGCCGCGTACTCCGCGCCGTGCCGCCCGATGATCTCCTCGTGGGTCAGCCCCTGCCAGACGCCCGCGTAGGTCTCGCGCAGCCCCTCGTCGTGGGTGACCTCCAGGCCGGTGAGTTCGGCGAGCTCGGCCGCCGTGTTCGCGGCGCGCTGGAGGTCGGAGGCGACGATCGCGTCCGGGTTCAGCGAGGCGAGCAGCCGGGCGGCGCGACGGGCCTGGGCGACGCCCGTCTCGGTGAGCGGGACGTCCGTGGTGCCCTGGAAGCGGCGCTCCACGTTCCAGGAGGTCTGGCCGTGCCGCCACAGGATGACGCGGCGGCCCCGGCCGGGACGGCCCGCGGCGACCTCACCTGTGGCGCTCATCACCAATCACCGCCCTGGTCGGCCGCCTCCTCGGCGGCGCGCACCTTGGCGTGCTCGGCGGCCTTGCCGCGGGTGGCCTCGGCGTCGGCCGGCAGCTTCAGCTCGGGGCAGTCCTTCCACAGCCGCTCCAGGGCGTAGAAGACGCGCTCCTCGCTGTGCTGGACGTGGACGACGATGTCGACGTAGTCGAGCAGGATCCAGCGGGCGTCGCGGTCCCCCTCGCGGCGCACCGGCTTGGCGCCGAGCTCCTTGTTGAGCCGCTCCTCGATCTCGTCCACGATCGACTTGACCTGGCGGTCGTTGGGCGCGGAGGCGAGCAGGAAGGCGTCCGTGATCGACAGCACGTCGCTGACGTCGTAGGCGATGATGTCGTGCGCGAGCTTGTCGGCGGCCGCCTGAGCGGCGGCGGTGATGAGCTCGGTGGAGCGGTCCGTGGCGGTCACTACATGGCTTTCGGTCGGCGGGCACTTGACCCCAAGGGTCTCACGGACCGCCGGGGGTACCCCACGTGATTGTTGGATCACGCGGGGCACCACGCCCGGTACTACGTCCCGTCGGCCGACGCGGGCTTGTAGTCCTGGCCCAGGATCACCGTGACGTCCGCGCTCGCGGAGGCGTCGCCCTTGCTCACCGCCGAGGTGGACAGGCCCAGGGTCTTGGCGACCTCGGTGGCGTTCTCCTTGTCGGCGGCATCCGAGTAGACGACCTTGGTGGTGGCCTGGGTGGTGGCCGGGGTGCCGCCCTCCAGGAAGGTGAAGCCGCCGTTGAGGAGGACGACCCGGGTCTTCTCGGTGTTGTCCTTGACGCCGCTGGCGTTCTGCACGGACACCCGCACCGCGGAGCCCTGGTCGGGGCTCTTGGCGCTGCCGCCGAGGACGTCCTTGACGACGCTGGCGCTGGTCTGCGCGCTCAGTGTGCCGTCGCTCTGGACGGGCAGCAGCGCGGTCTTGTAGTCGCCGCTCTTGGCGAGGTCGGAGAGCTTGGCGAGGAAGGTGCCGAGGTCCTTGTCGGTGAGCGAGGGGTCGAGGATCTGCGCGAGCGTCTGCACCGTGGTCGTCGCGGCCCCCGCGTCCGAGGAGACCTTGCGCAGCACGCCCTGCATGACCTGCCCGAACCGCTCCAGCTGCGCGTTCTGTGCCTCGCCCGAGCCGCGGTAGGTGGCGTAGGCGATGGCCATGGCGCCGCTGAGGGTCTGGTCCTTGCCCTTGCGGACGAGCGGCGCGGTGCCCTTCTTGGTGGCGGCCGGGTCGGGGACGTCGGCATTGGTGTCGACGTCGATGTTGCCGACCAGGTCGACCAGGTTCTGCAGATAGGGGGTGTCCAGCCGCCACGTGCCCTCGATGTCGGTGCCCAGGACCGTGTCGAGCGCGTCCCGGGTGCCGGAGGAGCCGTCGCCGTCGACGGACTTGGCCAGCGTGGTCGAGTTGCCGTCGTCGTCCGTCACGGACAGGGAGTTGGGCAGCAGGACGGTGGTGCCCTGCTTGGTGGTGGTGTTGTCGACGAGCAGCGCCGTGGAGGTGCCGCCCTTCTTGGTGTTGTGCAGGTGTACGACGATGACGTCCCGCTTCTGGGCGGCCACCGACGTCGCCGTGCCGGTCTTCGTGCCGTCCGAGTCCGAGAGCCCCGGCAGCTTCCCGGCGTACCAGAGGTAGCCGACCCCGCCGGCCGCCACCAGGGCGAGGACCACGACCAGGGCGACCAGCCGGCTGTGGGCGCGGCGCTTGGCCTCCTCGCGGCGCTCGGTGCGGTTCTCGGTGAAGTTGAGCCAGTCGATGACGTCCTCGGAGTTGCCGTCGGGCTCCTCCACGAAGGCGAACTGCTCGGTGCGGTAGTCCCGGTCGGCCCGCGCGGGGCCCTCCGTCTCCTCGTCCGTCTCCGGCGGCCCCGCCTGTTGCGGGATGTAGGCGGTCTGCTCGGCGGTCCGCGGCTGTTGCTGCGCGCCGGCCGCCGCCCGGCCGTAGGGGTCGTAGGAGGCACCGCCGCCGTAGGTGTCGTAGGACGGCGTGACGGGCTGCTGTCCGGTGCCGTAGGGGTCGTAGGACGGCGCGGCCTGCTGCTGGTCCGTCGGGGCCTGCTGGCCCGTCGCGTACGGGTCGTAGCCGTAGCCCTGCTGCTGCGCGTACGGGTCGTACGGCTGCTGCGGAGCCTGCTGTTGCGGCGGGACCTGGCGGTACACGGGCTGTCCGTACTCGTCGTAGCCGACGAGTTCGTACTGGTCGCCCCCGTACCCCGGGTCGTATGAGTCGTTCACCGGTGCCCCTCTCGGCTCACTCGCCGCCGTACAGCTCGCGCTTGTCGATGTAGCGCACGACTCCGTCCGGCACCATGTACCAGATGGGGTCTCCCTTGGCGACTCTCGCACGGCAGTCCGTCGAGGAGATGGCGAGTGCGGGAACCTCCACGAGAGAGACACCACCCTCGGGGAGTCCGCGGTCGGTCAGTTGATGGCCGGGCCGGGTGCAACCGATGAAGTGCGCGAGGGAGAACAGCTCCTCCGAGTCCCGCCACGTGAGGATCTGGCCCAGGGCGTCGGCGCCGGTGATGAAGAAGAGGTCCGCGTCCGGGTTGAGCGCGCGCAGGTCGCGCAGGGTGTCCACGGTGTAGGTCGGACCACCGCGGTCGATGTCGATGCGGCTCACCGAGAACTGGGGGTTCTCCGCGGTCGCGATCACCGTCATCAGATAGCGGTCCTCGGCCGGCGAGACGTCGCGGTGCGTCTTCTGCCACGGCTGGCCGGTCGGGACGAACACCACTTGGTCCAGGGCGAACTGCGCGACGACCTCACTGGCCGCCACGAGGTGCCCGTGGTGGATCGGGTCGAACGTTCCGCCCATGACGCCGAGACGGCGCTTGCCGGGGGTCGACGGCGCGTTGCCGGGACCGGTAGGCATGTCCTGCTCTCCCATGCGTGCAGACCCTACCGGCCCGGCCTGAGAACCCCGTCCGGCCGCTCAGCGGTCACGGTTGAAGCGGGTGGTGATCCACAGCAGGAGCATCAGGAGGACGAAGGCGCCGCCGCCGGTCACGTAGGGGCTGAGGCTCTCGTGGTTGCCGCCGTGCTCCTCGCCCTCGGCTGCGAGGGTGGCCAACTGGGCTGCGGTGCTGTGGAAGCTCATCTTCGGCAGGACCAATCCGGTGTGGGCGGACAGAGATGTCGGGCCCATGGTAAGCGGGCGGCCGCGCGGCGATCACGCCGACTCCGCCGTCAGGGAACTTCGGACGGCTCTCAGTCGTCTTTCCGCTTGTAGCCACGCAGCAGGAACCACGCGGTCAGCACACAGCCCAGCATCATCACGATCAGTACGACCCGGAGCAGGTTCCCGGCGCCTTGCTGCTCGGCCGCGCTCGCGGCGTCGGTGAGCCAGGCGGCCGGGGGGTTGTGCGGCATGCGGGGACTCCTTCGGTGTAGTGCCCGTCCACCGTAACTCCGCCTAGGCTGGGACCGGCTTCGGGGGCGCAAAGGACCGCACAAGGGTCAGCAAAGGGCCACTCACAGGCAGCTGGGGGAAGACATGTCCGACGACAGCCACGAGCACAACGGACACGAGAACGTGCCGAGCAGGCAGCGCAGGCGTTTCCCGGGTATCTCCTCACGGGCGTACGAGCACCCGGCCGACCGCTCCGCCCTGGTGGCGCTGCGCAAGCTCAGCGGTTTCGACACGGTCTTCAAGGCACTCAGCGGGCTGCTGCCCGAGCGCAGCCTCAGGCTGCTGTTCCTGTCCGACTCCGTGCGGGTGTCGGACCAGCAGTTCGCCCACCTCAACGACATGCTGCGGGACGCGTGTTACATCCTGGACCTGGAGAAGGTCCCGCCGATGTACGTCAGCCAGGACCCGCAGCCCAACGCGATGTGCATCGGCCTGGACGAGCCGATCATCGTCGTCACCACCGGCCTGGTCGAGCTGCTCGACGAGGAGGAGATGCGGGCGGTCGTCGGCCACGAGGTGGGCCACGCGCTGTCCGGTCACTCGGTGTACCGCACGATCCTGCTGTTCCTGACCAACCTGGCGCTCCGGGTCGCCTGGATCCCGCTGGGCAACGTGGCGATCATGGCGATCGTGACGGCGCTGCGCGAGTGGTTCCGCAAGTCGGAGCTGTCGGCGGACCGGGCGGGCCTGCTGGTCGGCCAGGACGTGACGGCCTCGATGCGCGGCCTGATGAAGATCGCGGGCGGCAACCACCTGCACGAGATGAACGTGGACGCCTTCCTGAAGCAGGCCGAGGAGTACGAGGCCGGCGGCGACCTGCGCGACTCGGTGCTGAAGATCCTGAACGTGCTGCCGCGCACCCACCCCTTCACCACGGTCCGCGCGGCCGAGCTGAAGAAGTGGGCCGAGTCCCGCGACTTCCAGCGGCTGATGGACGGCCACTACCCGCGCCGCGACGAGGACAAGAACACCTCGGTCACCGACTCCTTCCGCGAGTCCGCCGCGAGCTACGCGACCAACGTGAAGACCTCCAAGGACCCGCTGATGAAGCTCGTCAGCGACATCGCCGGCGGCGCCGGCGACCTGGGCGGCCGGGTCCGCCGCGGCTTCGGCGGCTTCGGCTCCTCCGCCCCGAGCGGAAACGGCACCCCGGACGAGCCGTCCAACGGCACCCCGCCCACGGACGAGCCCCCGACGGACACCCCGCCGCGGAACGGCGACTGACCGGACGGCGCGGCACTCGGCCGAGCGGGCCCGGGAGTCCCGAGCCCGCTCGGCCTCGGCCCGAAGGTCCGGCCGGGAGGGCCTGGCGCGGGTCCGCCACGCCCGAACGCGCCGTCGCAAGCGACAGTCGTCGCGCGCCGGGCCGCCTGCCGACGAAGACGTCCGGGCCCAGCCCGTCCGCCGGACGACCGGCCCGGCGGAGCGTGCCCCGCCCCGCTTCGGCGGCTCCGCCACTCCTTGAGCCGCGCTCGACACTCTCGACCGCCCGCTACACCCTCGGCTGCGCGCTCGTCGCCAGCGTTCCGCACAGGGCCGTCGCGCTGCCCGTGGCGTAGGGGTTCGTGCCGGCCGGGCCGCCCGCCTTCGCCGTCTCGCCGGCCAGCAGGGGGTGGAGGTGGTTGGTGGAGTCGTCCGTGCAGGACAGGGGGCCCGCCTGGACGTAGGAGACGACCAGCTGGGCCTGGTGCAGGCGCAGGTCGTCGCGGTCGAAGCGGAACTGGAGCTCGCGCCGGACGGTGAAGAGCGAGGCCGGGGTCTTGGCGTCCGCGCCGGCCGGCCGCAACGCGTAGACGAAGGTGTGGTCGGCGGTGACCTCGAGGGTGGAGGAGTCCGTCTCGGCGGCCTGGAGCGTGCCCTGGACCCGGATCTTCCGGTCGGCGAGCTGCGCCTCGCGCGCGTCGAAGCGAACCAGCCATCCGGTGGGCGCGTGCCGCCCGTCCGCGGTCGGGTGCTCGAAACTCTGGTCGAACTGGTCGAGTTGGGCGCCGTCGAGGATGACCCGTACGGGCCGGACGTCCTGCCCGCTGATCACGTCGGGGTAGAGCGAGGACCGTACGAGATAGTCCTTGGCCGTGGTCAGCGCGGTGACGACCTGGCTGTCGGAGAAGTGCGCGGTGCGCCGCGAGGCGGGCAGCGGTATGCCCTCGGCACCGACCAGGTACTGCGCGGCGGGGCTGTGCGCGTACAGCGACTCGGGATCGGCCGCCCCGGGCACCTCGGTCTGCGGGGCGAGCGGGATGACGGTCATCCGCAGGGGCTCGACGGGCTGCGCGGTCGCGGGTGACTGGTAGGGATGCCGTACGCCCATGTAGATCGCGGTGCCGAAGGCCACCGCGATCAGCAGGACCAGGACCAGCGCCTGCCGGGACAGGCCCCGGCGCAGCGGCGGGCGGCGGCGGACGGCGGGCGCGTGGTCGGCGATGCGCTCCTGCGCGGAGAACTCCTGGAGCCGGGCAGCACGGACGAACGACTCGTCGAAGACGACGGATCGGTACTCGTCCTCGCCACCTCCGGGGCCGCCCTCGGGAGTCCCCTCAGGTGGGTTTCCAGGCCCGCCCATATCTTCAGGGTAGGTCTCAGGAGGCTCAGGTAAACGCCCTGATGTGCGACAACTTCTGACAGGTTCTCACCAGGACCGCACACCGGCGGCCGGGGGCCGCTCAGGGCGAGCGCGGGATGACCGAGACGGGTGGCTGGGAGTAGTCGGCGGACGCGGACGGCGGCGGTGCGCTGCCCTGCTCCAGACCGGTCGAGGCGGGCGCCGGCACCCGGTCGCGGCTGCCGCCCGAGGAGGCACCCCGGTAGACCGCCGAGAAAGCCAGCGCGACCATGCCGATGCCCATCACGAGGGCGAGCATCCAGGCGACGGGACGGTGCCAGCGGACCTGTTTGCCGTACGTCCCCGGGGCGCCGTAGCGACGCTCCCAGCCCTGTGGGTCGTCGGTGTCGTCCAGGTCGTCGAGCTCGGGATCTTGGCCGAAACCGGTGCGGCCGTAGCCGTCCTCGTAGCGCTCGCCCGTGCCGTGCGTCCGGCGGGCTTCCGCCTCGGAGGCCTCTGCTCTCGCCTGGGCGGCGGCCAGCAGGCGTTCGACGGCGGTCGGCTCGTGCACCACGGCCGCCCGGACGAAGGCCTCGTCGAAGACCACGGATGCGAACTCTTCGTCCGACATTCCGCGGTCGTGGTCGTCGTCGGGCTCCCAGCCGTCAGGGAACGGCGTGCCCCCCACGTCCTCCGGCACCTCTCCAGAGTAGACCTGGGGGGTCAATTTGGGCAGACGGTATGGAAATTCATCCGCCTGCTGAGACGCCCGGTCGGCGGGCGGCCGATGGCCGGCTCAGCGCCGGATGTGGCCGTCGCCGGTGACGATGTACTTGGTGCTGGTCAGCTCCGGCAGGCCCATGGGGCCCCGGGCGTGCAGCTTCTGGGTGGAGATGCCGATCTCCGCGCCGAAGCCGAACTGGCCGCCGTCGGTGAAGCGCGTGGAGGCGTTCACGGCGACCGTGGTGGAGTCGACCAACTGGGTGAAGCGGCGGGCGGCCTGCTGGGAGGTGGTGACGATCGCCTCGGTGTGCCCGGAGCTCCACAGCCGGATGTGCTCGACGGCCTTGTCCAGGGAGTCCACCACGGCGGCGGCGATGTCGTAGGAGAGGTACTCGGTGTCCCAGTCCTCCAGGGTGGCCTCGACGACGGTCGCCTCGGAGTCCTTCGCGTACGCCAGCACCCGCGGGTCGGCGTGCACGGTCACTCCGGCCTCGGCGAGCGCGTCCAGGGCGCGCGGCAGGAACTCGGCGGCGATGTCCTGGTGGACCAGGAGGGTCTCGGCGGCGTTGCAGACGCTGGGCCGCTGGGCCTTGGAGTTGATCAGGATGTCGACGGCCATGTCGAGGTCGGCGTGGGCGTCGACGTAGACGTGGCAGTTGCCGACGCCGGTCTCGATCACGGGGACCGTGGACTCGGTGACGACGGTCTGGATCAGGGAGGCGCCGCCGCGCGGGATGAGGACGTCGACCAGGCCGCGGGCGCGCATCAGCTCGCGCACGCTCTCGCGGCTCTCGCCGGGCACCAGCTGCACGGCGTCGGCGGGCAGGCCGGCGCCGCCCACGGCGTCCCGCAGGACCCGTACGAGGGCGGTGTTCGACTCGTAGGCGGAGGCGGAGCCGCGCAGCAGGACCGCGTTGCCGGACTTCAGGCAGAGGGCGGCGGCGTCGACCGTCACGTTCGGGCGGGCCTCGTAGATGATGCCGACGACGCCGAGCGGGACGCGGACCTGGCGCAGGTCGATGCCGTTCGGGAGGGTCGAGCCGCGGACGACCTCGCCGACCGGGTCGGGCAGCGCGACGACGTCCCGGACGTCGGAGGCGATGGCGCGCACCCGCTCCGGGGTGAGGGTGAGCCGGTCGATGACCGTCTCGCTGGTGCCGGCCGCGCGGGCCTTGGCGATGTCCTTGGCGTTGGCCTCGACGATCTCGCTCGTGCGGACCTCCAGCGCGTCCGCGACGGCGAGCAGCGCGTCGTCCTTGTCCGCGCGCGGCAGCGGGGCGAGGTCGGCGGCGGCGGACTTGGCGCGGTAGGCGGCCCGGGTGACCGGGGACATGGAGTCGTACGGCGAAAGCGTGGTCATGCCCGCAGCGTAATGCTCCGGACGGGTGCGTCCAGCGCGTATCCCATACCCCGAGACGGGCTCAAAAGGGGTGAACCCCCACCGGGCTGGCGGGTGGTGGGCCGTATCCCTCGGCGAGGCGCTGGTGGTAGGTCTGGCGGTCGATGACCTCCAGGCCGACGATCTCCCAGGGCGGCAGCTTGGCGGTCTGGCGGTGCTCGCCCCACAGGCGCAGCGCGACGGCGGCCGCGTCGTGCAGGTCGCGGGCCTCCTCCCAGTAGCGGATCTCCGCGTGGTCGTTGGCGTAGCGGCTGGTCAGCAGGAAGGGGTGGTCGTGCGCGAGCTGCTCCAGGCCCCGGCGGACCTCGGTGAGCGGGGTCTCGTCGCCGGAGACGCTGAGGGTGATGTGCCACAGGCGGGGCAGGTCCGCCGGCTCCGTGTACCGCTCGCCGGCCGCGACGCTGGTCAGGGCCCGCTCCTCGCCGGTCGCGCGGGAGGCGGCCCCGGGGCGCACTCGTCTCACGACGGCCTCCTTCACCAAAGGTCGAGCGGTGCTCGCGCGGATTGTGTCCCTGGGACAAAGTTGAGCAGGCCGGGGGCCGCCGCGTGGCACTTTTGCGGAACGTCCACCACCGGGGGACGGACGTTTCGGCCCAATTACGGGTGCAGGACGACGAGGTCGTCCCTGTGTACGACCTCACGCTCGTACGCGGCGCCCAGCTCGCGCGCGAGCTCCCGCGTCGAACGTCCGATCAGCTGGGGGATCTCCTTGGCGTCGAAGTTGACGAGCCCCCGGGCGACCGCGCGCCCGGTGGAGTCGCGCAGCTCGACCGGGTCCCCGGCGCTGAACTCGCCCTCGACGGAGGCGATCCCGGCCGGCAGCAGCGAGGTGCGCCGCTCCACGACGGCCCGGACCGCGCCGTCGTCCAGGGTGATCGAGCCCTGTGGGGTGGAGGCGTGCTGGAGCCACAGCAGGCGGTCGGCGGAGCGCTTGCCGGTGGCGTGGAAGTAGGTGCCGGTGTCGCCGCCGGACAGCGCCTCGGCCGCGTGCACCGCGCTGGTCAGCACCACGGGGATGCCGGCGGCGGCGGCGATCCGGGCCGCCTCGACCTTGGTGACCATGCCGCCGGTGCCGACGCCTGCCTTGCCGGAGCTGCCGATCTCGACGTGCGCGAGGTCCTCGGGCCGGCGGACCTCCGCTATCCGCGAGGTGCCGGGCCTGCTCGGGTCGCCGTCGTAGACGCCGTCGACGTCGGAGAGCAGGACCAGGAGGTCGGCGTGGACGAGGTGGGCGACGAGGGCGGCGAGGCGGTCGTTGTCGCCGAAGCGGATCTCGTCGGTGGCGACGGTGTCGTTCTCGTTGACGACGGGCAGCGCGCCCATGGCGAGCAGCTTGTCGAGGGTGCGGGAGGCGTTGCGGTGGTGGGCGCGGCGGCTCATGTCGTCGCTGGTGAGCAGGACCTGTCCGACGCGGACGCCGTAGCGGGCGAAGGAGGCGGTGTAGCGGGCGACCAGGAGGCCCTGGCCGACGCTGGCGGCGGCCTGCTGGCGGGCCAGGTCCCGGGGGCGGCGGCGCAGGCCCAGCGGGGCGAGTCCGGCGGCGATGGCCCCGGAGGAGACGAGGACGACCTCCCGCTCCCCGCCGCCGCGGCTCTTGGCGAGGACGTCGACGAGCGCGTCCACCCGGTCGGCGTCCAGACCGCCGGCCGCGGTGGTCAGCGACGAGGAGCCCACCTTGACGACGATCCTGCGGGCTTGCGCCACGGCCTGCCTTGCCCCTGCCACCTTGCTCTTCCGTCCCCTCGCCTGCTCGGGCTGCACCGCCCGGCAATCTACGCGAACGGGGCTTCCCGGCGCGCGGGCATTCCAGTCCCCGGACATCATCGCGTAACGGCATCCTCACGCCCCGCGTACGGCAAAAAGGTTGCACCGGTTGCTTATAGAAATTAAAGGCAACACAAACATAAGTTGAACTCTGTGCCCCCTACAGTTCGCCGCGTGAAGCGCATACTCCTCAGGTCGGGCAAGAGCCCGTACGACGTCGTGCCGGTCGAACAGGCCCTCCACCAAGACGTCTTCGCCACAAACTCGGGCAACCTGATCTTCAGCGACGCCTCCCACAAGATCCTGCAGACGCCGGACACCGAGGTCGTCTCGAACGGGATCAGGACCGACATCGCGGCGGCCGACCGTATCAACGAGGAGTACGACGCCTTCGTCGTGCCCCTCGCCAACGCGTTCCGGCCCTCCTTCGAGCCCCAGCTTCAGCGGCTGACCCGGCTGATATCCCGGCTGAAGATCCCGGTCGTGGTGCTGGGCATAGGCGCGCAGGCGGGCCTGAACTACAACGCGGCGCGGCTGAAGCCCATGGAGGAGTCGGTACGCGCCTTCGTCTCCGCCGTCCTCGACCGCAGCGCCTCGATCGGGGTGCGCGGCGAGTTCACCGAGAAGTACCTGCGCGACCTGGGCTTCCAGGACGTCGAACTGATCGGCTGCCCCTCTCTGTTCATGTACGGCAAGGAACTGACCGTGCAGAAGGGCGCGGCGGAGCTCACCACCGAGTCCCGGATCGCCGTCAACGGCTCGCACAGCGCGGTGCAGAAGCAGGGCCTGGACCAGGTCATCACCCGCGCCCACGCCCGCTATCCGCACCTGACCTTCATCGGCCAGAACCTCAGCGACGCGCAGCAGCTGCACTGGCGGGACCTGTCCCACCCGAACGCGGCGGTGACCGCGATGCCCACCCACCCGGACCACCCGATGTACCGGGAGGGCAAGGCCCGCGTCTACATCGACCCGATCACCTGGATCGACGACCTGCGCGGCTACGACTTCTCCTTCGGCTCCCGCATCCACGGCAACATCGCGGCGCTGCTCGCGGGGACGCCCGCCACGGTGCTGTGCAGCGACTCGCGGACGCTGGAGCTGTGCCGCTACTTCGAGATCCCGCACCGCCGGATCGACAAGCTGCGCGAGCACCCCGAGGCCGCGGACCCGGCCGCGCTGTACGCGGAGGCCGACTTCAGCGGCCTGGTCGGCAACCACCAGGAGCGCTTCGAACGGTTCACCGGGTTCCTGGACCGCAACGGCCTGGAGAACACCTTCGCGCACGGCGACGGCGGCGCCGCCCACGACGCCCGCATGAAGGAGCTGTCCTTCCCGGCCGGCGTCCGCCCCTGGAACGACGCGGACATCTCCTCGCTGACCTCCCGGTTCGGCTGGCTGCAGAGCCGTATCGCCGAACTGTCGCTGGACAACGCCCAGTTGAGACGGGAGCTGGCCCGAGGTGCGGCCAAGGCGGCCAAGCCGGCGGCGGCGGCGAAGGCGGTCGCGACACCGTCCGTCTACCGCCGGGCCCGCCGGGTGGTGGCCCGCCCGATCCGCCGGGCACTTCAGTCGGGCAAGTAGAGACACCAGCAGCGATACGGCCGTACAGCCCCTGGCTGTACGGCCGTTGCCGTCGTCATGCGGCCGAGGCCGTGCGGCCCGGGGTCGCGAGCACCTTGCGGGCCTTCTTGGCCGCCCGTTTCAGCACCGAGCCGACGGAGTGCTCGCGGTAGCCGGGGAAGCCGCGGGCCTCGCGCGGGGCGGCGAGGTATATCCAGTCGGGTATGCCGATCGCCGTGTCACGGAAGTACGGGTAGCCGAAGTAGAGGTGGTGGCCCTTGCGCTCCAGGAGCCTGGCGGCCTCCTGCTTGTCCTGTACGAACTCTATGACGGGCAGCAGGAGTTCGGGCCGCCGCTCGGCCACCAGGTGCAGCCTGAGGCGCTCCTCGACCCGGAGCCGGGCGGCGATGCCCTCGCTCCAGTACTCCTCCATCAGCGGCTTCGCCAGCTCGAACTTGTGCCGCCTGACCTTCTCGCTGTTCCTCAGGTACTTGACGCCGAACTGCGGCAGCAGCGTCACCAGGAAGGGCCTCACCAACAGCGCGTCCCGCCGCTCCCCCGGGGGCACGTACTCGGCGATCAGGCGCATCAGGGCGCGCGCGGAGTCGAAGCGCAGGATGTAACTCCCGGTCTTCGTCACGTGCTTGCCGTCGTCGCGGCCCACCAGGTAGTAGCAGGTGTAGTCGGCGATCACGGAGACGCCGTCGGCGCGCAGGTACGCCTCCATGGTGAACAGCGCGTCCTCGCCGGTCCACAGCGACTCGTCGAAGCGCATGCCGTGCCGCTCCAGGAACTCCCGGCGGAACAGCTTCTGCGCGCTCAGCGTGAACTTGATGTTGGAGGAGAAGACGTCGGTGCGGTCGAAGGACCGGTCCCACATCGTCGTCGGCGGCTTGCGGTTGACGCCCTCGACCCGGCCCAGGACCACGTCCGTGCGGTTGCGGTCGGCCGCCGCGACCATCCGCTCCAGCGCCTCGGTGCCGAGCCGGTCGTCGGCGTCGAGGAAGAAGACGTAGCGCCCGGCCGCCTTGCCGAGGCCCACGTTGCGCGGGCCGCTGGGGCCGCCCGAGTTGTCCTGCCGGATCACGGTGACCGGCATCGGCGCCCGGGCCGCGAAGGCCTCCAGGCACTCCCCCGTGCCGTCCGTGGAACCGTCGTCGACCGCGATGACCTCGATGCGCGCCGGGTCGATGGTCTGCGCCTCGACGGAGGCCAGGCACTCGAGCAGGTACGGCATCGCTTCGTACGCCCCGATGATCACGCTCACATCAGGCTGCGCCACGGTCACGTCTCCCCTTGGTCACGGGCTGTTTCCCCCTGGTCGATCCGCTCGACACCTGCAAGACGGACGACCGGCCGGGACGGTTGCCTGGAGATACGTAAAAGAGCCCGGTTTTCGACGGTCACTCCGCGAAAACCGGGCCCTTCTCACCTTTTTCACACGGTCGGCGGCTGTGGCGTCGACAACGCGTCGGAGAGCTCGTCCGCGCCGGGGACACCGGCCGCGTTGCGGGACTCCTGGCCGAGGTTGCGGGTGCCGGCCTTGCGGGCCAGGTCCGCCACCGCGGTGTTGAACTGCTCGATGGAGGTCGGCTCGTCCGGGCCGAGCAGGTACTGCTTGAGCTCCTTGCGGTCCGCCGCCAGCTTGTCGGCGGCCGGGTCGCGGACGGCGGCCAGCAGCTCGCCCAGCTCCGTGGCCTTGTTGGAGAGGATCACGGCCGCGCGCACCGCGGTGTTCTGCCGCTTGAACTCCTCCACGCCCAGCCCGGCGGAGTCCGCGACCGCGTACGGCTTGCCGCTCGCGATGAAGTCGGAGACCACGCTGGAGATGTCGGAGACCATCGCGTCGGACACGTTGAAGCAGTCGTACAGGCGCGGCTCGGCGCCCGTGACGACCCGGTGCTCGAAGCTGCCGAAGGAGCGCCAGTAGGCGTCGTTCCACTCGGCGCGCAGCCGGGCGACCTCCGCGTGCCGCTCGACGTCGACCACGCCGTCGCGGGTGGCCTCGGCCTCGTCGCCCTTCTCACCGACGGTGCCGGACAGTTCGGCGATCCGGGCCTCGATGCGGACCAGGTCGGCCTTGGCCGTGTCCTGCTCGGCCGCGTCGGCGGTGAAGCGGGAGTCGGTGGTGCGCTCCAGGGCGGCCTTCTCGACCAGGGCCGTGATGCGCCGGTGCGCGGCGCCGGCCGCGGCGGAGACGGTGCCGGTGAAGGGGTGCGGCTTGTACAGGACGCGGACCGGCGGGTCGGCCTTGATCAGCTTCTTGACGATGTTCTCGCCGGCCAGCACGAGGGAGGTGTTGCCGGGGTCGCCGTCCCAGCCCTCCCAGGTGGGCGCGTACAGGATCGTGGGGATACGACCGTCCACGGCACCCTGCCGGGTCTCGATCGGCGCCAGCTGCGGGCGGCCGACCTCGACGATGTCCTCGTCGCGGACGCCGACGTCGGCGATGGCGTAGCGGTCGCGGCCGGCCCGGCCCGCGGTCCACACCTCGTCGTAGACCTTGCTGAACGGGTTGACGCTGGCCAGCTTGTCGCTGTCGCCGTGGCCGATGAAGACGTGCTTCATGGTGGGCACGCGCAGCAGGTGGATGTTCTTGCCGACGTTCGCCGCGTACAGGGCGACGCGCACGGTGTTCAGGTCCATGTTCATCAGGTGCACACCGCCGGGCACGCAGATGACGGGGACGGTGGTGGGCGCGAGGGTCTGCAGTATGACCCGCTCGCGCAGGATGATCAGCGGCTTGGAGTCCAGCTCCTCCATCGTCTCCAGCCACATGTTGACCTGGTACGTGGAGTCCTTGGAGCCGGAGAAGTACAGCACCGTGTCGGGCCGGTAGTCGCGCAGCCACTCGTCGACGGCGGCCAGCACCTTGTCCGCGTTCGGCGGGATCTTGCTGCCGCGGACGTACGGGACCAGCGCCAGGACGTAGAGGGAGCCCAGGAGCAGGGTGATGCCGATGCCGACGAAGCCGGCGACGGAGTTGTCCACGGCGCAGGAGACCAGGATGCCGATGACGGCGAAGAGGTCGAGGTGGAGCATCTTCTCGGCCGAGCGGTTCAGCAGGCCGGGCGGCGGGGCGTCCGGGATGCGGATGCGCGACTCGAGGTCGACGTTGCGGGTGGCGACCGGCATCCGGCGGCGGTTGCGGATCAGCGTGACCAGCGCGCCGTGCGGGGCCTGGAGGCCGTAGAACGCGATGAAGCACGCTATGGCGCCGTAGTAGATCAGGTTGTCCGCGAGGTCCATGCGGGCCAGCAGCAGGATCAGCAGGAGCTGCCTGATCAGGAAGCGGATCGACAGGCCGGCGCGGACCTTGCTGAGCCGGTTGACGAGGTAGCTGCCCTTGCGGTGCAGATAGTGGTCCGCCAGATACGTCACGGCGGCGGCGGCCGCGAAGGCGTACACGTTCGGGACGAGCGCGGCCAGCATGAGGGCCGGGTAGCCCAGCATCATCAGGGCCGCCGCGGCCAGCTCGGCCGCGCTGCCGACGCGGGCGACGCGAATAGCGGTGGATATCACTGAGAACCTGCTCTGCGAGGGAGTGCCGTTTGGTCTGGGGGTGCGCAGGGTTTGTGGTTATTCGGTAGTAATTCGCCGGAGGTACGGATTCAGGCCTCTGCGAACACTCGGTTAACGAGCGATCGCAGAGGCCTGAATTACCGACGAAGAAGAATTGGCGCCAATTATTACACGCCGTCCTGGCGGTCGAGCACCGAGGCCAGCGCCGCCTCGAAGCCGGAGGCCTGCGCGGCGCCCGCCGTCGGGTCCTGCTGGCGGACGTCGATGACGTGCCCGGTCAGCTCGGACAGCAGCACGTCGAGCGAGGTGCGCGCGACGGCCTCGGAGGACAGCAGGCTGCCCGTCGGCTCCTGTCCGAAGGCCTTGGTGCGCATGGGCGTCGCGGTGCGCTCGGGGTTGACGCAGTTGACCCGGATGGAGTCGCCGGCCCACTCGTCGGACAGGGCCTGGGTGAGGTTCACCATGGCGGCCTTGGTCGAGGAGTAGAGGCTGTACTCGGCGCGGCCCCGGGTGTAGCTGCTGGAGGTGTACAGCAGCAGCTGGCCCTTGGTCTCGGCCAGGTACTTGTACGCCGAACGAGCGATCTGCACGGGAGCCAGGTAGTTGACCTTGAGCGCTTCCTCGATGGTCGCGTTGTCGGTCTCGGCCAGCTTGCCGATGCGCAGCACGCCCGCGGTGTTCACGACGTAGTCGATCCGGCCGGTCTCCGCGTACGCCTTGGACAGCGCGTCGTCGACCTCCTCCGGGTTCTCCACGTGGGTGCCGGTGGTGGAGCGGCCCAGCGCGTAGACCTTGGAGCCGTAGGACTCGGCGAGCGCGGCGATGTCCTTGCCGATGCCGTAGGAGCCGCCGAAGATGACGACCGTCTTGCCGGTGAGCAGCTCGCGGTAGGTCGCCTCGTCCATCTGCTCGGGCGTGGCGGTGGAGGCGAGCTGGAAGAGCTTGTCGGCGATGAAGACGTCGACGGGCTGGGTGACCTTCATGTTGTACTCGTCGCCCGCGACGACGTGGATCGGCACGTCCGGCAGGTACTTGAGCACGACCGAACAGTCGTCCGTGGCCTGGAAGTTGGGGTCACCGGCGGCGACCTCGTAGGCGCGCTTGATCGTGGCCAGCTTGAAGGCCTGCGGGGTCTGACCGCGGCGCAGCCGGGCGCGGTCGGGGATCTCGGTGATGAACTCGCCGTCGTCGCCGTGCGTGCGGGTCACGATGATCGTGTCCGCGGACGGGATGGCGACGTCGACGGCCTGGAAGCGCTCCAGGGCGACCACGCAGTCGTCGATGACGCGCCGCGACAGCAGGGGGCGCACGGCGTCGTGGAAGAGGACGTTCAGGTCCTCGCCCTCGGCCAGGCCCTCGCCGAGGGCCGCGATGGCGCGCTCGGTGGTCTCGTTCCGCGTGGAGCCGCCCTCGATGATCTTCTTGACCTTGGTGAATCCGGCCTTGGCGACGATCTTCTCGATGTCGGGCACGTATCCCGGCGCCATCAGCACGATGATGTCGTCGATCGAGTCGGCCCTCTCGAAGGTGGTGAGGGTGTGCTCGATGACTGCCTTGCCGGCGATCTTCAGCAGCTGCTTGGGGATCGACAGACCCACGCGCTGGCCGGTGCCACCCGCCAGGATCACTGCGGTGGTACGGGGCTTGGCTATGTGCTGGGACACAGAGGACCTACCTTGGGCGATTGGGAACGGGGAAATGGTCCCACTTGCGGTAACCGCAGTGCAAGGCGAGCGCCGTTCGCTGCATATGTGCCCGCTACCTGGCATTCACCTTGCACTGCTGGTGACGCGGGAAGCGTTGTCCGGGTTCCCGCGTTATCGCTGTGAGTAACTCCACAGGAGCCGGAAATCCACACAGTGTGACGCCTGTGGTGACGGCCGCGCGGCTCAGTGACGCCGCAGCTTGTTCAGGCAGCGGTGCCCGAGCACCTTCACCAGCTCCTTGGAAGAGGTCTGGTGAACCGTGCGCGCCTTCGCCGGGGTGGTGTGTCTGACCGGCACCTCGGCGGCCGCGGCGAGCACGCCGTAGAGCGCCTGGGCGGCCACCTCGGGAGCGATCCGCGGCTCGGCCGGCGGCTCCCAGGCGGGCGGTTTCGGCCGGGCCGAGAGAACGTCCGGATCACCGATCACGCGGACGCCCAGCGCGCCGATCCGGCCGGCCATCTCGGCGCCGATCCCGGCGGCCGCGTCGAGGGCCCAGCCCGGGGTGGCGATCTTCACGTCCTCCGGCGAGGGGCTGCACGAGTTCTTCATATGCATGACGGCGCCGTTGCGCACGAGCTTGGAATACAGCTCGTCGGGAAGTCCATTGCCGCGGAATTCCATATTAAGATTCCGCAGCATTTCGGTCTCGGCGAGGGTGAGGGAACGGTTCGCCGCGTCCGGAACCGGCCGCAGCAGCCCCGCGGGCAGTCCGAGCAGCGCCTCGAAGGTCCGCATCAGCCCGTCCCGGTCCGCGTCGTCCACCACGACGACGGTGACCCGCTCGGGCCCGACCACCCCGGCCCACCGCTCCACCAGCCGGTCGTGCCGGTGCCGACGCCAGAAACTGGGGTTGGGCTTCTCGTACGGGGCCTTGCGGAGCATGTGCTCCAGCCAGTTCTCGTAACCCATGCGCAGCCCGTTCTGCACGTACTGCTGCCACTGCGAGGGCATGATCCGGGCCAGCGGGCGCAGGGTGACCAGGATGTGCACGCGGTCCCCGCCGAGCTGCTCCACGATCCGGCGTACGGTCGCCTCGTCCTCGGCGTCGGCGAAGAACTCGCTGCTCACCACCGAGGTGCTCCCCTTGGTGGCCGCCACCTGATCCAGCAGCCGCGTCCAGTGCCTGTCGGTCGGCGCGGTGTCGCCCATCATCGCCGGCCGGGCACAGGCGGCCAGCGCCGCCTCCATCGGATGCCTGGTGCTCGCCGGGAACACGATCCCGTACTCGGGGAGTCGCTCCTTCACGGCGAACAACGCGCCCTGGATCGAGGTGGTCCCCGTCTTGTGCGGACCTATGTGCAGCAGCCGGGTGCCGGCGGGCAGCGGGGCGGGCTGTGGGGCGAGGCCTGCGCGACTGCCGTTCACCCTGTCGTCATCACTCGTACAGTCGATCTCCATGGTTAACGGAGGGTAAGAGGAGTACCTGAGATTGGCCTGAGAGACGCCTGGGACGCCGATGAGCCCCGGGCTTCCCTCGTACGGAGGTCACACCGGCTCGACCCCCGGCCGTCCCGCCTCCACCCGCAGCCGGCCCAGCGTGCTCGGCGTCGCCCGCGGGCTCAGGACCGTGTCGACCACTCTCACCTGCGCGTCGATGCCGTCGTGCCGGATGTCGAAGAGGTGGTAGCCGCGGTGGGCGTCGATCAGCTTCCAGTGCGGGTTGTCCGGCATGCGCGGGTCCCACTCGGTGTGGAAGGCGGCCTGGTTCTGGTCGCCGTTGCTGGAGATGGACGTGCCCACGAACTCGGCGCCCACGACGGCGGACCGCGGATCGGCGAAGTCCTTCTTGAGGTCGCTGATCATCGTCAGATGGCGGTCGCCGGTGAGCACGACGGGGTTGCGGATCTGCGCGAACTCCCGCATCAGCGCGTTGCGTTCGGTCTGGTAGCCGTCCCAGGCGTCGTAGTACCAGAGCTTGCCTTCGCCGACCTGGAGGTCGGTCTCGGCCATCATGATCTGCGAGGCGATGAGGTTCCAGCGCGCGGGCGAACCGTGCAGCCCGTCGAGCAGCCACTTCTTCTGCTTCGCGCCCAGCATGGTCGACGAGGGGTTCTGGGCGCCGGCCTGGCTGGTGGCCTGGTCGCTGCGGAACTGGCGGGTGTCGAGGACGTTCAGCCGGGCCAACTGCCCGAATTCCAGGCGCCGGTACATCTGGATGTGCGGCCCGCTCGGTACGGCGCTCGCGCGCACCGGCATGTGCTCGTAGTAGGCCTGGTAGGCCGCGGTGAGGCGGGCCACGAAGGCGTCGTGGGTCTGTTTGCCGGGGTCCTGCGGGATCTCGCCGGCGAAGTCGTTGTCGACCTCGTGGTCGTCGAAGGTGACCACCCAGGGGGCGTTCGCGTGCATCGCGGCGAGATCGGGGTCGCTGCGGTACTGCGCGTACCGGTTGCGGTACTCGACCAGGGTGTACGGCTCCCCCGTGCCCTCGTGCCGGCGCGGTCCCGTCGAGGCCGGCACCGACTCGTAGATGTAGTCGCCGACGAAGAGCACGACGTCGGGATCCTGGGCGAGCATGTCGGCGTACGGCGTGAAGTAGCCGTTCTGCCAGTTCTGGCAGGAGGCGAGGGTGACCCGCAGCGAGCCGCCGGTGCTGTTCGGCGCGGGGGCGGTGCGGGTGCGGCCGGTGCGCGAGAGCCGGCCGCCCGCCCGGAAGCGGTACCAGTACACGCGGCCCGGGCGCAGTCCGCGTACATCCACGTGGACGCTGTGCCCGTACTCGGGCCGGGCCAGGGCGACGCCCCGGCGCACCGGCTTGCCGAGCCACTTGCTCTCCGAGATCTCCCACTCCACCTGGACCACGCGGTCCGGCATTCCGCCGCCGTGCAGCGGGTCCGGGGCGAGCCGGGTCCACAGCACGACCCCGTCCGGCAGCGGGTCCCCTGAGGCCACCCCGAGGCTGAACACCCCGTCGGGCAGGGCGGCTTCGGCCGCCCGGGCGGTACCGGGCAGCCAGAGCTGGGCGGAGGCGGCGGCGCCGAGAACGGCGGCCCCCGTGGTCAGAAATCGGCGCCGGTCAGGCGAGATTGCTCCGGTCACGGGTGAACTCCCTTGCCTAGCCGGCCTCTTGGACACCTAGAGGCTCACGCAGGCGGGCGGTCCACCCGTTGAACAGAGGCACTCGTGCACATGACAACCAGGCAGACAGTCGGCACGGGGCCGATCGGTCCACAGACGGTCAGTACGCGAATCCCGAGCCGAACTTCGCCTTCGTGCCGGTGGTGCCGAGGAGAGTGTTGCCGAAGGAGATCGTTCCGCCCGGCGACACGACGGTGCTCGCACCCGATCGGAACGACCAGACGTAACCGGCCTCGCCGTTCTCCCCCGGCGAGCCGACGACCAGATCGGCCTTCCCGTCGTGGTTCGCGTCCCCGAGGTGCACGGCCCGCCCGAAGTCGTCGCCCTTCTCCCCGGTCCCGGGCACACCGGCGGTGTTCTGCGAGACCGCCCGCGCGCCGGCCCCGGTCGGCCCGGCGGCCGTGCCACGCAGGACCACGACCGAACCGGCGTCGGCGACGGACCCGAGGTTCTCGCCGGGCACTCCGGTGACGACGTCGGGATAGCCGTCGCCGTCGACGTCGGCGATCTGGACGTCGGTGCCGAAGCGGTCGCCCGTCTCGGCGGTGCCGGGCACGCCGGGGGTGTCCTGCCAGAAGAACTTGGCCGCCACGCCGTCGGGACCCTCCGCGGTGCCCGGGATCCAGCCGATCCGGCCGCCCTTGACCCAGTTGTGCATGAGGTCGCTGTCGTACCCGTCGACGGCCCGGCCCACCACGATGTCGGCGTAGCCGTCCCGGTTCACGTCCCCGACGTCGAGGTTCTCGCCGCCCTGGAGGCCGGCGCCGTCGACGTCGTGGACGAGGGTGAAGGGCGTGAGTCCGTCCTCGGTGCCCAGCCAGTAGACGATCCGCCGGGAGTCGAACTCCTCGGCGTCGTTCTCGGCGGCGACGAGGTCGGTGAAGCCGTCGCCGTTGATGTCGCCCGCGGCGAGGTCGAGGACGCGGCTGTTGTACGGGTCCTTCACCACCTGGCCGGCGTAGATCCCGGAGCCGTCGCGGGCGAAGGGGCCGCGCAGCACGGACAGGTCGCGCTGGTCCCGTACGGTCACGACGTCACTCGCACCGTCGCCGTCGATGTCCGCCGCGATCAGCCGCCCCTGCGCGCCGAGTCCGTCGTGCGCGCTCGCGCCGGCTATGAGCGAGGTCCCGCCCGACAGGCCGTGGGCGCCGCCCCAGAGAACCTCCACCAGGCCGGAGTCGGTGCCTTTCGTGGTGTCCTCGCCGCCGACGCCGACGACCAGGTCGAGGTATCCGTCCCGGTCGATGTCGGCCGTGGTGAGCGCGCTGCCGAAGCGGTCGCCCTGCTCCGGGGTGCCGGGCACACCGGCGCTGTTCTGCGTGAACACCTTGCGCCCCGAGGTGGTCAGCCCGTTCTTCGAGCCGTACAGCACGGCGACGTACCCGGCCTGCGCCCTGCCGCCGACGGTCGCCCCGGGCGCGGCCACGGCTAGGTCGGCGTAGCCGTCACGGTTGAAGTCCTGCGTGACCTTGGGCGCGACCGGTGCGGCCTGGGCGGACGGCGCCACGAGAGAGGCCGTCGCGGTCGCCGCGAGCACGGCGACCGCGACGGCCAGGGCACGACGGGAGCTGGGAAGAACGGACTCGGCCATGTCGACTCCGGGAATCGGAAGGGCAGTTGACCGCGGAGAGGCTCAACTCCCTCGTCCACGCTGCCCGGTTCGACTCGCCATGAGGCAGGGTGGTTGCCCTGGGATACACCGCGAGTTTTCCCGGTCTTTACTTCCGGGGTGCCGAGGGCACCCCGCCCTTCCGCCGGAAACCCCTACTCGAACGGGTCGAAGTCGCCGTACTCCTGAAGCGCTTCGTCGCGCTCGGCGTCCCGGTCCCGACGGCGCTGGGCCGCGGGCCGCGGCGCCTCGAAGCGGTGGTCCTCGCCTCGTCGGCCGAGCATCTCCGCACCGGCCATCACGGTCGGCTCCCAGTCGAAGACGACCGCGTTGTCCTCGGGGCCGATGGCGACACCGTCGCCGGAGCGGGCACCCGCCTTCATCAGCGCGTCCTCCACACCGAGGCGGTTGAGACGGTCGGCGAGGTAGCCGACGGCCTCGTCGTTGCTGAAGTCGGTCTGGCGGACCCAGCGTTCGGGCTTCTCGCCGCGCACGCGGAAGAGACCGTCCTCCTCCAGTACGACGGTGAAGCCGCTGTCGTCGACCGCCTTCGGGCGGATGACGATCCGGGTCGCCTCCTCCTTCGGCTTGGCGGCGCGCGACTCGGAGATCAACTCCGCGAGCGCGAAGGAGAGTTCGCGCAGGCCCGTGTGTGCGACCGCCGACACCTCGAAGACCCGGTAGCCACGGGCCTCCAGGTCGGGCCGCACCATCTCGGCGAGGTCCTTGCCGTCCGGTACGTCGATCTTGTTCAGGACGACCATGCGCGGACGCCGGTCGAGACCGCCGTACTGCTTCAGCTCCTCCTCGATGATGTCGAGGTCGGAGATCGGGTCGCGCTCGGACTCCAGCGTCGCGGTGTCGAGGATGTGCACGAGGACGCTGCACCGCTCGACGTGGCGCAGGAACTCCAGGCCGAGGCCCTTGCCCTGGCTGGCGCCGGGGATCAGACCCGGGACGTCGGCGATCGTGTAGACGGTCTCGCCGGCCGTCACCACACCCAGGTTCGGGACCAGGGTCGTGAAGGGGTAGTCCGCGATCTTCGGCTTGGCCGCGCTCAGCACGGAGATCAGCGAGGACTTGCCGGCGCTCGGGTAGCCCACGAGAGCGACATCGGCGACCGTCTTCAGCTCCAGGACGATGTCCCGGAAGTCACCGGGCACGCCGAGCAGCGCGAAGCCGGGGGCCTTGCGGCGGGCCGAGGCCAGCGCCGCGTTGCCGAGGCCGCCCCGGCCGCCCTGCGCGGCGACGAACGAGGTGCCCTCGCCGACCAGGTCGGCGAGCACGTTGCCCGCGCCGTCGAGCACGACCGTGCCGTCCGGCACCGGCAGGATCAGGTCCTGGCCGTCCTTGCCGGAGCGGTTGCCGCCCTCGCCGGGCTTGCCGTTGGTGGCCTTGCGGTGCGGCGAGTGGTGGTAGTCGAGCAGCGTGGTCACGGACTGGTCGACGATGAGGATGACGTCCCCACCCCTGCCGCCGTTGCCGCCGTCCGGGCCGCCGAGCGGCTTGAACTTCTCACGGTGGACGGAGGCACAGCCGTGGCCTCCGCTACCCGCGGCGACATGCAGCTCGACGCGGTCCACGAAGGTGGTCATGGGATGTGCCTCCAGTTACGTACAACAGTGTTTCCAGATCAACACGCGAAAGGCGGACCCGCTTCCCGGAAGGGAAGTGAGGTCCGCCTCGCGAAAGCTTCCGATCAGTTGTCCGAATCAGTCACCTGACTCGGCTACCTGATGTGTCAGGCGACCGGAACGATGTTCACGACCTTGCGGCCACGGTGGGTGCCGAACTCCACCGCGCCCGAGTTCAGCGCGAACAGCGTGTCGTCGCCGCCACGGCCGACGCCCGCGCCGGGGTGGAAGTGGGTGCCGCGCTGGCGGACCAGGATCTCACCCGCGTTGACGACCTGACCGCCGAAGCGCTTCACGCCGAGCCGCTGGGCATTGGAGTCGCGACCGTTCCGGGTGGACGATGCGCCCTTCTTGTGTGCCATCTCTCCTCAGTCCCTTACTTCGCAGCCGCGGGGATCTCAGTGACCTTGATCGCCGTGTACTGCTGGCGGTGGCCCTGACGACGGCGGTAACCGGTCTTGTTCTTGTAGCGAAGGATGTCGATCTTGACGCCCTTGTGGTGGTCCACGACCTCGGCCTGGACCTTGATGCCGGCCAGCACCCACGGGTCGCTGGTCACAGCGTCGCCGTCGACAACGAGCAGGGTCGAGAGCTCGACCGTGTCGCCAACCTTGGCAGTGGAAATCTTGTCAACCTCAACGATGTCGCCGACAGCAACCTTGTGCTGGCGACCACCGCTGCGCACGATGGCGTACACGCGGATCTCTCTTTCGCTCGGAGAACGGCACCCCCGCAGGCCAGCGATCCGGTACGAACACGGACAGCCTCTCCCGGTCGCCGAGGCGTCCGGAAGGTAAGAGGTTTACGGGGATGTGGCATGTCTCTGTTCTGACACGCCGACGGTCTAGGCTACGGGCCCGCTCGCGGCCTGGTCAAACCGGGCTGGTCCGCCCCGGAATCGCAGGGGATCCGGCATGGAACCGGAGGGTCCGAATCCTCCTCTTGTACCCCAAAGCACTGCGGCTAGTCTGTGACTCCAGCCATACACATCTTGGCCACCGCACGTCCACGTGACAGTCACTACCCGCAGGGCTTCCCGACAGGAGAACAGGTTCCCCAGATGCCGACCAAGGTGAGCGTCATCATCCCGGTGTACAACCCGGGAAAGTACATTCAGCCCTGCATCGACTCGCTGTTGAAGCAGACCCTCTCCGTCGACGAGTTCGAAGTCATTTTCGTCGATGACGGGTCGACCGACGAAACGCCCGCCGAACTGGATTCCCTTGCCGCCCAGCACCCGCATTTCCGGGTCGTCCACATACCGAATTCGGGTTGGCCGGGCAAGCCGCGGAACATCGGCGTGGGCGAGGCGAAGGGCGAGTACGTCCAGTTCGTCGACCAGGACGACTACCTGGCCTCGGACGCGCTGCGACGACTGTACGAGATGGGTCACCGCAACGGGTCGGACATCGTCATCGGCAAGGTGGCCAGCAACTTCCGCGGTGTGCCGCACGGGGTCTTCCGGGTCGACCGGGAGAAGTGCACCATCCACGACGCACCCCTGTACGACAGCCTCACACCGCACAAGATGTTCCGCACCGAATTCCTCCGCGAGAACAACATCGCCTATCCCGAGGGAAAGCGGCGGCTGGAGGACCAGCTCTACATGATGGAGACGTACTTCCCCGCGAAGGTCGTCTCCATTCTCGGCAGCTACACCTGCTACTACTACTCGAAGCGCGACGACGGAAAGAACGCGGGCTCCGCCAGGCCGGTTCCGTCCGGCTATTACGGAAACCTCCGCGAGGTCCTGGACGTCGTCATCGCCAACACCGAGCCCGGTGAATTCCGGGACATGCTCCTTCGCCGTTTCTACCGGGTGGAGATGCTCGGCCGGATCAGCGAACCGAACGTTCTGAAGTACGAGCAGGCCTATCTCGACGAGATGGTCGACGCCATCCAGCCGCTGGCCAAGGATTTCATGGGCGACGGCGTGCACGACGGGCTCGGGGCGATCTCCCGCATCCGCTCCACGCTGCTGCGCCGCGACGACCGCGAGGCCCTGCTGCGGCTCGCCGAGTTCGCCCGGGGCGTCAAGGGCGTGGCCCGCCTCGAGGACGTCGCCTGGCAGCCGAACGGCAAGCTGGCCGTCACGGTCACCGCCCGGCTCACCCAGGGCGAGGACGGTGAGCCGCTCAAGGTGCTGCGCCGCGACGACCGCTTCTACCTGCACCCCGAGTACACCGACGGACTGCTCGGCGAGGGCGAACTGGTCGACGTCACCGACGAGTTGGCCGAGTACAAGGCCGAGATGTCGCTGCGCAACCGCGAGACGGCCGTCGAGTGGCCCTGCGCGATGGAGTTCACCTCCGCCGTCGAGGACCTGGGCGACGGCGCCTGCGAGGTCGTCCTGCGCGGCACCGGCCAGGTCAACCCGCAGGGCGCCAAGGGCCGCGGCCCCGTCTCGCGCGGCTTCTGGGACGTGTGGGTCCCGGTGCGCGGTCTCGGCCTGGTCCGCAAGGCCCGGCTGGGTGCCGACCGCGACCCGAAGGTCGACGCGGAGTGCCGCCCGGCGCTGCTGGGCTCCCCGGCCCGCCCGGTCATCCCGTACTTCACCGACCCGCACGGCAACCTCACGCTCGACGTGGCCCGCCGCAGCAAGAAGCTGGCGGAGTACCTGGAGGGCCGTCCGGTGCTCCGGATGCCCGGCAGCCGGCCGGAGCTGCGGCTCGACGTGTTCGCCCGCCCGGCGACCGCGCCGCTGAAGACGGAGCTGGTGCTGACCGCCGAGGGCGGCCGCAGCCACCTGGTGCCCGCCCAGGTCGTCCCGATAGAGGGCCGCAGCCACCTCCTCCTGCCCGAGCGGGTGACCGTGCCCGCCGGCCGCTGGCAGGCCTCCGTGCGGCTGGACGGGGAGAAGAACCCCGCCCTCCCGCTCTGCGCGGTGACCGTCAACGGCGGCGGACGACTGCGGCTGGGCAACGAACTCCCGGTCGTGGACGCGGAGTTGGTCCGCGCGACGGTGACCAGGCGGCGCAAGGCGACGGTCCGCCGCAGGCTGCGCGTGGTCGGCGGTCCGATCGTGCGCCGGCTGCCGTCCTCCGCCCGCAAGAAGGTCCGCCGGCTGGCGGCGAAGTTCGTCGGCTGACCACCGCCCCACCCCGGACACACCGCACGACACAGCACACCAAGGATGTGAACGACATGAGGCAGCTCGGCATCGCCGGCGCCTGGGTCCACGAGCCGAAGGTCTTTCCCGACGCGCGCGGCAGCTTCCACGAATGGTTCAAGGGACCGGACTTCGCCGAGGCCACCGGCCACCGGCTGAACCTGGCCCAGGCCAACTGCTCGGTCTCCAGCCGCGGCACCCTGCGCGGCGTCCACTTCGCCGACGTACCGCCCAGCCAGGCCAAGTACGTGAAGTGCGTACGCGGCGCGATCCTGGACGTCATCGTCGACATCCGCACCGGCTCGCCCACGTACAAGCAGTGGGAGGCCGTGCGCCTCGACGACGTGGACCACCACTCCGTCTACCTCTCCGAGGGGCTCGGGCACGCCTTCATGGCGCTGACCGACGACGCGACCGTGGTCTACCTGTGCTCCGAGGGCTACGCCCCCGAACGCGAGCACGGCATCAACCCGCTCGACCCCGATCTCGGCATCGAGTGGCCGACGACGGTGGAGCCGGTCCTCTCCGAGAAGGACGCGGCGGCACCGACCCTGGCCGAGGCTGAGGCGCGGGGGCTGCTGCCGTCGTGGGAGGACTGCCAGGCGTACTACGCCGAGCTGCGCGACTGAGCCGACGCAGCCGCACGAAGAGGCGGGACACACGAAGAAGGGCCCTCGCGGATCCGTCCGCAAGGGCCCTTCTCGTCATCCGACGGGCCAGAGGCCGCGCCGCAGACCCGTTATCTCCGGTCCGAGGTCGAGGTCGGCCGCCTTGATCGTCAGCATCGGGGAGGTGTCGACGCCGTCCGGTCCACCGTGCAGCACCCGGACCTCGCCCTGATCCTCGACCACCAGTTCGGCCGCCCGGTCGCGGTCGGTGTCGAGCAGCACGGCCGAGTCGCCGGGCACGGCCTGCGCCCCCTTGAGAGTGAGTCCCTCGGCACTCCCTCGCAGCACGAGGAGCTCCCGCTTCAGGCCCTTCTCGACCTCGGCCGAGAACACCACGTCGGCGTACCCGTCCCCGTCCGTGTCACCGACCACGGGCCGGCCGCCGAACGAGCAGAAGGAGAAGGGTCCTTGGACCGGCAGCCCCGCCGTGTCCGCCGTGAACCGCTGACTTCGCACCTTGGGCCCTCCGTACAGCACACCCAGCCGGCTGCGACCCTTCGGAGTCACGGGGTCGCCCCGCGCCTCGCAGTCGCGCCCCACCACGACGTCGGCGTACCCGTCCTTGTCGATGTCCGCCGTCGTGAGCGCGGAGCCGTAGAAGTCCTCGCCCCGCTCGTCCGTGAGCCGCGGCCCCTTGGACAACTTCCCGTCCGCGGCGCCCCGGTACAGATAGGCGGCCTCCGCGATGGGTGCCTCGTCCACCAGCATCCCCCAGGAGACCAGGAGATCGTCCTTGCCGTCCCCCGTGACGTCCCCGAGGGCGGCGGGCACCGCGTCATAGTGCGCCGGATCGCTGGGCGTCAGGTCGACGGAGACAGTGCTGTGCGGCACGCCTTTGCGGTCGAACGGCCCCAGCAGCACCCGTACGGCGTTGTCGTGGCTCCCGGCGACCCCGGACAGGATCAGATCGGCGTGCCCGTCCCCGTCGACGTCTCCGGTGAGCGGCGCGGACCCCTTCAACCGGGCCGCACCGGAGAGCCCCTTGTCGCTCCCCCAGACGACGAAGACCGTGCGGTAGCCCGCCTGGGTGATGAAGTCGGCCCGCCCGTCACCGTCGAGGTCGGCACTGAGGCTGCTGCTTGAGCTGCCGAAGCCACCGCCCTCGCCCGCCTTGCCGAGCCCGAGCTCGTTCTGGGTGACGATCTGCGCTCCCTTGAGCCGGGGGCCCTGCGCGGAGCCGCGCAGGACGGCCGCGTATCCGGCGGCGTACTTCCCGTTCACGGTCGCGGTGGTGTCGGAGACGACCAGATCGCCGTATCCGTCCCCGTCGAAGTCGGAGCGGACGCCGGGGTGTTGGGGTGGTGCCTCGCCGTCCGACCCGCAGGCGGCCAGCAGCAACACCAGGGCGGCGCCGACGACATGACGTCTCTTCATGTCACCTCCGACCCTCCGCCCCGGTGTTGGGTTGTACCGCTGTCAGCCCCGCTCCGCCGTCACCAGCGCCGGGAACGCCTCCGTGAGCGCCTCGCGCCAGTCGCGGATCGGCTCGATGCCGGCCGCCGCCCACCGGTCGTGGCCCAGCACGCTGTACGCGGGCCGGGGCGCGGGGCGTACGAAGGCCGCGCTCGTGGTGGGCCGGACCCGCTCCGGGTCGGCGCCGAGCCGCTCGAAGATGGCCCGGGTGAAGCCGTACCAGGTCGTCTCGCCGGAGCTGGTGCCGTGGTAGACGCCGGCCGGTGCGGTGCCGGCGAGGGCGCCCTGGCCGAGGCGGACCAGGCGGTCGGCGAGGTCGGCGGTCCAGGTGGGCTGGCCCCGCTGGTCGTCGACGACGTCGAGGGTGTCCTTGACGCCCTCCAGCTTGATCATCGTACGGACGAAGTTGCCGCCGCCCGCGCCGTACAGCCAGGCCGTGCGCACGACGTAGCCGGTCCGCGGGAGGGTGTCGAGGACCGCGCGCTCGCCCGCGAGCTTGGTGCGGCCGTAGGCGCCGCGCGGCCCGGTGGGCGCGTCCTCGGCGTACGGCTTCTCCGCGTCGCCCGCGAACACGTAGTCCGTGGAGACCTGGAGGAGTACGGCACCGTCGGCCGCGCACGCCTCGGCGAGGTGCCGGGCGCCGTCACCGTTGACGGCCAGGGCCTCGTCCTCGCGGGACTCGGCGTCGTCGACGGCCGTCCAGGCGGCGCAGTTGACCACTACGGCGGGCCGGTGCTCGGCGAGTGCCGTGCGCACCGAGGCCGGGTCGGTGAGGTCGAGGTCGGCGCGGGCGGCGGCGACGGCCGGGATCCCGGCGGCGGCGAGTGCTGCCAGGACGTCCTGGCCGAGCATGCCGCCTGCGCCGGTGACCAGCCAGTTCTGCTTCTGGAGCGGAGGGGTCACAGCGCGGCCCGCTCCTTCAGCGGCTCCCACCAGGAGCGGTTGTCGCGGTACCACTGGACCGTCTCCGCGAGGCCCTGCTCGAAGCTCTTGCGCGGCTCGTACCCGAGCTCCTCGCGGATCTTCGTGCAGTCGACGGAGTAGCGGCGGTCGTGGCCCTTGCGGTCCTCGACGTACTCGACGCTGGTCTCCCAGTCGGCGCCGCAGGCCTTGAGCAGCAGCCCGGTGAGCTCCTTGTTGGAGAGCTCGGTGCCACCGCCGATGTTGTAGACCTCGCCGGCGCGGCCCTTCGTCCGCACCAGTTCGATGCCCTGGACGTGGTCGTCGATGTGCAGCCAGTCGCGGACGTTGCCGCCGTCGCCGTACAGCGGGACCTTCTTGCCGTCGAGGAGGTTGGTCACGAAGAGCGGGATGACCTTCTCGGGGAAGTGGTGGTGCCCGTAGTTGTTGGAGCAGCGGGTGACGCGGACGTCCAGGCCGTGGGTGCGGTGGTACGACAGCGCGATCAGGTCGCTGGACGCCTTCGCCGAGGAATAGGGCGAGTTGGGCTCCAGCGGGTGCGTCTCGGGCCAGGAGCCCTCGTCGATCGAGCCGTAGACCTCGTCAGTGGAGATGTGCACGAAGGTCTTGATGCCGGCGCGGTGGGCGGCGTCGATGAGCGTGTGGGTGCCGACGACGTTCGTACGGACGAACTCGGCGCCACCGTCGATGGAGCGGTCGACGTGCGACTCGGCGGCGAAGTGCACGACCTGGTCGTGCTCGGCCATCAGCTTGCCGACCAGTTCGGGGTCGCAGATGTCGCCCTGCACGAAGGCGAACCCCGGGTGCGCGCGCACGTCGTCGAGGTTGGCCGGGTTGCCTGCGTACGTCAGCTTGTCCAGCACGGTGATCGCGACGTCACCGGGTCCTTCGGGGCCGAGCAGCGTACGGACGTAGTGCGAGCCGATGAATCCGGCGCCGCCGGTCACCAGGATTCGGGTGGGAGCGGTGGTCATGAAGAGATCTGCACCTTGCTGTGATCACCGAGCACGAGCCGGTGGGCCGACGGGTTGCGGGGCGCGGGCGTGACCTCGACGTCGCGCCCGATGAGCGAGGCCTCCACGCGGCGCACGCCGGTCACCGAGGATCCGCGCAGGACTATGGAGTACTCGATCTCGCTGTCCTCGATCCTGCAGTCCTCGGAGACGGATGTGAAGGGACCGATGTAGGCGTGCTTGACGACCGAGCCGGCGCCGACGATCGCGGGGCCGACGATGCGGCTGCCGCTGACGTGGGCGCCCGCCTCGATCCGTACCCGGCCGATGATCTCGCTCTCCTCGTCGACCGTGCCCTCGATCAGCGGCTGCACGGTCTCCAGGACGGACCGGTTGACCTCCAGCATGTCGGTGACGTTGCCGGTGTCCTTCCAGTAGCCGGAGATGGTGGTGGAGCGGACGTCGCGCTTGTCGTCGATCAGCCACTGGATGGCGTGCGTGATCTCCAACTCGCCGCGCCAGGAGGGCTCGATGGAACGGACGGCCTCGTGCACGGCCGGGGTGAACAGATAGACACCGACGAGCGCGAGATCGCTCTTGGGCTGCTTCGGCTTCTCCTCGAGGCCCACCACCCGCCCGTCGGCGTCGAGTTCGGCGACACCGAAGGAAGTGGGATTCGGAACCTTGGTCAACAGGATCTGCGCGTCGGGCCGTTCGGTGCGGAACTCCTCGACCAGGCCCTTGATGCCGCCGACGATGAAGTTGTCGCCGAGGTACATCACGAAGTCGTCGTCACCGAGGAAGTCCTGGGAGATGAGCACGGCGTGGGCGAGCCCGAGGGGCGCGTCCTGGGGAATGTAGGTGACCTCGATCCCGAACTGCGAGCCGTCGCCGACGGCCTCCCGGATCTCCTCGGCGGTGTCCCCGACGACGATCCCGACCTCGGTGATCCCGGCCTCGGCGATCGCCTCCAGGCCGTAGAACAGCACGGGCTTGTTGGCCACCGGAACCAGTTGCTTGGCCGAGGTGTGGGTGATGGGACGGAGGCGGGTACCCGCTCCTCCGGAGAGCACGAGTGCCTTCACGTGATATATCCCCGTTTGTCTGAATTAAGCATCATCTCGGTCACATCATAGCCGCGCTATACAAAGCTAGATTCACCGCTCGTTCACATGGTTGCCTGCTGCGGGTCAATTCGTGGTCGAGGTCACGAGAAAGGGGAGCGGGGGGCTTCGGGAGGCGTGAGATCCGGCCATTTCGCCAGTGGCCCAAGGAATCCGCCCATGGCTCCCCGTCAACAGTTCGAATCAGACAGCTCCGGCACCCCACGGGAAGACCGCCTCTCTCGCAGCCACTCCCACTCCTCCGCGATCACCATCCCGCCGAGAAAAGCCACGACGTGCTCCAGCCCGGCCGCGACGACGTCGTACCGCGAGCCGAGTCCGGCCCTGGCGGCGAGCACCCGCACGGCACCGCCGAGCCGTACGGCGGCGGCGCAGCACAGGGCGAGGCCTGCCGAGTCGAAGGCCACGTCCACGACCACCTTCCGTCTCCGTACGGCATCTCTGTCCGGCGCCGGGGCTCGGACGGAACACCGTGCCGGAGTGTTGTCGCGATCCTTCGGGCTGTCTGCCTCGCTCTGGAAACCGCTCAGTCGGAAACGTCGCCGCTCCGGACTCTCGCCATCTCCAGGTCGGATCCACGGGCGCTGAGTCGCAGTTGCCCCCCGGAGGTGTATCCGCCCGACACCACGTGCAACTCGTCTCCCGGCGCGGGCCACTCGGAGGCTCTCACCGGAAGGTCATGGATCAGAATTCGATCAACGACGCCGACCTCTTCGGACGGGACTCGCACCCTGAGGCCGTACGACATCCGCTCGACGACGATCGCCGAGACGACCCGCCACTTCTCCAGGCGTGGAAATTCTCTCGTCATCGTCCGCTCCAAGGGAGCCTGGGGAACGTGTTGAGTTCCTAGAAACAGGACGGCCCACCCGGTAAGAACCGGGCGGGCCGTCCATCACACTGCGCAGTAAGCGCGTCAGTCCTCGGTCGAGACCGACACACCCGACGGGGACTGCTCCGCCGCCACCGTCTTCTTCGACGCGGACTTCTTCGCGGTGGCCGTCTTGGCCGCCTTCTTGACCGTCGCCTTCTTCGCGGCCGTCTTCTTGGCCGCGGTCTTCTTGGTGGCGGTCGCCTTGGTCGCGGCCTTCTTCGCCGTGGCCTTCTTGGCCGTCTTGCGGGCCGTCTTCTCCGCCGCCGGAGCCTCGGTGCCCGCCTCCGCGGACTCCTCGGGCGCGGCCTGGGCCGGCGCCTCCGCCGACGGGACGACCACGACGGCCGCCTCCTCGGACGCGGTGGGCGCGGTGGCCTTGCGGACGGCACGACGGCGCGGACGGGCCGGGGCCGCGGTCTCGACCGGCGCCTCGGGCTGCTCGGCCGCGGCCGGAGCCGCCTCCGGCTGCCGCTCGGGCGCCGTCTCGGCGACCGTCACCACGGCGGCCTCCGCTCCCGCGGGCGAACCGGCGGGCGCGGACACCTTGCGGGTGGCGCGACGGCGGGTACGTCCCTTGGGCGCGGCCTCGTCGACAGCGGCAGCCTCGGCCGGGACGACCGGGTCCGCCACCGCGGCGGGCTCGGCGAGCGCCTCGGCGGCCGACTCCGAGCGCACCGGACGCTGCGCGGCGGCCTCGGCCGTCACGGACTGCGCCGTCGGTGCCTCGGGCGCGGACTGCTCCGCCCGCTGCTCGCCCGTGCCGTACTCGTCGGACCCGTGCTCGTCCGAAGACCTGTGCTCGTCCGACCTGTTCTCCCGTCGGGGCGCACCCGCCGGGGCCGACGCACGCCGGCCGGCCCGGCGCCGCGAACGGCCACCGCGGACCGCGGCCTCCGCCTCGGCGACGCTGCTGTACAGCTCCTCGTCGGGTGTGAACGCGGGTCCGTCGAGCGCGATCGGCTCGGCCACCTCGGCGGCGACCTCGGCCTCGGTCTCGGTCTCCTCGTGCGTGTCCACGGCACCCGCGGACTCGTGCTCGTGCTCGTGGGTGTGCCCGTCGCCGCCGCGCCCGCGCTTCTTGCGCTTGCCGCCGCCACCGGCGGAGCTCGGCTGCTCCATGTGCACGATGACACCGCGCCCGTTGCAGTGGACGCAGGTCTCGGAGAAGGACTCCAGCAGACCCTGTCCGACCCGCTTGCGGGTCATCTGCACGAGCCCCAGCGAGGTCACCTCGGCGACCTGGTGCTTCGTACGGTCCCGGCCCAGGCATTCGAGCAGGCGCCGCAGCACCAGGTCCCGGTTGGACTCCAGGACCATGTCGATGAAGTCGATGACGATGATGCCGCCGAGGTCGCGCAGCCGCAGCTGGCGGACGATCTCCTCGGCCGCCTCCAGGTTGTTGCGCGTGACGGTCTCTTCGAGGTTGCCGCCCTGACCGGTGAACTTGCCGGTGTTGACGTCGACGACGACCATCGCCTCGGTCCGGTCGATCACCAGCGAACCGCCGCTGGGCAGCCAGACCTTGCGGTCCAGGGCCTTGGCGAGCTGCTCGTCGATCCGGTACGTGGCGAAGACGTCGACCTCGGAGGTCCACTTCGACAGCCGGTCGGCGAGGTCGGGGGCGACGTGCGAGACGTAGCCGTGGATGGTGTCCCACGCCTCGTCACCGCTGACGACGACCTTGGTGAAGTCCTCGTTGAAGATGTCGCGGACGACCCGGACCGTCATGTCGGGCTCGCCGTAGAGCAGCGTCGGCGCGTTCGAGCTGCCGCCGTTCTTCGACTTCTTCTGGATGTCCTCCCACTGACCCTGCAGCCGCTCGACGTCACGGCGCAGCTCGTCCTCGCTCGCGCCCTCGGCTGCGGTGCGCACGATGACGCCCGCGTCCTCGGGGACGATCTTCTTGAGGATGGTCTTCAGCCGGGCCCGCTCGGTGTCGGGCAGCTTGCGGCTGATGCCGGTCATGGAGCCCTCGGGGACGTACACGAGGTAGCGCCCGGGGAGGGAGACCTGGCTGGTCAGGCGCGCGCCCTTGTGTCCGATCGGGTCCTTCGTCACCTGGACGAGCACGGACTGGCCGGACTTCAGGGCGGCCTCGATGCGGCGCGGCCCGTTGGCCATGCCCAGTGCCTCGAAGTTGACCTCACCGGCGTACAGGACGGCGTTGCGGCCCTTGCCGATGTCGATGAAGGCGGCCTCCATCGACGGCAGCACGTTCTGGACCTTGCCCAGGTAGACGTTGCCGACGTACGAGGTGGCCTGCTCCTTGTTGACGTAGTGCTCGACGAGCACGCCGTCCTCCAGGACGCCGATCTGCGTGCGGTCGCCGTACTGGCGGACCACCATCACGCGCTCGACGGCCTCGCGGCGGGCCAGGAACTCCGCCTCGGTGATGATCGGGACGCGTCGGCGGCCCTGCTCACGGCCTTCGCGGCGGCGCTGCTTCTTGGCCTCCAGACGGGTCGAGCCCTTGATGGACTGCACCTCGTCGGACGGCTCGGACTGCTTGCGCGGCTCGCGCACCTTGACGACCGTGCGCTCCGGGTCGCCCTCGGTGGGCTCGTTGTCCGGACCGCTGTCACCGGCGCGGCGACGGCGCCGGCGACGACGACGGCTGCTGGAGCTGGAGCCACCGGAGTCGGCGCCCTGCGCGTCGTCGTCGGACTCGTCGTCGTCCTCGTCGGTCTGGTCGGTGTCCTGCGCGGCGGCGGGCTCGTCGGACTCGTCGTCGTCGACGGCATCCTCGCCCCCGGCCTCGGCCAGCTCGCCGCGACGACGGCGACGGCCGCCCCGGCGACGGCGCCGGCGCGAACCGGTGTCCTCGGACTCGTCGTCGTCGACGGCGTCCTCGGCCGACTCGTCGGCCTCCTCCGGCTCGTCCTCGACGACGGGCTCGACGGGCCGCGGCTCGGTCTCCTCGGCGAACGCGGCACCCCGGCCGCGACGGCGGCGGCGCGGTGCGGCGGGCGTCTCCTCGACGCGCTCCACACGCTCCACCGGCTGCTCGTCGATCTCGTCGGCCTCGTCGGTGTCCGCGGCCTCGGCGGCGGCCTGGGCCGCGGCGCGCTCGGGCGTCTGGAACCTGGGCTCGGTGAACACGGGCGCCTGGAACATGGCGACCGCGGGGCGCGCGGGCCGGCGCGGCGTCCCGTCCTCGTCGCCCTGGGCCGCGTCGGCGACCGCGGCAGGCGCGGCAAATCCACCGGCGGCCTTACGGGCGGACCGGCGACGGGCCCGACGCGGGCCGCCGTCCTCCTCAGCGGAGGCAGGGGCGGAAGCAGCAGGGGCTTCGGCGGCGGGCGCCTCGACGGCAGCGGCCTCGGCGTCACGCCCGTTCACGGGAGCGGCGGCGGGTGCGTCGGCGGTCTCCACCGACTCGGTCGCCTGGTCGGCCCGGCTTTCCGTGGGCTCACCGGCGGGCGCGGTCACCCGGCGGGTGGCGCGACGGCGGGTACGACGGGGAGCGGCGTCCTCGTCGGCGGAGGCGGGGGCAGGTGCTTCGGCGACAGCCTCGGTGGAAGCGACGGGCGCTTCGACAATGACCTCGGCCTCGGCGGCGTCCGCACTCGGCGCACCGGCGGGCGCGGAGGCCCGACGTGAGGCGCGGCGGCGGGGACGACCGGCGTCCGGGGCTTCTTCGACCGCGGCCTCGGCGGCAGCGGGAATCTCGTCGACGGCGGGCGCCGCCACGGTCGTGGCGGGCAGGACGGTCTCGGCAGCCTCAGCGGCCACCGGCGCACCGGCCGGCGCGGACACCCGGCGGGTGGCCCGACGGCGGGTACGGCGCGGAGCGGCCTCCTCGTCGGAGTCCGCCTCCTCGACGCTCTCGGGCGCGGCCACGGCGGGCACCTCGGCGGTCGCGGGCACCACGGTCTCGGCCACCTCGGCGGCCACGGGCGCACCGGCGGGCGCGGAGGCACGACGGGTCGCACGACGCCGTGGACGACCAGCGGGCGCGGCTTCCTCAGCGGCGACTTCCGCCACGGCAGCCTCGTCCGTCTCTTCGGTCTCGTCCGTTTCTTCGGCCGCCGCTACCTCAAGGGTCTCGTCGACCTTCTCGTCGTCCTCGGCCGGTATGGCCGGCGCGACGACGTCTTCCGATGCCTCGGCGGCACCGCCGACCGGTGGACCTGCGGGTCGGGAAGCGGCACGGCGCCGACGACGCGGCGGCAGTGTGTCGCTGGGGGTGTTCTGTTCGGAACCCTCGATGGGTTCGGTCGGTTCGAGCATGCGGGCGTTTCTCCCGTCAGGCTCCCGGGCGCCGCACCTGGTCCGGTGTCGATGGCATCGACCACCGCTGACGTCCGCGGCTCGCGCGATGCGCGGTGCCGCCGTCCGGGGCGCGGGCGCCGCACGGGAACTCTCTAGTGTCCTGTCTCGCCGGTTCCGTACGCCATGTTGCGTACGGCCTGGCGAAAGTCTTGTGGTCAGTGCACTGCCCGACCCAGGTGGCTCCCGAGTACGAGGGCGGCGCTACGACGTCCGTCCTTCGCGGGACCTTCCTTACACCGGCGCCTTCGCGGCGGCAGCGGGATCGGCCGTGGTTACAGCCGTCGCAGCCTCGCGGTCGGGCGCGAGCGGGTCGGTCACCGTGCCGGTCTCTTCATCGAGCAGCCCCTGCGCCAGCCTGGTCACCGCTGCGGGGACCGGCGGCGCCAGGTCGGCCACGGCGCGGAGACCGGACAGGACGTCGTCGGGTCGTACGGCAGGCGTCACGTGCCGAACAACCAGCCGCAGTATCGCACAGGGCTGGTCCGTCGGCCTATCTGCCTGCGAACTGTGCGTTTCCAAGTGTACGACCGCGGAGCGCGCGTCGAAGGTTCGAACGCCGTTCTTGGTCATGCGCTGGACCTCGACGGCACCGGCGGCGTTGAACGCGCCGACGGCCCGCTCGGCCTCCGCCGGATCCACGCCGTCCAGCCGCAGCTCCCACACGGAAGCCGTGAGCCGGTCCGCGAGCCCGGAGGTCCGGGCCTCGACCGCGTCCACGACATCGAGCCCGGTGGGCATCGACTCGTCCAGCAGCGCTCTCAGTTTCTCGGGATCGCGCGCCGCGGTGAGCGCGATCTCCAGGTACTCCGCCTCACTGCCCGTGCCGGTGGGTGCGGCATTGGCGTACGACACCTTCGGATGCGGCGTGAACCCCGCCGAGTAGGCCATCGGCACCTCGGCACGGCGCAACGCACGCTCGAAGGCGCGCTGGAAGTCACGATGGCTGGTGAACCGGAGGCGGCCGCGCTTGGTGTAGCGCAGTCGGATGCGCTGCACCGCGGGTGCGGGAGGCGGGCCTTCGGGCTGTCGCTTGCCCAGTGTCGTTCAGTCCTTCGTGAGTGCGGTCGTACTGCTACCTAGAGTACGTGTCTCGGGCCCCGACGGTTCCCGGGCGCCGACGATCTCGACGGGCGCGGGCTCCCCGAAGAGCATCCGCCGGAAGTCGGCCCGCGCCTGCCGCACGGACTCACGGGCCGCGGTCAGCGCCTCCCTGCTCGCCCGTCCCACCGTGCGCGCGACCTCGGCGACGGGCCGCACCACGGCGTCCCGTACGACGTGCCCGACCGGTGTCAGCACGGTCTGGTACACCCACCGCACGGGTTCTACGAAGATCCACCGGAAGAGGGTGCCGAGGAACCGTCCGACGGCGAGCGAGATCCTGGACGCGATCCGCCACCCGTGCCCGACCGCGTCCGCCACCTCCCGTCCGACGACGGCCAGCAGGTGCCCGACGGGCACGAGCACCCACTGCCACAGGGCGAGCGCGGGCAGGACGAACAGCACGCGCGCGATCCAGTACAGCCCGACGCCGATCGCCGACAGCGCGATGCCGATCCCGCGGACGATCCCGGTGACGACCGTGCTCGCGAGCCACACGAGCCCCTTGGCGCACCACACCACCGCCCGCCCCACCGGCGTCACCAGCCACACCACACCCCGCGCGACCCACAGCACACCGTGCCCGACAGGCGTGAGCACGCGCGCGTAGAACCACATCAGTCCGGCCCCGAAGCTCCGCGTCAGCCAGGCGAGACCATGCCCGACCGGCGTCAGCACGTACTCGTACAGCCACGTGAGGGGCACGACCACGAGCACGCCGAACAGCCACCCCAGCGCCTTCCCGAAAGGCACCACCCCGAACCGCCACAGCCCCACGAACGGCCACACGAAGACAGCCCGCGCAAGCCACGCCAGCGCCCGCCCCACCGGCGGAAACACCCTGTCCGCGAGGAATCGCCAGGCGACGACGAGCGCATCCCAGACCACCGTCGCCGGCGCGACGACGAGCACGCCGAACAGCCACCCCAGCGCCGCCCCCAGGGGCACCACCCCGTACCGCCACAGCGCCACGAACGGCCACACGAAGACGGCGCGTGCGAGCCACTCCAGTGCCCGTCCCACCGGCCGGAACAGCCTGTCCGTCAGGAACCGCCCGGCGACGACGAGCCCGTCCCACACCATCCGCGCCGGCACGATCAGCACCAGCGCGACGATCCGCACGGGCAGGCGTATCGCCACGACGAGACACCCCTCGGGCGTCTGCCGCGCGGGCCCTTCTGCGGGGAACTTGTCCAGGTCCATACCGAGCTAGACGCATTGGCCCCCGCTACGGATGCGCTCCCCGACCGGTCGGCCCGCTCACGATTTGGTGTCGGTGCGCGCCGAGGACCACTGCAACAGGAAGCGCAGGGCTTCGTGGGACGGCGAGCCGGGTTCCGCCGTGTAGGCGACCAGCTGCTGGTCGGGATGGGTGTCGACGGAGAACTGCTGGACATCGAGGGTGAGGGTGCCGGCGACGGGATGGCGGTAGACCTTGGTGAGTTGACGCGGCCCGCGCACCTGATGACTGGCCCACCAGACACGGAAGTCCGGGTCGCGGACGCCGAGTTCACCGACCAGGGCGGCCAACGCGGGGTCGTGCGGGGTGCGTCCGGCCTCCATGCGCAGCACGGCGACGCACTCGCGGGCGGCCCGCGGCCAGTCCCCGTACAGGGCCCGGAAGTCGCCGTCGAGGAAGGTCAGCCGGATCAGGTTGCGCTCGGGCAGGGGCAGTTCACCGAAATCGGTCAACAGCGCGGCGGCCCCGCGGTTCCAGGCCAGTACGTCCATCCGCCGGCTCAGGACCAGCGCGGACACGTCGGACATGGTGTCCAGCAACTCGCGCAGCCGGGGCGCCACTTCCGTACGCCCTGCCCGCCGCCGCACGGGACCGGCGGCGGAGACGTCGGCGACGTCCGCGACGGCGAACAGGTAGTCCCGTTCGTCCGGAGCGAGTTGCAGGGCGTCGGCGAGCGCGTCGAGCACCGGCCGCGAGACCCGCCGGGTACGCCCCTGCTCCAGCCGTACGACGTAGTCGACACTGACGTGCGCGAGCTGGGCCAACTCCTCCCGCCGCAGCCCCGGCACCCGCCGCAACCGCCCGTCGTCCGGCATCCCGACCGCGCGCGGATCGAGAGCGGCGCGACGGGAGCGCAGAAAGGCGCCGAGTTCGTTGCCAGGGTTGTCGACCATGTCTCCAGTGTCCGCGCGACCGGTCCCGGGTGCCTGGTACTGGTCTGCATAGGCAGGGTCGTCCCTGGCACGGGGGTGCGGGCCGGCGCGACGGTGCATCACGAACCCACCGTCCCGATCCGACCGAAAGCGCAGGACACTCCATGCGAACGGACGTCACCTTCCTCAGCGCGGGCCTGAAGATCGCAGCCCACCTCTACACCCCTGACCACGCGGCTCCCACCCCCCTCCCGGCGATCGTCGTGGGCCACCCCGGCAGCGGTGTGAAGGAACAGGCGGCGGGCCTGTACGCACGCCGGCTGGCCGAGCACGGCTTCCTCGCCCTGGCCTTCGACGCGGCCCACCAGGGCGAGAGCGAGGGCGAACCGCGCGGCCTGGAGGACCCTGCCCAGCGGGTCGAGGACCTCAAGGCCGCGGTCTCCCACCTCACCACCCGCGCCGACGTCGACCCCGACCGCATCGGCGTCCTCGGCATCTGCGCCTCGGGCGGCTACGCCCTGACGGCAGCCGCGACCGACCGGCGCGTCCGGGCGGTGGCCGCGGTGAGCGCCGCGGACATCGCCCGCCAGTTCCGCCTGGGCGCGGACGGCACGCAGGACCCGGCGGTCTTCCAGGACATGCTGACGGCGGCGGCAACGGCCCGTACGGCAGAGGCCCACGGCGAACCCCCGCGGACCTTCCCCCTCTTCCCGGCCACGGAGGAGGAGGCCCGCAAGGCCGGCCCGCACGTGTACGAGGGCTGGGAGTACTACTGCACGCCCCGCGCCGCCCACCCCCGCTCGGCCAAGTCCCTGACCTGGACGAGCGTCGACCACCTCGCCCTCTTCGACGCCTTCCACGCCCTCCCCCTGCTGTCCCCACGCCCCCTCCTCCTCGTCACCGGCCGCGAGGCGGTGACGTCCTGGATGAGCGTGGAGGCCTTCCGACGCGCCACCGGCCCGAAGGAACTCCACTGGATCGAGGGGGCCACGCACGTCGACCTGTACGACAAGGACGGCCCCGTCGACGAGGCGGTCACGGAACTGACGCGGTTCTTCACGGCGCACCTGTCCTGACCCGCTCTCCTGCCGTACCGGCTGGAGAGGCACACTTTGCCTGTCCCAGTCGCATCGCCAAGAGGATGACTCGCGCATGATCACGCTCACGAAGGAAGACGGTCCCGCGGATCTGGACGGGGTGACCCACCTGTCCATCGGGGTCTCCTGGGACCCCACCGCCGGCAGCAGCGGCGGGATGATGGGGATGCTCCGCCGCAAGAGCGGCACCGACCTCGACCTGATCGCCATCGCCATGCAGGGCGCGGACCCGGTCCGTCTCGCGGGCCTCGATTCGCTGGACCCCATGGGCAACGGCTCGTTGGTCCACAGCGGCGACAACCAGACCGGACGCGGAGACGGCGACGACGAGACGGTCACCGTCGAATTCGGCCGCGTACCCGCCAACATCACATCCATCGTGTTCGTCGCCGCCGCTTACAAGAAGGGCAGCTCGTTCCAGAAGGCCCGCAACATCAGCTTCAAGGTCTACGACGCGACCGGAGGCACCGCCCAGCAGGTCGCCGACATCTGGCCGAGCCTGCTCAGCCAGGACAACGGCTGCGCCGTGGCCAAGGCGCTGCGGGTCGGCACCACCTGGAAGCTCGAAGTGATCAATACGACGGGCAAGATCAAGCAGGGTGACGAACACGCGCTGATGCGCTTCGCCGCCAGCAAGTAGCCCCCGCGACGAAAGGGCCCGGTCCGTCTCGACCCCTGCCTGACCGATCAGCGGGCGATCACGTCGAACTCGTTGCCCTCGGGGTCGGCGAACGTGGCGTAGTGGAGCCGGCCGGCCTCGACCTCGTTGAGCTGGGTGGCGCCCAGGCCGGTCAGCCGGGTCACCTCCGCGTCGAAGTCCTCGGTGACGAAGTCGAAGTGCATCCGGTTCTTGACCGTCTTGTCCTCGGGGACCTGACGGAAACCGATACGGGATCCCGGGACGGCCGGGTCGGCGGCCACGCCCGCGCCCGCCTCGTCCGCACCCTCGTCGACGGCCCGGCCGAGGGCTTCGGCCCAGAAGGTCGCGACGGTCTTGGCGTCACGGGCGTCGAAGGTGACACCCAACACGGAGATGGACATGGTGCCCTGCTTTCTGTCGTCACGCGCTTGTCACTGGTCACTTGTCACGCGCCGCCAGCCACAGCCCGGCTCACGGCCACGTCACGACCGTAAACCCGTCCACTTCATCTTTGCAAGTTAACTTGCAACAAGCCCACGTCAGGCACAATTCAAAGCTGACTACACTCATTGCATGAAACGTCGTGCCTTCGGTCAGTACTGCGGTCTCTCCCGCGCCCTGGAGCTGGTCGGTGAGCGGTGGGCGCTGTTGATCATTCGGGACCTGGCGGTGCGGCCGCAGCGGTACAGCGACCTGCTCGGCGGGCTGCCCGGCATCCCCACGAACGTGCTCTCCACCCGGCTCAAGGAGCTGGAGGAGGCGGGCATCGTCGAGCGCCGCGCGGTGTCGACGCCACAACGCGGTGTCGTCTACGCCCTCACGCCCGCCGGCCGCGACCTCGAACCGGCCGTATGGGCCCTCGGCCGCTGGGGAACCACCCAGCTCGGCGAGCCCCGGCCCGGTGAGATCGTCACCGCCTCGGCGGTCGTCATGGCGCTGCGGGCCGTCTTCGACTCGGACCGGGCGGCCGGACTGACCGCGACCTGGGAGATCCACGCCGGCGACCTGGTGGTCCACGCCGCCGTCACCGACGGCCGGCTCGAAGCCGGCAGCGGCCCGCCCCCGGTCCGGCCCGATCTCGTGATCACCTTCGAGCCCGACGACCTGCCGTCCTTCGTGGCACTCATGCAGGCCGCCAAGTGCGGGCTGGTGGAACTGGACGGGTCGCGCGAACTCCTCGACACGTTCATCCGGGTGTTCCCCAGCGCGCAGCCGGCCATCGACCGATGAGCTCCGCCGACCGATGAGTTCCACCGCCGCCCGAGGTCTACCCCTCCACGAGCCAAAGCCGTGCCCGAGCTCTGTGAGGGAACATGACCACCAACGCACTGCCACTGCCCCCCGTCGTGGACACCGCGACGTGGGAACACCGCCTCGAAGCCCTGCGTGCCCGCGAGAAGGCCGCGACGCGCGAGCTCGACGCCATCGCCGCCGAGCGTCGGCGGCTGCCGATGGTGGAGATGCCGGACTACACCCTTGAGGGCGAGGACGGCCCCGTACGGCTGGCGGACGTCTTCGAGGGCAAGAGCCAGCTGATCGTCTACAACCACATGTGGTTCGACGGCAAGGAGTGGCAGTGCCCGGGTTGCACCGGGCTCACCTCGCAGTACACCCGCCTGAAGTTCCTGGACAACTACGACGCCCGCTTCGTCGTCGTCACCCAGGGCCCGATCAAGGAGGCGCTCGCCTACCGGCACCGCGTCGGCAACCGGATGCCGTGGTACTCGACCGCGAACAGCCCCTTCGGCACCGACGTCGGCGCACCCCCCGGCGGCGGCTTCGCGGTCAACGTCTTCCTGCGCGACGGCGACACCGTCTACCGCACCTGGCACACCACGGGCCGCGGCACCGAACAGCTCAGCCACACCTTCCCGTTGATCGACATCCTGCCCTACGGCCGCCAGGAGGAATGGCAGGACTCCCCCGACAACTGGCCCCAGTCCCCCACCTACAGCGGCTGGCCCAACTCCCAGGACATCGCCGCGTCCTACGGCCCTGAGGCCGACGGCAGCTGAACGGGCGGCGGGCGACGAGTGGTCGCGCCCACCCTCCGGACCACCGCCGCCCAGCGCCGCCTACCCCTTCTTCCTCCTGGCCGCCTTGCCCGCCCGGGAGGCCTTCGGCCTGCGTACGGGGTTCGACGGCCGAGCGACCGCGACGACGTTCGGGGCGGCGAACTCCCGGTTGGTCAGGGTCTGTTGGCGAATCACGGCGGGCAGATCCGGCAGCGCCAGCAGTCTGTCGCACGCCTCGACGGAGGCCGCGAACTCGCCGACCCAGTACGCGGTGATCGAGAACTCGAAGAGGAGCCCCCACCGGTACACCCAGGGCCTGGTGAACAGCAGGTCATCCGGTTCCGGCCTGCCCACGACATCGACGAGCAGGGCGTACGCCGTGCGGTATCGGCCCGCGAGCCGCAGCCGGGACGCCAACTCGTAGCAGGCTTCGAGTCGTTGAGGGCGCCCGTCCCAGGCCCGGGAGAACGCATCCATCGCCCCCGGCCAGTCGTCCGTCTTCTCCGCCCGCAGAATCCCCGCCTCCAGGAGCGAGCAGTAGACCTCCTCGCCCCAGCCCCCCATCCGGGCGCGCCGCTCGTAGAGACCGATCGCCTCCTGCGCGTGCCCCAGGTCGCGTTCGGTGTTGGCCAGGTAGAAGACCGTGCGCGGGTTGTCCGGGTCGCGCTCGAGCTCGCGCCTCAACAGGCGTGCGTCGCGCTCGAACTTGTCGCCGCGGCACCCGCCGTCGGCCTGGTCCTCGATGACGAGCACGTCCAGGTTCTCCTGGACATCGGGCTCGTCGGTGCACGGGTACTCGTGCGTGACACCCTCGTAGCGCCACAGCCAGTCGCCCCGCATGAGGTGCTTGAACCGGTGCTGGGTGCCGGGGCCCGCGTAGCGCAGCATGTACGAACCCGCCGCCAGCCGGGGCAGCGGGGCGTCCTGGCGCAGGACATGGTCTGCGTCGAGAGTGAGCAGGTAGTCGGCCTTGCCGCGGGCGTGCCGGATGTTCCGGGTCCGGTTGTGCCCGAAGTCGACCCAGGGGTCCTCGCGCAGCTCGCCCGGAACGCCGTCAAGGACCTTGCGGATCAGGTCCTGCGTGCCGTCCGTCGAGCCGGTGTCGGAGATCACCCAGTAGTCGACGAGCGGACGGACGGCCTCCAGACAGCGCTCGATCACGAGCGACTCGTTCTTGACGATCATGCACAGGCAGAGGGTCTGCTGCTTCACGTTCACGGCCTCACCCGTCCCGGACTGCTGACGTCCCGTCGGAACCACGGGCGTCACCGTCGCACGCTCCCGTCGCACGGCCGTCCCACCACGCGGAGGCCGAGCCGGACAGGCCCCGAACAGCGGCGCATGAGCCAAGACGGGTGATCGCGGGTAAAAAATGCCCCATCAGAACGCATGGATTAGTCCGATATGACGACAAGCGGGCGCGTTCCGATCTGCCCTGCCGATCACCTCGCCCTGCCCAGGTCAAGCTCGCACTTGAATTCGGGACGTCACCCGAACCGGTCGAGCAAGGAGCATGTGGATGAAGACGAGTGCCGAGTTCCGGACAGCACTCCTCGGGCCGCTGGCGCGGGACAGGTTCAGGAAGGCCGGCATGGTCACCTCGCTCGCCCTGGTCCTGGCAGCCGGCGTCGCCGACCCGACCGCCGCGGCGACGCGCAGCGTGACCGACCAGGCGAGGGCGACGGCCGGCAACGGCGGCGACCACTGCAAACCGGGCCACCCGCACGAGTCCCGGACCCCCGGCCACAAGACCAACTGCAAGGGACCGACGGGCCCCACCGGCCCCAGGGGTCCCCGAGGCCCCAAGGGCGAAAAGGGTGACAAGGGCCCGAAGGGCGACAAGGGAGCCACCGGCCCGCAGGGACCCACAGGAGCCACCGGCCCACAGGGCCAGCCCGGTCAACCCGGCCAGCCGGGAGCCCCGGGTCCGACCGGCCCCGCCGGCCCGACCGGCCCACAGGGCGATCGGGGCCCCACCGGCCCCATGGGCGCCCCCGGCACTCCCGGCACCCCTGGCTCCACCGGCGCGACCGGTGCCACCGGCCCCTGTGCCGACATCGACGGCTTCCAGGACCAGCAGGTGTACGAGGTACGCGGCGCGGTGAGCGGAACCATCACCTACGCGGGCATCCGCGACGTCCGCCCCAACGAGAACCACGCCATGAGATGGACCGACCTCAGCACGCTGACGGGCTATCCGAACGGCGGCACCAACGGCTACGCGTGCGCCGTGTCCGTCAACGAACACAGCCAGGGCAACCAGGACCTGGCAGGCATCAAGTACGACATCATCACGACCACGGGCCTGGTCTTCGAGACCATCTGCACCGAGAGCCACGCGATGAACACCCCGGCCACCCTGACCTGCCCCGGCCCTTGGTCCCCCCTGAACTCACCCGAGCCGGGCAACGTCAACAGCGGCACCTGACCACCCCTCACGCCCTCGGCCCGGCCACGTCGAACGACGCGACCGGGCCGGCTGCGCAACAACGCCACTCCAGGACCGCCAACGGCACCACGTCAGTGCGAGTGCCCCCCAGGCGCAGCAGCCGCGTTCTTGACCGTAAGAGGCAGCAACTTCTTCCCCGTAGGCCCGATTTGGATGGAAGTGTCCATCTGCGGTCACCGCGGTCGGCATAAGCCCTGACGTGACGCAAGTGGAAGCCGAAGGGGCCACGGTCGGCCTCTTCGTGGCGCACCGCGCCTACATCAAAGACCTGTTCCGGCCTCGACGTGACGTGACGCGGCCCTGCCTGCTACTCCCACATCACGTCACCTCACCGCCCGGCCCCACCCCTGCTGCGGCGGCCGGGCGTTGTCGTTGCATCGAACTAGCATCCAAGGAAGCACCACTGCCCCTGACGCGTTCGATGCGCACGCCTTCCCTGATGACCTGCGCGGCAAGCAGCGCCAGGCCGTCGAGCTCGCCCGCCGGCTGCTCGCGTACCAGGCCATGCTCCCGTGGTCGCGAAAGCCTCACCCCGGATGGGAAGAGGTGACCGACCCGGGCCGCGAGCATCCCGACCGGCCCGCGTCGCCCGGCTGGACGGACGAGGAAGCCGCAGAGTGCGACCGGCTGTTCGAGGAGCAGCGGACGGCCACGGCAGCCGTGCAGGCACGCGAGTGGCAGCGCTGCGCGCAGGAGCGTAATCACGGGCGGCGCGCTGGTCGCCACGCGCATGGTCCTCAAGCACGCTGACCGCGCCGTCTCCCTCGACCAGGCTGACGTTGAGGCGACTGCCTAATTTTCTGGGAGGGCTTGGCCGCAGCTCCCTTCGCCTCGCGCGCGGGCGGGAGTTGGGCCTTCTGCTTGTCCGGGGGTGGGAGTTCGGGCTTCTCCTCCTTGCCCGCGGGCTCGCTGGCGACGCCAACCCAGGTTCCTAGCGCCTTGACCATCTCCAACACGACCTGCTGCCGGGGCGCGGAGAGGAAAGGCCAGAGCACCCAGGCCGGGGCGGACAAACAGACGATCACGAGCAGCGGGAGCATACGCACGGCGACGAGAAGCGCCTTGGCTATGCCGGGTGGGAGGGGCGGCAGGGACGGCATTGGAGGACCGCTTTCGAGTCGAGAACCAAGCCGCTCGGCGCCTGCTTACGCACAACACCCAAGAAGTGTTTCGTGGAACGAATGGCTCCGGGGTGATGTGCGTCACATCGAGCGGCGTTTTTTTTGAGGTTCTCGACCCCGAAGGCGGATCGAGGGGGGCGCAGGCGTGGACCGAGAACCGATCTCGTGCGGGTTCAGATAACGAATAGGTGGCGCTCTGTTATCAACACGAGATTTTTTGGTCCTCGGGACTCGGGTGAGCGTCGCTAGTGATCCGGCCCCTGGTTGACCGCCATGCTCCGGCGGTAGCTAGCCGAATGCTAGCGGATCCACGCCTGCTTTGGCATGCCTCCCTGGTGCTGCTCGCAGACGTCCCTGGTCGGTTGTGAGCGGGGAGTGCAGGCGACGCTGAGCCCAGATTGTGGCTACTGATACAAGCGGGGCGTGACACGCGTATCGCCGTGCACGTCGAGTTCGAGTTGGTAGTAGACCGAGCCGTCCGCCCACATCTCCTTAGCCATCACCTGCCCGCAGCGCCTGCGGCCGGTCGCCTGCACCACAATGCTCAGCAGCCGCGAGGCCACGTCCACACGTCGAGTTCCGGGGCGTCGGAGGGGCGCCAGGGGTGGGCCTGTACGGCGAAGGGATCGGAGCGGGGGTCTCGCTCACGTGGATGACCCGTCGTACAGTCCGGCTGGTGCAGATCGACGCCCCCTGCCTGACCTCACTTCAGCAACGCTGTGCTCAGTGAGCCGGAACACCCGTACAGCGTCAAGAACTACAACGGCTCCTGGACCGAGTGGGCCGCGACGCGGCCCCATACATACATCCCGTCGACCCGGTCAACATCTCCACCGTCGACCGGGTCTCTGCCGAACGGACACCATCGCGTGCTGCCGTCGCGATCGCGCCCGTCAAGGCTTGGGAGCCCCTAGACCCACTCCACCTCGGAGTGGATAGCGGAAGAGCCTCCACGCGGTGGCAGAGGCGTCCTCGGCGTCTCCTGCACGGGCGGCTGCCGTCCAAACTGCGCCCCAAGCGCCCCCAGGACGGCAGCAACCTCATCCTCGCCGCCGTCCCCCAACACCTCTGCGATCCGCCCCAACGCCTCGCTCACGTCAGTGCGTGTGTCCGCTGGTCGGGCCGTCCTTCTTGACCGTCAGCGGCAGCAACTTCTTCCCGCTGTTACTTACTTGTGGCCAAGTGTCCATCTGTGGACACACCCCACAGTCAAAGCAGGGCGTCCACCGGCAGTCCTCCACCTCCGTCTCGTCCAGCGCGTCCTGCCAGTCCTCCCAGAGCCAGTCCTTGTCCAGGCCCGAGTCGAGGTGGTCCCAGGGCAGGACCTCCTCGTACGTCTTCTCGCGGGTCGTGTACCAGTCGACGTCGACGCCGAAGGCCGGCAGCGTCTTCTCCGCGCAGCGCATCCAGCGGTCGTAGGAGAAGTGCTCGCGCCAGCCGTCGAAGCGGCCGCCGTCCTCGTAGACCGCGCGGATCACCGAACCCACCCGCCGGTCGCCCCTCGACAGCAGGCCCTCGACGATGCCCGGCTTGCCGTCGTGGTAGCGGAAGCCGATCGAGCGGCCGTACTTCTTGTCGCCGCGGATCTTGTCCCGAAGCTTTCCGAGGCGCGCGTCCGTCTCCGCCGCCGACAGCTGCGGGGCCCACTGGAACGGGGTGTGGGGCTTGGGGACGAAGCCGCCGATCGACACCGTGCAGCGGATGTCGTTCTGGCCGGAGACCTTGCGGCCCTCGGCGATCACGTTCATCGCCATGTCGGCGATCTGGAGGACGTCCTCGTCGGTCTCCGTCGGCAGGCCGCACATGAAGTACAGCTTCACCTGGCGCCAGCCGTTGCCGTACGCCGTGGAGACGGTCCGGATCAGGTCCTCCTCCGTGACCATCTTGTTGATGACCTTGCGCATGCGCTCCGAGCCGCCCTCCGGCGCGAAGGTCAGGCCCGAGCGACGCCCGTTGCGCGTCAGCTCGTTCGCCAGGTCCACGTTGAAGGCGTCCACCCGCGTCGACGGGAGGGACAGGCCGATCTTGTCCTCCGTGTACCGGTCCGCCAGGCCCTTCGCGATGTCTCCGATCTCCGAGTGGTCGGCGGACGACAACGACAGCAGGCCCACCTCCTCGAAGCCCGTCGCCTTGAGGCCCTTCTCCACCATCTCGCCGATGCCCGTGATCGAGCGCTCGCGCACCGGGCGGGTGATCATGCCCGCCTGGCAGAAGCGGCAGCCGCGCGTGCAGCCGCGGAAGATCTCGACGGACATGCGCTCGTGGACCGTCTCCGCCAGCGGGACCAACGGCTGCTTGGGGTACGGCCATTCGTCGAGGTCCATCACCGTATGCTTCGACACCCGCCACGGGACGCCCGACCGGTTGGGGACCACGCGGGCGATCCGGCCGTCGGCGAGGTACTCGACGTCGTAGAAGGCCGGGATGTACACCGAGCCCGTCTTGGCGAGGCGGAGGAGGACCTCCTCGCGGCCGCCGGGGCGGCCCTCCGCCTTCCACTCGCGGATGATCCTCGTCATGTCGAGGACCGCCTGCTCGCCGTCGCCGATGATCGCCGCGTCGATGAACTCCGCGATGGGTTCCGGGTTGAAGGCCGCGTGGCCGCCCGCCAGGACGATCGGGTCGTCCAGGCCCCGGTCCTTCGACTCCAGCGGGATGCCCGCCAGGTCCAGGGCCGTGAGCATGTTCGTGTAGCCCAGCTCCGTGGAGAAGGACAGACCGAACACGTCGAACGCGCCCACCGGGCGGTGGCTGTCCACCGTGAACTGCGGGACGCCGTGCTCCCGCATCAGCGCCTCCAGGTCCGGCCACACGCTGTACGTGCGCTCGGCGAGGGTGCCCTGCTGCTCGTTCAGGACCTCGTAGAGGATCATGACGCCCTGGTTGGGCAGCCCGACCTCGTAGGCGTCGGGGTACATGAGCGCCCAGCGGACATCGCAGGACTCCCACGGCTTGACCGTGGAGTTGAGCTCACCGCCGACGTACTGGATCGGCTTCTGCACATGCGGGAGCAGGGCTTCGAGCTGCGGAAACACGGACTCTGCGGCCGCAGCGACTTCGGCAGGCATCTCGCGCACCTTCGTGGGCTGGACTGAAAGGACTGGGGTGACCATCCAGCCTAACGCGACCTCGGGACCTCCCCGACCGCCCGGGACCCGCCCCGGGGACCTCCCCGACCGCCGAGAGCCCCCCGGGACCCCCGCATCCCTCAGAGCACGGCCGACGTCCTGATCCCCTCCCACACCCCCGGCAGCCGCGCCTCCACGGTCGCCGCGACCTGCTCCTCACGCCCGTACAGCAGCCCGTACGTGAAGGTGTCCTCTCCTGCCGCGTGCGCCACGGCGGCCAGCTCGCGCAGGGTCTGGCGGGTCATCACGCTGTCCTGGTGGTCGCCGAGCAGGCTCTGCACCGACTTCATCGACTTGACCAGCGCGGAGGCGGGAGAGCCGAGGGCGGGTGCGGCGGCCTCGGCCGAGTACCGGGCCCGCTTCGCCTTCTTGCGCGCCTCGTGGACGGCCACGTCGCGCTCGGCGCCGGGTTCGAGGTCGATGGCCCGGTCCACCAGGACCGACAGCTTCCCGAAGTCCTTGTGTACGGCCTTGGCGATCACCTTCTCCGGTTTCCCGGCGGCGTCCGCGCGCAGCGGCGGGTCCGCGACGAGGGCGTCCAGCGCGTCGAGCAGGGCCAGGTAGCGCGCGGAGTCCAGGACGCCGGTCAGCCGGCTGCGTGATCCGCCACGGCTGGCGTTGGCCCAGGTGTGCAGGCGGGTGCGGAGGGGGCCGTGGACGAGGGTGGGGGGCAGGGCGTCGACGGCGGCGGTCAGGCGTTCGGTCATCACCTCGCGGTCGCGGTCGACGCCGAGTTCGCCGGCCAGCCACTTCAGTTCCTCGCCGATCGGGTCGGTGACCGTACGATCGAGGACCTTCGCGTACGAGCGGAAGGCGCTGCGCGTCCGACGGGTGGCGACCCGCATGCGGTGCACGGAGTCGGGTGCGTCCTGCCGTACGGCGGGGTCGAGTTCGAGCAGCGCGTCCCGCTGCTCGCGGACGTACGCGAGGACGTGGTCGCCCGCGGTCACCGGGTCCGCGGGCGACGGCTGCGACGGCTGCTTCTTCTTGCCGCCGCCCTTCCGCCTCGGTGCCGTCTCCGTCAGCGCCCGGGCCAGCTTCGACGAGGACTTCGAGGGCCGTACGCCCGCCTTCCGCAGCCGCTTGTCGACCTTGTCGAGGAAGGCCGGGTCACCACCGTCGGCCAGCTCGACCTCCAGCTCGGTCCACTGCGCGGTACCGGCGCCGGCCACGAGCCCCTCGGCGTGTACGGCGTCCACGCTCACCTCGGCGAGGAGGCGGCCGTCGGCGTCGACGAGGTGGCGCAGGTCGCGGTCGGAGCGCAGCCGGACGACCGGGACCAGTTCGGCGTCCCGGACCCGGGAGCGGACCAGCCCGGCGAGGTCGGGCGGGAGGGTGTCGGCGAGCGGGGCGTGGATCTCGTCGCGGATGTCGGGGGCGACCGGGAACTTGAGGTGCCAGCCGGCGTCCGAGCCGCCGGTGCGCCGGCGCAGCGTGATGCGGGCCGCGGCCAGCCGCTGGTCGGCGGTGTCGTAGTAGGTGGCGTCCAGGTGCGCGACGCCCTTGTCGACCACGGTCGCGACACCGGAGACGCCGGTCAGGTCGGGCAGTCCACTGTCGTCGGATTCGTACTTCCGCTCGATCTCACGCTTTGTGTCCGCCATGACCTGAATGTAATGGGATTCCCTGCTCAGCGGCAGGGCCCGTCGTGTGTGAATCCCGGGGAAACGCAGGGACAACAGGCGATTGCCTACGCCGACATCGGTCGCTGCACCCTGATCGACTGCAACAGCCCGACCGCCACCCACACCGCGAACATGGAGGTGCCGCCGTACGAGACGAAGGGCAGCGGCAGGCCGGTGACCGGCATGATGCCCAGCGTCATGCCGATGTTCTCGAAGGCCTGGAAGGCGAACCACGCCACGATCCCGGCGGCCACGATCGTGCCGTACAGCTCGGTCGTCTCGCGGGCGATGCGGCAGGCCCGCCACAGGACGACGCCGAGCAGGAGGATGATCAGGCCCGCGCCGACGAAGCCGAGCTCCTCCCCCGCGACCGTGAAGACGAAGTCCGTCTGCTGCTCGGGCACGAACTGGCCGGTGGTCTGCGAGCCGTGGAACAGCCCGGAGCCGGTCAGCCCGCCGGAGCCGATCGCGATGCGCGCCTGGTTGGTGTTGTAGCCGACGCCCGCCGGGTCGAGGTCGGGGTTGGCGAAGGCGGCGAAGCGGTTGATCTGGTAGTCGTCCAGGATGTGCAGCTGCCAGACCGCGATCGCGCCCAGCGCGCCCGCGGAGATCAGCCCGAACACCCAGCGGTTGGAGGCGCCGGAGGCGAGCAGCACGCCGAGGATGATGATCACCATGACCATGACCGACCCGAGGTCGGGCATGAGCAGCACGACCAGGATCGGTACGGCGGCCAGGCCCAGGGCCTGGAGGACCGTACGGGGGTCGGGGTACTTCTTGTCGCCGGCGTCGACCCGGGCGGAGAGCAGCATCGCCATGCCGAGGATGATCGTGATCTTCACGAACTCCGAGGGCTGGAGCGAGAAGCCGCCGCCGAGCACGATCCAGGAGTGCGCGCCGTTGACCGTGGAGCCCAGCGGGGTGAGCACCAGCAGGATCAGGAAGACCGAGGCGCCGTAGAGGATCGGGACGGCGGTGCGCAGGGTGCGGTGGCCTAGCCAGACGGTGCCGATCATCAGGCAGAAGCCGATGCCGGTGTTCATGAGGTGCCGGAGGAGGAAGTAGTACTGGTCGCCCTGGTTGATCTCGGTACGGTTGCGGGTCGCCGAGAAGACGAGGACCGCGCCGATCATCGACAGGGCGAGGGCGGCCAGCAGTATCGGCCAGTCCAGCCGGCGGGCGAGCGAGTCGCGGGCGAAGACCCGGGTCCAGCCGGCCCGCTCGGGGCCGTAGCCGGAGACGGAGAAGCTGTTGCCGGTCATGTGAGCATCCTCCGGCTGCCTCGCTTACGGGGTCGCCTTCGCGTGTTCTGGTTGGTCGTCGGCGTGTTGGTGGTCGCGCCCGGCTGGGTCTCGTCCGGCGCGGCCGTGCCCTTGTCGGTCGCCTTGAGCTCCTTGACGGGGTCCTTGGCGATCTTCGGGGAGTTGATCGTGCCGTCCGTCCTGACCTTCGGCAGCCCCTTCTGCGGGGTCGGCAGCATCGCCTTCTTCTTGTCGATCGAGCCGTCGGCCTGGACGCCGTAGAGGGCGTTGTAGATCCCGCGCACGGCCTCACCGGAGGCGCCCGAACCGGTACCGGCCTGGGCGATGGTCATGATGACCGTGTAGTCCTTGGAGTAGGTGGCGAGCCAGGACGTGGTCTGCTTGCCGTAGACCTCGGCGGTACCGGTCTTGGCGTGCAGCGGGATCTTGTCCTGCGGCCAGCCGCCGAACTTCCAGGCGGCGGTACCGCGGGTGACCACGCCGGCGAGCGCGGAGTCCATGCCCTTGATGGTCGCCTGGTCGACCGGGAGCTTGCCCACGGCCTTCGGCTTGATCTCCTGGACGGACTTGCCGTCGGGGCTGACGATCGCCTTGCCGATGGTCGGCTGGTACATGGTGCCGCCGTTGGCGAGGGCACCGTAGATCGCGGCCTCCTGGATCGGCGTGACGAGGGTGTCGCCCTGGCCGATGGAGTAGTTGATCGAGTCGCCCTCGCGCATCTTGTTGCCTTCGAGGCAGTTCTCGTACGCGATCTGCTGGACGTACGTGCCGCCCTTCTTGCCGGTCTTGCACCAGTAGGCCTTGTTGGCCTCCCAGGTCTCCTGCTTCCACTTGCGGTCCGGGACGCGGCCGGTGACCTCGTTGGGGAGGTCGATGCCGGTCACCTTGCCGAGGCCGAACTGGTGGGCCGCCTTGTAGAAGTAGTCCTTGGGCTCACCCTTCTTCGGGTTGATGCCGCCGTCCTTCTTCCACTCGCGGTCGGCGAGACCGTAGAAGACGGTGTCGCAGGAGACCTCCAGGGCGCGGCCCAGTGAGATGGGGCCGAAGCTCTCGCCCTCGAAGTTCTTGAAGACCTGGCCACCCACGGAGTACGAACTGGTGCAGGGGTAGCCGCCGTCCCACTCGTAGCCGGCCTCGACCGCGGCGGCCGTGGAGACCACCTTGAAGGTCGAACCGGGCGCGGACTGACCCTGTATGGCCCTGTTGAGCAGCGGGTAGTCGGAGTTCTTGCCGGTGAGCTTCTTGTAGTCCTTGGCGGAGATGCCGCCGACCCAGACGTTCGGGTCGTAGGTCGGCGCGGACGCCATGGCGACGACCCGGCCGGTCTTGGCCTCCATCACCACGACGGCGCCGGAGTCGGCCTTGTAGTTCTCGCCGGTGATCTTGTCGTATACGTCCCGGGCCTTCTTCATGGCCTGGTTCAGCTCGTACTCGGCGACCCGCTGGACGCGGGCGTCGATGCTGGTGACGAGGTTGGCACCGGGCACAGCGGCGTCGGACTCGGCCTTGCCGATGACGCGGCCGAGGTTGTCGACCTCGTAGCGGGTGACGCCGGCCTTGCCGCGCAGTTCCTTGTCGTACTCGCGCTCGAGGCCGGAGCGGCCGACCTGGTCGGAGCGCAGATAGGGCGAGTCGGTGTCCTGGGCCTTGGTGATCTCGTCGTCGGTGACGGGCGAGAGGTAGCCGAGGACCTGGGCGGTGTTGGACTTGCCGGGGCTCGCGTAGCGGCGCACGGCCTCCGGCTCGGCGGTGATGCCGGGGAAGTCCTCGGCGCGCTCGCGGATCTGAAGGGCCTGCTTGGCGGTGGCCTCGTCGGTGATCGGGATCGGCTGGTAGGGCGAGCCGTTCCAGCAGGGCTTGGGCGTCTGCGCGTCGCAGAGCCGGACCTTCTGGATGACCTCCTGGGGCTTCATCCCGAGGACGCCGGCCAGCTTGGTGAGGACGGCCCTGCCGTCGTCCTTCATCTTCAGCAGGTCGGTGCGTGAGGCGGAGACCACGAGCCGGGTCTCGTTGTCGGCGAGCGGCACGCCGCGCGCGTCCAGGATCGAGCCGCGTACGGCGGGCTGGACGACCTGCTGGACGTGGTTGCCGGACGCCTCCTTGGCGTACTCGTTGCCCTCGCGGATCTGCAGGTACCACAGGCGTCCGCCGAGGGTGCCGAGCAGGGAGAGGACGAGGATCTGGATGACGACGAGCCTGATCTGGACGCGTGGGGTCCGACCGGTCTCGGGGATGTTGGTCACTGCGGCTGCCTCCCCCTCTCAGTGTGTGTCTGTGTCATATCCGACGGACCTGTGAATGGCCGCCGCCAACTCCCGCGCGCTCACAGCCGCTTGACCCCCTTGATGCGGCCCACGCGGGTGGTACGGGCGCGCGCCTTGGTCTTCAGGGAGCCGAGGCCGCCGCGCTGGCCGCCGATCTTCAGGCCTGTGCCGGCCGACAGCCAGCCGGAGGAGATGTCGGTGGCCTTGCCGGCGGCGGAGTTGGTCTCGGCGAGCGGGTCGTTCTCCGCCTTGCGGGCCAGCGCCATGATGCCGGGCACGACGAACGGGGCGAGCAGCAGGTCGTACAGGGCGGCCGAGAACAGCAGGCTGGGCAGGCCGACATGGCGGGCGGCGGTGTCGCCGACGAGGGCGCCCACGCCCGCGTACAGCAGGGTCGAGCCGACCGCGGCGGCGACCACGACGACCATGGGTCCGGTGGCCGACTTGAGCCGGCCGTTCTCCGGTCTGGCCAGGCCCGCGAGGTAGCCGACGACGCACAGCACCAGGGCGTAGCGCCCGGCCGCGTGGTCGGCGGGTGGCGCGAGGTCGGCGAGCAGTCCCGCGCCGAAGCCGACGAGGGCGCCGCCGACATGGCCGTAGACCATGGCGAGGCCGAGGACGGTCAGGAGCAGCAGGTCGGGGACGGCACCCGGGAGGTGGAGGCGGGCGAGGACGCTCACCTGGAGCACCAGGGCGACGACGACCAGGGCCGAGGAAAGCAGGATCCGGTTGACGCGCATGGGGGTGACTCAGCTCCTACTGCTGCTCTTGCTGTTGACCGTCGACGGGTGCGCCTGCGGACGGGGTGACCGTGACGGTGACCGTCGGTGTGGGGGTCGGCTTGGGCTTCTTCGGGAGCACCGTGTCCCGCGGGTCCTGCTTGGGGGCCTCCACGACGACGCCGATGACGTCGAGTTTGGTGAAGGCGACGTACGGCGTGACGTAGATGGTGCGGGTCAGGCCGCCCGCGGAGGGTTCGACGCGGGAGACGACGCCGACCGGTACGCCGGGCACGAAGGGCTTGTCGGCCTGCGAGCCGAAGGTGACCAGCCGGTCGCCCTTCTTCACCTCGGCCTTGCCGTTGAGGAGTTCGACGCGCAGCGGGCGGTCGCCCTGTCCGGAGGCGAAGCCGAGTTCGTCGCTGCCCTCCATGCGGGTGCCGACGGTGAAGTCGGGGTCGTTGGCGAGCAGCACGGTGGAGGTGTTGGGGCCGACGGTGGTCACGCGGCCGACCAGACCGTCGCCGTTGAGGACGGTCATGTCGCGCTTGATGCCGTCGTTGGCGCCGATGTCGATGGAGACCGTCCAGGAGAAGCCCTGGGCCGCTCCTATGCCGATGACCTGGGCGCCCTTGATGCCGTACTGGCCCTCGCCGGCGACCTTCAGCATCTTGTCGAGCTGTTTGAGGCGGCTGGCGTTGCGGTCGTCGCTGCCGAGCTTCGCCTTGAGGGCCGCGTTCTCCTGCTCAAGACGGGCGAGCCGGTCGTGCCGCTCACCCGAGTCGCGGATGGCGGAGACGGCGTTGCCGACCGGGTCGACGGCGGACGACACACCGTTCTCGATCGGGCCGAAGACCGTGGCCGCGGCCTGGCGGGCACCGTCGACCGGCGAATCCTCTCCGCCGCGGATGTCCACCGTGATCAGCGCGAACGCGACGGCGATCAGCAGCACCAGGAGCAGCCGGCTCTCTCGTGTGTCCCTCACGTGCGGCGGCCGTGCCTTCCTCATAGGAATGTGCAGGGGGTGTGTGTGCCATGCAGGTGGTTGTTTATCCGCGAGCTTATGCCTCTATATCAACGATCCGCCGCACGAGAGGAGATCGTCTCGTACGGCGGAATCGAAGAGTTACGTCATCTGCGCGGCGAGGCGTCGAGAACCTGCTGAAGTGCCTCGAACTCCTCGACGCACTTGCCGGAACCGAGCGCCACGCTGTCCAGCGGGTCCTCGGCGATGTGGATCGGCATACCGGTCTCCCGGCGCAGCCGCTCGTCCAGGCCGCGCAGCAGGGCGCCGCCGCCGGTCAGGACGATCCCGCGGTCCATGATGTCGCCGGACAGCTCGGGCGGGCACTTGTCGAGGGTGGTCTTCACGGCGTCGACGATCGCGTTGACGGGTTCCTCGATCGCCTTGCGCACTTCGGCGGCGGAGATGACCACGGTCTTGGGCAGGCCGGAGACCAGGTCCCGGCCGCGGATTTCGGTGTGTTCGTCAGCGTCGAGGTCGTACGCCGAACCGATCGTGATCTTGATCTGTTCGGCCGTCCGCTCACCCAGCAGAAGGCTGTACTCCTTCTTGATGTGCTGGATGATCGCGTTGTCCAGTTCGTCGCCCGCGACGCGGATGGACTGGGCGGTGACGATGCCGCCGAGCGAGATGACCGCGACCTCCGTGGTGCCGCCGCCGATGTCCACCACCATGTTGCCCGTGGCCTCGTGGACCGGCAGGCCGGAACCGATGGCCGCGGCCATGGGCTCCTCGATGATGTGCACCTGGCGCGCCCCGGCCTGGGACGACGCCTCGATGACGGCACGGCGCTCGACGCCGGTGATGCCCGAGGGCACGCACACGACGACGCGCGGCCGCGCGAGATACCGCCGCTTGTGGATCTTCAGAATGAAGTAGCGGAGCATTCGCTCGGTGATCTCGAAGTCGGCGATCACGCCGTCCTTCAGCGGGCGCACGGCAACGATGTTGCCGGGGGTCCGCCCGATCATCTTCTTCGCTTCGGCGCCGACCGCCAGAATTCCACCGGTGTTCGTGTTGATCGCGACGACGGACGGCTCGTTGAGTACGATCCCGCGACCCCTGACGTACACCAGCGTGTTGGCGGTCCCGAGGTCGACAGCCATGTCACGGCCGATGAACGACATTGAGTTCCCCATCAGGATTCGTCTGGCCTTCCTGGGAGCTTTTGAGGGCTTTTCAGGTCGGCGAAGTGGGTGCAGTGACGTGAAGGCTTCCATCGTAGACGCGCCTTCGCGAACACCGCGTGAGGGTCTTCGCCATTGTCAGCAGATGATGCGCGGCCCCGCTTGTGGAGACGGCCCATCGGGGGCACTCGTTCCCCCGATCGGCACGCATATGCCGAGGGACGGCCGAAAAGGGCCACCCGTCCCAGGTCAGGAGAGCCCCCCGGCTGACACCCAGTCAGAAACGTCCACGAAAACTCCGTAAGCGGTCACCCGGAGGGCTGTGCGTGGTCCCGGAGGGGCTATGCGTGGTCCGGGAAGAAGATCTTCACCTCGCGCTCCGCCGACTCGACGGAGTCGCTCGCGTGGATCAGGTTCTCCCGCACGATGACGCCGAAGTCGCCGCGGATGGAGCCGGGGGCGGCGGCGATCGGGTCGGTCGGGCCCGCCAGGGCGCGGACGCCCTCGATGACCCGCTCGCCCTCGACGATCAGCGCGACGACCGGACCGGACGCCATGAACTCGACCAGCGGCTCGTAGAAGGGCTTGCCCTTGTGCTCGCCGTAGTGCTGCTCCAGCGTCTCCTGGTCCAGGGTGCGCAGCTCCAGCGCGGTGATCCGCCAGTCGGCCTTGCGCTCGATGCGGCCGATGATCTCGCCGGTCAGGCCACGGCGGACCGCGTCGGGCTTGAGCAGGACGAGGGTGCGCTGAGTCACGGCGGGGCTCCTTGGATCAAGATTCGTGCGGGGTGTTCGAAGATTACAGGGCGTGTCGGGGCCCTTGTCACACAGCGTCAGGTGTAGAGGAGCCCGCTGAGCCCGCCGGCGCGACCGTGGCCGAGGCGGCCTGCTCGGCGAATCTCGCCTTCGCCTCGTCGATCTTTCTGCCGTAGTGCACCGAGGCCCACCACAGGGCCGCGAAGATCGCGCCGAGGAAGAACATCGACGGCACGATGAAGCCGGACGCGATCAGCGCGATCTGCAGGGCCCAGCCCATGGCGATCCCGCCGGGGCGGGTCACCACGGCGCACAGCAGGACAGACAGGAGCATCGCGATGCCGCTGACCGTCCACACCGTCGACATGGACAGGTCGGGGTCCTTCATGGCCACCAGACCGGCGAAGCCGATCACGAAGAACTCGCCGATCAGGGTGGAAGAACAGAGCGTACGCACGGGTGGTCAGCCCCTCCCCAGGAGCAGTCGGGCCTCGCCCACGGTGATGACGGAGCCGGTCACGAGCACGCCGCCGCCCGCGAACTCGCCGTCCTCCTCGGACAGCGTGATCGCCGCCTCCAGCGCGTCCGGCAGCCGCGGCTCGACCTGGACGCGGTCCTCGCCGAACACCTCGACGGCGATGCCCGCGAGCTCGTCGGTGTCCATCGCGCGGTGGCTGGAGTTCTGGGTGACGACGACCTCGGCGAAGATCGGTTCGAAGGCTTCGAGCAGCCCCCGCACGTTCTTGTCGGCGCTCGCCCCGACCACGCCGATCAGCCGGCTGAAGTCGAAGGCCTCACCGACCGCCTCGGCGGTGGCGCGGGCGCCGGCCGGGTTGTGCGCCGCGTCCAGCACGACGGTGGGCGAGCGGCGTACGACTTCGAGGCGGCCCGGCGAGGACACGGCCGCGAAAGCCTTGCGGACCGTCTCGAGGTCGAGCGGCTCGGGGCGCTGGGAGCCGACGCCGAAGAACGCCTCGACGGCGGCGAGGGCGACGGCCGCGTTGTGCGCCTGGTAGCCGCCGTGCAGGGGGAGGTACACCTCGCCGTACTCGCCGCCCAGGCCGCGCAGGGTGAGCAGCTGTCCGCCGACGGCGACCTGGCGGGCGACGACCCCGAACTCGAGTCCCTCCCTGGCCACGGTGGCGTCGACGTCGACGGCCTTCTTCAGCAGCACCTGGGCCGCGTCCACCGGCTGCTGGGCCAGGATGACCGTCGCGTCCTGCTTGATGACACCGGACTTCTCCTTGGCGATCTCGCCGGGCGTCTCGCCGAGCCGGTCGGTGTGGTCCAGGTCGATGGGGGTGACGACGGCGACGTCACCGTCGATCACGTTGGTGGCGTCCCAGGTCCCACCCATACCGACCTCGACGACGGCCACGTCCACGGGGGCGTCGGCGAAGGCGGCGTACGCCATGCCGGTGAGCACCTCGAAGAAGGACAGGCGGTAGGGCTGCTGCGCGTCGACCATCTCGATGTACGGCTTGATGTCCTCGTACGTCTCGATGAACCGCTCGGCGGAGATCGGGGCGCCGTCCAGGCTGATCCGCTCGGTGACGGACTGGACGTGCGGGGAGGTGTAGCGACCGGTGCGCAGTTCGAAGGCGCCGAGGAGGGCCTCGATCATGCGGGCGGTCGACGTCTTGCCGTTCGTCCCCGTGATGTGGATCGAGGGGTACGAGCGCTGGGGGTCGCCCAGGAGATCCATCAGCGCGGCGATGCGGGTGACGCTGGGCTCCAGCTTGGTCTCGCCCCAGCGGCCGGCGAGTTCCGCCTCGACCGCGCGCAGCGCCTTGTCGACCTCCGGGTCCTCGGGACGCGCCGGCACGTCTGCCTCCGGCGGTGCGCCCTGGGTACGCAGGGTGCGGCTGCCGGCCTCGATGACCGCGAGGTCGGGATCGCGGTCGGTCTCGTTGGCGATGATCTCGTCGAAGGGGTCGGTGTCGCTCACGGTCCCAGTCTACGGAGCCGGAGTGACGGTGCGCCCAGGGAGTGGGGTGGCTGGTCTTCGTGGGCGAGTGCGGGTGCGTTGCGGCTGGCCGCGCAGTTCCCCGCGCCCCTAAAAACCACAGGCCAGCGGCACCCAGCCGTCCCGTAACTCGGCGCCCAGAACTCGGCGCCGCGCAGCCCCCAACCCACTCAGCTCGCCGCCGCGCAGCCCCTCGCCGCCCCCAACCCACCCAGCTGCGGGCAGTCGTGCCGCTGGGGCGGCACGGGTGGGCGCAGCGGCACCGGCCAGCGCCGGGGAGCGAAAACCCCCTGACGGCACACGAAGGCCCCGGAGGCTTGGAACTCCGGGGCCCTCACTCACGTACAGATCCCTACGCGGACGGCAGCCTGTCCAGTTGGGACTTGATCCTTGTGATGTCCTCGTCCGCCTTCGTCAAGCGGCCTCGGATCTTGTCGACCACGTTGTCCGGGGCCTTGGCCAGGAACGCCTCGTTGCCGAGCTTGGCTGTCGCCTGGGCTTTTTCCTTTTCCGCCGCCGCCAGGTCCTTCGCCAGGCGCTTGCGTTCCGCGCCGACATCGATCGTGCCGGAGAGGTCCAGGGCGACCTCCGCACCCGAGACCGGCAGGGTCGCCGTCGCCGTGAAGGACTCGCCCTCCGGCTGGAGGCGGAGGAGCTGGCGGATCGCCGCCTCGTGGGGGGCCAGCGCCGTGCCGTCGAGCGTGAGGCGGGCCGGAACCCGCTGGCCCGGCTGCAGGCCCTGGTCCGCACGGAAGCGCCGGACCTCCGTGATGACGGCCTGGAGCGTCTCGATCTCGCGCTCGGCGGCCTCGTCACGGAAGGCGCTGTCCTTCGGCCACTCCGCGACGACCACCGACTCGCCGGCCGTCAGCGTCGTCCACAACGTGTCCGTGACGAACGGGACGACCGGGTGGAGGAGCCGGAGGGTGACATCGAGGACCTCGCCGAGGACCCGCTTCGAGACCTCCGCCGACGGACCGCCCGCCTGGAACGTCGTCTTCGACAGCTCGACGTACCAGTCGAAGACCTCGTCCCACGCGAAGTGGTAGAGGGCGTCGGAGAGCTTCGCGAACTGGAAGTCGTCGTAGAACGCGTCGACTTCGGCCACCGTCTTGTTCAGACGGGACAGGATCCAGCGGTCCGTCGCCGACATCTCGGACGGGGACGGGAGCGGGCCTTCGACCGTCGCGCCGTTCATCAGCGCGAAGCGCGTCGCGTTCCAGATCTTGTTCGCGAAGTTCCGGGACGCCTGGACCCAGTCCTCACCGATCGGCACGTCCGTACCGGGGTTGGCGCCGCGGGCCAGGGTGAAACGGACCGCGTCGGAGCCGTACTTGTCCATCCAGTCGAGCGGGTCGACGACGTTGCCGAAGGACTTCGACATCTTCTTGCCGCGCTCGTCACGGACCAGGCCCGTCAACGCGATGGTCTTGAAGGGGACTTCGCCGTCCATCGCGTACAGACCGAACATCATCATCCTGGCGACCCAGAAGAAGATGATGTCGTGGCCGGTCAGCAGGACGTCCGTCGGGTAGAACTTCCGCAGATCCGCGGTCTGTTCGGGCCAGCCGAGGGTGGAGAAGGGCCACAGGCCGGACGAGAACCAGGTGTCGAGGACGTCGGTGTCCTGGCGCCAGCCCTCGCCCGCCGGCGGCTCCTCGTCGGGGCCGACACAGACGACCTCGCCCTCGGGGCCGTACCAGACGGGGATGCGGTGGCCCCACCACAACTGGCGTGAGATGCACCAGTCGTGCATGTTGTCGACCCAGTCGAAGTACCGCTTCGACATGTCCTCGGGGTGGATCTTGACCCGGCCGTCGCGGACCGCGTCACCGGCGGCCTTGGCGAGCGGGCCGACCTTGACCCACCACTGCATGGACAGCCGCGGCTCGATGGTCGTGCCGCAGCGCGAGCAGTGGCCGACGCTGTGGACGTACGGCCGCTTCTCGGCGACGATCCGGCCCTGCGAGCGCAGTGCGGCGACGATCGCGGAGCGCGCCTCGAAGCGGTCCAGGCCCTCGAAGGGACCGTGGACGGTGATGACCGCGCGCTCGTCCATGACCGTGATCGACTCCAGGCCGTGGCGCTGGCCGATCGCGAAGTCGTTCGGGTCGTGGGCCGGGGTGACCTTGACGGCACCCGTGCCGAACTCGGGGTCGACGTGCGTGTCCGCGACGACGGGGATCGTACGGTCGGTCAGCGGCAGCTTGATGCGCCTGCCGACCAGGTGCTTGTACCGCTCGTCGTCCGGGTGGACGGCGACCGCGGTGTCACCGAGCATCGTCTCCGCGCGGGTGGTCGCGACGACCAGCGTCTCGTCCCCCTCGCCGTACGTGATGGAGACCAGCTCGCCGTCGTCCTCCTGGTACTCCACCTCGATGTCCGAGATGGCCGTCAGACAGCGCGGACACCAGTTGATGATGCGCTCGGCGCGGTAGATCAACTCGTCGTCGTACAGCCGCTTGAAGATGGTCTGGACGGCCTGGGACAGACCCTCGTCCATGGTGAAGCGCTCGCGGCTCCAGTCGACGCCGTCGCCGAGGCGGCGCATCTGGCCGAGGATCCTGCCGCCGTACTCCTCCTTCCACTGCCAGACCCGCTCGACGAACTCCTCGCGGCCCAGGTCCTGGCGGGACTTGCCCTCCTCGGCGAGCTGCTGCTCGACCTTGTTCTGGGTGGCGATGCCGGCGTGGTCCATGCCGGGCAGCCACAGTGCCTCGAAGCCCTGCATGCGCTTGCGGCGGGTGAGGGCGTCCATGAGCGTGTGCTGGAAGGCGTGGCCCAGGTGCAGGGAGCCGGTGACGTTCGGCGGCGGGATGACGATGGTGTACGGCGGCTTCTCGCTCTTCGCGTCGGCGGCGAAGTAACCCCGTTCTACCCAGCGCTCGTACAGCGGTCCCTCTACATCGGCCGGCGCGTACTGAGTCGGCAGTTCGGTGTCGGGCGCTGTGGGCTGCTGCTGAGCATTCTCGGTCACGGGCCCAGTTTAGGGGTGTCGCGGGGGTGTCCCGAAACGCCTTTGTTCTGTAACGGTGCGGCCCCCGATGCAGTGAGGTTCCTGTGCCTGCGCCAGGATGTCAGGGCCACATAAACATCTGGAGGGGAACCCAGTAATGAGTCACAACCAGCCGGGCCCGTACGGCGGGCAGCCCCAGCAGCCCGGTCCGTACGGCCAGCCGGGCCCGTACGGCCAGCAGCCGCCGCAGGCGCCCCAGCCCGGCTACGGCTACCCCCAGCAGCCGCCCACCCAGCCGCAGCCCGGTTACGGCTACCCGCAGCAGCCCCCGCAGGGCGTGCCGCCGCAGCCGGACCCGTACGGCCAGCAGCCTCCTTACGGCCAGCAGCCCTACCCGCCGCAGCCGCCGGCCTCCGGTGGCGGCGGCAAGAAGACGGGCGTGATCATCGGCGCGGTGGCGGTCGTGGCGGCGATCGCGGTCGGCGCGTACTTCGTGATCGGCGGGGGCAGCGACAGCGGCTCGGGCAGCGTGAAGGACGACGGCCCGCACAAGCTCTCGGCGCCGGCGACGATCCTCGACGGGAAGTACAAGAAGGGCAACGACGGCGAGGCCGACACGTTGACCGCCGAGGACATCAAGGACGCCGAGTCCTGGGGTGTCAAGAACCCCAAGGACGTCAGCGCGAGCTACTCCTCGGGGACGGGTCTCGCCGCGAAGAACCTGTTGTTCGCGGGCGTGTACGGCACCATCGACGATCCCGCGAAGACCGTCGACGCCATGTTCGCCCAGATGAAGAAGGACTCCGAGAAGGACGCCTCGGCCGGCGACGGCAAACTCGTGGGCACCCCGCAGGAGTTCAAGCCCGCCGGGTTCGAGAACGGCGTCCTGAAGTGCCAGAACGTCGAGACCGCGGAGTCCGGCAAGAAGACGACGATGCCGTTCTGCATCTGGGGCGACCACAGCACGATCACCTACGTGGTCTCGTACGACATCGCCTCCGTCGCCGCGGGCAAGAGCACATCCATGGACGACGCGGCCGCGCTGACCGCCAAGGTCCGCAACGACGTGCGTGTGAAGGCCTGACACCGTACGCGTCAGCATGAAGGGGCGCCCGCACTCAGAGTTGCGGGCGCCCCTTCCCTGTCCTGAACGTCCCCGATCAGGCGCGGACGCACGCAACCTGGGCATGCCCCAGGCGAACGCCCGCCTGGGTGAGCTGCTCGATACAGAACGGGTTCGCTATGACCGCCCCCCCATGCAGAGCAGGGTAGTTGCACGCCTTTTTCACTTTGGGGCCAACCAAATAGCCCTGCTCGCCTATGTAGTTCACACAGCGGCTCTGGTCCGCGCTCGCCGATGTAGCCGTCACCAGCGGCACAACGCCTGCGGCTGCAAGCACACTTACCACTGTCAAGATCCGCCTCGTCCTACCCATCGGAATCCTCCCGTTTCTGAATCACCAGCCATTCGAACACATGGCCGATGTGGTCGGATTTACCCAATCAATGCAGCGCACCCGGATCAAGCTCTGACGTGCATCTGGCCTGATCGCTTCGCCCAGTGGCGTGAACAAACGGTGCCCGGCGCTTCTCAAGCGCCGGGCACCGTCTGCTTACTTGGATGTGTGACTACGCCGTCTTCTGCTCCCCCGGCCCCCGCCCGTTGCGCGCGTCCCTCGGGATCAGCGTCGGGTTCACGTTGGAGTGGACGACGTCCGCCGTGATGACCACGCGGGCCACGTCCTTGCGGGACGGGACCTCGTACATCACGGACATGAGGACTTCCTCCATGATGGCGCGCAGGCCGCGCGCGCCGGTCTGGCGGAGGATGGCCTGGTCGGCGATGGCCTCCAGGGCCTCGCGCTCGAAGTCCAGTTCCACACCGTCGAGTTCGAAGAGACGTTGGTACTGCTTCATCAGCGCGTTGCGCGGCTCGATCAGGATCTGGAGCAGGGCCTCGCGGTCCAGGTTGTGGACCGAGGTGATGACGGGGAGGCGGCCGATGAACTCGGGGATCATGCCGAACTTGACCAGGTCCTCCGGCATGACGTCCTCGAACTGGTCCTTGGCCTGGAGCTCCCGCTTCGAGTGGATCGTCGCGCCGAAGCCGATGCCCTTGGCGCCGGCCCGCGACTCGATGATCTTCTCCAGACCGGCGAAGGCACCGCCCACGATGAACAGCACGTTCGTCGTGTCGATCTGGATGAACTCCTGGTGCGGGTGCTTGCGTCCGCCCTGCGGCGGGACCGAGGCCGTGGTGCCCTCGAGGATCTTCAGGAGGGCCTGCTGAACGCCCTCGCCGGAGACATCGCGGGTGATGGAAGGGTTTTCACTCTTCCTGGCGACCTTGTCGATCTCGTCGATGTAGATGATCCCGGTCTCGGCCTTCTTGACGTCGTAGTCCGCCGCCTGGATCAGCTTCAGCAGGATGTTCTCGACGTCCTCGCCGACGTACCCCGCCTCGGTCAGCGCGGTGGCGTCCGCGATGGCGAACGGCACGTTCAGCATGCGGGCCAGGGTCTGGGCGAGCAGCGTCTTGCCGGAGCCCGTGGGACCGAGCAGAAGAATGTTGGACTTCGCCAACTCGATCGCGTCGTCACGGCCGTTGGCGCCACCGTTCTCGCCGGCCTGGACGCGCTTGTAGTGGTTGTAGACCGCGACGGACAGGGCCTTCTTCGCGGGCTCCTGGCCCACGACGTAGCCCTCCAGGAACTCGTAGATCTCCCGCGGCTTGGGGAGTTCCTCCCAGCGGACCTCGCTGGTCTCCGCGAGTTCTTCCTCGATGATCTCGTTGCAGAGATCGATGCACTCGTCGCAGATGTACACACCAGGCCCTGCGATGAGCTTCTTGACCTGCTTCTGGCTCTTGCCGCAGAACGAGCACTTGAGCAGATCGCCGCCGTCACCGATGCGTGCCACGGTGTGCTTCCCCTTCGCCTGGGAGACGCCTAGATCCAGCGGCTCCTGGTGCTGCCTTAATCCGACGGTACCTTGCCGGGCCCCCCGTTCGGGCCCCCCTTGGCGCGGTTCACTTTGACGTGCAGCGTGTCAAAGCACATGAACCATGCCAAGGGGCGGCAGACGATACAGCCTTCCGTCTAGGAGACGGCGGCGTTGTTCATCTTCCGGGTGGAGATGATCTGGTCGATCAGACCGTAGGAGAGCGCCTCCTCGGCGGTCAGGATCTTGTCGCGCTCGATGTCCTCGCGGATCTTGTCGATCGGCGTGGTGGAGTGCTTGGCCAGCATCTCCTCCAGCTGCGCACGCATCCGCAGGATCTCGTTGGCGGCGATCTCCAGGTCGGAGACCTGTCCGCGGCCGGTCTCGCTGTAGGGCTGGTGGATCAGCACGCGCGCGTTGGGCAGCGCCATGCGCTTGCCCGGCGTACCGGCGGCGAGCAGGATCGCGGCGGCGGAGGCCGCCTGACCCATGCAGACCGTCTGGACGTCCGGCTTCACGAACTGCATCGTGTCGTAGATGGCCGTGAGCGCCGTGAAGGAGCCGCCGGGGCTGTTGATGTAGACCGAGATGTCCCGGTCGGGGTCCATCGACTCCAGGCACAGCAGCTGCGCCATGACGTCGTTGGCGGAGGCGTCGTCGATCTGGACGCCGAGGAAGATCACGCGCTCCTCGAAGAGCTTCGCGTACGGGTCGTACTCGCGCACGCCCTGCGAGGTGCGCTCGACGAAGCGCGGGATGACGTAACGGGACTCCGCCGCGGGACCCGTGTACTCGGCGCGCGTGCGGTCGAACAGGCCGCTGCCGGGGAAGTCGTTCACTGTCTCTCTCCTAGGGGCTGAGGCGGTCGGCTGGGGGCTTGCAGGGGGCCTCAGGCCCCGGTGCCGCCGCCGCCCGGCATGTTGGCTGCCGTCGTGATGACCTCGTCGATGAGGCCGTAGTCCTTGGCCTCGTCGGCGTCGAACCAGCGGTCGCGGTCGGAGGCGCGGGTGATCTCCTCGAACGACTGACCGGTGTGCTGGGAGGTCAGCTCCGCCATGCGCTTCTTGGTGTGCAGCAGACGCTCGGCGTGGATCTTGATGTCGGAGGCCGAGCCCGCCAGTCCGGCGGACGGCTGGTGGATCAGGATCTCGGCGTTCGGCAGCGCGAAGCGCTTGCCGGGGGTGCCCGCGCTGAGCAGGAACTGGCCCATGGAGGCGGCGAGGCCCATGGCGATCGTCACCACGTCGTTCTTGATGTACTGCATGGTGTCGTAGATCGCCATGCCGGCCGTGATCGAGCCGCCGGGGCTGTTGATGTAGAGGTAGATGTCCTTGTCCGGGTCAGCGGCGAGAAGCAGCAGCTGCGCGGTGATCTTGTTGGCGATGTCGTCGTCGACCGGCTGGCCGAGGAAGATGATCCGCTCGTTGAGCAGCCGGTTGTAGACCTGGTCGCCGAGGCCACCACCGAAGGAAGGCTCGGCGGCGGAAGGCATCAGATTCGTCACGTATCCACCTGCTCGTCTTACGACGGCGCCGGGCCGTCTTCACGTGTTCCCGTCCGGGGGTTTCGGGGTACTCCCCTGCTCCCCGTATTCATGGACCCTAACGCGCAGGCTCGTCCAGTGAATCCCGGGAAGGGGGGTGTTCGCCGGGGGCGTAGTGCCACCGGCGGTCCGCAGTCGCCCACTCGCCGTGGTGGACCTGTTGCGTAGGCGGCTCACGGCCGGTGGGGGTTCAGCGCGCCCACGCGGCGGAGCCGCAAATCGATACAGGCCCGCGCCCCTGAGGTCGGCATACCTGGGTAAGCGAACGGGCCCCGGGGTCAAAGTCCCCAGGGCCCGCCCTACGACCTGTTGAGGCGCCGTGGCTCAGGCCTCGGTCTTCTCCTCGGCCGAGGTCTCCTCGGCGGCAGCCTCGGTCGCCTCGACCGTCTCCGCGGTCTCGTCCTCGTCGTCGAGGTCGATGACCTCGCCGTTGGTGTCCTTGACCGTGGCGGCCTCGACGACGACGGCCAGGGCCTTGCCGCGGGCGACCTCACCGACGAGGAGGGGGACCTGGCCGCCCTCGACGACGGCCTGGGCGAACTGGTCGGGGGACATGCCGGAGGAGGCCGCGCGACGCATGAGGTGCTCGGTGAGCTCCTCCTGGTTGACGTTCAGCTTCTCCTGCTTGACCAGCTCGTCGAGGACGAACTGGGTCTTGATGCCCTTGACCGCGGCCTCACGCGTCTCGGTCTCGAACTCCTCCTCCGTCTTGCCCTGGATCTCCAGGTACTTCGGGAGGTCGAGGCCCATCTGACCGAGCTGGTGGTGCTCCAGGTTGTGCTTGCGGGTGTTGATCTCGTCCTCGAGCAGCTTCTCGGGGACGGGCACCTCGATGAGCTCCAGGAGCTTGTCGAGCACGCGCTCCTGGGCCTGGGTGGCCTGGTCGTACTGCTTCATGTTCTCGAGGCGCTTGCGGCTGTCCGCCCGCAGCTCCTCCAGGGTGTCGAACTCCGAGGCGAGCTGTGCGAACTCGTCGTCCAGCTCGGGCAGTTCGCGCGCGGCGACCTGGGTGACCTTGACGGTGACCTCGGCCTCCTGGCCGGCCGCGGAGCCGCCCTTGAGCTCGGAGGCGAAGGTGGCCTCGGCACCGGACTCCAGGCCCTTGACGGCGTCGTCGATGCCGTCCAGGAGCTCGCCCGAGCCGATGGTGTAGGAGACGCCGCTGGCGATGCCGTCCTCCAGCACCTCGCCGTCGACCTTGGCCTCCAGGTCGATGGTGACGACGTCGCCGTCCTCGGCGGCCCGCTCGACCGGGGAGGTCGACGCGAAGCGCTCGCGGAGCTGCTCGACGGACTGGTCGATGTCCTCCTCGGTGACCTCGACGGCGTCCACCTCGACCTCGATGCCGGAGTAGTCCGGGATCTCGAGGGCGGGACGGATGTCGACCTCGGCCGTGAAGTTCAGCGTCTCGCCGTCCTTCAGGTCCGTGATGTCGACCTCGGGCTGGCCCAGGACGTTGAGCTCGGCCTCGTTGACCGCCTCCGTGTAGAACTTCGGGAGCGCGTCGTTGACCGCCTCCTCCAGGACCGCACCGCGGCCGAACCGCTGGTCGATGACGCGCGCCGGGATCTTGCCCTTCCGGAAGCCCTTCACCGTGACCTGCTGGTTGATCTTCTTGTACGCCGCGTCGAGGCTGTCCTTGAGCTCCTCGAAGGGCACCTCAATGCTGAGCCGAACCCGAGTCGGGTTCAGGGTCTCGACGGCGCTCTTCACGGTTGGGTCTCCTTGGGGGCTGACTTTAGGGATCGTGCCCGGCTGCAGAGACACGCGGGCATGCAGCTTGCATAGTAACGGCAGCGGCGACACGCCCCAAAGGCGATCACGGGACGCGATCACCGGACGTGATCGCGTGAGTGCGCCGGTGTCGACCGGCAGCTGGTCGGGGTGGCGGGATTTGAACCCACGGCCTTCCGCTCCCAAAGCGGACGCGCTACCAAGCTGCGCCACACCCCGTCTGGTGCGACACGTAGGGTACATGCCCGCAGGCCCCGGGATCGCCGCATTTCACCAGCGCCGGTCACCGGCCGGTACGGACGGGAAACGGGGTGTGCGACGAGGGGTGGTGACCCGCTACGATGCCTTGTGTGCCGCGGTCGCTCCGACCTGCGGCGCGTGCTGTGCGGGCGTAGCTCAATGGTAGAGCACCAGTCTTCCAAACTGGCTACGCGGGTTCGATTCCCGTCGCCCGCTCCATACGACCTCGGGGCCCGGTTCTGACGAACCGGGCCCTGCGGCGTTCACGGCACCGCGGGAGACCTAGAACTGGATCGAGTTGATGGTCTCCGCTATGGAGTTCAGGAACCGTTGGATGTCGTCGGCCATGCCGGTCGAGGCGAGGAAGAAGCCGAACAGCACGGCGACGATCGCCGGGCCCGCCTTGATGGATCCCCCCCTGAGCAACACCACCAGGATGATCGCCAACAGCAACACCACTGACAGCGAAATGGCCACAACTCATCACACCCTCGGTCGGTCCGCTCACCCGGCCCGGGGGACGCGACCTCGCGCACCCCGCCAGGACCATCGTGCCACCAACCCGGCCTCCGTATGCGGCGCGTGAGGCATCGTCGGCCACTCCTGTGCCCGACCTTTGCCTTGGCCATGAGCCCCGGAGCGCCCCGGCCGGTAATTCGGCAGCATCGTTTCCATACCCACACAGTGTGTTCGCAGGCATTTCGAGCAGAAAATTCACAGGAGTTGACCGCCTGCCCTTATGCGCCCTTTCGTCGGGATTAAACGTGACAAGCCGGACGTCAAGAAGACCTTCCAGGCGCCTCCAACGCTCCAACCAGGAATAACGCGGCGAGTTTTACGAATACGCGGAGGCGCCACTAAGGTGCCTCAGATGTTCCAAGAGGCGACCCGGCGCACACCCGACAAACAGCGCGACGCGTTCTTCGACAACGCCAAGTACCTGGCGATCGTGCTGGTGGCCATGGGCCACTCGTGGGAGCCGCTGAAGGGCGGCAGCCGCATCCTCGAGGGTGTCTACACGGTCGTGTACGCCTTCCACATGCCGGCGTTCATCATCATCTCCGGCTTCTTCTCGCGCAGTTTCGACATGCGCCCCGACCGCCTCAGGCGGCTGGTCACCGGCGTCCTGGTGCCGTACGTGATCTTCGAGACGGCGTACAGCCTCTTCCAGCGCTACGGCAACGACGACCCGGGCATGCGGATCACGCTGCTCGACCCGTGGTTCCTGACCTGGTTCCTGGTCGCGCTGTTCATCTGGCGGCTGACCACCCCGCTGTGGAAGGCCGTCCGCTGGCCGCTGCCCCTCGCGCTCGGCGTGGCGATGTTCGCCTCCGTCTCGCCGGAGATCGGCGACGACCTGGACCTCCAGCGGGTGTTGCAGTTCCTGCCGTACTTCGTGCTCGGGCTGTGCCTGAAGCCGGAGCACTTCCGGATGGTGCGCACCCGCAGGATGCGGATCGTGGCCGTGCCGGTCTTCACCGTCGCGCTGGCCGTCGGCTGGTGGGCGGTGCCGCGGATGAACACCGCGTGGTTCTTCCACCGGGACTCCGCACAGGAGTTGGTGGCGCCCTGGTGGTCCGGGCCGGTCATGGTGCTCGCGCTGTTCGGCTGCTCGGTACTGCTGACCGCCTGCTTCTTCGCCTGGGTGCCGGGCCGCCGGATGTGGTTCACGACGCTCGGCGCGGGCACGCTCTACGGCTATCTGCTGCACGGCTTCGTCATCAAGGCCGGTGAGTACTACGGCTGGTTCGAGCCGAAGTGGCTGCACCGGCCGCTCGGCGAGATCTTCGTGACGCTCGTCGCGGGCGCCGTCATCACCGCGCTGTGCACCGCGCCGGTGCGGCGGGTCTTCAAGTTCGCGATGGAGCCCGAGATGAGGTGGGCCTTCAGGCCCGACCCGGCGGAGGCGGCCCGCGGACGCGACGAGACGCGGGAGCAGAAAGAACAGCGGGAGCAGCGCGAGAAGGTCTCGGCCTAGAACCCCTCAGTCAGCGTTCACCGTTCACCGACCAGACCGAGAAGCGCGCGCATCCGTGCGTACTTCTCGGTCAGTCGTGCCCGGGTCGCCTCGTCGTCGAGGCGGGCGATACGCGCCGGGTCCGCGTTGTGCGCCAGGTCCGCGCGCTTCACCAGCAGGGCGCCCGGGGTGTCGAGGATGCGCTGCGCGTACGCCTCCGGGGCCTCCCCCGCCCGCTTGGTGACGGCGAGCACGATGTCCTTCGTACGCCGGCTCAGCGCGGCCTGCTCCAGCCAGTGCGCGGAGAGCGCGTCGTCCTCGACGGCGTCGTGCAGCCAGGCCGCCGCGATCTGGTCGTCGTCGCCACCCCGCACGCTTACGCCCTCGGCGACGGCCGCCAGGTGTTCGGCGTACGGCCGTCCCGCCTTGTCGGTCTGGCCCTCGTGGGCGGCGCGGGCGGTGGCCTCGACCTCGGTCAGGGTCATCGTCTCGGTGCTGGTCACTCGTCCAGTGTCTCCTTGCGCAGGGCCGCGCGGGCGGGAAGGGTCGCGGCGGTCAGGCCGAGGACGACGATCGCGCCGGCGAAGGAGCCGTAGACCAGCGGCGGGATGTAAGGCCCTTGTCCGGTCAGCCCGTTCATCATCGGGATCAGCGTGGCGAGGGCGATGGCCGTGCCGAGGGCGATGCCCGCGAGGGCGACCAGGAGGGCCTCCCAGCGGATCATGCGCAGCACCTGGGGGCGGGTGGAGCCGATGAGGCGGAGCGTGCCGAGTTCGCCGCGCCGGTCGAGGACGGTCATCACCAGGGTGTTGACGGCGGCGACGGCCGCGAAGCCGCCGAGGACGCCGGCCATCACACCGTTCGCCCAGGCGTTGAGCTCGCGGTCCACGGACTGCGCGGTGGTGTAGTCGGCGCGGTCCAGGACCGTGCCGTACGCCTTCAACTCCTTCTCCGTACCGCCCTTGGTCCACAGTTCGGTGTCGAAGGCGGAGCTGACGTGGGTGGCGAGGTCGGCGCGTGCCATGGTGACCTGGGACAGCCCCATGCCACGTCCGTATGTCGCCACGAGCACCGGCGAGGCCTTGGTGCCGTCGGGCAGGCGCAGCGGGAACCGGTCGCCGACCTTGACGTCGGCGTTGTCGGCGAGCGAGGCGTCGACGGCGATCTCCCCTGATTTCAGCGACAGTTGGCCGTGCTTCACGTCCAGGTCCTGTACGGCGGTCAGGTCGCGGACGGAGCCGGTGACGCCCTGTGCGGTGGCCGAGTCCAGGCCGCCCGTGATCGGGACGAGCACGGAGGTCTTCAACAGGCCGACGGCGGCGGTGACTTCGGGGGCGCGCCCGGCCTGCCGTACCGCCTCCGGGGTCAGGCCCGGGTCGGCGGTGACGACGTGGTCGGCGAGGAGGCCGGCGTGCTGCTGGTCGGCGGTGACGCGTTCCTCGCTGGTGTGCATGAAGACCAGCACCGAGGAGAAGGCCATCGCGAGCACGATCGGAGTGATCGCGGAGGCCAGGCGGCGGGCGTTGGTACGGGAGTTGGCGGCGGCCAGCGCGGCCGGGGCGCCGGCGCCGCGCAGCGGGAGTCCGAACAGGGCGGCGCAGGCGCGGGCCACGAAGGGACCCAGCAGCGCCACGGCGAGCATGAAGAGGCAGACGATGCCCAGGGCCGCGTTGGCCGCGTCCTCGCCCGTGAGGGAGGCGGACAGGCCCGCGCAGACGCAGCCGCCGGCCGCGGCGGCGATGCCGAGGGGCGTGCGGATCCAGCCGGGGCGCAGCCGTTCCACCGACGCCTCGGTGAGCGCCTGGCCCGGCTTGATGCGGGAACTGCGGTGTGCGGCCATGTATCCGGCGCCGAGGGCGGTGAGCAGGACCGCACCGGTCGCGGAGACGAGCGGGATCCAGGAGACGGCGAAGTCGACGGCCTCCGGGATCGCGCCCTTGTCCTTCAGCTGGCCGAACCACCAGCGGGCCAGGGCGATTCCGGGCAGACAGCCGAGGGCGCCGGCGAGCGGGGCGATCAGGAGGGTCTCGGTGGCGATCGTGCGGCGGATCTGGCGCGGGGTGGTGCCGAGGGCGCGCAACAGGGCGAATTCGCGGGCGCGTTGGCCCACGGCGAGGGCGACGGTGCCGGCCGCGGTGAAGACGGCGACCATCGTGGCGACGCCGCCGAAGGAACCGCCGATGCCCATCAGCACCTCCTTCGCCTCGGCCAGCGTCGGGTCCTGGACACCGCCTCGGTCGGCGCCGGTGTGCACCTCGGCCCGGTCGCCGAGGGCGTGCGCCACCTGGGACTTGAGGTCCTGCGTACTGACTCCGTCCTTCGGGAGCACCGCGACGGCGTCGATCTTCCCTGGGTGACCGGAGACCCGCAGCGCGTCGGAGTCGGCGAGCCAGGCGGTGCCGGCGCGGGTGCCGGTGATGCCGGAGACGAGGTAAGTGCGGGCGCCGTCGGGGGTGTTGAGGCTGACGCGCTCCCCGACGGAGGCCGTCTTCCCGCTCAGGACGATCTCGCCGGGATGCGGTGCGCGGCCGGCGGTGAGCCGCTCGCCGGTGAAGGTGGTGGAGGTCCAATTGTGGGCGGTGAGGGGCCCGTTGGGGCCGCCGACGGGGAAGGTGACGTCGGCTACGGCGGCGCGGGCGCCGGGTGCCGAGGCGGCCCTGGCCACGAGCGAGTCGTCGAGCCGAGCCCGGTCGGTGATCGGTTCGCTGTCCGCGCCGTCGCCGTGTCCGTAGTGGGCGCGCTGGTCGGCGGCGGCCACGACGGGGGCGGCGGCGTACCGGCCGGCCGGGACCTTGGCCCGTATGCCGGTCTCCAGGAGGATGCCGCAGGCCGACGTGATCATCGCGGCCATGGCGAGCGCGATGAACGTACCGACGAACGCGGAGGGCCGGAAGCGGAGGGCCGCGCGGGCGAGGCCGTTGGGCGCGAACATCACGCCGCCGCCGGTGCGTAGGTCGGGCGGGTGGTGAGGGCTGTCATGCGGGACGCGATCGTGGCGGCCGGGGCGCGGTTGAGGTGGTCGGCTATCTCGCCGTCCGCGAGGAACAGGACGCGGTCGGCCCAGGCGGCGGCCGTGGGGTCGTGGGTGACCATGACGACCGTGGCGCCGTGGGTGTCGACGGCGTCGCGGAGCAGGGCGAGGATCTCGGCGGCCGTCGTGGTGTCCAGGGCGCCGGTGGGCTCGTCGGCGAAGACCACGTCGGGGCGGCTGACCAGGGCGCGGGCGATCGCGACGCGCTGCTGCTGGCCGCCGGAGAGCTGACCGGGGCGGCGGCGGGCCTTGTCGGCGAGGCCGACCTGGGCGAGTACCTCGGCGGCGCGGCGGCGGTCGGGGCGGTGGCCTGCCAGGCGGGTCGGCAGGACGACGTTCTGCTCGACGGTGAGGGACGGCAGAAGGTTGAAGGCCTGGAAGACGAAGCCGAGGCGGGTGCGGCGCAGCGCGGTGAGCTTGTTCTCCTTCATGCCGGTGATGTCCGTGCCGCCGAGGCGGACGGTGCCGCGGGTGGGGCGGTCGAGGCCGGCCGCGCACTGGAGGAAGGTGGACTTGCCGGAGCCGGAGGGGCCCATCACGGCGGTGAAGCTGCGGCGCGGGAGGGTGAGGTCGATGCCGCGCAGGGCGTGTACGGCGGTGCTGCCGCGGCCGTAGCGACGGGTCACTCCGTGGAGTTCGACCGCCCACTCGCCCGGCACGTCCGGCATGCCTGATTTCTTCCGGTCCGATGACATGTCTCGAACGTACGGATCGGAGAGGGGTCGGGACGATGAGGGCGGCTGGCGGATCGGGGCGGGGGTAAACCCCACCGTGCCGGTCCCTCCGGGAGGCTAGGCGGGCCTTGATGTTGACGTTGCCGCCGCCGTCGGGCCCTCCCGGCACACCAGCAGCAGCGCCCTGTCGTCGTTCACATCCTTGGCCACTGCCTCGATCAAGTGCCAGGCCGCGCCGTGGAAGCCGCCCGCGACATACCGGTCGGCCTCGCCGGTGAGGCGGTCGATGCCCTCGACGATGTCCCGGTCGGAGGTCTCGACCAGGCCGTCTGTGAACAGCATCAACACGTCCCCGGGCCGCAGCGAGCCCTTCACAGGGTCGAACTGGGCACCGTCGTACACACCCAGGAGCGGGCCGTCGGCGGCCTTCTCCTCCCAGCGGCCGCTGCCCGCGCTGAGCTGGAGCCCCGGCGGGTGGCCCGCGGAGTAGAGCTCGTAGTCGCCGGAGTCGAGGTCCAGGACCAGGTGGATGGAGGTCGCGAAGCCCTCGTCCCAGTCCTGGCGGAGGAGATAGCCGTTGGCCGCCGGGAGGAACGCGTGCGGGGGCAGGGAGCCCAGCAGGCCGCCGAACGCGCCCGACAGCAGCAGCGCACGCGACCCCGCGTCCATGCCCTTGCCGGAGACGTCCGTGAGGACGACCTCCATCGTGCGGCCGCCGTTCGTACGGGCCGCGACCACGAAGTCGCCCGAGAAGGACTGGCCGCCCGCCGGCCGCAGCGCCATCTCCCGGTGCCAGCCGTCCGGCAGCGTGGGCAGCTTGCTCTGCACCCGGATCCGCTCACGCAGGTCGAACAGCATCGTGCCGCCCCGCCGCCACGGCACACCCACCCGGCTGCGGAACTGCGCGACAAGGAGCCCGAAGAACCCGCACGCGGCGACCACCAGCACCACACCCGGCGTGACCCGCGAGGGCCCCTCGGTGTACGGGCCCAGCTCGACGGACTCCACGATCAGCGCGGTGGCAGCGGCCGCGTACAGGGCGAGCAGGCTCGCGGGGCGCAGCAGCAGGCCGCCCGCGACGATCGGCAGGACCAGCGCGGCCGGCGAGCACCACACCGAGTTGGCGAGGGTCGTGGCCGCGATGATCGGGACGGTGAGCAGCAGTCCGGCCAGCGCGACCCAGTCGGAGCCGTCGCCGCGGAAGTAGTCCACGGCGCTTCGGCGCATGCCGACGCGAGCCCGGTGCCACTGCATCTTCAACCGGGCCGTGAACGTGTCGGCTTCCGCGCGCCGCTCTCGTCCTGCTGCCATTAGTTCGGGACCCTATCCATCGGACCAGCCGCTTGGCACGGGAGGTCCCACTTGTCCCCCGTCCGAGGCTCAACTTCACAGTGAACTTCACAGGAAGCCGATCCGTCGCCGTCAAGGAGAAATTCCCTCGCTCGTCACGCAATGCCCTGATAGGCATGGTTCATGGGGACTGACTTGCGGGTGCTTCGGCAGGACGACTGGGACAAGTGGTACGACAGCCTCATCCGGGCCTTCGGCGGAGTGCCGGAATCATCGGAGGAGCGGGCGCTGTGGCGCGAGCGTACGGAGATCGACCGGTCCATCGGTGTCTGGGACGGTGACGCGTGCGTCGGCACGGCCGGCGCCTTCGCCTTCCGGCTGACCGTGCCGGGCGGCGCCGCGGTACCGGCGGCCGGTGTGACCATGGTCTCGGTGGCCGCCACGCACCGGCGGCGCGGGGTGCTGACGTCGATGATGCGACGGCAGTTGGACGACGTGCGGTCCTGGGGCGAGCCGTTGGCCGTGCTGACGGCCTCCGAGCCCGCGATCTACGGGCGGTTCGGGTACGGCGTCGGCACGCACCACACCAACGTCGAGGTGGAGACCACCCGCGTCGGGCTGGCCGTGCCGCCGGGCACCGACGACGTGCGGCTGCGGTACGTCACTCCGGTCGACGCGATCGAGGCCTGCGAGGCGGTGTACGCGCGCAAGGTGGCCGGCCGGCCCGGCATGCTCGCCCGGGTGCCCGGCTGGGAGCGGCTGTGGGTGCTGGACCCGGAGAGCGAGCGGGACGGCGCGTCCCCGTTGCAGTGCGTGCTCGCGGAGCGGGACGGCGAGGTCGTCGGGTACGCGCGGTTCCGGGTGAAGCCCGACTGGGAGATCAGCGGGCCCAAGGGCACGGTGGTGGTGCAGGACTCGGAGTCCCTCGACCCGGCGGCGCACGCTGCGGTGTGGCGGTTCCTGTTCGGGATCGACCTCACGTCGTCGCTGACCGCGCGCGGGCGTCCGCTGGACGAGGCGTGGCTGCACATGGTGTCCGACGTCCGGCGCTGCGGGCTGCGCGTCCGCGACTCGCTGCACGTGCGCCTGGTGGACGTGGGTGCCGCGCTGGAGGCGCGCACCTACCAGGCGCCGGTGGACGTGGTGTTCGACGTCGAGGACGCCTTCTGCCCCTGGAACACGGGCCGTTGGCGGCTGTCCGGCGACCCGAAGGGCGCGTCCTGCGCCCGCACCGAGGACCGGGCCGATCTCGCCCTGTCCGTACGGGAGTTGGGCGCGGCCTACCTCGGCGGCGTGACCCTGGGCGCACTCGCCGACGCCGGCCGGGTGCGAGAACTGCGGCCCGGCGCGCTGGCGGAGGCGTCACTCGCGTTCGCGTCCACGGTCACGCCGTGGTTGCCGCACGGGTTCTAGTACGTCGCCCAGGGCGCGGGGCTCACCTGAACACGCCCGCTGCTGCCGGTGGTTGAGGCAGCAAGAAGGATCGCGGGCGGCGGGTCCGGCAGTGTCGGCCGCGCCGCCGCGGACGTGGCGCGGGGATGTCGCTCGGGTGGCACGGCCGTGGATGACACCGCGGCCGCCGCACCCGCCCCACAACGCGGCGCGGCCCGCCCGGACTTGGGTCAGCGCCGCTGGCAGCCCGGGCACCAGAACAGATTGCGGGCGGCGAGGCCGGCGGTGCTGATCTCGCCGCCGCAGATGTAGCAGGGCAGGTTCGCCCGGCGGTAGACGTACACCTCGCCGCCGTGGTCGTCGACGCGCGGCGGGCGGCCCATCGCCTCCGGCAGGTGCTCGGGGCGGACGGTGTCGATACGGTTGTTGCGGACGCCCTCGCGCATGAGGCCGACCAGGTCGGCCCAGACGGCGTCCCATTCGGCCGGGGTGAGGTCCTTGCCGGCGCGGTAGGGGTCGATGCCGTGCCGGAAGAGGACCTCGGCGCGATAGACATTCCCGACGCCCGCGATCACCTTCTGGTCCATGAGGAGTGCGGCGATCGTCGTACGGCTGCGGGAGATCCGCCGGTACGCCGTCGTCGGGTCGGCGTCCGCGCGCAGCGGGTCGGGGCCGAGGCGCCCGTGTATCTCGTGCTTCTCGGTGTCCGTGATCAGCGCGCAGGTGGTGGGGCCGCGCAGATCGACGTACGACGTGGTGTTCGCGAGCCGCAGCCGGACCGTGTCGGTGGGCGGCGGGGCGGGCGCGTCCCCGAAGGTCACCTTGCCGAACAGGCCGAGGTGGATGTGGACCCAGTCGCTGTCGCGGAAGCCCAGGAAGAGGTGCTTGCCGTGGGCCTCGGTGCGGGTGAGCCCGGCGCCGCCGAGGAGGGCCGCGGCGTCCGAGAACTTGCCCTGGGGGCTGGTCACGCGTGGTGCCGTGCCGGCGAAGCGGTCGGCGTAGTCCGACGCCAGCCGGTGGATCGTGTGCCCCTCTGGCACGGTGCCTGTTCCTTTCCGGCCCCCGGAAGTCCGCTCCGGAAGTCCGCCTCGGGAGTCCGTCGGACCCCCGAGGGCGGCGATGTCGTACCGGCCGGTCTCGCTGTTCAGTCCTGCTGCGGGTGGTGGGCCGGGATCGGGGGCAGTTCGCCCGTCGTCTCGTACGTGCTGAGCATCTCGATCCGGCGGATGTGGCGCTCGCCCTCGGAGAACGGGGTGCCCAGGAAGGTCTCGACGAACTTCGTGGCCTCGTCGGCGGTGTGCATACGGGCGCCCACGGCGACGACGTTCGCGTTGTTGTGCTGCCGGCCGAGCGAGGCGGTCTCCTCGCTCCAGGCGAGGGCCGCACGGACGCCCTTCACCTTGTTCGCGGCGATCTGCTCGCCGTTGCCCGAGCCGCCGATCACGATGCCCAGGGCCTCGGGGTCGGCCGCCGTGCGCTCCGCGGCGCGCAGGCAGAACGGCGGGTAGTCGTCCTCGGCGTCGAAGATGTGCGGGCCGCAGTCGACGGGCTCGTGGCCTGCCTCTTTGAGCCACTCCACGAGGTGGTTCTTGAGTTCGAAGCCGGCATGGTCGGAACCGAGATACACACGCATGGTCCGAGTGTGACACGGCTGTTTCCGGGAAGCAGCGCCGGGTGTCCAGCCGGAAAAATCTGCCCCCTACCACCGAACCTCAAGAAAACCTCAAGTAACAATCTGGATTCAGAGGTTCACGAATCAATTCACCTCGGATTCACTGGACCGGCCCGTACACCCCCCGGTACGGGAGACCGCTCACCCGGACCAAAGGAATTTCCCCCCATGACTGGTCTGCAGGCCGGACTCAAGAACCGGCATCTGACGATGATCGCCATCGGTGGCGTCATCGGCGCCGGCCTCTTCGTCGGTTCCAGCTCCGGCATCGCGACCGCGGGCCCCGGCATCCTGCTGTCGTACGCCCTCGTCGGCACGCTCGTCGTCCTCGTGATGCGGATGCTCGGCGAGATGTCCGCCGCGAACCCCACCTCCGGCTCCTTCTCGGCCCACGCCGACCGGGCGCTCGGCCGCTGGGCCGGGTTCTCCATCGGCTGGCTGTACTGGTTCTTCTGGGTCGTGGTGCTGGCGGTGGAGGCCACCGCGGGTGCCAAGATCCTGGAGGGCTGGATCCCGGCCGTGCCCCAGTGGGGCTGGGCGCTGATCGTGATGGTGGTGCTGACCGCCACCAACCTGGTCTCGGTCGGCTCCTACGGCGAGTTCGAGTTCTGGTTCGCCGGCATCAAGGTCGTCGCGATCGGCGCGTTCATCGTCGTCGGCGCGCTCGCGGTGGCCGGCGTGCTGCCCGGCGCGGACACCGACAAGGCGGGCCTCGGCAACCTCACCGGCCACGGCGGCTTCCTGCCCAACGGCCCCGGTGCCATCCTCACCGGCGTCCTGCTCGTCGTCTTCTCCTTCATGGGCAGCGAGATCGCCACCCTGGCCGCCGGCGAGTCCGAGGACCCGCGGCGGGCGGTCACCAAGTCGACCAACAGCATCATCTGGCGGATCGGCGTCTTCTACCTCGGCTCGATCTTCGTCGTCGTCACCCTGCTCCCGTGGGACGACGCGTCGATCAAGGAACAGGGCTCGTACGTCGCCGCCCTCGACTCGCTCGGTATCGCGCACGCCGGCCAGATCATGAACTTCATCGTGCTGACGTCGGTGCTGTCCTGTCTCAACTCCGGCCTCTACACGGCCTCCCGCATGGCCTTCTCGCTCGGCGAGCGCGGGGACGCGCCGAAGGCGTTCGCGCGGACGACCTCGCGCGGTGTGCCACTGGCCGCGATCGTCTGCTCCGTCGTGTTCGGCTTCGTCGCCGTCTTCTTCAACTACAAGTTCCCGGACTCGGTCTTCCTCTTCCTGGTCAACTCCAGTGGCGCGGTGGCCCTGTTCGTCTGGCTGGTCATCTGCTTCTCGCAGCTGCGCATGCGGCGGATCATCCAGGCCGAGGCGCCGGAGAAGCTGGTCGTGAAGATGTGGCTGTACCCGTATCTGACCTGGGCGACGGCCGCGTTGATCGTCTTCGTGCTCGGCTACATGCTCACGGACACCGAGCACGACGGACGCGAGACCGTGCTGCTGTCGCTGCTGGTCGCGGCGGTCGTGCTCGCCATCGCCTTCGTCAAGGAGCGGCTGCGGCCGGGCACTTCGACGGCCGCCGCGGGCGTGCCCGCCCAGGGCGAGCCCGCCGACGCGCCGGTGGCCAAGGTCAAAGCACCGTGAAGCTGTCCTTGACCTTGCCGTAGGTCTTCAGGGCCTGGGCTTCGATCGGCGGCTGGTACCAGGTGTTGATCTGGTACGACCTTCCCTCCTGGTCGAAGCCCAGCAACCGGGCATGCCACTGCACGCCCTTGAGCGTGAAGGTGTACTCCCACACGACCGCCGGGTTGCCGCGGAACGTCGTCCTCTCCAGGCGGATCTTCTGGTAGCCCTCGCCCTGGTGAGCGTTCTGCTCGGAGGTCTCCCAGCTCCGCATCAGATCGCCGCGGGCGATGGACGACTTGCCCACGAGCTCCTGTCCGCCGTCCGGCGAGGTGTAGTGCACCTCCGCCCCCGTCTTCAGATCGCGCCGCCAGCCGGTGGGTGTCGCCCACGCGAACCCGCCGGCTTCGCGATGCGCGCCCGGCGGCAGGCTCTGCGGGCGTGCGGTGCCTTCGACGGTGGGCGACGGGCTGGAGGGGGTCGAGGGGGAGGTGGAGGCGGAGGTGGACGCCTGCGGGGATGTGGACCCGTCCGCCCGGTCGCCGCCCGGTGAGCCGGAGTCGGCCAGCAGGACGACCGCCACGACCGCGCCGGCGGTGACCACTCCGACGGCGGCCACGGCAGCCGCACGGCGACGGCCACGGCTCGGGGCGGCCGGGACCGCGGGGTCGGGGAGGTCGCTCGCGGGTGTGCGGAGGGGGTGGGGGCCGAGGTCGGGACGGGGTGCGGCGGAACGGGCGGCCGGGACAGGGCTGTTGGCGGGTTCGGGACGCTGCTGGGTCACGGCCTGGGCGCGGACCAGGGAGACGCCTGTGGCCTGTGGGGTGATCGCGCCCGCGGGTGGTTCCGAGCGGAGTTCGGACGGGACTTCGGTGGAGGCGTTGGAGATCCGGAAGTCATGGGTGTCGGCCCGGTTCTCGACCGAGGAGGACGCGGTGGCGGGCCGCTGGGTCGGCGGCGCGTCCTCGACGGGTTCGGGCAGCCGTGGGTCGCGCAGTTGGCGGAGGACCCGGGTCCGGACGTGGGCCGGGGTGGACGGCTCGGACACCGGGGGCGACAGCGGCTCGGGCTCCTCCGCGCGCGCCGGTTCCTCTTCCTCTCCCCCGACCTCCTCCCGTACCTCTCGTACCTCTTCTGTCTCTCGTACGTCCTCTGCCTCCGCTGCCTCCTCCGGCTCTCCCGTCGGTGCCTCTCCCCCGCCCACCGGCAACGTCACCAGCGTCGGCGGGAACGCCACCGGGCGCAGGGCCGCCTCCAGTTCGTCCAGGCCGGGGCGGACCGTGGGGTCCTTCTCCAGGAGTGCGGCCAGGATGTCCTGCAACGGGCCTGCCGCGAGGGGCAGTTGGGGCTCCTCGTAGAGGACCGCGTGCAGGGTGGCCAGTGTGGTGTCACGGGAGAAGGGGGAGCGGCCGCCGAGCGCCGCGCACAGGGTCGCGCCGAGGGACCAGATGTCGGAGGGCGGGCCCTGGGGGCGGCCGGATATGCGCTCGGGCGCCATGTAGTCGGGCGAGCCGACGAGCATGCCGACCATGGTCAGCGCCTTGGCGTCCTGCATCGCCGCGATGCCGAAGTCGGTGAGGACGACGCGCTCGCCGGCGTCCTCCACCAGGACGTTCCCCGGCTTGATGTCCCGGTGCAGGACACCGCGTTCGTGCACCTGGCGCAGCGCGGTGACCAGGCCGACGCCGATACGGGCGGCCTGGCGCGGGTTCAGCGACCCGTCCTGCACGGTCATCTGTTCCAGGGAGCGGCCGACGACCAGCTCCATGACGATCCACAGGCGTTCGCCCTCGTCCACCACGTCGTACACGCGCACGACGTTGGGATGGTCGATCCGGGCGGTGGCCCGGGCCTCGCGCAGGGTGCGCTCGCGCCGGGTCCTGGTGTCCTCCGCGTCCAGTCCGTCTATGCGCATCTCCTTGACGGCGACCGGGCGGTCGAGTATTTCGTCGGAGGCTCGCCACACCCGCCCCATTCCCCCCTGGCCGATACTTTCGACCAGGCGATAGCGCCCCGTCACGAGCAACCCTGGAACCCCACCGCTTCTCGTGTTTCCCGTATTCCCCGGCAATCCGCTGCACCCCCTCGGTTATCCCCACCACGCTTCTACGGATACACAATGGTCACACTTCATGCCGTACCAGCATAGTGGTGAGAAATCTTGTGGTAGCTCTTCAAGTACTGCGAATTCAGGCGCAGCCAAGGGGGATGTGAACATGAGTTCTCGTCGCACGACGACCATCGCGGGATCGCTGGTCGCGGCATCTTTCTCGACGGTGATGATCCTTTCCTTCACTGCCAGCGCGGACGACCAGGGTCCCGGCAGCGGCAAGGGCGGAAAGGCCGTCGACGAGGCGCCCGCGGGTGTAAAGCTGACCACCACCCTGCCCTCGAAGATCTCGGTCGACAACGGCTCGCAAAAGACGGCGATCACCGCCGCGGTGAAGAACGAAGGGACCAAGGACAGCGGAAAGATCCAGCTATTGGTCGTCGGTTTCGACGGCCTCACGGTCAAAAACGTTCAAGGCTGTTCCCAGATCGACAAAGCGAATCTTCCGGAGGGTTCGAACAGCGGTTTCGCCTGTCCCATCGACAATCTCGCGGCCGGAAAGTCGAAGTCGTACGCGGTGGACGCCACGTACGACCTGAGCAAGACCGGCAAGATCTGTCTGCCCGTCCAGACCGGCGACGGGAAGAAGACGTACTGGCAGCAGGGCCCGGTCCCGTTCGGTACGACCAACCCGTCGCCGAACGCCCCGGCCACCCCGCTGCTCCTCGGCACCGACAACAAGCCGGTGGCGCCGGGCGGCGACGAGCTGCCGAAGACCGGTCCCGACAGTGATGTGCTGCCGCTGGGGGCGGCGGGCGCGACCCTGCTGGCGGCCGGCGCGGCCGGGCTGTGGTGGTCGACACGGCGACCGTCGAAGCAGCGCGCCTGATCGGGGCGGTGCAGGGCCGGGGTGCGTGAGCGCCCCGGCCTTTCCCATGGCCGACACCCTTGCTCCGGCGACCGGGCTGTGGCTGACTGGCAGCGGCGCCGAGGGGGAGTGGATGGGCAACTGGGTCGTGATCGCGGAGTACTACAGCGACATCTACAGGACCGAGTTCATCCACCGTGGGCTGGAGACGAAGGACCAGGCACTCAAGGCACTCCGTGCTGCCGCCCACACCTACGTGCCGAGCAAGAACATCGTCGAGAAGCGGCGTCGCGTGTACCGCTTCGCCGGCCAGGAGTCATACCTGGTGGTGATCAGAGGCAAGCTGTCGGAGTGGGAGTGCACGCTGCGCATCGCGGAGCTGGTCTCGGACTCGATCGACCCGGCCGTGGCCGAGCGGGTGCAGATGAACGACGGCGCGGCAGAGGTCGCCGACATGCCGCAGGACCGCATCCCGCCCAGCTACTGAGCGGCGCACCGAACTCCGCTCAAGCCGACCGGCCTAGGGTGAACGACGGGCTCAGCCCTTGTTCGCGAACTTCCAGGCGGTGGGGAGCACGCCCATCGCCAAGGCGGCCTTCAGGGCGTCGCCGAGCAGGAACGGGGTGAGCCCGGCCGCGATCGCGGCGGACACCGACATGCCGGCGGCGACGGCCAGGTACGGCACGCCGACGGCGTAGATGATCGCCTCGCCCAGGAGCATCGTGCCCGCCATGCGCAGCACCGAGCGGTCGGCGCCGCGGCGGGCCAGGGCGCCGACGGCGGCGGAGGCGAGGATCATGCCGAGGATGTAGCCGAAGGAGACCGAGAGACCGGAGGTCCCGGAGGCGAACCACGGCATGCCCGCCAGGCCGGCCAGCGCGTACACGGCGAGGGCGGCGACCCCGCGGCGGGCGCCGAGGCTGGTGCCGACGAGCAGGGCGGCGAAGGTCTGGCCGGTCACCGGCACCGGGGAGCCGGGCACGGGGACCGCGATCTGGGCCGCGAGGCCGGTGAGCGCGGCGCCGCCGAGCACCAGCGCGAGGTCGCGGACGCGGGAGGCCGGGAGCAGGTCGGCGATGACCTTGCCGGTGGCGACGGGGGCGGCTGTGGCGGTGCTCATGGGGACTCCGCGGTTCGGGGCAGTCGGGACAGAGTGACGCTAACCCGGGGTGCGCGCGCCGATCACCGTCAGCGCCCGACAAAGGGGGGTGCGAGGCGTTCGTGGGTTTCGGACAAAGAGTGTCCGCTACACCGGGTTGGGAGTGATACCCGTCACTGAGGCAGGAGCGTTTCGCTCACTTCCGGGCCGCGAGCCGAGCTGTCGGGTCTCACCAAACGAATCCTAGTGGTCTGGTCGGATTCACCTTCTCTGGCCTACCCTTCCCCCATGGATGCCCAGGCCCGGAACTTCTCGTCGCGTCGCCACGTCGACCTGCGACGCGTCGGCGCGAGCGGCTGTCGCCGGAGCTAGCGGGGCGGGCGGAGCGGATCCGGACGCGCCTCGAATCGAGTGACGGCGCACTGTCGGACCCGTTCCCGAGGATGAAAACGCCATGGCATCCATGCTCACCTCCGTTCCTGCCCTTCCCCTCTCCACCTCCACGTCCGTGCAGCGCGCCGCCGATCCCGATCGGCGGCGGACGAGCGCGAGTTACGTGCTGCGGTCCGTGCTGGAGCACGGGCCGGTGGCGCGCAGCACCATCGCCCGGCTCACGGGTCTGTCGCCGGCGTCGGTGACGGACTACTGCGCCCGGTTCACCGAACTCGGCCTGATCCGCGAGGCGTCGGCGCCCCGGCGGTCCAAGGGCGTGGGGCGGCCGCATGTGCCGGTCGATCTCGACGACTCGCGGTTCGTGGTCGGCGGGGTGCATGTGGCGGTGCCGTACACCACGGTCGCGCTGCTGGATCTGCGGGGACAGGTCGTCGCCCGGCGGGAATTGAAGCACGAGCGCACCGATCCGGGGTGGGTCCTCGCACGCGCCGCCGAGGGGCTGGACGCGCTGCTCGCCGAGGCGCGCGGCAGCCGGCCGCTGGGTGTCGGGGTGGCCGTCGGCGGCTGGGTGGACCGCGATTCGGGGACCGTCGTCGAGCACGGGCTGCTGGGCTGGCGGGACGTCCCGGTGCGGGAGACGCTCGGCGCGCGCACCGGGCTGCCGGTCCATGTCGACGGCCACGCGCGGGCGTTGGTGAACGGGGAGCGGCTCTTCGGGCGGGCGCGGGGCAGCCGGAGCGTGCTGCACCTGTTCGTCGGCAACGTCGTCGACTCGGCGTTCGCCTCGGGCGACGAGGTGCACCACGGGCCGCGCTCGCAGGCCGGCGTCATCGCGCATCTGCCGGTGCCGGGCGGCACGGAGCCCTGCGAGTGCGGCCGAACGGGCTGCCTCCAGGCCGAGTTGAGCGAACGGACGCTGTGCCTGCGGGCCCGGCGGGCCGGTGTCGTCGACGGGGTGAACCCGATGCACGTGCTCGCCGCGGCGACCGCCGGCGACGAACGGGCCGTACGGCTGCTGGTGGAGCGGGCGGGTGCCGTCGGCCGGGCCGTGCGGCTGCTGCTCGACGTGCTCAACCCGGAGACGGTGGTGGTGACCGAGATCGGTGTCATACACCGGGAGGACTGCCTCGCCGCGCTGCGCGAAGGGGTCGGCGACGAGCGCGCCGGGTCCGTCGTGCCGACGAGCTTCCCGGACTCCGTGCTCGCGGTGGCGGGCGGTTCGGTCGTGCTCGACGTGCTGTACCGGGATCCGTTGAGTGCCTCACCTGAGGCTACTTAATTCAGAAACTCCGAATGTTGACAGGGATCACGGATGACCAGGAGCATTCTTCTCATGACCTGTCGCACCCTTTGTTGCTGACGCGGTGACGCGCCCGGAGCGCGTATCTCTTCCTGCGTGAATTCCCCTTCCTCGGGCCTTCCGTGCCCGGAATTCCGCCTGCTTTCCCACCTCCGTACTCAAGGGGCCCTCCCATGTCTTCTCCCACTTTTTCCGGTGTCGACCGGCGTCTCTTCCTGGCCTCCGCGCTCGGTGTCGCGGCCGTCGGACTGACCGGCTGCGCGGGCTCCACCACGGCCTCCGCGAAGTCGGCGGCCGACCTCTCCGCCCCGCTCGCCGAGAAGGTCCCGGCCGGCACCAGTCTGAAGATCTCCTCGTATCTGAACACCCAGCAACTCCAGTTCAAGCTGGCGAAGCTGCCGAAATTGCCGTTCACGGTGTCGAGTTGGCTGAACATCGGGGCCGGTCCCGATGTCATCAACGCATTCCGCGCGAAGTCCCTGGACCTGGCGAACAACGCCGGTATTCCACCGATCCAGGCGCACTACCAGGGATTCGACGCGAAGATCGTCGCGATCAACGTCACCCGGAAACCCAACTACCTCTTCGCCACCAAGCCCGGCAGCGACATCCGCACGGTCGCCGACTTCAAGGGCCGCAAGCTCGCCTTCTCGCAGGGCCAGGCCCAAGGCGTCGTGCTGCTGCGGGCGTTGAAGGAGGCGGGGATCGCGTACGACGACGTGAAGCTGGTGCCGCTGACCAGCAACCAGTTCCTCACCGCCCTCCAGTCGGGCCAGGTGGACATCGCCCCGCTCGGCAACAGCCAGGCGCCCGCCTACCTCCAGCAGTACGGGCCCAAGGGCGCCCGCACCATCGACACGGACGTCGTCGACCTGCTCAACCTGCTGTGGGCGCCGGCCTCCGTGCTGGCCGACCCGGCGAAGGCGGCGGCCGTCGCCGCGTACATCCCGCAGTGGGCGCAGGGCCAGGTGTGGCAGTACGAGCACCCCGAGATCTGGAACGAGGAGTTCTACGTCAAGACGCAGAACCTGACCCTCGCCCAGGCCGAGGGCATCACGAAGCTCGCCAACAAGCCGCTGTTCCCGCCGAGTTGGGACGAGGCGGTGAAGTGGGAGCAGGAGACCGCCGAGCTGCTCGCCGAGGGCGGCTTCGTGAAGAGCTTCAAGGTCGACTCGCTCTTCGACCGCCGCTTCGAGGCCATCGCCGCGCGGGCCGTACCGGCGGAGTACCGCAAATGAGCGCCGTGAGCACCACCACCGTGAGCGCGGGCGCGGACGCCGTGGCCGTCGAGGACGACACCGTCCACCGGGTGCGCAGGCGCCGGCGCCTCTCCCCCGGCAAGCGGCTGCCCGCCGCCCGGATGATCGGGCCCGCCCTGTTCATCGGCCTGTGGGCGATCGCCTCCGCCGCCGGGCAGCTGGATCCCGGGGCGATCCCGGCGCCCTGGACGGTGGCGCGGACCGCCGGGCGGCTGTGGACCGACGGCACACTGCCGACCGATGTGCTGACCTCGCTGGAACGGGCCGCGTACGGCTTCGCGATCGGGCTCACCGCAGGGGTGCTGCTGGCGCTCGCCTCGGGGCTCAGCCGGGTCGGGGAGGCGCTGATCGACGGGACCGTGCAGCTCAACCGGGCGATCCCGACGCTGGGTCTCATCCCGCTGTTCATCCTCTGGCTGGGCATCGGCGAGACCTTCAAGATCGCCATCATCGCGATCGTCGTCTACATCCCGATCTACCTGAACACGCATGCCGCGCTGTCCGGCATCGACAGCCGGTACGTCGAACTCGCCGAGGTCCAGGGGCTGTCGAGGATCCAGTTCGTCCGGCAGATCGTGATCCCCGGCGCGCTGCCCGGATTCTTCGTGGGACTCCGGCTCGGCGTCACCGGCTCCTGGCTGGGCCTGGTGGTCCTGGAGCAGATCAACGCCACCAGCGGCCTCGGTTACATGATGTTCCAGGCCACCAACTACGGCCAGTCCGACGTGATCCTCGTCGGTCTGCTCATCTACGGGATCTTCGGCCTGATCTCCGACAGCACGGTCCGTCTCATCGAACGGAGGGTGCTGTCGTGGCGCCGCACACTGAGCAACTGACCCGGCCCACCGCGGTCCGACTGCGCGGCCTGACCCGGTCGTTCGAGGGGCGTACGGTCCTCGACGGCCTCGACTTGGACATCCCCGCCGGACAGTTCGTGGCCCTGCTCGGGCACAGCGGCTCCGGCAAGTCCACGCTGCTGCGGGCCGTCGCGGGCCTGGACCACGAGGTCGCCGGGAGTGGTCAACTCGCCGCCCCGGAAAGGGTGTCGGTCGTCTTCCAGGACTCTCGGCTGCTGCCGTGGCGACGGGTGCTGGACAACGTACTGCTGGGGCTGGGGACCGGTGGGGAGGAGAAGGGGCGGGCCGCTCTCGCGGAGGTCGGGCTCGCCGGGCGTGAGCGGGCCTGGCCGGGTGAGTTGTCGGGGGGTGAGCAGCAGCGAGCGGCTCTTGCGCGGTCGTTGGTGCGGGAGCCGGAGCTGTTGCTCGCGGATGAGCCGTTCGGGGCGCTGGACGCGTTGACGCGGATCAAGATGCATGCGCTGTTGCGGGAGTTGTGGGAGCGGCATCGGCCGTCGGTGTTGCTGGTCACGCACGACGTGGACGAGGCGATCGTCCTCGCGGACCGGGTGCTGGTGCTGGATGCCGGGCGCGTCGGGCTCGACCTGGCCATCGATCGTCCCCATCCCCGCTCCTATCGCGATCCTCTGCTCGGCGAATACCGGGAGCGGTTGCTGACGGCGCTCGGTGTGACCGAGGACGTCGGGTGACGCCGGATTTCCTCGCCCCCGCCGCCCCTACCCGTCCCATCCCAGGGGCGCTGCCCCTTCGACCCCACTGGGGGCTGCGCCCCCAGACCCCGCTTCGGCCTGAACGGCCTCGTCCTCAAACGCCGGACGGGCTGAAACACACGAAGGACACCTCATGCCCCGCACCCTCCACCTCAACGCCTTCCTCATGAACACCGGCCACCACGAAGCCTCCTGGCGGTTGCCGGAGAGCGATCCGTACGCGCACGTCCGGCTCGACCACTACGTGCAGCTCGCTCGGACCGCCGAGCGCGGCACCTTCGACTCGCTCTTTCTCGCCGACGGGCCGCAGTTGTGGAACAACCTGGCCCAGCGGCCGGCCGGTGCGCTGGAGCCGCTCACGCTGCTCACCGCGCTCGCCACGGCGACCGAGCACATCGGGCTGATCGCCACCGCGTCGACGTCCTACAACTCGCCCTACAACCTGGCCCGTAAGTTCGCCTCGCTGGACATCATCAGCGGCGGCCGGGCGGGCTGGAACATCGTCACCACCGCAGGAGCCGAGGCCGCTCGGAACTTCGGGCTGGATGCCGAGCCCGCGCACGCGGAGCGGTACGCGCGGGCCGCCGAGTTCCTCGATGTGGCGCTCAAGCTCTGGGACAGCTGGGAGGACGACACGATCCTCGCGGACAAGGCCGCCGGGGTGTGGGGGGACGACCGGAAGATTCATCCGCCTCGGCATCGGGGGGCCTACTTCAGCGTCGAGGGCGCGCTCAACGTGCCGCGTACGCCCCAGGGTTACCCGCTGCTCGTGCAGGCCGGGTCCTCCGAGGACGGGAAAGCCTTCGCCGCGCGGTACGCGGAGGCGGTGTTCACCGCTCAGCAGACGATCGAGGACGCGCGGGCCTTCTACGCCGACCTCAAGTCCCGTACGGCGGCGGCCGGCCGGGACCCCGACCACATCAAGGTGCTGCCCGGGATCGTGCCGGTGCTCGGCTCCACGGAGGCCGAGGCGCGGGCGAACGAGCGGCTGCTCGAAGACCACATCGTGTACGAGCACGGAGTGGATCGGTTGGAGCGGTTGCTCCAACTGCCCGCCGGGGTACTGGAGTTGGATGCCCAACTGCCGGCCGATCTGCCCTCCGAGGACACCGTCGAAGGTGCCAAGAGCCGCTACACCCTCGTGGTGGAACTGGCCCGGCGCGACCGGCTCACCGTGCGGGAGCTGATCGGGCGGCTCGGCGGCGGGCGCGGCCACCTCACCTTCGCCGGCACACCCGAGCAGGTCGCCGACGCGATCGAGACGTGGTTCACGCAGGGCGCGGCCGACGGCTTCAACATCATGCCGGCGGTGCTGCCTTCGGGTCTTGAGGCCTTCGTCGACCACGTCGTCCCGATCCTGCGCGCCCGTGGGTTGCTGCGCAGTGAGTACGGGCCCCGGCAGACCCTCCGGGAGCGCTACGGGCTCCCCCGCCCCGCCAACCAGTACGTCCAGACACCCGCCCTCGTCTGAAAGGCCCAGGTCATGACACTCGACATCCAGATCCAGAAGGTCACCGCCCACATCGGCGCCCGCGTCTCCGGCGTGGACATCTCCCAGCCGCTCGCGGAGGACACGGTCGCCGCCCTCCGCGAGGCCCTCAACACCCACAAGGCCCTGGTCTTCGACGACGTCCACCTCGACGACGCCGGCCAGGAGGCGTTCGCCCGGCACTTCGGCGACCTCACCACCGCCCACCCGACCGTGCCCTCCGTCGCCGGTGCCCCGAACGTGCTGCCCGTCGACAGTGAGCAGGGCCGCGCCAACCACTGGCACACGGACGTCACGTTCGTCCTCAACCCGCCGCAGGCCAGCACCCTGCGCAGCATCACGCTCCCGCCGTACGGCGGCGAGACCCTGATCACCAGCTCGGCCGCCGCCTACCGCCAACTGCCGCAGCCGCTGCGCCAGTTGGCCGACACGCTGTGGGCCGAGCACACCAACGACTACGACTACGCGGTGCCGACGGAGGACATCGACGACGACAAGGCGGCCCAGCGCGCCCAGTTCACGTCCATCAAGTTCCGCACGGCTCACCCGGTGGTCCGCGTCCACCCGCTGACCGGTGAACGCGGCCTGTTCATCGGCGGGTTCGCGCAGCGGATCGTGGGCCTGTCGGTCGGCGAATCCCGCAAGATCCTCGACCTGCTCCAGTCGTACGTCACCCGCCCGGAGAACATCCTGCGCCACCGCTGGTCCCCGAACCAGCTCGTCCTCTTCGACAACCGCATCACCCAGCACTACGCCGTCGACAACTACGACGGCCTCCCCCGCCGCCTGAACCGCGTGACCGTCGCCGGTGACGTCCCCGTCGGCATCGAGGGCAAGGAGAGCTACGCGATCGAGGGCGACGCCTCGCACTACACGTCCGTGGCGGCGTAAGGACCCGCCGTTCCGAAAGACCCCCGCGGTGCACCCGCGGGGGTCTTCTTGTTGCTAACGTGTAGTTGCAAGTCTTGTGCAATAAGAGGTTCGGAGGGGAACCCACCCATGCCCGTCTACACGCTTCCCGACCTGCCGTACGACTACTCCGCGCTCGCCCCCGTGATCAGTCCCGAGATCGTCGAGCTGCACCACGACAAGCACCACGCGGCCTATGTGAAGGGTGCCAACGACACGCTGGAGCAGCTCGCGGAGGCGCGGGACAAGGAGTCGTGGGGGGCGATCAACGGGCTGGAGAAGAACCTGGCGTTCCATCTCTCCGGGCACATCCTGCACTCGATCTACTGGCACAACATGACCGGTGACGGGGGCGGCGAGCCGCTGGCGGCGGACGGTGTGGGAGACCTGGCCGACGCGATCGCCGAGTCCTTCGGGTCGTACGCCGGCTTCAAGGCGCAGCTGACCAAGGCGGCCGCGACCACGCAGGGTTCGGGCTGGGGTGTCCTCGCGTACGAGCCGCTGAGCGGGCGGCTGGTCGTCGAGCAGGTCTACGACCACCAGGGCAACGTCGGACAGGGCGCGACCCCGATCCTCGTCTTCGACGCCTGGGAGCACGCCTTCTATCTCCAGTACCGGAACCAGAAGGTCGACTTCATCGACGCCATGTGGGCCGTCGTCAACTGGCAGGACGTGGCCCGGCGTTACGAGGCCGCCAGGTCCCGCGCGGATGTGCTGCTGCTCGCCCCCTGAGGGCGCGATGAACGTCCTGCCTCGTGATCGTCTTCTCAACCTTCACCGGCAGGCGGAATGACGGAAGCCCCTGGGAGGACGTGACTCCCAGGGGCTTCCCATGGGGCGACGGCTTACCGGTTGTCCGGGTCACAGGGCACGTTCAGGGACAGCAGCGCCGTCGATCCCGTGATGCCCACCCGGAGTTCGGTGACCGCCGCGTTGCGCAGGCTCGGGAAGACCCGGCGGTACTCCCTGGCCGGGATCGACAGCAGGGTGCACAGGACCAGGCGGAACAGGGTGTTGTGGGCGACCACCAGGACCCGTTCGCCGTAGTGCGCGGCGGCGATCCGGCGCAGGGCCGCCGCTCCGCGGGCCGCGGCGGCCCGTGGGTCCTCGGCGCCGGGGAAGGGGTTGGCGGCCGGGTCCACGCGGAAGGCCTCGGCCCGGGTCGGGTAGGCGGCCGCGAACTCCGCCAGCGTGCGCCCCTCCACCACGCCGAAGTCGCACTCCCGCAGGTCCGGGTCGAGGGACGGGACCAGGCTTAGGGCGCGGCAGGCGGGTTCGGCGGTGGCCACGGCCCGGGACAGCGGCGAGGTCCACACCGCGTCGACCGGACGGGCGGCGATCCAGTGCCCGAGCGCCTCGGCCTGCGCCACCCCGGTGGGGGTCAACGGGACGTCACTGACACCGGCGTAGCGGTTCTCGTCGTGCCAGACGGTCTGCCCGTGCCTGGCCAGCAGAAGGGTGGTGCTCATGGCTTCGGAGTATCCAGGCTCGGCGGGAGTACGCGTACGCGGCGCGACGTCAGTCCGCCGTCGTCCCGGTGCGGCGGGCGTGCGCGTGGGCCGCGACCGGCGCCGGGAGCCAGCCCCGCGCGGTCAGTTCGTCGATCAGGCGGCCGTACGGCTCGGCGAACAGGGCCGTGCGGGCGGGGTCGGGTTCGAGGACCGTGTGGATGCGGACCATGCGCTCCGCGATCTCGGGCAGGGGGCCGCGGCCGGTGCCGTGGGCGGCCAACGCGGCCATGCCCAGGGCCGGTTCGGTCTGGTGGGGTACGCGGGCGGGGCGGCCCAGGACATCGACGCGCAGCTGGTTCCAGTACGCGCTGCGGGCGGCGCCCCCGGTGAAGGTGAGGGGGCCGTCCAGCGGGGCGCCGAGTTGGTCGAGGTAGTCCACGCAGAGCCGTTCCGCGAAGGCCACGCCCTGGAGCAGGGACGCCCACAGGTCGGCCCCGTCGGCGGGCTCGCCCAGCACGATCGCCGAGGCGGCCGGCGCCAGGAACGGGAACCGTTCACCGGGTGACACCAGCGGGTACGTCACCGCGCCGGACGGTTCGTAGGCCGCCGCCCGTGCGTCCATCGCGGCCGGGTCGGCGCCCGAGAAGGCCGCGGTCAGCACGCCCGCGCCCACGCTCGACGCCCCGCCCGGCAGCCAAGTGCCGTCCGGCGCACGGTGGTTGTAGACCACGCCGGTGTCGTCCCGGACCGGGGTGACGGAGGCGCCCTTGAGGACCAGCGTGGTGCCGAGCACCGAGTTCCAGGAGCCGGGCCGCAGCGCGCCCGCCGCGATCTGCGCCGCGCAGCCGTCGGTCATGCCGGCGATCACCGGCGTGCCGGCGGGGATGCCGGTCGCCTCGGCGGCGGCCGACGTGACCTCGCCGAGCCGGGTGCCAGGCCGTACGACCTCGGGGAACAGCTCGTCGGGCAGGCCCAGTTCGGCCAGCGCGGTGTGCGGCCAGGCGCCGGCCTCCGCGTCGTAGCCGGTCTTGAGGGCGTGACTGGAGTCGGCGGGCGGCGGCTCACCGATGAGCCGGGCGACGATCAGGTCGGGCTGGTGGGCGAGCCGGAGCCGGGGCGGGCGGGGCGGGTGGACCAGGCGGAGGTGGGGGTGCGGGCGGGAGGTGGATCCGGGGTGGGCGGCCGACCCGGAGGGCTGCCCGGATCGCCGTCCGCCACTCCCGCCCCGACCCCGGAGCGGACCCGCGCCGCCCGTACCCCGGCCGCCCGCACCCTCGTACTCCCCCGCCAGCCACAGCACCTTCGGCAGTGCCCATGTGTCCTGCACCGCTAGGCCCGCCCGGCGCGCCCGCGCGGCCTGGGCCGACGCGCGCCCGTCGTCGTACATGAGCGCCGGCGTCACCGGGCGGCCGGTGCCGTCCGTCAGGAGGACCGTTCCCGAGGTGCCGCAGACCGCGAGGCCGCCGACGCGTACGTGCAGCCGGTCGGCGAGCGCGGCCCGGGACGCCGTGCGCAGCGCCCGCCACCAGTCCTCCGGGTCCTGCTCGTGCCGTACCCCGTCCCGGCGTCCGGCGAGCGGTGCGGAGCCGCGGCCGAGGACCGTCCCGTCGGCCGTGACCAGCAGTACGCGGACGCTCTGGGTGCCCAGGTCGACGCCCAGCCACGCCTCGCCCTCATCCGCCGCCATCCGGACCTCCCACGCGTCACGACCGACTCTGAGAACTTCACACCCATCATCGATATTGACCCGAGTTTTTCGCTCGCGCGAGGGATTGACGGCCGACATTCGCCGTTACACGCTCGGTTGGCGGTCCAGTACGACGGATGCCGACGGGATGTCTGCGGATCACGACGCCCGATGACCACGACGGACGACCATGAATCGGAGAGGCCGTGAGCGGCAGCGCGCAGCAGGGTCCCGCGGTCCGCCGCTCGGCGCTGGCCGAACTCGTCCTGGCCGAGGGCTCCGCGACCGCCGCCGATCTCGCCGAGCGCTTCGGCGTGAGCCTGATGACGATCCACCGGGACCTCGACGAGCTCGAACGGCAGGGGATCGTACGGAAGTTCAGGGGCGGGGTGACCGCGCAGCCGTCCGGTGTCTTCGAGTCGAACGTGCAGTACCGCCTGAAGACCATGCTCGCCGAGAAGGCCGCGCTCGCCGACCGCGCGATGCGGCAGCTGGAGCCCGGCATGGCGATCATGCTGGACGACTCCACGACCGCACTGGAGCTGGCCCGCAGGCTCCGCCTCGGCGAGATCACCCCGCTGACGGTGGTCACCAACTTCCTTGAGGCGATCACCCTCCTCGCCGACCAGCGCGGTATCCACCTGATGGCGCTGGGCGGCGACTACGACCCGCTGCACTCCTCCTTCCTCGGCGTCTCCTGCGTCGAGGCGGTCCAGTCCCTGCGGGTGGACGTCTGCTTCGCGTCGACGTCGGCCGTGCACGGCGGTTACGCCTACCACCAGGAGCAGCACATCGTGTCGGTGAAGCGGGCGATGCTCGACTCGGCCGCGCGCAACGTGCTGTTGATCGACCACACCAAGCTCGCCCGGACCGCCCTGCACCGGGTCGCCCCGCTCTCCCGCTTCGACCTGCTCCTGGTCGACGACGGCGCGCCGGCCGAGGCACTGCGGGACCTGGACGAGCACAAGGTCCGCTACGAGGTCTGCCCGACGGGAGAGCCACCGCCATGAACAGCCCCCTCCCCGCGCCGAACCACCCTGTCCGTGTCCTGGCCGCCGGTGACCACTTCGTCGTACCCGGTCTGATCACCCGCGCCGTGGCCGTCGAGCTGCGCGAACGAGAAGCGTCGGTACGGGAGTTGACCCTGCCGTGGCCGCTCGAACCGTTCGGTCCGGTCGCCGAGGTCGAGGAGGCGAGCGGCACCGAGGACGGACTGATCGAGGCGCTCGCCGACGACCGCGAGGTGCTGGTCACGCAGATGGCGCCGGTCACCGAACGCGTCCTGGAGTCCGCCCCGGGGCTGCGCCTGGTCGTCGTGTGCCGCGGCGGCCCGGTCAACGTCAACCTCGACGCGGCGAAGATCCACGACGTCCGCGTCTCCTACGCGCCGGGCCGAAACGCCGCCGCCACCGCCGAGTTCGCCGTCGGCCTGCTCCTCGCGACCCTGCGCCGGATCCCGCAGGCGCACAACCTCCTTGCCGGACAGGGCAGTTGGCAGGGCTCGGCCTACTACACGTACGAACACAGCGGTCTGGAGCTGGAGGACCTCCCTGTCGGGCTGGTCGGCTACGGCGCCGTCGGCAGCCGGGTGGCGCGGGTGCTGTGCGCGTTCGGGGCGCAGGTGATGGTGTACGACCCCTATGTCCGCGGTGAGATCCACGGGCTGCGGGTCTCCTCCCTCGACGAACTCCTGCGCCGCTCCCGGGTGATCACCCTGCACGCCCGTCTCACCCCCGAGACCCGCGGTCTGATCGGCTCCCGTGAACTCGCCCTGCTGCCCGAGGGGTCGGTGGTCGTGAACGCGGCCCGCGGCCCGCTGCTCGACGAGGACGCGCTCTGCGACGCCCTGGAGAGCGGGCGGTTGTCGGCGGCGGGACTCGACACGTACGAGCGGGAGCCGGTGCCCGCGGGGTCACGGCTGTTCGGGCTCGGCGACCGGGTGGTGATGACCCCGCATCTGGGCGGGGCGGCGCGCGCGGTGGCGGAGAAGGCGGCGCGGATCGCGGCGGAGGAGGTCGGGCGGTGGGTGCGGGGGGAGCCGCTGGCGCACCAACTGACGTGAGCGGCCGCCGACTTACGAGGTGAAACGCCGTCGCCGTGTGACGTGAACCCCGACCCCCACACATCACCGTCCGCCCCGAGGAGGCCCCCGGCATGTACATCGGCATCGATGTGGGCACGTCCGCCGTGAAAGCCGCCGCCTTCGACCACGCCGGTCGTGAACTGGCCGTCGAGGCAAGCCCCGTGGGCCTCGCCCTGCACGAGGGCCGGGTCGAGCAGGACATGTACGAGGTGTACCGGGCGGTCGTCGGAGTGCTGGGGCGGCTGACGCTACGGGTGCCGGGGCCGGTCGAGCTGGCGGGGCTGACCGGGCAGGGCGACGGTGTCTGGCTGGTCGACGGACAGGGGATGCCCGTGCGTCCCGCCCTCTCCTGGATGGACGGCCGGGCTCATGAACTGCTCGACGGGTGGCTGGCGGACGGCACCTTCGAGACGGTGTTCCGCCGCACCGGCAGCGCCATGTTCCCGGGCTGCCCGGGCCCGTTGCTGGCCTGGCTGGACCGGCACGAGCCGAAGTCCCTCGACGCGGCCGCCACCGCCCTGTACTGCAAGGACATGGTCTTCCGTCGGCTGACAGGGGCGCCGGCCGGCACGGATGTCTCCGACGCGTCGATGCCGTTCCTCGACCCGCGGACCCGGAGGTACGACGAGTCGGTCGTCGAGCTGCTCGGCCTGGGGCACCGGCGCGGGCTGCTCGCGCCCGTCGGCGACCCGATCACGACCGCCGAGGCGCGCGGCGAGGGCCTGCCGGCCGGGACACGGGTGTCGAACGGGCCGTACGACCTGGCGGCCTGCGCGCTCGGCGCGGGTGTCACGGCTCCTGGCGACGGTCTGCTCATCGTCGGTACCTGTCTGGCCGCGCTGGTCGCCACCACCGACCTGGATCTGAGCGGCGAGCCGGCCGGCCTGTACATCTCGACCGACCGGCCCGGGCACCGGCTGCGCGCGATGCCGGCGATGGTCGGTACGGCGGCCCTGGACTGGGTGCTGTCGACGACGGGCGTCCGGCACGAGGAGGTCGACACGCTGCTCGCCGGGACATCGCCCGGGGCGCACGGTGTGCGGGTGCTGCCGTACTTCGCCCCGTCCGGCGAACGTGCCCCCTTCGTGGAACCCCGCCTGCGCGCCGAACTCACCGGCGTCAGCCTGGAGTCGACGAAGGGCGACCTGATCCGCGCCACCTGCGAGGGCATCGGCTACGCGGCCCGGCACTGCCTGACGGCGGCCGGCCTGACCGGCACCCTCGCCGTCTGCGGCGGCGGCACGCGCAGCCCCGCGTGGATGCAGCTGCTGGCCGACGTCCTGGGCCGCCCGCTCCGGGTGACCGAGGGCGAAGTGGGCGCCCGCGGCGCGGTCATGGCGGCGGCCACCCGCCACGGCATCTCCCTGGACACGAGCGCATGGACCCGCCCGACCCGCATCGTCGCGCCTGACCCGGACCGCGCGGCGTACTACTCCACCGGTTTCGAGGACCACCTCGGCCGGCTGGCGGTGGCGCGCCACCGGAGCCGGTGAGACCGGAGCGGACAGGTTCTGGCCGACGGGCCCAAGGCGCCGGATCCAAGGCCCGATGCGTCCAGGGCGGGTGGGCCCGAGGCCGGCGGGCCCAAGAACCAGTGGGCCCGAGGCCACGTACGCGCGGCGAGCGCCCGGGCCGGCCGGAGCGCGCCGCGCGGCGCGTACCCGGCAGCGGTCGCGCGCCTCGAAGTGCGGCGCAGGACGGCCGCCGTCGAGACCCGACCCGCCCCCGCGAAACCCCGCAAGGGCCGCCGTCTCGCCGGATCCCCCCTTACCGGACCCGGTGATTTCGGGAGCGGGCGCAGGCGAATCGCGGTGTACTACCGGCCTGGTCGTGCGTGGCGAGGAGGCGTTCATGACTGTGCTTCGACGGTGGTGCCCGAACTGTCTCGGGTGGCAGGACTTCCAGATGATGAACGGGGCCGAGAAGGCCGCGGTCCGTGACGAGAAGGGGTCCCGGCACTACGTGGAGGACCTGTGGCGCTGCGTCGTCAAGGGCTGTGTCCGGTACCAGCCCGCGTACCACGCGCGAGGCGGCGGCGATCTCCCCGAGAAGTTCCGGGAGGAGAAGGCCGCCGCCTCCGAGTGAGGATGTCTACAGGTTGCTGAAGTCCGGGCCCGCCGTGCGGCTGCGCTTGATCTCGTAGAAGCCCGGGACCGAGGCGACCGCGACCGTGCCGTCCCACAGGCGGGCGGCCTCCTCGCCCTTGGGGGCGGGGGTGACGACCGGACCGAAGAAGGCGATCTGCTCGCCGTCGGGGCCGGGCACGGCGATGACGGGGGTGCCGACGTCCTGGCCGACCTTGTCGATGCCCTCCTTGTGGGAGGCGCGCAGCTCGGCGTCGAACTCGAAGTCCTCCTGGTCGGCGTAGTCGATCAGGTCGGCGGGCAGGCCGACGTCCGCGAGCGCGCCGGCGATGGCCTCACGGGTGGGGCCCTCGCCCTGGTTGTGAATGCGGGTGCCGAGCGCGGTGTAGAGCGGGCCGAGGATGTCCGCGCCGTGCTTCTGCCAGGCCGCGGTGACCACACGGATCGGCGCCCAGGCCTTGGTGGACAGCAGCTCGCGGTACTCCTCGGGCAGCTCGTCCAGCTTGGGCTCGTTGAGCACCGCCAGGCTCATGATGTGCCAGTGGACCTCGATGTCCCGCACCTTCTCCACTTCCAGCACCCACCGGGAGGTCATCCAGGCCCAGGGGCACAGCGGGTCGAACCAGAAGTCGACGGGGGTCTTGGTGGAGGTGGTCGCGGTCTCGGACATTGCTCTCCTCAAGAAATACGGCTCTTTCCGCGAACAACACCGGGGGCGGCCGACCTCATTCCCGGGTGCCCCCCGTCAGGGGCACATGGCAGGATCGGTCCTGTTCCGCCGTATTCCCGCTCTGTCCGTCATGCTCGAAGGAGTGCCGTCCGTGCCCGGTGAGAATCTGTCCCGTGACGAGGCCCGCGAGCGGGCCGCCCTGCTGTCCGTCGACGGGTACGAGGTGTCGCTCGACCTGCGCTCCGCCGTCGGCGACGCGGACGGCGAACCGCGCACCTTCCGTTCGGTGACCACGATCCGCTTCCGCTGCAACGAGCCGGGCGCCACCAGCTTCGCCGACCTGATCGCGCCGAGCGTGACAGCCCTCTCCCTCAACGGCAGGGACCTCGACCCGGGCGCGGTCTTCGACGGCGTACGGATCCAGCTGGAGGACCTGGCCGCGGAGAACGAGCTGGTCGTCGACGCCCGCTGCGCCTACTCCCGCACCGGCGAGGGCATGCACCGCTTCGTCGACCCCGAGGACGGCGAGGTCTACCTCTACACGCAGTACGAACCGGCCGACGCCCGCCGGGTGTTCGCCAACTTCGAGCAGCCCGACCTCAAGGCCCCCTACCGCTTCGAGGTGCGCGCGCCGGAGGGCTGGACGGTGTGGTCCAACGGCGCCGGCACGCTGACCGACGGCGTGTGGCGGTTCGCGGAGACGAAGCCGATCTCGACGTACATCACCTGCGTGACGGCGGGCCCGTACCACTACGTGACCGACTCCTACGAGCGCATCTTCGAGGACGGTACGAAGCTGGAGATCCCGCTCGGCGCGCTGTGCCGCAAGGGCCTGGCGCCCTACTTCGACGCGGACGACATCTTCCTGGTCACCAAACAGGGGCTCGACTTCTTCCACGAGCACGTCGACTACCCGTACCCCTTCGGGAAGTACGACCAGGCGTTCGTGCCCGAGTACAACCTCGGCGCGATGGAGAACCCGGGCCTGGTCACCTTCCGCGAGGAGTACATCTTCCGCGGCAAGGTGACACGGGCGTCCTACGAGAGCCGGGCCAACGTCATCCTGCACGAGATGGCGCACATGTGGTTCGGCGACCTGGTCACCATGGAGTGGTGGGACGACCTGTGGCTCAAGGAGTCCTTTGCCGACTTCATGGGCGCGTTCGCACTGGTCGGCGCGACCCGCTTCACCGACGGCTGGATCACCTTCGCCAATCGCCGCAAGGCCTGGGCCTACCGCGCCGACCAGCTCCCCTCCACCCACCCGATCACCGCCGACATCCGCGACCTCCAGGACGCCAAGCTCAACTTCGACGGCATCACGTACGCCAAGGGCGCCTCGGTGCTCAAGCAACTCGTCGCGTACGTCGGTCAGGACGCGTTCCTGGAGGGCGCGCGCCGCTACTTCAAGCGGAACGCGTACGGCAACACGCGCCTCGCCGATCTGCTGTCGGTGCTCGAGGAGACCAGTGGGCGGGACATGGCGTCCTGGTCGCGGTCCTGGCTCCAGACGGCCGGGGTCAACTCCCTCACTCCGCAGGTGGTGCTGGACGTCGAGGGCGGCCGGATCGCCGAGCTGACCGTGCTCCAGGACGCGGCCGAGTCCTACCCCGAACTGCGCCCGCACCGGGTGGTGGTGGGCCTGTACCGGATGCAGGACGAGCGGCTCGTCCGCTACGAGCGGGCCGAGGTGGACGTCGACGGTCCGCGGACGGTCGTGGTGGAACTGGCCGGTGCGGACGCCCCGGAGCTGGTGCTGGTCAACGACGACGACCTCACGTACTGCAAGACCCGCTTCGACGCGACCTCGCTCGACACCCTGCGCGAGCACCTGGGCGCGCTCACCGACCCGATGGCACGTGCCCTGTGCTGGTCGGCGCTGTGGAACATGACCCGGGACGCGCTGCTGCCCGCGCCGGACTTCATCGACATGGTGGCGCGGTTCGGGCGCCGGGAGACCGACATCGGTGTGCTGCAGATGCTGCACGCGTGGGCCAACTCGGCGCTGGTGAACTACTCGCCGCCGTGGTGGCGCAGGACCGGCGGGGAGATCCTGGCGGACATCGCGCTGCGGGACCTGCGGGGGGCCGCGGCGGGCAGTGAGCAACAGCTGGCGTGGGCGCGGTTCTTCGCGTCGGTGGCGTCGGCGCCCGGCGATCTGGCGTTGCTGCGGGGGCTGTTGGACGGCACGGAGACGATCGAGGGCCTGGCCGTCGACCAGGAGCTGCGCTGGGCGTTCCTGGAGCCGCTGACCTCGCACGGGGCGGTGGACGAGGCGGTGCTGGCCGCCGAACTGGCCCGGGACGACACGGCGTCCGGCAAGCGGCACCAGGTGCGCTGTCTCGCGGCCCGGCCCTCGGCGGCCGTCAAGGCGCAGGCGTGGGCCCAGGTGGTCGAGTCGGACGCGCTGTCCAACGCGCTGGTGGAGGCGACGATCGCGGGCTTCCAGCAGCCCTCGCAGCGGGAGTTGACGGCGCCGTACACGGAGAAGTACTTCGCGGCGATCGAGCGGGTGTGGGAGCAGCGGTCGATCCAGATCGGGATGGACGTGGTGCGGGGGCTGTTCCCGGCGTACCCGACGGCCGACGACGCGCAGTCGACGCTGGACGCGACGGACGCGTGGCTGGCGGCGCACGAGGAGGCGGCGCCGGCGCTGCGGCGGCTGGTGCTCGAGGCGCGGGACGATCTGGCGCGGGCGCTGCACGCCCAGGCTTTGGCCAATTATTAAGCCGCGGGTCACCGTTACGGAATCCGGTCAATCACACCCGTAACCCCTGGTCCTCCCCGTTCGGACCAGGGGTTTTCGGGGCCTTATCGGCATCCGAACACCCGTCCTTTAGTGCCACCTTGTCCGTATTTGTCGACGGGCGTGTAACAGCGGTTAAAACGCGGTTCTGGCGCGGGAAACCCCCAGTCATGAACCACAACACCCCGCTCTCCCCCCGCCCGCTCCACCACCTCGCCGAGGTCCACCGCCGGGTGATGACGGCGGCCCAGCTCCGCTCGCACGGTGTGTCCGCCGCGGAGACGAACGAGCAGTGCCGCCCCGACGGCCCCTGGCAGCAGCTGCTGCCGGGGGTCGTGCTGCTGCACCCGGGCCCCTCGACCGGCGAGGAGCGGCTGCACGCGGTGCTGCTGTACGCGTCCCGCGAGTCGGCCCCCGGGGTGCCGGCCCAGCCGAACCCGCAGGAGCCGCACCGCCCGGTGTACACGGAGGTGATGGTCACCGGTCTCGCGGCGCTGGCCCTGTACGGCTTCGCCGCCGCGCCGTCGCTGCCGTCCCTGGACCGCATCGACGTCCTGGTGCCCCGGCTGCGCCGGCTGCGCTCGACGGGCTGCGCCAGGATCGTGCGCACCGCCGCGATGCCGACGGCCGAGCCGCGGCTGGGGGTTCCGGTCGCGCCGGTGGCCCGCGCGCTGGCCGACGCGGTGTCCGAACTCGCGGACGCGGAGGCGGTACGCCGGCTGCTGACCGAGGCGGTGCGCGGCGGGCACTGCGAACCGGCGGCGGTGGTACGGGAGTTGACCACGGCGAAGCTGCTGAGCCGTCCGCACGTGGTGGACGCGGTGGACTCGCTGCTGGCCGAGGGCCGCGCGATCGCGGAGGACCGGCTCTACCGCATGGTGAGCGAGTACGGCCTGCCCGACCCGGTCTGGAACGTGGACCTGCGCCTCCCGGGCGGCCCGCACCTCGGCGGCCTGGACGCGTACTGGCCCGAGCAGGCGGTGGCCGTCGAGCTGGACACCCGCGCCCCGCGCCAGGACGAGGACGCCTTGTGGTCGGAGTACGCCCGCAAGCGCGAGCACCTGGAGCGGCTGGGCATCACGGTCGTCTACGTCACGCCCAAGAAGCTGCGCGACGCGATGGAGCAGCAGGCGGCGGTCGTCCGCACGGCCCTGATGGCCGCGGGCGACCGCGATCCCGCCGCGTATGTCGTGGTGCTGCCCCGGTAGTGACGGACCGGGGCCGTATCAGGAGGGGAGAGGAGGGGCCGCCGGGTCAGGGCCTGTCCGGCGGATCAGGTCGGCTGTGAGGTGCGGTGCTTCTTGGCCGAGCCGAGCGGGGTCTGGTGCGTGCAGCTGCAAGGCGGAGGAGGGAGTCGACGCGGAGCGTCGGCGA